>JALEKD010000025.1 GCA_022769285.1 Prevotella sp.
TCCCTAAGGATACTATGATTACTTGCTATGAACCACACAGGATTGATATAATCACACCTGGAGCATCTACCGTTGCTAAGTTCAAGACTATAATGACTTTGAATTTGCGAGATTCCAAGCTGTCTCAAACAAAGCGTCAAGTAAACGCCTTTATATATATTGTGCCCCTTCCCACCGATTACTTTCCTGCAAGCGGTTCGGCGTGGATTGTGAGGCTAAGAGCGCACTGGCTGCAGGCCGTCAGCACCATAGCGTACAGACCTAAGCCAGCTACAAGTGCCAAAGTTACAAAGAAATATCAAATATAAAAAGAAAAAAACTGAAAATGTTTAACACTGCTTGCCATATTGCCTCGGAGAAAATTGCAGCGACCACCTTTGGCCTTCTAATGACCGTCTCCACGTTTATGGAAACCGTCATTTCGTGCCCAAAGGCCCGCTCTACATTCCTATAAGCCACAAGGCCCTGAGACGCGGATGGTCTCAGGGCCTTGTATAAGGGTTATACGTAGTCTGTCACTCGTTCACTTCAAAATAGCTGTCCAATTCTTGCTCGGCACTACCCTCATGGTTGGGCAAATCTTTAACAACACGCCCATGCTCCAGCAGGACAATACGAGTAGAGATGTCGATGGTGTGCTGGAGATTATGACTACTCACAAGGACAGTTGCCTGGTTTTGCTGGGCATAGTCGACCAAGAGTTTCTTGAGCAATATCTGACTTGAGGGGTCAAGAAAGTTGAACGGTTCATCAAGGATAACATACTGGGGATGGCTCAGCAAGGCCGAAACGATACCCACTTTCTGCTTATTGCCCGCAGAAAAATCGCGGATATACTTTTTCTGACCCATAACCTCGCCCGCCATGAAGCGCTCGAAGAACGACAGGCGCTCAGCAATAACTTCCTTAGTAAGGCCGTTTACCTTGCCGACAAACTCGAAATACTCCTCGGGCGTAAGGAAGTCTATTAGAAAGCCCTCGTCAATATAGGCTCCTACCAACTGTTTCCAGTCCTCGCTGGCAGCCGGATTTATACCATTAATGGTTATCTCCCCAGAGTCAGCGCTAAGCAGGTCAAGCATAAGGCGGAACAGGGTTGTCTTGCCAGCCCCGTTGTTGCCAACAAGTCCAAGGATATCCCCATCGTTAATAGTTAACTCGGGAATATCTACGGCTGTCTTGTCGCCAAACTTCTTCAGTAAGTTACTGACAGTTATCATCTTTATCGGATATTTCGGCCGTGACAGTTCTTGAACTTCTTGCCAGAACCGCATGGGCATGGGTCATTAGGACGGGGCATGCGCTGGGCAACATACGGAGTATGGTTGACCTGGTCGGCACCCTCGCGTGTATCGTGCTGAGCAGCAGCCTGCTGAGCCTCATCCTCCAGGTTCTCTTTCTGCTCATTATAGCGCTGAGAGCGAGCCTCAGGGGCAGCCTCCTGAACACCTTGTTCTATCTCGGGTATCTGACCGCGCATGAGGATAGAAGCGATACGGGTGTTCATGTCATCGATCATAGAGTCCCAGAGCTTGGCACTCTCCAGCTTGAAGATAAGAAGCGGATCCTTCTGCTCATACGAAGCGTTCTGGACGCTGTGACGAAGGTCGTCGAGCTGACGGAGGTTCTCCTTCCAGTCATCATCAATGATGCGAAGCACTACCGACTTCTCGAACTGCTTTACCACATCCTTGCCCTCGCTCTCGTAAGCGTCCTTCAGGTTGCAGGGGATGTAGAACAGCTGACGGCCATCGGTAATGGGCACATTGATACGCTCTATGCGGTCGCCCTGAGCCTCGTAGACCTGCTTGATAACAGGGTAGGCAACACTCTGAATACGGTCGGTCTTACGTTTGAACGCGGCCATTGCTTCCTGGAACGCGCGCTCAGCTAAGTCATCGGGCTTGCCAGAGAGAAATTCCTCCTCACTAAACGGGCACTCCATGGCGAGGACTTTGAGGAACTCTTCCTTGCACCCGGTATAATCATTACGCTGTACAATGGTAACGCAGCGGTCCCAGATGACATTGGCTATATCCATACCGATACGCTCGCCCATAAGGGCATGGCGGCGCTTCTCATAAATCACGGTACGCTGTTTGTTCATCACATCGTCGTATTCGAGCAGATGCTTACGGATACCGAAGTTGTTCTCCTCGACCTTCTTCTGAGCACGCTCGATGGCACGCGACATGATAGGAGCCTCGATACGCTCGCCATCTTCAAACTTCAGACGGTCCATGACCTTGGCGATACGCTCAGCAGCAAACAGACGCATCAGCTTATCTTCCAACGAAACATAGAAGACCGACGAACCGGGGTCGCCCTGACGGCCGGCACGACCACGAAGCTGGCGGTCTACACGACGGCTCTCGTGGCGCTCGGTACCGATGATGGCCAAGCCACCAGCAGCCTTCACCTCGGGCGACAACTTGATATCGGTACCACGACCAGCCATGTTGGTGGCGATGGTCACCGCGCCCAGGCCATTCACGCTCTGGCCTGCCTTGGCCACAATGTGGGCCTCGCGCAAGTGGTTCTTGGCATTGAGCACCTCGTGAGGTATCTTGCGCATGGTAAGCATCTTACTGAGCAACTCCGAGATTTCTACCGAAGTTGTACCCACCAGACAGGGGCGTCCTGCATTACGCATAGCCTCAATCTCCTGGATAACCGCACGATATTTCTCACGGTTGGTCTTATACAGACGGTCATCCATATCGATACGGGCCACAGGTTTGTTGGTAGGTATCTCGACCACGTCCAACTTGTAAATGTCCCAGAACTCGCCAGCCTCAGTCGAAGCCGTACCTGTCATACCCGACAGCTTATGATACATACGGAAGTAGTTCTGCAAGGTAATGGTGGCGAATGTCTGAGTGGCAGCCTCAACATGAACGTGCTCCTTGGCCTCTACAGCCTGATGCAGCCCATCGCTCCAGCGACGTCCCTCCATGATGCGGCCCGTCTGCTCATCTACAATCTTAACTTCGCCATTGATAACGACATACTCGTCATCCTTATTAAACATGGTGTAAGCCTTCAAGAGCTGCTGTAGCGTATGAACGCGCTCACTCTGCACGCCATAGTGAGCCATCAGTTCGTCTTTCTTATCTACCCGTTCCTGGTCTGTCAGTTCCTTGTCACTCTCCAGGGCCGACAGCTCCGAGGCTATATCGGGCAGCACGAACAACTGGTCATCGTGAACCTGCTGGGCCAACCATGCGGTTCCCTTGTCTGTCAGGTCGGCGCTATTCAGCTTCTCGTCCACCACAAAGTACAGCGGGGCTATAGCCTCGGGCATACGACGATTGTTGTTCTCCATATAGGTCTCCTCCGTGCGCTGCAGCCCAGACTTAATGCCGTCTTCTGACAGGTACTTGATAAGTGCCTTGTTCTTAGGAAGGGCTTTGTAAGAACGGAAGAGCGAGAGAAAGCCCTCCGTGCGAAGTTCCTGAGCCTTCTTAGCGTCCGGCTCATTCTGCGCAGCCGTTATTTTCTGTCGGGCCTCGGCCAGCAGCTCGGTAGCCTGCTTGCGCTGAACCTCATAGAGTCGCTCTACCAATGGCTGGTACTGCTCGAACATCTGGTCGTCTCCCTTGGGCGTAGGACCTGATATAATCAGAGGTGTACGGGCATCGTCTATCAATACCGAGTCGACCTCGTCGACTATCGCGTAGTTATGGCTGCGCTGAACCAGGTCTGCGGGAGATATGGCCATATTGTCGCGCAGATAGTCGAAACCAAACTCATTGTTGGTTCCAAAGGTTATATCTGCCTGATAAGCCTTGCGACGAGCCTCAGAGTTGGGCTGATGCTTATCGATACAGTCTACACTCAAGCCGTTGAACATATAGAGTGGGCCCATCCACTCAGAGTCACGCTTGGCCAGATAGTCGTTCACTGTCACCATGTGTACACCGTTACCGGTAAGTGCGTTAAGAAAAACAGGCAACGTGGCCACCAGGGTCTTACCCTCACCAGTTGCCATCTCGGCTATCTTACCCTGGTGAAGAGCAATACCACCAAACAACTGTACATCGTAGTGTACCATGTCCCACTTTATCTTATTGCCACCGGCTGTCCACTCATTATGGTATATCGCCTTGTCGCCATCGATGGTGATAAAGTCATTGGCAGGGTTGGCGGCAAGTTCGCGGTCAAAGTCGTTGGCCGTAACCACAGTCTCCTCATTCTCAGCGAAACGGCGGGCGGTGTCTTTCACGATACTGAAAGCTACCGGCATCACCTCGTTCAGTGCCTTCTCATACTTTTCGAGCGCATCCTTTTCCAGGCTGTCTATCTTGTTGAATATCTTCTCACGCTCGTCTATCGGGGTGTTCTCGATGGTAGCTTTCAGATTGGCTATTTCTTCTTTCTCTGCCTTAGCAGAGTCCTGTACATATTTCTGGATTTCCTTGGTTTTAGCACGCAGCTCATCATTGCTTAGAGCCTTGATGGCTGGATATGCCTCTTTTACCTTTTCAACTAAAGGTTGTATCAGCTTCATGTCACGGGTTGACTTATCGCCAAAGAGTGACTTGAGTAATTTATTGAAGTTCATTGTTTATATATTTTTTATTTTTCCCATTATCAGAATGCAAAGTTACGAATATTTTTCCACAATTTCGCACGATGCCGTTGTAATTAATTCGCTCAATGGAAGTTAGCCCATTCATACCGCCATCGACATTACCGGCAGAAACACTATCACCACGTCGCCCACGAGGGCTTGCGGCAACACCGCAGCCACTCCGAACGACGAGGCCGAGCTCATGGGTACGCTCCCACTATCTGCCCGACGACCAGAAACGGTTATCGGACTTATCAGAACAGCGGTTCGGCCTTGCAAGCATTAGGGGCGCGGATACGGATAGCCTTGGCTATGGTAGGGGCTATACGCTCTACGGTTACCGGCGAGTTAATATGTTCTGCCTTGGCGCCTGCGCCATAGAAAATAATAGGAAAGGGGACAAACGAAGAGCGGCTGGTGTACTTCTCCTGATTGTCTTCATTATATAATTGCCATCCCGAAGCCACCTCGACGATGATGTCGCCACTCACGGCAGGGTGGTGGCCGTTGCGGAGTTTGCGGACATCGGCATTGCCACTCAGCAGGCGGTCGGTAGTGTACACATCGCGGACACCTGAGTTCTGGATTAAGAACTCCTGGCAACGCCCCAGCACCTCGCTCAGGCTGAGCCGTTTCTGCTCAATCAACTTGTGATTAAGGTAGATCTCGTTATGAAAACAGGTCTCCACATATTTACCCTGCCCGTACACAGCACCTAAATAAATATTGAGGAGGTTGGCCGTACGGTTAATATAGAAGGTACCAGTGGGTATCCGATATTTGGAATAGTCTACGTTCTCCTCATCCGTGTACCCCGTACTGGTTACCATAAAGAGCACGTTCTGCTTGCCCACCAGCTTTTCGATATTCCCTATCAGACTGGCCAGCAGGGCATCCAACTTGGTGTACACGCCCTCCATGTCCGTCTGCCAGTTGGTGGCATTACGGCCTTTGGCAGAAAGTGTTACGGCCAGATAGTCTGTGTAGGCGTCGCGCCCCAAAGCATTCTCGGTAACACAAGCCTCGGCAGCATGGGCCACAGCCAGATTCTTGGTGCGGTCATCGGTCGCCCGCTGCGAATATACGGCATTGTAGGCTTCCAGCCATTTCCTGACCTTAGCCGGATAGTAGTCCGTGGTGGTCAGCGTACCCTTTTTATCATCTATCCATACGGCACCATCGGCCGCATGGCCTGCCGACAGCACGGCCGCATCGCGGGCCGGTGCCAAGGCATATACCAAGGAAGAGCCATTGGTGGCTACCTTCAGCTCATCGCCTATGGTCGATGTGGAGAGCCGCCCTGGCGATGTACTGTACTTTGCGTCGTCTACGCAGAACACTGGTCGTAGCGAACTGCGGTCCAGCCACTGTGTGCCGACGATGTTATTATAGTAAGGTGTAGTACCGGTGCTTACAGAGGCCACTGCCGAAGCCCTGTCTATCGGGGCAAAATCATAGCTTGCCGCCTCGTAGACCCTGCCTTCTGAAAGCAATTTCTTAAAACCGTTCTGCCCATATAGCGGAGAGAACGCCTCGATATAGTCTGTGCGCAACTGGTCGATGGTGATATTCACCACAAGCTTAGGAGCGGGTTGTAGCGACTGGCCATAACCCGATGCTGTCATTGCGAGCAGTATCGCCGTAAAACATCTATTCATATCACTCTTTTTCGTTTACACCAGTGATGTAGCACCATCAACCTTAACAGCAAAGATAATGCCACAATATATATCGAGCAATCATAATGCTGCCAAATACCCAAGAAAAGCGACAATCCTAACAGGGTCTGTAACACATACAGTCCCTTGCCCCATTTGTGTTTCCGCAGATTGCGCAGAGCGGACCACAGGACTATCAGCGACCACGGGCAGAGGCAAAATATCTGAAAATTAAGACTTACCGTTGGATGTTGCGAGAATATCATCAGCACCAGGATTAATCCGGCTACCCCATCAGCCAACAGCCACAATCCGTCAAACACCCAGTATATCTTATGCGTATAATATTCTGCCAACGACACCACCAGCACTACTGCCAGCAACAGCAGCGAGCACCCCAAGGGTGTCAGTCCGCAGCCACCGTCGGACACCGCAGCCCCCGGCTGATAGAGCATCTCGCTCCGCGAAACCAGGGGTACCAGTCGACCCGTTGGGAGAATGATTTTCGCCCCGGCGAAACTCTTGCGCAGGCTGTCTGGCAGAAACTGCCTGTCACGGGTGGTCACTTCGCGGTCGGCCTTAACGCCCAACAGCAGATCGTTGCCCAAGCGGCACCAGGGCGAGTTCTCATTCCACTCGTGTATCATGCTCCGGTAAGTTATACCGGCATTACTCGGCGCCGGAAACTCCACCTTATTATATATATGGTCTATTATCAAGTCGCGGGCCTTGGTCGTACAGTTGTTATAGAAGAAGTTATACCGGTAGGTGCGGTTCTCCTCCCTGTAGTTGTCCTGCAGGGCGGTACGGATGGCAAGCCTGTCCGCTGCCGAGAGGTTCAGCGTCTGCTGATAGACCCATCTCCCTTCTGCCTCATACTCTGCCATAAAGTCCCTGAAGGGTATGATACCCATCTTGTAATCAGTGATACCGAAGACGAAACGTAATATAAAAAAACGCTGACGAAAGGAGAACATGCCGTAGTTGACCACCCAATCCTCGCCCGTACGGCGGTCGTTGTAGCGCAGGGCCGTATGGCCATAAAGCGAATAGACCTCGTGGCCGGGGCCACAGGTAAGCAGACTTATTTCCACCGAGTCAACCTCCGGAATACTCACCCCCTCTTCCGCCTTGACCGACGCACATGTTAAAGACAGTAAAATAGCCCAAAGTGATACTCTAAAAAGTATATTAAAATGTTTCACGATGCAAAAATAGTTTGTTTTTTTGGATTTTTCGTTCTGTCGTTTCGTTTTTTTTCAATAATTTTGCATGCTATATAGATTATCATTATAATGAAAAGAGCACTTTTGAGCGTTGCCCTCTTTGTTTGGGCAACTATAAGCATAATGGCACAGAGTGGAACCAACTCTCCCTACAGCCAGTTTGGCTTAGGCTTACTTGCCGATCAGTCAAGCGGTTTCAGCCGCGGCATGAACGGTCTGGGTATAGGTTTCCGCGAGCACAACCAGGTTAACTACCTCAACCCTGCCTCTTACTCGGCCATTGACTCCCTTTCTTTCATTTTTGATACTGGTTTGTCTGGGCAGATTACAAACTTCAACGAGAACGGCCAGAAGCGCAATGCCAATAATGCCGACCTCGACTATGTGATAGCTGGTTTCCGCGCTTTCCGCCATTTCGGCATCGGCTTCGGTCTGCTGCCCTTTACCACTGTAGGCTACAACTACGGTACCACCTCTTACGTCGGCAACACTCAGACTACCCTGTCTTCCAACACCTATTCAGGTAGCGGAGGTGTGCATCAGGCGTTCATCGGAGCTGGCTGGGAGCCTTTCAGGGGGCTGTCCATCGGTGCCAACTTCTCTTACCTTTGGGGCGACTACAGCCGCAGCCTGGTCAATAGTTATAGCGACAGCTATGCCAATACCATTTCGCGTTACTATTCAGCCGATATACGCAGCTACAAACTGGACTTTGGCATCCAGGGAACCCTGCCACTTAGCAAGAAAGACCTACTGACGGTCGCTGTAACCTACAGCCCCGGCCATAAATTAAATGCCGACCCTGAGTGTCTGGTCATCAAGACCAACTCGCAGGAAAGCAAGCCCGACACACTCCCCCCCTTGCGTATAGCCAATGGCCTGGCTATCCCCGACATGTTTGGCTATAGCCTTACCTATAACCACAACAACCAGTGGAAGGTGGGTGTAGACTATACTTTACAGAAATGGGCGTCGGTAGACTTTCCCGAGTTCTCGTCTGTCGACGGCGAGCCCCAGTTTACCCTGCAGCGCGTGCTCAAAGACCGTCACAAGATTACCTTAGGTGGCGAATACTGCCGCGAGGAGGCAGGGCGTAGTTTCTTCCGCCGGCTCAAGTACCGTGCCGGTGTTTCGTATGCCACCCCCTATGTTACTGTCAACGGCCAGGATGGCCCCAAGGAGATCAGTGCCAGCATGGGCTTCGGCATCCCCATCGTTAATGCCTATAACAACCGCTCATACCTCAACATCAGCGGACAGTGGGTACGTTCTTCGGCCCCTGGCTTTATCAAGGAGAATATTTTCCGCATCAATATCGGCCTGGTATTCAACGAGCGCTGGTTTGCTAAGTGGAAAGTAGATTAACCCAGGCTACATCACTATCGGTTTTGAGACACGCTGTCCTTATCTCCATACTTGCAGTCGTCCTTATCTCTTCCTGTCAAGAGCAGCAAGAGCACACTGCGCCAGCCATCAATCCCCGCGATTCCGTCGCGATGATGGTTTCGTATGGTGTCAACACCCTTATCTCTGACTCGGGTGTCATCAAGTACCGCATTGTCACCGAGCGGTGGGAAATCAACCAGAACCGGCATCCTTCCCGCTGGATTTTTGACAAGGCCCTCTTCTTGGAGCAGTTTGACGAGAAGTTCCACGTACAGTCCTACATCCAGTGCGACACCGCCTACTACTTTGACGAGAGCCGCGTATGGGAACTACGTGGCCGTGTACGCATACTCACCAAGGACGGCCTGCGCTTTTCAAGCGAGCAACTCTTCTGGGATGAGAATAAGCACGAGCTGTACTCCCATGTATTCTCCAAACTCATTACCCCTGAGCGCGAAATCCAGGGCAGCTACTTCCGTAGCGATGAGAAGATGACCAAGTACTTCATTTCTAACAGCAAGGGTTCCTTTGAGAAAGGCGACTTCGGCAGCGACGACGACACTCTGCGCACCGCACCCGACACCGTCAAGAGCCAGCTGCGCCCGGCGCCCATGCCTCAGCCCCGTAACACCTCAATACCTCTTACGCATTAGTTATGGAAACTACTATAGACATACCCCTGCTCATCAGTATTCTCATTTCCATGGTTTTCTCGGCATTTTTCTCCGGCATGGAGATAGCCTTTGTGTCCAGCAACCGCATGCGGGCCGAGATGGACCGGGAGAAAAACGCTTTCGCCCAGCGACTGCTCTCCGTATTCTACAGTCACCCCAATGGCTTTGTCAGCACTATGCTGGTAGGCAACAACATCGTGCTGGTCATCTACGGCATACTCTTTGCCCAGTTTTTTGACAAGACCCTCTTTGCCACTTGGGAACCGGGGGCCAAGGTCATAGCCGACACCCTGCTATCCACGCTGGTGGTACTCTTCACGGGCGAGTTTCTGCCCAAGACGCTGTTCAAGAACAATGCCAACAAACTGCTCACCCTGTTCGCGCCCATTGCCTACATTTTCTATATTGTGCTGTGGCCCATCAGCAAGTTCTCTACCTTTCTGTCCAAATGCCTGCTACGCATAGTGGGTATCCGCATGGAAAAGGAGGACGACGATGAGGGATTTTCCAAGATAGACCTCGACTACCTGGTACACTCCAGCATAGACAATGCCAAGGACAACAAGGACATTGACGATGAGGTGAAGATTTTCCAGAACGCGCTCGAGTTCTCTGATATCCGCGTGCGCGACTGCATGGTGCCCCGTACTGAGATTAACGCCGTGAGCATCAACTGCAGTATCGAGGAGCTGCAGCAGAAGTTCATCGAGAGCGGCAACTCTAAGATTATCGTGTACCGCGACGACATAGACCACATCGTGGGCTACATCCACTCGCTTGAGATATTCCGCAACGCTGCCCAGTGGAAGGAGCACATCTACTCCATTCCCTTTGTGCCCGAGAGTATGGCCGCCCAGAAACTTATGCGTACCTTCCTCCAGGAGAAAAAATCGCTCGGCGTGGTTATCGACGAGTTTGGCGGCACCAGCGGCATCGTGTCACTCGAAGACATCGTCGAGGAGATTTTCGGCGACATCGAGGACGAGCACGACAGCTCCAAGTATGTCGCTAAAAAGCTGGACAATGGTGAGTATCTGCTGTCGGCCCGCTTAGAGATAGACAAAGTCAATGAGCTGTTTGACCTCCATCTGCCAGAGAGCGACGACTATATGACCATCAGTGGCCTCATCCTGCATTATTACGAGAGCTTCCCAAAACTCAACGAAGTTATCAAAATAGGCAACTTTGAGTTCAAGATAATCAAAAACACCACCAGCAAAATCATCCTTGTACAACTAAAAGTTAACGGCTGACAGCAAATTTCCTCCGAAAAATTCCGTTAATTGATATTTTTGTACTATTTTTGTACGCATTTACGTCAAACAGGCAAAAAACAAATACAAATAAAATTACAAATAATGGCAGCATTAGGAAAAATCAGAAGCAAAGGCGTTCTGCTTATCATCATCATAGCAGTGGGCCTTTTTGCGTTCATCGCCGAGGAGGCGGTTCGTTCGTGCGAGTCTACTAAGAACGAACAGCGCCAGCAAGTCGGCGAAGTGTTAGGTGAGAAAATCAGTGTTCAGGACTTCCAGAAACTCGTTGACGAGTACTCCGAGGTTATCAAGATGCAGCAGGGTGCTGACAATCTGAACGAGGAGCAGCTCAACCAGGTCAAGGACATGGTCTGGAACAGCTATGTACAGAGCAAGATGATAGAGTCCGAGGCCGAGAAACTGGGTCTGAAGGTTACCGACAGCGAGCTCCAGAACATTCTCAAGCAGGGCACCAACCCTCTGCTCATGCAGACCCCGTTTATCAACCAGCAGACTGGCCGCTTCGATGTTAACCAGCTGCAGAAGTTCCTCGCCGAGTACAAGACCCAGCAGGGTGCCAACCCTCAGATGGCCCAGCAGTACCAGGCTCTCTACAAGTACTGGAACTTTATCGAGAAGACGCTCCGCCAGCAGACCCTCGCCCAGAAGTACCAGAGCCTGCTCGCCCACTGCCTGCTCTCTAACCCCATCGAGGCCAAGGCTTCGTTCAAGGAGGAGAACGAGGAGGCACAGATACAGCTGGCCGCCCTGCCCTACTCGTCTATCGACGATAGCAAGGTACAGATATCCAACTCGGATCTGAAGGCTAAGTACAACGAGCTCAAGCCCCGCTTCGAGCAGTTTGTTGAGAGCCGCGACATCAAGTACGTTGACGTAGAGGTAACGCCCTCTGCTGCCGACCGTGCCGCCATCCAGAAAGAGTTTGCCGGTTACACCAAGAGCCTCAGCGAGGCTGCCGACCCCACCGAGGTGGTACGCAAGAGCGCATCGCTCGTGCCCTACCTGGGCCTGCCTGTAACCAAGGCCGCCCTGCCTGCCGACATCGCCACACGCATCGACTCTATGGGCGTAGGCCAGACTTACGGTCCTGTAGCCAACGTCCAGGACAATACGCTCAACCTTATCAAGTTAGTAGCCAAAACCCAGATGCCCGACTCGGTACAGTACCGCCAGATACAGGTAGCTGCCGAGACTCCTCAGGCCGCCCAGGCCACCGCCGACTCTATCTATAAGGCTTTGGCTGCCGGTGCCGACTTCGAGGTTTTGGCCAAGAAGTACAACCAGACCGGCGACAAGATGTGGATTACCTCTGCACAGTACCAGTCGGCTCCCTCGATGGACAATGATACCAAGAACTTCGTAAATAGCCTCAACACTATGGCCGTCAACGAGACTAAGGTACTCAACTTTACCCAGGGAAGCGTAGTACTCCAGGTAGTAGACCGCAAGGCTATGGTTACCAAGTACACCGCAGCCGTCATCAAGAAGAATATCGAGTTCTCTAAGGACACTTACGGTGCCGCTTATAACAAGTTCAGCTCATTCGTAAGCGCCAACAACACCGAGGACCTCATCGTTAAGAACGCTGCCAAGAACGGTTATCGCGTAAGCGAGGCCAGCGACATCACCACCGCACAGCACTACCTGGCCGGCATCCACAGCACCCGCGAGGCCATGAAGTGGCTCTTCGAGGCTAAGGAGAAAGAGGTTTCGCCCATGTATGAGTGCGGCGACAACAACCATCTGTTGGTCGTTATCCTGGACAAGATACACGCTAAGGGTTACCGTGGCCTCGATGACAGCCAGGTACGCGACATGGTTAAGGCCGAGGTACTCAAGGACAAAAAGGCAGAGATGCTGATAGCCAAGGTTAAGGGTGCCAAGTCTGTCAAGGACGCTCAGGCCAAGGGTGCCAATGTGTCTACCATCAACCAGATTACCTTCGCCGCTCCTGTATTCGTTCCGGCTACTGGTGCCAGCGAGCCTGCTCTCAGCGGTGCCGTTGCTGCCACAGCCAAGGGTCAGTTCAGCAAGAACCCCGTTAAGGGCAATGCCGGTGTCTACGTATTCAGCGTTACCAACAAGACCATGCGTCCTGGCAAGTACGATGCCAAGACACAGGAAGCCAAGCTCCGCCAGCGCGTCATGCAGTATGCCGGCAATTTCATGAACGAGCTGTATGCTAACGCTAAGGTTGTTGACAACCGATACCTGTTCTTCTAAACATAGAAGCAACTCCATTCATCCCACATATCCATCCCGGTGCCCAACCAAGGCACCGGGATTTTTTATTAAGTATCAGCAACTGATACCAAGAGAGCCGCCACGGCGCGCAACACGCGTCCTGCGACAGCCTGAAATATGAGCATGGCAACCATTGCCACTATTGTACCACCATGATAGTCGCCACGAAGTTAATGACCGCTGTTGCTACGCCAATGACGACCTCTACGATGCTAATGAGGGCTCCCAGCAGAAAGGTCAGGGCAGGGAAAAAGGGGCAGAGACAGAGGATGGGATGGCAGAGGGACGCAGGAGATGGCGTAGAGCCAATCAAGGGCCTTTGTGGGCTGCTTCTCATCCCCATTTATAGGTATTTTGCGCACGCATGGCATGGATTAGCAAAATACTGGGGCTTGGGCTTTGCGCTTTGTGCAGTTTACGCTAACTTTGCAGTCGAATAATCATAAGGAAAGACAAGTAATTCATGAAGCTATCAGAACTAAAGACTGGCAAAAAGGGCGTTATCGTCAAGGTGATGGGCCATGGCGGCTTTCGCAAGCGTATCGTCGAGATGGGATTTATCAAGGGCAAGAAAGTGGAGGTACTGCTCAACGCGCCCCTGCACGACCCTGTAAAATACCGCATCATGGGCTACGAGGTGTCGCTGCGCCACAGCGAGGCCGACATGATCGAGGTGGTTACCCCAGACGAGGTGGCCAAGGCCGAGCAGACCCAGCTGCGCCCCGATGAAACCGAGGCCAATACCCAAGACGCCTGCCCTGATACCACCACAGACCTGCAGCTCGAGAATGAAGCCATCCGCAAGAGCCACGACATAAGCGTGGCATTAGTGGGCAACCCCAACTGTGGCAAGACATCACTCTTCAACTTTGCCTCGGGTGCCCACGAGCGCGTAGGCAACTACAGCGGTGTGACCGTCGACGCCAAGGAGGGCATAGCCCAGTTCGAGGGTTACACTTTCCACCTGGTAGACCTGCCGGGCACCTACTCGCTCTCGGCCTATTCGCCCGAGGAGCTCTATGTGCGCCGGCAGATTATAGACAAGACACCCGATGTAATCATCAACGTCATCGATGCGAGCAACCTGGAGCGCAACCTGTACCTGACGACCCAACTTATAGACATGCACGTGCGTATGGTGTGCGCCCTCAACATGTTTGACGAGACCGAAGCCCGCGGCGACCAGGTAGACTGCGACCACCTGGGCCGGCTCTTTGGAGTGCCGATGATACCCACCGTGTTTACCACCGGTAGGGGCGTAGACCAGCTCTTCCGCACTATCATAAATATGTATGAGGGCAACGAGGGCGACGACCCTCACTACCGCCACATACACATCAACCATGGACACGAGATAGAGCATGGCATCGAGGAGATACAGGAGCACCTGAAGAAGGCCCCCAACCTGCGCCAGCGCTACTCGACACGATACCTGGCCATCAAACTGTTAGAGAACGATAAGGACGCAGAGCAATATATACGTACACTGCCCGATGCCGACGAGATACTGCGCCACCGCGACGAGGCTGCGGCCCGCGTCAAGGAAGAGACGGGCGACGACAGCGAGACGGCCATCATGGATGCCAAGTACGGGTTTATCAACGGTGCGCTGCAGGAGGCGGGCTACATGCCGGGACACAAGAAAGACACCTACCAGGTGACCCACGTGATAGATAGCATCATCACCAACCGCTTTGTGGGTTTCCCTATCTTCATCCTACTGCTCTTCGTGATGTTCTGCGCCACCTTCCTGTTGGGACAGGTGCCCATGGACTGGATAGATAGCGGCATAGGCTGGCTGGGGCAGATGGTGGGCCAGCACATGCCCGAGGGCCCGCTCAAGGACATGCTGGCCGACGGCGTGATAGGCGGCGTGGGGGCCGTCATCGTGTTCCTGCCACAGATACTGATACTCTACTTCTTCATATCCTATATGGAGGACAGCGGCTACATGGCGCGCGCTGCCTTTATCATGGATCGTCTGATGCACAAGATGGGGCTGCACGGCAAGTCGTTCATACCCCTCATCATGGGCTTTGGCTGCAATGTGCCTGCCGTGATGGCCACGCGTACCATCGAGAGCCGTCGTAGCCGTCTGGTTACCATGCTCATCCTGCCCATGATGAGCTGCTCGGCCCGTCTGCCTATTTATATTATGATTACGGGCACCTTCTTCGCCGTGCGCTACCAGTCGCTCGTCATGCTGTCGCTCTACCTCATAGGCATAGCCATGTCGGTGGTGGCCAGCCGGATACTCTGCCGCTTCGTAGTCAAGGGCGAGGACACGCCCTTCGTGATGGAGCTTCCGCCATACCGCTTCCCCACGTGGAAGGCCATAGGCCGCCATACCTGGGAGAAGGGCAAGCAGTACCTGCGCAAGATGGGCGGCATCATCTTAGTGGCCTCTATCGTGGTTTGGGCACTGGGCTACTTCCCCCACAACGATCAGCTCACCGAGCAACAACAGCAGGAGCAGAGCTACATAGGGCGCATCGGTAAGACCATAGAGCCTGTGTTTATGCCGCAGGGCTTCAACTGGAAACTGGACATGGGCTTAGTGGCCGGCGTGGGTGCCAAGGAGATAGTGGCCTCGACCTTAGGCGTACTCTATGCCAACAGCGAGGATATGGCCGACGACAGCGACGGCAACGCACATAAGTACCAGGTGCAACACCAGCTGATGAGCGCCGACGGGGTAACCCCGCTCTCGGCCTACTGCTTCCTGCTCTTCGTACTACTCTACTTCCCCTGCATAGCCACCATAGCCGCCATCAAGTCCGAGACGGGCTCGTGGCGCTGGGCGCTGTTCGCGGCGGGCTACACCACGGTGGTGGCCTGGTGCGTGTCGGCCGCGGTGTACCAGATAGGGTTGCTCATAGGATAAACTCTCTAACAATACAAAACTCATGAAATCGCTCAAAGAACTATATAAGATAGGTAAAGGCCCCTCGTCGAGCCATACCATGGGGCCGCAGCGCGCGGCGCAGATATATGCCAAGCGCCATGCCGACGCCCACCTCTTCGACGTTACCCTCTACGGCAGTCTGGCTGCCACGGGCAAGGGCCACATGACCGACATAGCCATCGATGAGGTGCTGAGCCCCATCGCGCCCGTCAACATACACTGGGAGCCCAAGATATTCCTGCCCTACCACCCCAATGGCATGAAGTTCTGTGCCGATGGGCACGATGAGTGGGTGGTGTACAGCGTGGGCGGCGGTGCCCTGTCTGAGGGCAAGTCCGATGACATGTTTGACACGCCCGAAGTGTACGAGATAGGCACCCTCACTGAGATACAGAACTGGTGCGAGCAGCACGGCCGCTCGTACTGGGAGTATGTCGAACTGTGCGAGGGCAAGGACATCTGGCCCTACCTCCAGAAAGTGTGGCAGACTATGCAGGAGTGTGTGGAACGCGGTCTGAACCACGAGGGCGTACTGCCCGGCCCGCTCAACCTGCCCCGTAAGGCGGCCACCTACTATGTCAAGGCCACGGGCTACAAGCAGTCGCTGCAGACGCGGGGCCTGGTCTACGCCTATGCCTTGGCGGCCAGCGAGGAAAACGCCTCTGGCGGCACCATCGTGACGGCTCCCACCTGCGGGGCATGTGGCGTGGTGCCGGCGGTGCTCTACCACCTGTCGCACGGGCACCAGTTCTCCGACAGCCGCATCCTGCACGCCCTGGCCACGGCGGGTCTCATAGGCAACCTGGTCAAGCAGAATGCCTCCATCTCGGGTGCCGACGTGGGCTGTCAGGGCGAGGTGGGCGTGGCCTGCGCCATGGCCAGCGCTGCGGCTTGTCAACTCTTCGGCGGCAGCCCCGCCCAGATAGAGTATGCAGCTGAGATGGGACTGGAGCATCACCTCGGCATGACCTGCGACCCTGTATGCGGACTGGTACAGATACCCTGTATAGAGCGCAACGCCTTTGCCGCCACCCGTTCGCTCGATGCCAACCTCTACTCGGCTTTCTCTGACGGCAAGCACCGTGTGAGCTTCGACCGCGTGGTACAGGTAATGAAGCAGACGGGCCACGACCTTCCCTCGCTCTACAAGGAGACCAGTGCAGGCGGTCTGGCCAAGACCTTTAACCCCTAACAGTCCCACTCGCCATGTCTATACAGCACCTGATACTCTATCTGATACTGGCGGGCTGTGCCGTGTACATAGCCCGCAGGCTCTACCTACTGCTGAAGTGTGGGCGCACGGGGTGCGAGGACTGTGCTTTTTATGCCAAATGCAAGCGGCAGCGAAAAAAACATCCCTAAAAATTTGCGCATCACGATTATTTGCACTACCTTTGCACACACAATTGTAAAGGGTACCTTGGCCGAGCGGTTAGGTAACGGTCTGCAAAACCGTGTAGAGCAGTTCGACTCTGCTAGGTACCTCTTATAAAGGATGCAAGGCCACAGCACTGCATCCTTTTTATATATCCCCCATACCCCTGGCCGACTGGCATAGGCCCAAAGTTGGTACTGAGCGATAGCGTGGCCATACTCTGCTACCGTGGGCGAGCCTCCACCAGACACTGCCTGCAACATTTCATATCTTTTTCTTTGGCAAATTCAACTATTTACGTTAACTTTGTACCTATAGATCATCATAGCCCGTATTTGTAAGTATCAGGTATAAGCAATAACTATTGACAATATTAACCAACAACATTAGTATATATGAAAAGAACTTACATCTCTATGGCCACGGCCATTCTCTTGGGGGGGTACAAGCCCACGCCCAGCACTTTGTTACAACCGTTGAGCAGGCAAACGCCTTAGTTGCATCACCGGCACGCATAGTCCAGGCCGCACCTGGCAGTATATGGCGCCACAAGACAGGTGTACACTATACCACCAAGGACAACGGTGCCACCTGGACAAAAATCGGCGACATCGCTTTCAGCTACGACACTAAGGGCAATCTGCTCAGCCAAAAGGAAACCAATGCCGTATCTGGCGGCAGCGACCTTACGGAATACACGTACGATGCCCAGGGGCACAACACCTCTTCCAAATGGACTATCAACGACACGCCCCATTCTTACAACGAATACTTCTATGACGACCCTATACTGAAAGACCTGTGCATGGGTGGCCTCAGTTACAGCTATGATGAAGCCACGAAGAAATGGATTAACCCGAAGGAAAAAAACAGGCTGTCCTTCACGCGCAACAGCCAGAACAATATCACAGAGGTTAACAAGAAAGATATCGTCTATGACGGAACCATACACATAGACAAATTGTATAACACGTACGACAAATCGGGTACTAAGTTAACCAACATGGTGACCACCAGCTACTCGAGCAGCAACGGAGAAACACGATACGACAAAAAGGCTTTCGACCTGGTATGGTACAAAACCAATGGTCAGGTGTACGACTTCAACAAAGTATGCTGTCTCTCTCTGGAATTAGAAGAAGACATTGACAACCTGCTGAAAAGCGGCAATATATATATTCTCACCTCGGATGGTACTGGAGTGAGCAATATATACACGCTCAAAAACACCTATGACGGCAAAGGCGGATACGTACGCGAGACGGAAAGCCACTTTAAGGTTTTAGAACGTACCAAAAAGACCGTCAGCGATGATGGTACCGAACACTATATATACGAAAGCTACGAAGATTACAACAGCGACGGCACATACAGCAGCAATGAGATAATCGAGAAGCGTGAGACCGTAATCAAAACTATCAACGGAAAACGTTTACAGGAATGGTTTATGAGCTATAATTACAACAAGGATGGTACCGAGAAATCGCGCTACAAGCTCACATCTACCCACGACGAGCATGGCAACAACACCATCTATGAAGCTTTCTGGTCGTTCGACCAGGGAAAGACCTGGGTCATAGCCAGACTGGGCGAGCGCTACACCTACGAGTACGACGAGGCCACAGGCGAAATGCTGAGCGCCCTAACTGAGCGCTACAACACTGAGACACAACAAAACGAGAAGCGCTCAAAGTATGTGTACAGCCAGATAGAGGATGTGGCTACGGCCATAGATCAGCCCTCGGCCGACAACGGCGAAGCTCCCACCGCCGTGTACAACCTGCAGGGCGTGTACATGGGTGCCACCACCGACCAGTTGCCGACTGGCATCTACCTGGTAAAGCAAGGTGGCACGACCCACAAGGTTCTCAAGCGATAAGACAGCTGCAACCAGACCACCGTAAGCAATACCTATAACTCAAGCGCCCGGCCATTCTCATTACAGAATGGCCGGGCGCAGTGTGTATATACGTCGGTAATCAATTATATCTTGGTAGGGGCTGCCTTGACAATAGGCTTACGCAGACTGACAGTAGCAGTAGTGCGTATATCCTCGACCGAGGCGCCCACTGACAGGGTGTATTGCCCAGCATCGGTAACCCACGCCATACGACTCTCGTCGAACGAGGCCAAGTCGGTCACGGGGAACGACATGCTCACCACCTGGGTCTCGCCAGGCTGCAACAGACGGGTCTTGGCAAAGGTCTTGAGCTCACGGGCGGGCTTGTCGAGCTTGCCCTTGGGAGCTGTGGTATAGAGCTGCACAGCCTCCTTGCCAGCCACGCGGCCTGTATTGGTGATGGGCACCGACACCAGGCAACGCCCCTTGACGATGCGGGCCGTGGCCTGGCCGT
Source organism: Prevotella sp. (assembly GCA_022769285.1). GTDB lineage: Bacteria > Bacteroidota > Bacteroidia > Bacteroidales > Bacteroidaceae > Prevotella. Next base: position 19,673 of record JALEKD010000025.1, read on the forward strand.
AACCGAAGGTAGTATAAGAGAGACCATAGCCGAAGGGATAAGCGACAGCCTTCTGCTGAGTGTTGAAGTAGCGATAGCCCACATAGATGCCCTCGGCATAGTTAGTATAACCTAAGTTCTTCTTAGCCAGAGCCACCGAGTCGGGGCGAAGCAGTTCGTCCCAGTTGAACTTGTAGTGCAGGGGGAAATTATCTGCCGACGGATAGTCCTGGTACTTGTTAGCAAAGGTTACAGGCAACTTGCCCGAGGGGCACACACGGCCGGTGAGCACATCGGCCACGGCATTGCCGCCCTCTTGGCCGGGCTGCCAGGCCAGCACGATGGCGTCGACCTTGTCGCGCCAAGGCGCAACATCAATCACACCACCCACATTAAGAACTACAATGACGGGCTTCTTCTGAGCATGGAAAGCCTGGCTTACATTGTCTATCAGGGTGAGCTCGGCAGACGTAAGGAGATAGTCGCCCTCGCGGTAATCACGGTCTTCGGCCTCGCCCGAGTTACGGGCTATGGTGATAATGGCCTTAGAGCAGTCCTTGGCACGGTAGCCTATGAAGGTGGGGTTGATATTGGCCTCCTGGGGTTCGCGCATACCGAAGAACCAGTTTCTAAAGGTAGGCGTATTGGACTCTTTAAGCAGTAGGTCCTCGTTGGCCATATACTGGGTGTAATACTGGTCCAGCAGGGTGTCTACCTGTATCTTGTCGTTATAGAGTCCCTGCACCAGGTTGACGGTGTAGGGCTTGTAGACATCGGCCGCACCGCGCCCGTTGGCATAGAACTTATACGAACCGACACCGAAGAGGGCCACACGGTCGTCGCTGCTCAGAGGCAGAGGTAGGGCCGACTGGCCCTGAACGCCGGTGGCAATGAAATGGGCCGGAAGTGCGTTCTTGAGCAGTACGACTCCCTCAGAGGCAGCCTCGCGCGACAGCTGGGCATGGCCCTTGAGGTCGGGCTGATAGTCGCCCACATGGTGGCGGAAGTGAGGGGTGCGCATGATGTAACGCAGCACACGGGCCACATTGGTATTGACATCGGTCATGGACAGCTTACCACTCTTCACGTTGTCCAGTATCTCCTGAACCTGCTGCGGTGTGCCGCCCATGAGCAGGTCGTTGCCAGCATGTACCTGCACGGGAGTGTTACGCGACTCTACCCAGTCGGTCATCACAATGCCTTTAAAGTGCCACTCGCCCCGCAGCAGGTCTGTAAGCAGCGGCCGGCTAAACTGGGTGTGCAGTCCGTTGATGCGGTTGTAGGACGACATGACCGCCCAGGGGTGCCCCTCGCGTATGGCCACCTCGAAACCGCGCAGATAGATTTCGCGCAGGGTGCGCTGGGTCATGCGCGAATCGTTAAACATACGCATGGTCTGCTGGTTGTTGGCGGTGAAGTGCTTGATGGTGGCCCCCACGCCACGCGACTGCACCCCCTGGGTGGCGGCAGCTGCCATATAGCCCGAGAGCATAGGGTCCTCGGAGTAGTACTCGAAGTTGCGCCCGTTAAGGGGGTTGCGGTGTATGTTGAGACTGGGGGCCAGCAGGATGTCGCCATCGTAGGCCAGCAGCTCGTCGCCCATGGCCTGCCCTACCTTACGCACCAGGTCGGTGTTCCAGGTAGCGGCCTGCATGGTCGCAATGGGAAATCCGGTGGCATAGTATGCCTTGCCATCGCCCCGGATAAGCGTGTCCATACGTACGCCAGTGGCGCCATCCATCATAATGGTATGCGGAACGCCCAGACGGGGTATGGCATAGGTAAGTCCGGCTCCGTTGGCTATAATGTCCAGCCCCTCCTTGGACTTGACGCCCACTAACAGGTGGGCTTTCTCATCTAACGTCATGGCTCTGACGACCTGACTGACAGAGGACTTACCCAACTTGGGCAACGATTTCTGCGCCATGACTGGCAATGCACACGGCAGTGCCAGCAGCAGTAATAGTTTTTTGGTTAATTTCATGATAATATGGTTCTACTATGTTTGTTTCCTATTAAGTTGTCATTCCTAAGCCAGGCATAGCTGCGGGACTTGGAGGCACCACGCCGGCCCGATGTCTATGGGCTTACGCGCGCGCATATATATAATAAGGTGCAGCGACAGCCATCGCCTGGCGGTGACCCGTTAGGGCCGGGAACCGCCAGAGCCCGCTCCTGCTCCCGAAGCACCCGCGCGCAGCAGCTGGCAGATGATACGGGCCGCGTTCTCGGGAGCCACCGCGTCGCCCAGCCGCCTGGCCACCTCGGCATACCCAGCCAGCATGGGTGCGCGGCCGGTTCCACCCGGCAAGATGCGCTCCAGCCAAGTGCCGATGTCGGTCTGCGTAAACCGGTCGGCCATCAGTTCGGGCACCACCTCGGCATCGGCTATCAGGTTGACCAGCGATATATACCTCACCTTGATGATGTGGTTAAAGGCAAACCTTATGAGCCGCGGGACGGGGGTACGGTAGCACACCGCCTGGGGCACGCCGAAGAGCGCGGTCTCCAGGGTAGCGGTACCGCTGGTAACCAGCGCCGCCACGCTATGGGTAAGCAGGGCATAGGTCTCGTTGCGCACCAGGGTCACCGCGTGGCCCGCCGTAAAGGGGGCATAGTAAGCATCGTCGATAGACGGGGCACCGGCCAGCACCATCTGGTAACGGCCTGTCCATCCCCGCCGGGCCAGCAGTTGCTCGGTGGCCGCGAGCATAGCGGGCAGATTGTCCTTGATTTCCTGTCGACGGCTGCCCGCCAAGAGGGCTATAATGGGACGGTCGTCAATCCCGTGCCGACTGCCATAATCGGCCCTTGTCTCGTGGTACGAGGCCCTGAACGAGCGCACCTCGTCGGCCGTGGGGTTGCCCACATAATGTATGGGATAGTGGTGACGCTGCTCGTAGAAGGGCACTTCAAAAGGCAGGATGGAGAACATCTCGCTGACATCACGGCGAATACGGCGGATGCGCCACTCTTTCCACGCCCATATCTTAGGAGAGATATAGTAGTAGACAGGGATATGCGTGTGGGCATGTACATAGCGGGCTATGTCGAGGTTGAAGCCCGGATAGTCGACCAGGATAACCACGTCGGGGGCCCAGGTACTGATGTCGCGCTTACACATAGCCATATTGCAGAAGATGGTACGCAGGTGCATCAGTACAGGCACAAAGCCCATGTAAGCCAGCTCGCGGTAGTGGCGCACCCGGGTGCCGCCCACGGCCGACATGAGGTCGCCCCCGAAGAACCTGAAACTGGCCTGGGGGTCGTGCTGCTGCAGGGCCCGCATCAGATGGCTGGCATGGAGGTCGCCACTGGCCTCCCCTACGATGAGATAGTATTTCATAAGTTCCAGTTGTTCAGCGTATCTATCATCGCATAAGCGGTCACGTCAATAGTGGTGGGCGTAATGGCCACATAGCCATGGTTAATGGCCCACTGGTCGGTATCGGGCGCATCGGGTTCGTCGTTGCGGTATTCGCCTACCATCCAGTAGTAGTCGTAGCCGCGGGGATGGCGCTCCTGCACCACCTCGTTAACCCACTGGCCACGGGTCATGCGGCAGGCGCGGATGCCCTCGAACTGCTTACGGTTGGGGAAATTGACGTTCAGGCACACGCCATCGGGGAGCCCGTCGGTCAGCACGCGCTGAACCACCCGGCGCACATAGTGGCGCAGATGCTCCTGGCTGGCCTCGGTATCGTAGTCGCAGTTAGAGAACGCCACCGAGGGGATGCCTTTCAGACAGCCTTCGATGGCCACACCCATGGTGCCTGAGTAATGACAGTTAACGGTAGAGTTGTCGCCGTGGTTGATGCCCCCTAAGACCAGGTCGGGCACCCGGCCGCCACAGAGCCTGCTCACGGCCAGTTTGATGCAGTCGACCGGAGTACCCGAGCACGACCACACCACCACGTCGCCTATGTTGTGCCGACGGCGGAGCCTCAGGGGGTCTTCGGCCGAAAACGCGCGTGAGAACCCTGACCGTGCTGACTCGGGGGCGCATACCACCACCTCGCCCATGTCGCGCACCATATCTACCAGGGCCCTTATGCCAACAGCCTGATAGCCATCGTCGTTAGAAATCAGTATCAAAGGCTTTCTATTCATCATCATTACAGTTCTAATGGTACTCTCCAGAGGCACCGGAGCCGTCGCGAGCGAGCCCGCGGCCACCAGCTTACCCCCACTTTTGGTCACAAAAGTACGAAAAAACCTTTAAGATGACGACTTTATCACATAAAATATGTAACTTTGCAATCTAAATAATTCTTAGAAAGACTTATAAAATGGGGAAAATAATCGCTATGGCCAACCAGAAAGGTGGTGTGGGCAAAACCACTACTACCATCAATCTGGCTGCCTCGTTGGCAACATTAGAGAAAACTGTACTGGTGGTAGATGCTGATCCGCAGGCCAACGCGTCAAGCGGCCTGGGCGTAGACATCAAGGAGGTGGAGTGCTCGCTGTACGAGTGTATCATAGACCATGCCGATGTGCGCGACGCCATATACACTACCGACATAGAAGGCCTCGACATCATTCCCAGCCATATAGACCTGGTGGGCGCAGAGGTCGAGATGCTCAACCTGAAGAACAGGGAGAAGGTAATGAAGGAATTGCTGGCGCCCATGAGGGCCGAGTACGACTACATACTGATAGACTGCGCACCCTCGCTGGGCCTTATCACCGTCAACTCGCTCACGGCGGCCGACTCAGTCATCATCCCGGTACAATGTGAGTACTTCGCACTTGAGGGAATAAGCAAGCTGCTCAACACCATCAAGATTATCAAGAGCAAGTTGAACCCGAAACTGGAAATAGAGGGCTTCTTGCTCACCATGTACGACAGCCGCCTACGCCTGGCCAACCAGATTTACGACGAGGTGAAGCGCCACTTCCAGGAGCTGGTCTTCAAGACCGTCATACAGCGCAATGTCAAGCTGAGCGAAAGCCCCAGCCACGGACTGCCCGTCATCCTGTACGACGCCGACTCGGCCGGAGCCAAGAACCATCTCAGCTTAGCTAAGGAAATCATCGAAAAAAACAAGTAAGCCATCATGCCTCCACACAAGAAATTCAATATATCCAACAAGGGTAACGCGCTGGGACGCGGACTGGACGCCCTCATCTCTACCGATACCGTCAAGACCAGCGGATCGTCTACTATCAACGAGATAGCTATAGACCAGATTGAGGCAAACCCCAACCAGCCGCGGCACGAGTTCGACCAGGAAGCCCTGGAGGAATTGGCGGTCAGCATACGCGAGCTGGGCATCATACAGCCCATCACCCTGCGCCAGGTGGCCGACAACCGCTATCAGATTATAGCCGGCGAGCGTCGCTGGCGTGCCTCGCAGTTGGCCGGGCTCACCTCTATACCTGCCTACATACGCACGGTAAACGACGAGAACATCATGGAGCTGGCCCTGGTAGAGAATCTGCAGCGCCAGGACCTCAATGCCATCGAAATAGCCCTGGCCTACGAGCACCTGTTAGAGGAGAGCGGCATGACACAGGAACGTATCAGCGAGCGGGTAGGCAAGAGCCGCACCGCCATAACCAACTACCTGCGGCTGCTCAAGTTGCCGGCTCAGGTGCAGATGGCCTTACAGAAGAAGGTACTCGACATGGGTCACGCGCGGGCTCTGCTCTCGCTCGAAAGTCCCTCGCAGCAGATTAAGCTGTTCAAGGACATCATCAAGAATAACTACTCGGTACGCAAGGTCGAGGAGCTGGTCAAGCGGATAAAGAATGAAGAATTAGGCGACAAGGATCAGAAGATAGTGGCCAACCCACAGCTCACCGAGAAGATGGGTACGCTGACCCGACAGCTCTCCACTGTATTTGCGACCAAGGTACAGATGACCTGCTCGGCCAAGGGCAAGGGCAAGATAAGCATACCATTTGCCAACGAGGCCGAACTGGAGCGCATCATACTCTTAATAGACAAACTGAAAGGCTGACGCACAGTGAAGATTATCCATAAGTTAGGTGTGGCTCTCATGGTAGCCGTCCTGTGGGCGGTTTTGCCTGCATTGGCTTACGCGCAGCATGCCGATACCACTAAGGTGGTAAGTCGGCACACAGTGGCCAAGGACACCGTGAAGTCTACAGACACCCTGACAGCCATACGACTGGATACGCTGAAGGCCAAGAGCACCGACACGCTGAAGGTGAAGTCCAAGCGCGACTGGGCCACCTGGCGGCCCGAGGCCAAGCGTGCCCTGTGGCTCGCCCTGGTGCTGCCAGGTGCTGGCCAGATATACAACAGGAAGTACTGGAAACTGCCCATCGTGTACGGTGGCTTTGTAGGCTGTGCCTACGCCCTGCGATGGAACAACATGATGTACAAGGACTATGCCCAGGCTTATATGGACCTGATGGACGACGACCCCAATACTCAGAGCTACAACCAGTTCCTCTATTTAGGCAGCAAGATAGACGACAGCAACCGCGAATACTATCAGCGTCTGTTCAAGAACCGCAAGGACCGCTACCGCAAGTGGCGCGACATGAGCGTATTCGCCATGGTAGGCGTGTACTTGCTGTCGGTAGTAGATGCCTACGTGGACGCGTCGCTCTCCGAGTTTGACATTTCCAAGGATCTGAGCCTCAAGGTGTCGCCCTCGGTCATCAAGAACCAGCAGGAGTGGGCCTCGGCCAGCCCGCTGAGTTCCTCGGCCATCGGCCTGCAGTGCTGCCTGACGTTCTAAGCCCCCTCCACAAGTGAAATTATTATTTTAAGCAACATATTTAATTAGAGTCTGCACGAAAAGACCTACCATAGTAATGAAGAAAATATATACGATAATCGCCCTACTGATACTGAGTGCCACGGCCACCCTCCGGGCACAGAACAACGAAACCGAAATAACCGTTACAGACAACAAGGGCAAACAGGAAGTTATCGATCTGCCAGAAGGCATGCTGTCAGAAGTGGACAGCCTGCTGTACCTATACAACTCGAAGACGTATATGAAGCCGGCATCCGACTGCAACATGCCCGATGTGAACCCAGTATATACTAAGGAGGAGTACATTAGTCGGCTGAAGCGCATCCCGTCAGTTATTGAGATGCCCTATAACGACATTGTCCAGAAGTTCATTGACCGCTACAGCAACCGCCTGCGCCGCTCCGTAAGCTACATGCTTGGTGCGCAGAACTTCTACATGCCTATCTTTGAGCAGGCGCTCGAAACTTACGGGCTTCCCCTGGAGCTGAAGTATCTGCCAGTCATCGAGTCGGCGCTCAACCCCAAGGCGGTGTCACGGGTAGGCGCCACGGGACTGTGGCAGTTCATGCTCAAGACTGGCAAGAACTACGGACTGGAAATCAACTCGCTCGTAGATGAGCGCCGCGACCCCATCAAGGCATCGTATGCGGCAGCCCGGTACCTGAGCGACCTCTACAAGATATTCGGCGACTGGAACCTGGTCATCGCGGCTTACAACGCGGGGCCCGACAAGATTAACAAGGCCATCCACCGGTCCAAGGGAAAAAACGACTACTGGGAGATATACCCTTACCTGCCCAAGGAGACCCGCGGCTACGTGCCAGCGTTTATCGCGGCTAACTACATAATGAACTACTACTGCGACCACAACATCTGCCCGATGGAGACCGACCTGCCGGTAAAGACCGACACTGTCATGGTGACCCGCGACATACACTTTGAGCAGATAGCTAAGGTGCTGGACATAGACATAGCCCAGATTCAGGAGCTAAACCCGCAGTATAGGCGCAACATCATCAACGGCAGCTCGCAGCCGTCGACCCTGAAACTACCCTCGACCCTCATCACCAACTTTATAGATAAGGAAGACTCCATCTATGCCTACAATACCGACGAGCTGCTTACTAAGCGCACCGAGGTAAAGGTCAACGAGGACACACCGGTCTACACCAAGTCGACCAAGAGCCGCTCTAAGAGCAAGTCTAAGTCCAGGAGCCGCAAGAAGAGAGGCCGCAAGAACGTAACGGTACGCAACGGCGACACCCTCTCCGAGATAGCCGAGCGCAATCACACCACCGTGGCGCGCCTGAAGAAGCTCAACAAGATTAGCGGCAGCAATATCCGCGCCGGCAAGAAGATTAGGGTCAAGTAACAATTCACCTGTTTCACATAAAGGGTACCATCATGGACACGCAGCAACCTAAAACCAAGGAAGAGTTGGAAGAGAAAATGGTAGATGATGCCTTTCAGCATCTGAAGGAAACCTATCTGGCCTCCAGGCACCGCAAGAAGATAGACATCATTAACAAGGCTTTCAACTTTGCCCGCCAGGCACACAAGGGAGTAAAGAGGCTGTCTGGCGAGCCTTACATTCTGCACCCCATAGCCGTGGCCCAGATAGCCTGCGAGGAGATGGGCTTAGGGTCTACCAGCATCAGCGCGGCCCTGCTGCACGATGTGGTCGAGGACACCGACTATACCATCGAGGACATCGAGAATATCTTCGGCCCGAAGATAGCCCAGATAGTAGACGGCCTCACCAAGATAAGCGGAGGCATCTTTGGCGAGCACGCGTCGGCCCAGGCCGAGAATTTCAAGAAGTTGCTGCTCACCATGAGCGACGATATACGCGTCATACTCATCAAGATATGCGACCGGCTGCACAATATGCGCACCCTGGCATCACAGCCGGCCAACAAGCAGTACAAGATAGCCGGCGAGACACTCTATATCTACGCCCCGCTGGCCAACAGGCTGGGGCTCTACAAGATTAAGACCGAGCTGGAGAACCTGAGCTTCAAGTTTGAACACCCTGAAGAATACGCCAGCATCACTAACAAGCTGAACTTTACCAAGGAGCAGCGCGACAAACTCTTTGAGGACTTCACGGCACCCATCCGCCAGTCGCTCGATGCCGCCGGGGTAAAGTACAAGATTATCGCACGTGTAAAGAGCCCCTACTCCATCTGGAACAAGATGCAGACCAAGCACGTAACCTTTGATGAGATATACGACATACTCGCCGTGCGCATCATCTTCACCCCCAAGGTGCGCGAGGAGGAGATTAACGAGTGCTTCAACATCTACGTGGCCATCAGCAAGATTTACAAGTCGCACCCCGACCGTCTGCGCGACTGGCTCAACCATCCCAAGGCCAACGGTTACCAGGCTCTGCACGTCACGTTGATGAGTAAACAGGGCCGGTGGATAGAAATACAGATACGGTCGGACCGTATGGACGAAATAGCAGAGCAAGGGTTTGCCGCGCACTGGAAGTATAAGGAGGGGGGAGATATCCAGGAGGACGAGGGCGAACTGAATAACTGGCTGCGAACCATCAAGGAGATACTGGACGACCCGCAGCCCGATGCCATGGACTTCCTGGATGCTATCAAACTCAACCTCTTTGCCTCGGAGATATTCGTCTTCACGCCCAAGGGCGAAATCAAGACCATGCCGGCTGGCTGTACGGCTCTCGACTTTGCCTTCCAGATACACACGTTCTTAGGTAGCCACTGCATAGGGGCCAAGGTAAACCACAAGTTGGTTCCGCTGAGCCACAAGCTACAGAGTGGCGACCAGGTAGAAATTCTGGCTTCCAAGGCGCAGCACGTTCAGCCCTCGTGGATTAACTTTGTATCTACCGCCAAGGCCAAGGGAAAGATACAGGCCATCCTGCGCCGCGAGAACAGGGAGATACAGAAGCGGGGAGAAACCATTCTGAACGAGTGGATGCAGAAGAACGATCTGGCACCTACCACCTCGAATCTGGACAAGCTCTGCGAGTATCACGACATGTCCAAGCATGAGGACCTGTTTCTCTCCATCGGTGAGCGAACCATCATCCTGGGCGAGAAGGACCTGGCCAAGCTCAACGAGAAAGACAAAAAGAGCGGCGTCACCACGGGCTGGAAGAAGTATGTGCCCTTCCTGAACCTGAATAAGGACAAAAAGAGCGAGCCTATAACTCCCGCCGAGCCGTTTACGGTCAAGGAGGGTTTCAACAAGAAGAAACCGTGCATCATCAACGAGGAGTATATCAGCAAGTACGTGTTCCGCCACTGCTGTCACCCCATCCCCGGCGACGACATCTTAGGCTACATAGATAATAAGAACCATATCGAGATACATAAGCGCAACTGTCCGGTGGCCAGCAAGCTCAAGACCAGCTTTGGCAACCGCATACTCGATGCTAAGTGGGATATGCACCGCCTGTTGTTCTTCGACGCTACGATAGAGATTAAGGGCATAGACCGCAAGGGTATGATACTCGATGTGGCGAGGGTCATCACCGATGAGTTAGACATCAACATCCACAAGGTGACCGTCACGGCCGACAAGGGCATATTCGACGGCACCATAGAGCTTCGCGTACACGACCGAAGTGACGTCAAGCTGATTATGGAGAAGTTGAAGAAAGCTGAGGGACTGCAGGAAGTGATGCGCATCAACTAACGCCAGTTTACATCCTGCCGTTGCTTCTGCCGCCCCTACCGTCCCCTCAGCCAAACCCATCATCGGCCCTGCCGGGCGAGCCTCTCCCCACCACCCCACTGCCATTCCGGGCTACATTCTAAGACTTGGGATATACGTTTACGCTTTTCGGACGTACATCCTAAGGCTTCGGATGCACATCTCCAAGTTCTAAAGATGCTCGCCCATCGTTCCTGGAAAAATAAAGGCCAGTTAGGAGAAGTGCTGAGGATGATGTGGCGCGAGCCCAGATAGTTGCTCCTCATAGCGGGATGGTTTCGGGTAGCACTGCCCTCATGCTGAGCACCCTACTATCCACAAACCAAGTCAGTCTGATAAACGGCAAAACCGTGACGACGGCCCTGTATGCCGATGTCACGGTTCGTGTATTTATAGGAGATGCTTCCGCCAGCCCCGCCTATGTCCAGAATGTACGCGCAGCCCCTGCTATACTATCCCCGATAGGTGACGCTTCAGCTCCTGTAACTGACTGCGCACGGAGAGGAGCGTTTCGAGCACCTCACTGCTCTTGTCCACACCCTTGCGGTTCTCTACCAGCATCTTACGGGCGGCAGCCAACTTGAAGCCACGCACCTTGACCAGGCTGTAGATGGTTTTGAGCAACTCCAAGTCCTCGGCCGTGTACTGGCGCACCTTGTTGAGCGCCTGCGTCTTCGGTCTGAGCTGCGGGAACTCTTTCTCCCAGTAGCGCAGAGTACTCTCGTTAACGCCCAGCAACTGAGCTACCTCCTTGATGGAGTAGTAGAGCTTGAGCTCCTTGTCCTTTGTAAGCATTTATTTGCACCTTTTTATACAATTACTTGCAAAAATACGCATTTCTTGGTATCTTTGCAAGAGTTTTTGGAAAAAGATGGAATTATAAAGCAGATTAAAGCAAAAACAAATATGATGACAGCAAATGAAATCCGTGACTCGTACAAAAAATTCTTCGAGTCTAAAGGACACGTTATCGTCCCTTCGGCCCCAATGGTTATCAAGGACGATCCCACGCTGATGTTTACAAATGCAGGTATGAACCAGTGGAAGGACATCATACTGGGTACCAAGGACCCCGAGCCTCGCCGCCGCACCGACTCACAGAAATGTCTGCGCGTGAGCGGCAAGCACAACGACCTGGAGGAGGTGGGCCACGACACTTACCACCACACCATGTTTGAAATGCTCGGCAACTGGAGTTTTGGCGACTACTTCAAGCAGGGAGCTATCGACTACGCCTGGGAATACCTCGTCGACGTGCTGCATCTTGACCCCAAGGATCTGTATGTTACTGTTTTCGAGGGCTCGCCCGAAGAGAATATTCCCCGCGATAACGAGGCCGCTGGCTACTGGGCCAAGCACCTGCCTGCCGACCACATCATTAACGGCAACAAGCACGACAACTTCTGGGAGATGGGCGACACGGGGCCCTGTGGCCCCTGCTCTGAGATACACGTTGACTCACGCCCCGAGAATGAGCGCGGCAACGTGCCCGGACGCGACTTGGTCAACAAGGATGATCCTCAGGTCATCGAGATTTGGAACATCGTGTTCATGCAGTTCAACCGCAAGGCCGACGGCAGCCTCGAGCCGCTGTCCATGAACGTTATCGATACCGGTATGGGCTTCGAGCGCCTGGTGCGCATGCTCCAGGGCAAGCACTCTAACTACGATACCGACATCTTCCAGCCGCTTATCCATGAGGAGGAGCGCCTTACCGGACTGAAATACGGGGTCAGCGAAGACACCGATGTGGCCATGCGCGTGGTGGCCGACCACCTGCGGGCCGTAGCGTTCTCCATCGCTGATGGTCAGCTGCCCTCTAACGCCAAGGCTGGTTACGTTATCCGTCGTATCCTGCGTCGCGCCATCCGCTACGCATACACCTTCCTCGGCCAGAAGGAGGCTTTCATCTACAAACTTCTCCCCGTGCTCATCCAGGAGATGGGCGAGGCTTACCCTGAGCTCCCCGCACAGCGCGAACTCATCGGCCGCGTTATGAAAGAGGAGGAAGACTCGTTCCTACGTACCCTTGAGAAGGGCATCAACATGCTCCAGACGGCTATGGACCATCTCAAGGCCGAGGGCAAGACCCAGCTTGACGGTGTTCAGGCTTTCCGCCTGTTTGACACTTACGGTTTCCCACTCGACCTTACTGAACTTATCTGCCGCGAGCATGGCTTCACGGTCGATGAGCAGCAGTTTGACGCTGAGATGCAGAAGCAGAAGGACCGCGCCCGCAACGCCGCCTCGGTTGAGAACGGCGACTGGATAGAAGTGGCCGAGGGCAACCAGCAGTTTGTGGGCTACGACTACACTGAGTACGAGTGCCACATCCTGCGTTATCGCAAGGTTACCCAGAAGAAGAACTCGTTCTACGAACTGGTGCTCGACTACACGCCATTCTATGGCGAGATGGGCGGCCAGGTAGGCGATACGGGTGTACTGGTCAACGGCGACGAGACCATAGAGGTCATAGACACCAAGCGCGAGAACAACCAGTCGATACACATCGTCAAGCAACTGCCCAAGGATATCAAGGCGCAGTTTATGGCTTGCGTGGATGTTGACAAGCGCGAGGCCAGCGCAGCCAACCATACCGCTACACACCTGCTGGACTACGCACTCAAGCAGGTACTTGGCGACCATATAGAGCAGAAGGGCTCGTATGTGAGTGCCGACACCCTGCGCTTCGACTTCTCTCACTTCCAGAAAGTTACCGATGACCAGCTGCGCCAGGTAGAGCGTCTGGTCAACGACATGATACGCCAGGACTTACCTCTCGACGAGCATCGCGACACGCCGTTAGAGGAGGCTAAGAAGTTAGGTGCCATCGCCCTGTTCGGCGAGAAGTACGGCGACAAAGTGCGCGTGGTTCGCTTCGGCCCGTCGTGCGAGTTCTGCGGTGGTATTCACGCCAAGAGCACCGGCCACATCGGCATGTTCAAGATTATCAGCGAGAGTTCGGTAGCTGCCGGCATCCGCCGTATCGAGGCCCTTACCGGCAAGACTTGCGAAGAGACTTTCTACGCCTTAGAGGACGCCATGCGCGAGATTAAGGGCCTGTTCAACAACGCCAAAGACCTGCAGGGTGTCATCGCCAAGTACATCGAGGAGCACGATGCTATGAAGAAAGACATCGAGCGCTTCCGTGCGCAGGCCGTAGACCGCATGGCCAAGACGCTGGTAGATAAGGCGTTCGATGTAAACGGTATTCGCGTGGTCAAGGCCATCGTTCCCTTTGAGCCGGCATCGGCCAAGGACTTGGTATTCAAGATACGCGAGGCGCTGCCCACCAACTTGCTCTGTGTCATTGGTTCTACGGCTCACGACAAGCCCCTGCTCTCAGTTATGCTGAGCGATGACATGGTAAGCGACCATGGTCTCAACGCGGGCAAGATGATACGCGAGGCTGCCAAACTCATTCAGGGTGGTGGCGGCGGTCAGCCCCACTATGCCCAGGCTGGCGGCAAGAATATTGACGGTCTCAGCGCCGCTGTCGACAAGGTGGTCGAGCTGGCCAACCTCTAAACACTACATTCCTTTAGAACTCTATACCAAAAGTGGCAGCCATCGCGGTTGCCACTTTTTTTGTTACCCTAATCAAAAAGAGGAGCCCCCACAGGCTGCCGGCACACTGCCACAACCCATTGAGGCTCCCTCTTACAGGCCTGTTATCGGTTAAGAATGTAAATATCCTCTTTAGCCAATTCGAGTAAGCGCTTAATCGCTCCAGAGGCCTCCATTGCCATCTGTCAAACGCTCTATGTTTTCCTCAGAATAATCCTCTTCGTCTGCCATACGCATTGACGAATTTGCAAGAACTGCCTGCGACTGAACCTTGACGATTACTGTTTCTGGTTTAAGATAGCCAGCACTGACCAGCATGAAGACAAAACAGGCAAACTGAAGAAGATAAAGTGTGTCCATGTTATTACTGTATATATCAAGTGAACTATTATGAGTTTTCTGACTGCAAATATAGAAAAATCTGCCCATACGGCCATGTCATCTGCCCATTAATATTCAGGGGACACCCATCGCCCCAGGGAGCGAGACTATCCGCCCGGCTCTATCTGGCTCTTAGGCCAGTTGACAAGGTACAGGCGCTCAGTGGCGCGGGTAAAGGCAGTGTAGAGCCAGTGGATATAATCGGGCGTAAGCATATCGTCGGTCATGTAGCCCTGGTCTACATACACATGGGCCCACTGGCCACCCTGCGCCTTGTGGCAAGTAACGGCGTAGGCGAACTTAACCTGGAGCGCGTTATAATAAGTATCGGCACGCAGGGCCTTCATACGGTCGGCCTTGCGTGGCAGGTCGGCATAGTCGGCCATTACGCCCTCGTAGAGCTGGTCGGCCTGCTCGCGGGTGAGTGCCGGGGTCTCGGTAAGCAGGCTGTCGAGCACTAAGGTGGCCTGAAACTCGTAGTCGCCATAATCAGGAAAACAGAGCCACACGTCGGCAAAGCGCAGCCCGTAAAACTCGCGCTGGCGGCGCACCTTGATAACCCGGCAGCGGTCGCCATTGGCGATAAAGGCGAAAGGGGGCGCATCGGCCGAGCCATTGGGAGTGGGCGGCAGATAGTGGTTCTTGACCACCATGAGCATGTCGCCCGTGGCCAGGTCGTCCTCGCGGTCCAGTATCATGGCGCGTATGCCTAAGTTGTACACCTTGGCCCGCTTGTTGGACCTCGTAATCACCATAGTGTCGTCTATACCCACGGCATGGTAGCTGGCGGCCAGTGCGTCGACCAGCTCGTTGCCCGGCACCACGCATATATCGGCAAAGCCGGCCAACCGTATGCGGGGCAACTGGGTGGCGGCATCGTGGGTTATCATGGCCCTTATCACGGTGGCGTTATAGAGTATGCCGCTCAGCGCCGCCTGGCGCACCACCTCGGCCAGGTCGGCCCGGTACACCCTCAGGGCGTAGCCCTCTAACACCATGGCGCTCAGGGCAGGCGACTCTTCCTCGCCCACGGGCGGTAGCTGGGCGCTGTCGCCTATCAGCATCAACCGGCAGTTGCGTCCGCCATATACATAGGTTATCAGGTCGTCTAACAGGCAACCAGTACCGAAACTGCTGTCGCCCCCGGCACCGTTGGCTATCATCGAGGCTTCGTCTACTACGAAGAGTGTATCTGTATGTAGGTTGTCGTTCAGGTTGAACACCCCTCCCCCACTCACCACGGCCCGCTCGCGGTATATCTTGCGGTGAATGGTGTAAGCTGCCATACCGCTATAGAGCGACAGCACCTTGGCGGCGCGTCCCGTAGGGGCCAACAGCACCATACGCTGGCCCAACCGGGTCAGGGTGCGTACCAGCGCTGCCATGAGCGATGTCTTGCCAGTTCCGGCCGAGCCACGCAGTATCATCGCCACCCGTGTTTCGCGGTCGGCGAGGAAGTGGCCAAACTGGTGCAAAGCCCTATGCTGGTCTGCCGTAGGCTCGAAGCCCAGCTGCTGTTGTACTTGGCGTACAAATTCATCAATGCTCATTATCCTCGGGGTCTGTGACAACAGCGCAAAAGTAAGCATATTTTTCCTAATCGCCACCGATACTCCTCACAAAGTTGCCCCCATCGGCCTGTTTTATCGCTCCGCCGTCGCCCACTGTCAGCCCTTCGCGCGCACACGCGTATATATATAAAAGGTAAAAAGCGAAATGGCACTTTGAAAGGTAAAAAGTAAAGGAGTAAAAAGATAAAAAAACACTGCTGAAGACTGCCACTATCGTACCAATGGCTGTCGCAAGAAATAAAAGAACGGCCTTTAGCCTTCTAAAGACGGTTCCCAGCTTTCTAAAGACGGCTCCGGGAAACATAAAGGTCAGTCTCCACGCTTTTAAGGATATATCCGACTACACCTGAGTGGCTCTCTGCCCCTCTACTTTTTACCTATTTACCTTTCGCAGCACTTTTTACCGTTTTACTCCTTTACTTTTTACTTTTCAAATCAGCCTCCATTCATTGCACAATCATCGCCATTTGTGCACAGACAGCAACGGTCTGTGCAAATTTAATTACGATAATTTGGTCAACCTGTAAAATATTAGTAATTTTGCGACCGTAATTTATATCGAAATCAATATAATTTTAAATATTTCTTATGAGTTTGAAAATCGTTGTACTTGCAAAGCAGGTACCAGACACAAGAAATGTGGGCAAAGACGCGATGACCGCCGAGGGCACCGTTAACCGTGCCGCGCTGCCCGCTATCTTCAACCCCGAAGACTTGAACGCTCTTGAGCAGGCCCTCCGCCTGAAAGAGCAGAACCCCGGCAGCACAGTAGGCGTGCTCACCATGGGCCCTCCCCGTGCTGGCGAGATAATCCGTCAGGGACTTTACCGCGGTGCTGATACCGGATGGCTGCTTACCGACCGTCTCTTTGCAGGTGCCGACACGCTGGCCACATCGTACGCATTGGCTACGGGCATCAAGAAAATAGGCGATGTAGACATCGTGATAGGCGGCCGACAGGCCATCGACGGCGATACGGCCCAGGTGGGTCCTCAGGTGGCTCAGAAGTTGGGTCTGAACCAGGTAACTTACGCCGAGGAGATACTCAAGGTAGAGAATGGCAAGGCCACCATACGCCGCCACATCGACGGAGGCGTAGAGACCGTAGAGGCACCGCTGCCTGTAGTGGTAACGGTTAACGGTAGCGCCGCCCCCTGCCGTCCCTGCAACGCCAAGCTGGTCATGAAGTACAAGTATGCCACCTGCCCCATGGAGCGCAAGGGAGATGAGCCCTGGGCTGCCCTCTATGAGGAGCGCCCGTACCTGACGCTGAACCAGTGGACCGTGGCTGACGTAGACGGAGACCCTCAGCAGTGTGGACTGGCCGGCTCGCCGACCAAGGTGAAGGCCGTAAAGAACATAGTGTTCCAGGCTAAGGAGAGCAAGACCCTTACGGCAAGCGACGCCGATGTAGAGGGCCTGGTAAAGGAATTGTTAGACGAAAAGATTATTGGTTAATAGATATGAACAACGTATTTGTATATTGTGAAATCGAAGGCACCCAGGTTGCCGAGGTTTCTCAGGAATTGCTAACTAAGGGCCGCAAGCTGGCCAACGAGTTGGGGGTAGATCTCAACGCTATCGTGGCTGGCACCGGCATCAAGGGCAAGGTAGAAGAGCAAATCTTGCCTTACGGCGTAGATAAGTTGTTCGTATTCGATGCCGACGGCCTATTCCCCTACACATCGGCCCCGCACACCGACATACTGGTTAACCTGTTCAAGGAGGAGAAGCCGCAGATAGCACTCATGGGCGCCACCGTAATAGGCCGCGACCTGGGTCCCCGGGTATCTTCATCGCTTACATCGGGCCTCACGGCCGACTGTACGCAGCTGGAGATAGGCGACTACGATGACAAGAAGAGCGGCAAGCACTACGACCACCTGCTCTACCAGATACGCCCCGCCTTTGGCGGCAACATCGTGGCCACCATCGTCAACCCCGACCACCGTCCACAGATGGCCACCGTACGCTCTGGCGTCATGCAGAAGGCTCTCTACGACGGCAAGGCCAAGGGCGAGGTGATTTATCCAGAGGTTAGCAAGTACGTGTCGGCCGAAGCGTTCGTTGTCAAGGTTCTTGACCGTCATGTCGAGGCTGCCAAGCACAACCTGAAGGGTGCTCCTATCGTTGTGGCCGGTGGTTACGGCGTGGGCAGCAAGGAGGGCTTCGACCAGCTCTTCCAGTTGGCCAAGGAGCTCCATGGTGAGGTTGGCGCCAGTCGCGCCGCTGTCGACGCAGGCTGGGTAGACCACGACCGCCAGATTGGCCAGACCGGTGTTACCGTTCATCCTAAGGTGTACATCGCCTGCGGTATCTCAGGCCAGATACAGCACATCGCCGGTATGCAGGACTCGGGCATCATCATCTCTGTGAACAGCGACCCCGACGCTCCTATCAACAAGATAGCCGACTACGTTATCGTTGGTACCGTCGAAGAGGTAGTGCCCAAGCTCATCAAGTATTACAAACAGAATTCTAAGTAATAGAAGCCCCACCCCAACCCTCCCCCAAAGGGAGGGAGTGCTTACACTGTACGGGGTACTGCTGACAAAAGACGGAACGGCCACACCCTAAATATGGGACGGCTTCGCCCGACCGCTACACATTGCTAAAGCCATTTGCAGGGGAGAACCGCAGAAAGATGACACCCAGTGAATCATTACTTTGGGAGTATCTACGAAATCATCTGAGTGGCTTCCACTTCCGAAGGCAGCACATCATAGGGGATTACATCGTCGATTTCGTTTGTCCGAGCGGCCAACTATTCGTTGAAATAGACGGAGGCTACCACTCGGAACCACGACAGGCTGCAGAAGACGCCCTGCGCACCGAACGGCTCACCAACATGGGCTACCGGGTAACAAGGTTTACCAATGAGCAGGTAACAAACAGCATCAAAGAGGTAATAACTATTATAAAAAACAACATTAAACAATAAACAAAAACAATCCTCACCGACTCCCTCCCCTTGGGGGAGGGCCGGGGTGGGGTCTAACAAAAATCCCCCAACCTACTTCCTCCCTTTGTGGAGGACTGGGAAGGGGCTAAAAAAAGTCCCCAACTTGCTCCCTCCCCTTGGGGGAGGGCCGGGGAGGGGCTCCAAAATTATGGCAAACTATTATACAGACCATCCAGAGATAGCGTTCCACCTGAACCATCCTCTGATGAAGCGCATCGTCGACCTCAAGGAGCGCGACTATGCCGACAAGGACAAATTTGCTGACGCCCCCGTAAACTTCGAGGACGCCATAGAGAACTATAAGCGCATCCTGGACATCACCGGAGATGTGGCTGCCAACATCATTGAACCCAACTCGGAGGCCGTGGACCTCGAAGGCCCACACCTGGAGGACGGCCGCATGATATACGCCAGCAAGACATTCGAAAACCTGGACGCTACACGTAAGGCAGGGCTCTGGGGCATCTCCATGCCCCGTCGCTACAACGGCCTGAACATCCCCAACGTGGTGTTCTCTATGCTCTCTGAGGTTATCTCGGCTGCCGATGCTGGCTTCCAGAACGTATGGAGCCTGCAGAGCTGTATCGACACCCTCTATGAGTTTGGTTCAGAGGAGCAGCGACAGAAGTATATCCCCCGCATCGCCGCTGGCGAGACCATGTCGATGGACTTGACCGAACCCGATGCCGGCTCTGACCTGCAGCGCGTAATGCTCAAGGCCACACAGGATGCCGATGGTACCTGGCGGCTTAACGGCGTGAAGCGCTTCATTACCAATGGCGACTCAGACATACACTTGGTACTGGCCCGCTCGGAAGAGGGAACCAAGGATGGCCGCGGCCTGTCTATGTTTATCTACGACAAGCGCGACGGGGGCGTCACGGTACGTCACATAGAGAACAAGTTAGGCATACACGGTTCTCCTACCTGCGAGCTGGTGTACAAGAACGCCAAGGCCGAACTCTGCGGTAACACCCGCATGGGCCTTATCAAGTACGTGATGGCTCTGATGAACGGCGCCCGTCTCGGCATCGCCGCCCAGTCGGTGGGTGTAGAGCAGGAAGCCTACAATGAGGGCTTAGCGTATGCCAAGGAGCGTGCCCAGTTTGGCCAGAAGATAGTACACTTCCCCGCTGTGTACGACATGCTTTCTCGCATGAAGGCCAAGCTCGATGCCGGCCGCTCTCTGCTCTATCAGACAGCCCGCTACGTAGACATCTACAAGTCTCTCGAGGACATCGCCCGCGACCGCAAGCTCTCCGCCGAGGAGCGCGCTGAGATGAAGAAGTACACTCGCCTCGCCGATGCATTTACTCCTATCTCCAAGGGTATGAACTCTGAGTACGCCAACCAGAATGCTTACGACGCCATCAGTATTCACGGTGGTTCGGGCTTTATCATGGAGTACAAGAGTCAGCGCCTGTTCCGCGACGCCCGTATCTTCTCTATCTACGAGGGTACTACACAGCTCCAGGTGGTAGCTGCTGTACGCTACATCACCAACGGCACCTACCTCGCCATTATGAAGGAGATGCTCGAGGCTGAAGTAAGCGACGACTTGAAAGGCCTGCGTGACCGCGTGGCTAAGATGGTCGAGCAGTACGAGGCTGCGGTCAACTACGTCAAGGAAGCACAGAACCAGGAAGTTCACGACTTCCTCGCACGTCGCCTCTATGACATGACAGCCGAGATTATCATGTCCCTGCTCATTATCGATGACGCCACACGCGCCCCCGAGCTCTTCCAGAAGAGCGCTAACGTCTACGTGCGTATGGCTGAGGAAGACGTGCTGGGCAAAGCAGCCTACGTACAGAACTTCAAGGCCGACGACCTGGCCGATTTCCGTGCCGTAGAGCCTGCTGAGGCTTAATAAGCCTACTATACATTATTATATATAAGGGCGCAACTCTCATTAGGGTTGCGCCCTTTTACATTTTTATAGTAATATTTATCGCCGTGGCACCGCCCAGTCTCAAAAAAAATTTCTAAATTTGCAACTATACTTACAGGGGCCATCAGGGCCCTACCGGGGATGGCAAGTACAATGATAGACAGAGCTACAGTAGAAAAAATAAAGGACGCCGCCAACATCGTGGACGTGGTGTCCGAGTTTGTGTCGCTTCGCAAACGGGGCGCCAACTACACTGGCCTCTGCCCGTTCCACAACGAGAAGACTCCCTCGTTCTTCGTGTCGCCTGCCCGCGGCACCTGTCATTGCTTCGGCTGTGGCAAGGGGGGCAACGCTGTCACCTTCATCATGGAACACGAGCAGATGACCTATCCCGAGGCTCTGCGCTGGCTGGCTAACAAGTACCACATCGAGATACAGGAGCGCGAGCTTACCGACGAGGAACGCCGTGAGCAGAGCGAGCGCGAGTCGATGTTTATCATCAACGAGTGGGCCGCCAAGTACTTCGAGCAGCAGCTCCAGACTGAGGGCGAGGGCACCACTTACGGTCTGCCATACTTCCGCAGCCGTGGTTTTCGTGACGACATCATCGCCAAGTTTCGCCTAGGCTACGACCTGCAGTCGCGCTTTGCCCTGCCCGACGCTGCCAAGGCTCAGGGCTATCAGCCCGAGTTCCTCCTCAAGACAGGCATCTGCTACCAAAACGACCGGGGCGAACTAATAGACCGCTACGCTGGTCGCGTGGTTTTCCCCTGGATTGGCCTCAGTGGCAAAGTGGTGGGCTTCACCGCCCGCGTACTCGACTCGCGCACCAAAGGGGTCAACATGAAGTACGTCAACTCTCCCGACTCAGACATCTATCACAAGGCCCACGAACTCTACGGCATCTACCAGGCCAAGAAAGCCATTGTAAAGAACGACCGAGTGTATCTGGTAGAAGGACAGGCCGACGTTATCTCCATGCACCAGGCCGGCATCGAGAACGTGGTAGCTGGCTCAGGTACCGCGCTCAGCTTCCCGCAGATACACATGCTCCACAGGCTCACAGCCAATATCACCCTCATCTACGACGACGACGCGGCTGGTCTGCATGCTGCCCTAAAAGGCACCGACATGCTTCTGTCTGAGGGAATGAACCTCAAGGTACTGCTGCTGCCCGACGGCGACGATCCAGACAGTTTCGCCAGGAAGCACACGGCCGACGAGCTGCGTCAGTACATAGACGCCAACGAGACAGACTTCATCCAGTTTAAGACCGAACTGCTCCTGAAGAACGAGACCGACCCCGTGAAGCGCACGGCGGCCATCAACTCTATCATCAAGAGTATCTCGCTGGTAACCAACCATATCTTGCGCGATACGTATGTACAGACCTGTGTACAGCGGATAGGCGTGGCCGAGTCTACGCTTATCAATACGATGAACAACTTTATCCGCGAGGCCAAGGAGAGCAAGGCCGCTGA
The DNA here is from genome assembly GCA_022769285.1 of Prevotella sp. Lineage (GTDB taxonomy): Bacteria > Bacteroidota > Bacteroidia > Bacteroidales > Bacteroidaceae > Prevotella. Next base: position 41,935 of record JALEKD010000025.1, read on the forward strand.
GGCCCGACGTACCGAGGAGGCACCGCCCATGGTGACCGGCACAGCCACGCAGCCCTCTATCGGGCAGCCAGTATCGGCCCAGGAGAAAGTGGAGCGCTTGCTGGCGCAGATGATCATCCGCAAAGGTGCCCGGAGGGTGTTCCGTCAGGTGGAGACCGAGGACGGGGGCACGGTAGACCTCACCGTGGCCCAATACATATACTACGACTTGCAGGCCGACAGCCTGCAGTTTAGCAACCCACTCTACCGCCGCATCTTAGACGAAGCCGTGGCCCATGCCGATGACTCCGACTTTAACAGCGAAAGCTACTTCATACACCATGAGGACATCGAGATAGGGCGCGTGGCTGCCGACCTGTGTGTAGACCGCCTGCAGCTGATGCGCAACGATGAGCCTGACCCCCAGGATGCCTATATCGATGACAGAGAACGGCAGAAGGAAGAAGAGGAGCAACTGCGCAACCAGACGCTGCACCTGGTGCTCGACTTCCGCATGGACTATGTGGAGCGGCGGCTCAAGGCCCTAAGCACCGAGATAGCCGCGGCCACCTCGGAGCCGGCCCGCATGAACGAACTGATAAAAGAATACACCCAGCTGCAGACCGTTCGCAACGACTATGCCCGCAGGCTGGGCACCAACATAGTTGTCTGACACGCTGCCATGAAAGAAATACTTGTCTCTGTACTTTTCATCACCATGCTGGGCTACATGCTGTACTGGCTTGTTATGAACCTGCTGCGCCGCATGAACAGCAAGTGGCTGTCGACCTTCCGCCCAGACCACGTGACCCTCGGCACCAACCGCGCCGCCGTGAGCGCCGCCCTAAAGCAGCTGTCGTGCCAACCCGAGTGGTCCGAGAGCGACGAGAAGACCATCTGCCGGTACGAATACCAGAACGGCTACTTCTCCATAACCCTTGCCCCAGACACCATGTACATCCAACTGATGTACGCCTACATCTTTACCGCTCCCCTGGCCAACATTGAGTTGCTGCGGTCGGTCTGCAACCGCTGCCTGCTTACTGGCACACCCATCAAGACCACCTACACCATAGACGACGACAAGCCCAAGGTACACGTGCATACCATAGCCTCGCTCCTGGTAAACCGCTACAACGCCAAGGAGGTTCTGACCGAGTGCATGCGCGACATGTTCAGGCTGCAGCGTACCGTGATGAGCGAGTTCGAGGACAATGAGAAGAAGATGACGGCTGCGCCAGGCCGGGATGTGGAGAAGGCTAACGCCGAGTGGCACAATGAGCTGGCCCTCATCAACGAGCTACACATGGCCAACCACCCGGCAGGACTGCCCACCCACGAGCAGGCCGGGGCAGCCATGGCTACCGTGGGGCAGATGGCTGCCAATGCGCTAAGCATAACCGGATTTGCACCCCAGACCATGGTGGTTAGTACCGAGGATGGTACCACCAGCACCCTGACCGTGCCTGAAGCCATAGCAACCTACACCTTGGGCCAACTGCTCATCGCCAATGGGCGGTTTGTACGCTCGTGGGCCATGGCCGACATCAGCTACAGCAGCGCCGACCGCCCGGACACCCTGCAACACCTCATCCTGCACCTGTCAGCCGAGGATGCCACCACCGCCGTACTCTACTACCGTGTAACGTGTACCCTGGTGCCGCTGCCCGACCATTTCGGACCAGCCGGACTGGTGAGCAGTGAGCCCCGCGCTCTCTCCATCGTCATAGGTCACGACCTTAAACCCACCAAACAGCAGGTAGACCAATTTCGCTACCAGTGGAAAGAGGCCCGCGACAAGGCCCACACCCCCAACGACCCTAAACTCACCCCCACCCAGCGCCTGCTGGCCCTGTGTGCCGACCGTGGCCTGGCCTGGGCCGTCTACTACGGCCACCGCCTCTACCTGGGGCACCGCTTCTACGAGGCCCTACCCTTCCTGAGCGCCGCCTACGAGCGCTATGCACCCCGTTTCGACCAACTTTCACACAGCGAGCAACACAGCTACTACGAGCTGAGTTACCTCGTGGGCAGTTGCTACTACCACATGGGCCAGCTCACCCAGGCTTACTACTACCTGCTGCATACCCTGCCCTTTAACAACATTATCTACGCCGAGCAATTTGTCAACTGCCTGGTGGGCCTGCGCGACAGCGAAGCCCTGCGCTATATAAACGATGGCATGGACAGCGTAACACGCGACGGTGCCCTGGAAGAGCAAGACCACAACCAGCAAGCGTTCTACTACTTTCTGCAACGCCGCAAGGCCGACCTGCTCCTGGCCCTCCACCGTCGCGATGAGGCCACCCAGCTGCTCCAGCAGATGCTCGACAACACCCCTAACAGCGACTACGCCATATACCAGCTGGCCCAGTTGCAGAAAGACGCTCCCCAACCATGATATACCTCTACTGGATAATCCTCCTACTCTACGCCGCCGTCATCGTGTTTGCCCTGGTACGCGTGCTGATGGACAACCGCCAGCCCGCCAAGACTCTGGCGTGGATACTGGTGCTCTCGTTTATCCCAGTGATAGGCGTGGTGTTCTATTTCTTCTTCGGGCAAGACACGCGAAGGGAACGTATGATCAGCGAGCGTAGCTTGCAGCAGCTCACGAAGCGCAGTATGCTCGAGTTTGCCGAGCAGAGCGGACTCGCGCTGCCCACGGCACACGAGCGGGTCATCCGCATGTTTGCCAACCAGAACTGGGCGCTGCCATTCAAGGACAACCACGTAGAAATACTTACCGATGGCTATCAGTTTGTACTCTCCCTGCTCCAGGCCATAGGCAGCGCGCAGGCCCACATACACATGGTGTCGTACATCATCGTAGACGATGCGCTGGGCAACCTGGTGGCCGATGCGCTCATAGACAAGGCGCGCCAGGGAGTAGAGGTCAGACTGATATATGACGACGTGGGATGCTGGAATGTAAGCAACAGGTTCTTCGAGCGTATGCGCGACGCCGGGATAGACGTTCAGTCGTTTATGCCGGTACGCTTTCCGGCCTTCACGAGTAAGGTTAACTACCGAAACCACCGCAAGCTGTGCGTAATAGACGGCAGGGTGGGCTTCATAGGGGGCATGAACATCGCCCTGAGGTACGTGAAGGGAACCGCGAGGCACGCCTGGCGCGATACGCACCTCAGGGTCGAAGGCGGAGTGGTCTACGCCATACAGCGAGCTTTCCTGATAGACTGGTACTTCGTAGACCGCACGCTCATCACCAACCGCAAGTACTACCCCATGCTCGACACCATGCCTAATGACTGCATAGCCCAGGTGGTAACCAGCAGCCCCATCATGCCGTGGCCCGATATTATGCAGGGGTACGTGCGCATACTGCTCGAAGCCCGCCACTATGTGTACATAGAGACCCCCTACTTCATGCCCACCGACCCGGTGCTCTTCGCCATGTGTACGGCGGCCCAGGCAGGCGTCGACGTGCGCCTGATGGTGCCCGCCCACTCTGACGCCAAACTGCCCGAGTGGGCCACGCGCTCCTTTGTCGGCCAGGTGGTGGCTGCCGGAGTCAAAGTGTACCTCTACCAGGCCGGGTTCAATCACTCCAAACTGTTAGTGACCGACGACAGCCTGTGTACCTGTGGCTCCACGAATGTAGATTTCCGTAGTTTTGAGAACAACTTCGAGTCCAACATATTTTTCTATGACTCGCAGATGGCTCTCCGTATGAAACAAGTTTTTAATGACGACCTCGCCCACTGCCAGTTGCTCACCAGCGAGTCGGCCTTTATGCACCGCGGTTTCGGCCAGCGTCTGTGGGAGAGCATTATCCGTCTGTTCTCGCCACTGATGTAGCCCCAGCACCGCGGTTAGCGGAAGATAGAGAAGTTGACACTGCCATAGGCCCGGTGATCCACAAAGCGGGGATGGCCCGAGAAGTCGTAGCCCTTGCCGTGCTCGAGCACCAGCACGCCATCGGGCTTCAGCAGACCGCCATCGAGTACCAGGGCGGGTATCTGAGCCAACTGCTCCAGCGCATAGGGCGGGTCGGCGAAGATAAAGTCGAACTGCTGGCGGCAGCTCTTGACAAACCTGAACACATCGCCCCTGATGAGTACATCGGCGTGGGTTCCCAGCTTCTGCATGCACTGCCTTATAAAGGCGGCGTGGTCGCGGTCGGCCTCTACGCTTACCACCTGAGCGCAGCCGCGCGACAGCAGCTCAAGCGAGATACTGCCTGTGCCGGCAAAAAGATCCAGGGCCGTAGCCCCGTCCAGGTCTATGTACCCATTGAGTACATTAAAAATATTCTCCTTGGCAAAGTCGGTCGTGGGCCTTGCCTTGAACGAGCGGGGAATGTCAAAGTGACGTCCCTTGTAGATACCTGTTATAATTCTCATCGTCCTTTCAGAAATAGAGTTACCATATCCAGCGCCATCCCTTTGATTTCGGTGATGGGCGCACGGTTGAACTCGGCCGCGGGGTTCACTGTGTAACACTTGCGTAGGTAACGCCTGAGCAGGCCCACCAGTTCATCGCGCTCGGGCAGGTTGCCAGCCAGGTACAGTTCGTCGCGGTCGGCATCGAGCTGCAGCTGGCGCCACACGTAGAGTATGAAGTACACGCAGTCGTTGACATGGTTTACGTCGAAGGCGTTGCAGTAGCGGAAACGGTTCTTGTCAAAAGCGAACACGCTGACGCGCTCGTCATGGAAGTAGGCATACAGCCTGTGACAGGTGTCAGAGAAACTGCGGCGGTGCAGATAGCTCCACACGGGCTGCTCTACCGGCATGTAGCGCACGTCGGCATAACGGTCGTCTATCACCTGGCGCAGGTCGCGGTTCACCCCGAAGAGGGCCACGCTGTTCAGCGTGGGCACCACACTGCTCATCACCACATTGGTGGCCGGCGTTACCAGCGTGTAGCGGTAGAAGGCATCGGCCGTGGCCTCATCGTACTCCTCGATGGGCACCAGCAGCGTAGGCGCGTCGATGAGCACCTGGGCCCGGGCACACTCGCGACCGAGCAGGGCCGACGAGCGGAGCGCCTCGCGCAGGTTGGCTGCCGTAGAGATGCCACTCTTGGCGGTATAGGGTTCAAAGGCCACCCCCTTGACGGCCAGGCTGTCGGCCATGGCAAAGGCCATCGAGTGGTTACTTATACGGAGCGTCATCCGTGGCTGTCTTGCGGTGTCATTCCCAGTTTCCTGCATTGTCATTGGCTGTCGTTAAGTCTCCTATTTTCAGTCCGGCATACTGTCCGGCCTCCTCGGCCTGCCGGGTCATATTGTCTATCTCCGTAGCATCCATCCCGCGCAGATAGTCGGCATACGCGGCGCCACACTCCATGAGCGGCACGTTGCGCCCCGACTTTCCGGCCATCACGGTGGTACTCAGCTCGAACCGCTTGCCCCCTGCGTAGGGTATATACTGCACCGAGTCGGCCATGTAGCCGCCTGCCATCAACGTATGTAGGTCTGCGGCATAGCTGCCCTTGGCTCGCAGATAGGCGGCCTGGGCCTGGCGTATCAGCTGGAGCCGCTCCTTGACCACGGCTTCGCGCTGCTGCCGCTGTCGGGCAAACCGCAGCGGGGCGCTCACACTGGCCCAGCAGAGCACGAGCAACAACAGCACACAGGCTGACAGCAATCCATTGGTACGAAGGGATGGTTTCATATCATTATAATAATGTATGCAAAGTTAGCAAAAAACGCCGAAACGCCATCTCGTTTTAGGGGTAAAATAAATGTTATCACGGGGTGAATAGTAAAAAGGGAGAAAAGCGAAAAGGGGGAAAGCACCGGGGCGACGGCCACTGGGGTGATGACAGAAACGGTCATTAAAAACCACGGAGACCAGTCTTTTAGATGTAGGAAGCCGTCTTTAGTGAGCTAAAGGCCGTCTTTAGAACCATAAAGGTCGGTCTTTAGAAAATCCGTGATTACCTCGGACAAGCCAACAACTAATTTTGGATGGCTCAGAGATGTCCCTGTGAAATGGGAGAGGCTCCCGCAATCAACGCGGGGCTCACACGCGGTTTCCATGAACCACGGCGCGCGGGGCAGAAGGTTCTGTCGTCGGCATGACGGGCCCCGAAGTCAATGAGCGTGCTCAGATGGCCGAGGTGCAGCCTATCTTCTACAAAGATTGTATTAATCTGTAGAAACTCCGCTGTACTTAGGGTACACATTACTGTCCTTATTAGCCATATAGCACGTACATTAGGACATAAAGGATACTTTCAGAGCACAGCGGATGTCGGTTCAGACCAGAAAAAGTAGTTACTTTGCAGCAGAAATCAAATGTCCCAAACCTGGTGTTAGGTATGAGCAACCGGGTGGCCACCGTCATAGCGGTGACGGCACGCTCCCGGACGGGCTGCGCAGGAAGCAGCCCACTTTAGGAAGGTGTCTCAGGATTTAGCATTGCATCATCCTGACATAATAGGACTATAGCTCGAATTTCCCGTATCGGCTTGCGAAAGTGGATACGGGCTTTTTGTTGTGCCCACAGCCACAGGCCAAGCCACCAGAATCATCGGCCCAACACAAATCCCCGCTGACGGGCCTGATGCCTGCCAGCAGGGATGTAGAGGCAGTGGCTATAGGCGCTCCTTTAGAGGCGGGCCGCCCACAGACCATGCAGGTTGCAGTACTCGCGGGCACCCACCACCGGCTCGGCGGTCATAAACACGGCCACAGGCTCGGCTGTAGGCTCCAGGTAGCGGCGCATAATGCCATGGACAGTTATCAGTTCTATCCACTGGATGTAGTGTGCGGGCGTCATGGGGTGCAGGGTGCTGCCCACCGTTACCCGGTAGCCGCCCTGGATGGGCTCTATCACCGGCACGTGCTTCTCCGTGGCGGCATCGGTGGTGTTGGCTTCCACCAGTTGCATGGGCTGACCGCAGCAGGTCAGCGTTCCGCCACCGGCATTGACCACTTCGACCATATTGCCACACACGGCGCAACGGTACACTTGCTTAGTCTCTGTCATAGTTGCTCCTTTCTTTTAGAATGATTGTCGGGGCTAATATAGTGTAAGTTAGCGACATAGCCACCATGACGGCAGCAAATTTAAGGATTATTATCATTTGAGCCGCGGCCATGGGGGCCACGCCCTACCGGGTCAGACTGAACTTAATACTCAGTCCGAAGTCGCGCGTGGTGGTGGGGTAACTGTTGCTGGCCAACAGGGGTGTGTTAGTCTGCCTGTCGTAGTAGAAACTGAGGGTGAGCAGCCTCGACAAGGTATAGTCGGCCATCAGGCTGAGCTTAAACGCGGTGTTGCCGCTGCTGGCAAAACTGCTAACCGAGGCTATGTCGCGGCTAATGCTGGCCTGGCGGCGATAGCTTAGGTCGAGTCGCAGGTTCAGGTCATTATTAGTGCCGCCGCGGGCCGTAGTGGTGGTGGCCGCGGTGGTGTCGGTCTTCTTGCGGCCCCTCACCTTGCGCATATTGCGTGGCCCCAACAGTTTAAAGTTATTGATACGGTAGCCCATGCCTATTACCCAGTCGTGGCTCGAAGCCTCGTTGAGCTGTACGCTGGTCATGCTCAGGTTGAGAACCCTCGTGGTGCGATACTCGAACTTGGCGGTAAGATTATTGTCAAACGTCATGTCCACGCCCAGCAACGGTGAGAATGCCTCGTTGATACTTACGCTCGACACGTTGTACATACTGCTGGGCGAAGGCAGCCCCGTAGTGGCATCGGTTACAAATCCCACCCCATTCATAAACTCCTGGAACGTACTGTAGGTACTATAGGAGCCCACGGCGTACACGCTGCGGTAGGCGTGGTTGATGTTGAAGCTCTTGAATACATCGCGGAACCAGGGAAGCTTGGCCAGACCGCTATAGCGCATCGTCCAGTTGGGCAGGATACGCGCCAGCGATGGGAAGATGTCCAGGCCGCCGCCCATGCTGGTGTACGAGGCTAAGAAAGCAGGCACCATGACATCGGCGCTGTACTTGTTGACGCTCCCGTTGGCTGGGTCAAAGGGCTTGCCGGCCAGGGCGCTGCCCGCGGGGTACACGGCACCGGCATAGCGGGCCTCGACACGATCGCGGAAGCCGTCGAGCGAGCGGCAAAAGCGGTCAAATACAGACGAGCGGAAGCCGTTGTCCGCGCTGCCCATAGCCCCGAAGGCGCTCTTGAGCGACAGGGTGGTCATGGTGAATGTACCACTCTGCGTGGTGGGGCTTCCGGCATACATATACTGTATGCTCTTTGAGCGGTTCTCCGTCCGGCTGGCCGTCAGGTCTATCTTCAGATTGCGTATAGGCTCCAGTGTCATGCGTATCTGTAGATCCGAGGTCAGGCTGGTAGTAGCCGGGGTGGCCACGGAGTCGTTCATAAGTAGCCAGCCATTGTCGCGGGCACGGTCTATGTAGCTGTCGTCTATCAGGCCAAAGGCAAAATCGAGGCCGGGAGAGAGCAGGCCGTCGCCGCGCTTCTGCCCGAAGGCGTTGCCCACCATCGGCATAAATCCTGGAAGCGACAGGGCGTACTGGTTGCGGTAACTTACACTCACATTGCGTACCATCATAAGTACCCGGGCCACACTCTGGGCCGTCTTGTACCACGTCTTCTCCTCCAGTGGTTCCTTGGGGGTTACCGTGACCTTAATCTTGACCGCCGAATCCACGTGGTTGAGTATTCTGATTTGATTGTCGTTCACCCGCTTATACTCTAACTTAAAGGGACGGCCCTCCTTGGTCTTGGCCGTTACCACTATGCGGCGGGTGCGCTTGCTGTGAGTCAGGCTAATGGTGGTGTCGGGCATCAGGGTCACCTCGCGCTCATAACTGCGGCGGTTCAGGGGCAGGCTCTTTTTCTGTAGCTCGGCGGCAGCGTCCTTAGTGTTGGCCGCCTTCTTCGCCTCGGCGCGCGCCTTGACCTTGGCGGCCCGCTCGCGGTCTATCTCGGCATTGCTCTTCTCCTTGCGGAACCTATCGTTGGTCTTGCGGAGGAAGGGGATATGGTTGTAGAGCCTCTCCATATTCCAGGTGGAGCTAATGTTTAGGTCGCGGTTGCTCACGATGCTGTTGCCAAGCGAGGTACCGTCGTCCAGCGACGTGCCGCGGGCCCAGTTGTACGTAGCAGTATAGTTGGCGTTGGCATTGAGCCAGTCGAAGATGGGGATGAGGTTCAGGGGCACCTGGTACGACACCGAGAACGACTGACTGTAGTCCAGGGGCGTGCCCATGTGCCTCAGGCTGGTCCTGACAGAGTCCTTCCAGGCCGCATAGGCATCTGGGTAACGCTCCTTGTTAACCGGGGCGTATGGCTCTTCGACCTCGGCGTGCGTGGCGCTTTGGAAATTCATGTGCAAGTTACGCGTTAGGTCCCAGCGAAGGGTCAGCTCGCGGTTCCAGAGGAACTGTGAGCTAAAGGTGAGGGGCAGCTGACTTCCACCGAGGTCTTCCATATCGCGCTCTTGCAGCTCGTAGTAGTTGCGGGTCATCTCCGTGCTGAAGCCCACGTTCTGTGGAAGCCAGTTGAGGCCAAACCGCTTCAAGATGTCGGCCCACTTGGATCTGGTCTTCATCTTGCGGAACGGCTCCCAAGCCTTGAAGACCGGCGTCCACGTATATGTGAGCGCCCCGCGCCAGTTGTCTTCTCTCTCGTACACCGTTGTCTCGCCACTGGTCTGCTTGTGCGAGTGGCTGTAGGTCAATGAGAAGTTGGCAGGGTCGTATGGCATCGGGTGACGCTTGTTCTGTATTCCCACGCGTACATTGGAGAGCGAGAAGTTGGTATTGGTGGTCCGGGTGACGGCTATGCTGTTGATAGAGTCGCGCTCGTGGTCGGAGCCGACGGCCTCCAGCGCATCCTTGAGCCTCATGTCGGTGTCCAGGGGGTTGTACTTGGGCGTGGTGGTCTCCTTGGATACTGAGTAGTAAAGCGGGGCACTCACCTTGGCCTTGTCTGGGAAGAACTTGCCTAACTCCAGACTCGTGGTGACGCTATAGGTCTTGTAGTCATCGGTCGACCGCTGGCTCACGCCCTCCTCTAAGCCACCAAAGCCCTCTGTGAGGTAGCGGCCCTGTACATTGACAGTTCCGAAGTCGGCCAGCTGTACGTTCAGGTTACCCTGTGCGGCCCAGCCGCCGCTGTTGTTGTACTCCTTGAGGCGCAGCTCGTTAACCCATACCTCCGCTGACTTGACTGAGCCTGCCTTGTTGCGCACACCTATCATCATGGTCTTCACCTCGCCCAGCGTGGGGTTACCCACGATGCTCACACGATTAGCCGGATGCTCAGAGTCGTAAGCCGAGAACTCCCGGGCATACGAGGCGGTACCCTGTGCCTTGGCCAGGTTACGCTCCTTCTTGATACGGGTAAACACGGAGAGCGGTATGTCCATCATGTTGGCGCTGGGCCATACCTTCTCGCAGTCAGCGAGCGAATACTTGTCGTACACGCCGGCTGCGGTAAGTTTCAAGGGTATCTCGTACTCGTAGTAGTTGGTCTTGTAGTCGCTACCCAACCTTACGAATACAGCCATCTGGTCATCGGCGAGCGCCGTGGTGTTCTGCTCCATCGCATTGGCATGCACGAACATCTGCAAACGGCGATACTGACGCAGGTCAAGGGTCGTATTCTTGTAAACGGCCTTGGACTCGTTGGTGCCGAGGTCGGTTACCACCATGTTGAGGGCCTGCTCATTGGCCTCGACCAACTGGGGCTGTGTGGGGTCCTGCGCCCTGGTTATGCCAGGAGGCAGCACGTAGTTGACGGGGGCCTTGTCGTTGTTCTCCTCTATATTAATAGAGCTCACTGTCATCTTGCCAGAAGCCGAAGCCGTCGCGTCGAGTAGCTGGTTGTACATTCGCCACTCGCCCTTGACCAGGTCCAGGCTGCCGAAGCGCATTACGATGGGGTGGGTAAACCCGGTGAGGAACATGCGCATGAACCGCATGCTGGTAAAGTCGGATATGTTGCCTACACGGCGCTCGTAGTCTTCCAACGGGATGCGGAACTGGTACCAGGTGACCTTAGCAGAAGTGCCGTTGCGCAACGGGGCCGTGGCATCACGGCGGTCTACGATGTAGTTGTGGCCCACCACCATGTCCTGGGGGCGGATGGAAATATGATACTGGTAGTATTTCTCGTACTCATTGAGGGTGTAGTCCTGGTTGATGTCCTCAACATCAGGGGTAGTCTTATACGAGGTATCGTAACTCTCAGTACGGCTGTCAGAGTCGGGCGAGTTGCCCTGCGGGTTGTTGATACGCTTATAGCGATCCAGGATAGAAGTCTTGGCACGGTCGTAGTCCGAGCCGCGGAAGTAGTGGTAATCGTCGTTGGCCGGGTCGTTGAGGATAGAGTCATAGACCTCGGGGCTGACCTTGCCCTGGGCGGCACGGAGGAACTCTTGGTACGACTCAAACTGGCGTTCTTCCTCATCGCGCAGTCCGTTGAAGCCCACATCCTGGAGGGCACGACTGCCCGAAGTAGTGGCAAAGGCGTAGGTGACGTTACCCTGGGTGGGAACCTTACCCCACTGGGTGGTGGCATAGCTCTGGGAGCCGTCGACGGGCATGCCACTCTCGTAGAACTTCTTGCCATCGCGCAGTACGTCCTCGCTCACCTCGCCCAGGTTGATGTAGAAGTCGCCGCCGTACTCATTGGCATCGGCCTGCTGGTTGGTATAGATGAATGGATCCATGAGCCAGAACTCCACGTACTCGATGTTGGCCGTCTCGAAGTCATTGGTGTTGAGTTTACGCATCATGCCGCCCCACTTGGTCTGAGGGCTATTGAGCGTACCATCGCGGTTCAGGTCGGGGTTAAAGTTGTACGGGCCGCGCTCACGGGGATAGTAGGCCAGGTTCAGGATAGGCAGCGTGGAGATAGCTCCGTTGTAGCTGCTCTGGTCGCGGTTAGGATAGAGCTCGCTTACCAGTACCTCGCGCACGTAGTGGTTAGAAAGCTGTTCGAGGTCGCTCTTGATATGACCAGGAGTAAGCGAACTGCTACGGCGGGTAAAGAGCGGGTCGATGTTATACCAGGCCAGGAGAGAGCGGTCGTAACCACTCTTCAGGGTCGTCTTGTCGTTATAGTTGGCCATGGTAGACGGCACGCTGGATATTATCCACGCCGAGGGTGTCGATACATCTATCTTGCTGGTCGTATTTTCAAAGTCGTCCAGGTATGAGGCGTTATCTTGCGTCCCGTGGCTCTGGCCGGCTATCAGCTGTGCAAACTCGGCATTGAATGAAATCTGCGAAGGCTGCGTTACGTGCAGGAAAGGTATCTTGTTGAGTACATTGGTAAGCCACTGGCTCTCCTTCTTCCAGTTTAGATTTATACCCCACAGCGTATTGTTCAGCGGCTCGGCTCCCATGTTCACCTTGGTGGTCAGGGCTTGCTCAGAGAGATGCTGCAGCGTACCGCTGAGCTGAAATTCCTTGCTAAAGTCGTACTCCCAGTTCATGCCGAACATCGTCTTGCGCTGCTGAGCGTAGTCTGAGTTGCTCTCGAGCGACACGTTGACTTGGGTGCCTGCATCTATGAGACTCTGGTTAAGCAGTGTCACCTCGCCGGCACTGTAGTCGACCGTGTAGTCCGTACCCTCGACCAGGGTGACACCTCCGGCCGTTACCACGACCGACCCCTGGGGCACATTGTAGGCTCCGAGCGAGATAACGCCGGCCGCGCTACCCTTGAACTGGCCCGTCAGGATATACTTGTTCTTCTCGGCTATCTGCCTGGCCACCGTGCGGGTCGAGTCGTACAGCTCGGTAAAGGCATAGTGGCTCGCGCGGTCGGGGGCCACGCCCTTGGACACCAAGTAAGAGAACATGTACGAACCGAAAGGCTCTACGCAGGGAAAGAACACCCGACCATTGCTCACGGTATAGCCCTCTACGTAGTCAAAGTAGCCATTAGGGTTGGGCTTATTGTTGTTGTCCAGACGGTCGGCGCCCAAGGCACGGATGAGGGGAGTACTCTTAACCTGCGTTTCAGGTATATAATTAAGGTACACGCCTGCTGTGTCGCTCTGGAACTTGACATCCAGCCTGAATTTCTCTTTCTCTACGCTTGAGGCGAGACTATACACGTTCTTCATCATCAAGTCCCAGTTGCCCTGAGTGGGGTTGTTGCTCGTATTCTTCAACGCCTTGACGAAGAGAGCCTTGGTTACATCTGTAACGTCGGCCGCAAACTCGCCCACCTGGTACGTTACACCGCCATAGGTGTACTCGTAGGCCACCGCCAGCACCTGGTCGCTCTGCAGGGTGGTACGCAGCGACACATAGCCCAAGGCTGAGTTGAGGGTGTACTCCGACGGACTCAGCAAGCGGGCACTCTCGAGCTTCTCGTAGTCGGTTCCGCCCACCAAGCCAGCCCCGTCGAGTGTAGAGGTGGTGGCATCGATGTTGCGTGCATCGGCATAGGCGGTGGTGATGGTCTGGTACTCGCTGTTGGCCGTGTTGGAGGGCACCGCCTGGCCCGTTACGCCCCACATGGGGTTAGATACCTTCTTATTCTCGCCCAGGTCGGTCAGCGCCACGATGTTGCGGGTATTGGTGGCGGTTCCGGTCTTGTTGGTCACCCATACCTCGACGCGATTGATGGTAACGCCGGTGGTCATGTTAGGCAGGGTGCGCATGGCGGCATCGTACTTGCTCCTAAAGTACTGCGACAGGAAGAAGTGCATGTTCTCCTCGTAGTTGGCCACATTGATTTCAAACGGGGTGAGCTGCACGCCGCCCTTAGACGACACACTGGTAGTGGTACTCTTCTTCTGCGAGGCTACCAGTTGCAGTTTCAGGCGGCCAAACTGCAAGTCCGTGCGCAGTCCGAACAGCGAACTGGCGCCCTTTACTAACGATGAGTTAGACGGGAACGACACATTACCGGCCTCGAGCAACTTAACTATCTCGTCCTCCTTGCCATCGTACTTGAGCTTGAGGTTCTGGGTATCGAAATCGAATGTAGCGTCGGTGTTGTAGTTAAGGTTCATGTTGACCTTGTCACCTACTTTACCATTAACATTAAGGTTAATCTTCTCGTCGAAGTCAAGGGTGGTGGTCTTGCGGTTGCGGATAGGCAGACTGGGGTTATCGATATTCTTGAGGGTAGCGCCAAACTTGAGCTCAGCACTACCCTGGGTCTTGATGCGTACACCACCGGGGCCAAAGATTTTCTCGGCCGGGCCGAGGTCGAAGTGCATGTCCGAGAAGTCGAACTTCTCCTTGCCCTTGGCCTGGTAAATCTCGTCGTTCTTACTCCGGTAGAAGCGGCTACGTGCCTGGCGCTCACTCCAGCGTCTGTACTCGTCGGGGGTCATAATGATAGGCGCCTCGAGCCACACACTGCCGATGCGGGTGCCAACGAGGTAACGGTCCAGTGTATCATTGTACACCACTTCCTGCTTCAGGTTGTCGGGGCGATGCAGGTCGGCCACGGGCTGACCGTAATCGTCGAGCGTAAGGGCTGTAGTACGCTGTATTTTCCAACGGGGGTGAAGCAGCGAGTCGGGTATGGTGTCCTCTTCTATCAGGATGGGCTGCGCCTTGACGGCCACCCGACGTACCGTGTCGGCCGGAACCGCCGTGGCAGCCTTGTGCACGGGCTTGCGGGCCTGAAGAATAGACACAGAGGCTGCGTATCCGAGGGTAGAAACCATCGGCAACAGTATCAGAGCGGTACGTAGCCAGCGTCTAATCTTCGTGCGGAGCATAGAGTTACTTTATCTGTTTCAGGGCCAGTTTGACCACCTGCTCAACGGGCAGCGAGGGCTGTTCCTGCATGATGGCGGTAACCACCTTGGCCGACGGGGCGGGGGCAAAGCCCAGCATGGTAAGGGCGCTCACTGCCTCGTCCTTGATGGCGGTGTCTACCGTGGGACCGCTGGCCACCGTGGCATGCAGCTCGTCGGCTATGCCCAGGGCCACGATACGGTCCCTGAGATCCACGATGATGCGCTGGGCCGTCTTGAGCCCTATTCCCTTAACACTCTTGAGCATGCGCTCGTCGCCTGTGGCTATCACGTTGCACAACTCGGCCGGGGTGATGGCCGAGAGTATCATCCGGGCTGTATTGGAGCCCACGCCCGACACCGTAACCAGCAACCGGTAGAGCTCGCGCTCCTGGCGCGAAGCAAAACCATAAAGTGTGTAGGCGTCGTCGCGCCCTCCGGTAACCAGGTTCTCGTGTACGTAGAGTTTCACGGCATCCTTGCCCTGTATGGCGGTGTACGTGTTGAGCGATATGTTGAGCGCGTAGCCTACCCCGGCTGCCTCTACCACGGCCACCGTGGGCGTAAGCTCGGCCAGGGTGCCCTTGATATATTCTATCATAGTCGTTGCATACTTATAGTATATTATTAACGCAAAAGATGCCACAATATTGTATAAACTGGCCAAAGTTTCGCACGCCACAGCCACAGATACCCATTTCGAGGTATTCTTTCTGTCTTTTTGCAAATTTAACGCCATTTTCACTGCCTATTTCATAGAAATAGCGTAATTTTGCCGACAAATAAAGACTATCAATACTAAAATTATGAAAAAGATTAGAGCCGCCGTAGTAGGCTACGGCAACATAGGTCACTACACAGTACAGGCACTTGAGGCCTCCAAGGATTTTGAGATAGCCGGCATTGTTCGCCGACAGGGCAACAAGGACTGCCCGATAGAACTTACACCCTACGAGGTGGTCGATGACATCGCCAAGCTCAAGGATGTAGACGTGGCCATACTGGCTACACCCACACGGTCGTGCCCTGAGTACGCAGCCAAGATTGTAGCCTTAGGCATCAACACCGTTGACAGTTTCGACATACACACCAGCATCCTGGAGTACCGCCGCCAGCAGACAGAGAATTGCCTCAAGGCCGGCAAGGTAAGCGTTATCTCGGCAGGATGGGATCCGGGCAGCGACTCGGTGGTACGTGTACTCATAGAGAGCCTGGCCCCAAAGGGACTAAGCTACACTAACTTCGGCCCGGGCATGAGCATGGGTCACTCGGTATGCGTACGCAGCAAGGAGGGCGTCAAGAACGCTCTGTCGGTAACTATTCCACTGGGCGAGGGCATACACCGCCGCATGGTGTACGTAGAGCTGGAAGAGGGAGCCACCTTAGAACAGGTAACGGCCGAGATTAAGGCCGACCCGTACTTCGCCAACGACGAGACGCACGTCTTTGCCGTAGCATCGGTAGACGATGTACGCGACATGGGCCACGGCGTAAACTTAGTACGCAAGGGTGTGAGTGGCAAGACCCCTAACCAGCGCTTCGAGTTCAACATGAGCATCAACAACCCGGCCCTTACCGCCCAGGTGCTGGTCAATGTGGCCCGCGCGTCCATGCGCCTGCAGCCCGGATGCTACACCATGCCCGAGATACCCGTCATTGACATGCTGCCTGGCAGCCGCGAGGACATCATAGGTCACTTGGTATAAGCCGGCGGGTAACATAAAATAGATAAGAAAGGTAAAAGATTATAGGATAAACCATTATGATAAACCGTAAAACATCCCTCATGCTCGCCTCTACGGTAGCTGCTGTAGCCGTGGCCCTGCTCATCAGCGCACGGCCGGCCGGCAACATCATCACGCGCAGTGGCAAGACCACCATCGTGAACACCACCCAACTGGGAAGCAGCGTACGGGGCTTCAAGGGCAACACGCCCGTGCTGATATACATCAACAAGAATAAAGTGACCAAGGTTGAGGCGCTGCCCAACCAAGAGACGCCGCGGTTCTTTGCCCGCACCAAGGCCCTGTTGGCCCGCTTCGAGGGCATGACCGTAAGCAAGGCCGCCAAGGCAAACGTGGACGGGGTGACAGGAGCCACCTTCTCGTCCAAGGCGCTGAAGAAGAACGTAAAGCTCGGCTTGGAATACTACCAACAGCACAAGTAATTTTTTTTCAGTAGTTTTTAGTTTTAAGGGTGTGGTCAGGACTATTCCTGTCACACCCTTTTTCTGTATAGGCGGCCATCGCCTGCCAGCCCGAATGAGCCACGGGGTGGCGGAGAGCACCCTATCCATCTCCCCTAACAATAGTTTCAACAGGGATTGCCCCTGCCAAAGGTCAGGGGACCTTACCCTCTTATCCGCCTACCCTTTTGGGTAGCACAGAGCGCCCCACAGACTTCATCCGAAGACTTGGGACGGACATTCTAAACCATGGGATGCTCATCCATAGACTCCGAATGTACATCTCAAATCTTAGGATGGAGCCGGGGATGGGCCGGCGCTTATCCCCGATCCGCCATGGAGAGACGAGGCACGCTCTCGGTACCATCGGCACGCTGCGCCCGCCCATGGGATGCCAACAGCAAGCGCCCTGTAAGCACCTGGCCGATGACGAGCATCGGCACAGGTCCCTACAGGGCGCGTTCAGAATAGTATAGCCGTCGGCTGTCAGCTATTTAGCGGATAACTACCGTACGGGCGCTGTTGCCATTGCGTACCACATAGACACCGGCGGCCAGCGCGGTGCAGTGCAGCGAGCCGTGGCCCTGGGCCACTACCTGTCCGGCGGTGGTACATACCTGTATCAGGGCGTTGGTGACGTTGGTAACGGTAACACTTTGACCGTCAATGCTGATGGCACCATCGGTCAGAGGCACACTGATGCCCACAGTGCTGGCCTCTACTTTCACATTGTCTACATAGATATAGTTGATGTCCTTGACACACTCGCCCACGAAACCTACACGCAGCGTGCGGACATTCTCCAGACCGCTGAGGGCAACGGTGTGGTTGGCCCAGGCCGTGCTCTCGGCCACATCGGCTACATGCCGCCATGAGCCGTTGTCGGTGCTCACCTCTACGGCCAACTTCATGTTGCCCGTAGGCATGATGCTGCTGAACGAGAGGGTAAGCGACTTGGCCCCAGCCGTAGCTATCTTAGGCGACTGCAGTCGGGCCTTATTGCCGACGGCATAGCCGACGAAGTCAGCGTACCCGCCGTCGCTCTCTACGTCTGCGTCAGCGCGGGGCTCCCACTTGCCGTTGTAGCTCTTGCCTGCCAGCGTGGCCGTAGTCCACAGCGTGGTGGTATAGGCGGCTCCGTCAAACTTCTCCTCGAAAGGCACAGCGTAGGACTTACCCACCAGGATGGTATCCGACGTGGTGGCCTTGGCAGCCTTGCCCACGGCATTGTGGGCCAGTACGGTAAAGTAGGCTATGGCCTGCGTGCCGGTAATGTCTATATCGTTTACGGTAACCTGGGTGGCCTGTACATCCTTGGCCACGGTGATACCCTGGTGGTTCTTCACGTCATAGAGGGTAGAGGCCACGTCTACGTAGCCGCCGTTGGCTCCGGTAGCTTCGGTGGCTGTCCAGGTCACCACGGCGGTGCCGTCGCCATTGTCAGTAACATGTACCTCAGCCGGCGAGAGGGGCGCGTCGGGCCCCACATAGGCTGTGGCCTCAGCGGCTTCGCCCTCGCCCTCGGCATTGGACACCACTACCGAGTAGGTGTACTTTCCTGCGGCGGTCAGGGACTGATCGGCCACACTCACCTGGGTACCGGGAGCCACCTGGGCAGCCGTGGCCACCTGGGTGGTACCGCGCTTAACGGTGTAAGTTACCGTGCCTGCCAGCGACTTACCGGCGGCGTTCAGGGTAGGTGTAGTAAAGGCGATGGTGGCCCCTAAGGCTCCCTTGTCGGCCGGCTTTACACTGAGGTCGGCCACTGGGGCGGGCACCAGCACGCTCTGGCCGGCGCTCACGGCCAGGTTGTCCAGATAGAGGTTACCCTTGTTCTTCTCACTCACGGCATGGAAACCTATGTAGTACACGCCGTCGGCCTCGGGCATTATCTCGATGGTCTCCTGGGCGGGATTGCGCGAGGTAGCGGTGTACTCCTTGACCTCCTTCAGGGTGGTGGTCATGGCCGCAGCCGTAGCAGCCTGGCCCATACGTACCTCCATGCGCTCAGCGCTACGCGCGCTGAGCACCCAGGTAGTGTAGGTGAGTTTATACGACTTACCGGCCTGCAACTTGAGCGGTGGCAGGATGAACCAGTCGTCGGCATCGTTCTTCATATTGTAGCGATAACGGGCGTTGCCGCCACTGATGGCCCACACGGAACCGTCGCCGTTGGCATCGACGATGGTAAACAGGCCGGCAGTAGCTGTGTTAGAAAAGTTATCGGCAAAGGGCGGAACCATGGTCGAGCCTATATTAATGGCATTAGAGGCTGTGGCTGTGCTCTTGTGGGTGCCGTTGACAGCCACCACCTTATAGGAATAAGAGCCGAGTTCCTCGCTGTCAAAGTCTTCGGCAAAGGTGGTAGCCTGGGTGGTGGCTACCTTGCCATCGGGTACGCGGGTAACCTCGTAAGTAAGCGCCGAGGCATCTATGTAGCCTCCGTTGATGCCCTTGGCAGGCGCAGTCCAGGTAATGGTATTGGTGGTACCCGTGCGGGTAAACTTGACATTGGTAACGGCCTCGGGAGTGTCGTAGCCCACGTACTGGGTGGTGTCAACGACGGGACTCTTGCCCACGGCGTTGGTCAGGGTTACGGCTATGGTGTACGTGCCGTCTTTGGGCAGGGTTACGGGGGCCGACACGGTGGCTCCGGCCTTGGCCGTGCCGCTGGCCACGGTCTGGCCGTTGGCTGTCACGCCGTAGGTAACATCGCCGCTGAGCGTGGCACCGCTATAGGTATCGGTGGGGACGGCAAAGCTGACGGTGCCCGTAAGCGCGCCACCGGCAAAGGCCACGCGGAGTTTCTCGGCAGGCGAGGGTACGCCGTCGGCAAACTCATGGGGCACGTAGGCACATACCACCTGGTCGCCATTGGGCAGGGCACCCACCTTGGTGGCGGCTCCTGTGATCAGGCTGACGGTATAGAGATTGGCGGCCGCGTCTTGCTCGTTGGCAAACCAGTAGAACACGCCCGTGGCAGCATCAATGGTGGCTGCCTGGAAGTAAGCACCGGGACGCACGCCCGTGTCGCCTATCTTAGTCAGCTTTCCGGTGGTTTTATCTACACTTACCAGCGTGCCGCCATTGTTGGCGGTGCCTGTGGCAGCCGTCGAGGCGGTTATACCGTAGAGCCGTCCGTCGGCCGTGCAGGCCAGCACACGCAGGGGAGCATCGAGGGGAGCTACCACGGTCTTGGTCATTCCCTCTAAGTCCCACGTGGCAAGCACATAGCTCAGTGCCTTGGTCGTAGTGTCGTAATGGAAGCTGCAGCAGTACACCGTGCCGGTCGTGGGGTCGGTGGCCACCGACATGGCGGCATTGTTGTAAGCCTTGTCTGTATCGTAGCCCACGCTCGTGCGGCTCAGCTGCTTGTTGGCAGCCAGGTCGTATTTGTAGTAGGTGGCCCATGACACGTAGCCGTACTCTACGGCATAGTCATAGTAATACAGCACATTGTCCTTGACCACCGAACCGCCGCTGGCGCTGATACGGGGGATGGACACCACCTGCTTGCGGCTTACGGGAGCCGTGGCTGTGTAGTCGTACACACCAAAATTGTTGACATCCTTGGCATTGTCGTAAGTCATCAGTCCTCGTAGGCGTAGATTCTTCTGCGAGGCCGACTTGGCAGGGGTCTGGGCGTAAGCCACAGCCGCCCCCAACACGGTCAACGAGACTACAGACATTAGCAACGCCATCGCGCGTAATGTTTTTCTCATAATTAATTATTTAAATGTTTGTGTTAGAAATGTTATCTTGCATCAAATATACTTGCAAAAGTAACACTAATTATAGAAATGGGCAAGAAAACCGAGCAGAATGTTACCCGCAGCCACCTCAACAATAACGCAGGCAGCCCCGCCATACCTGCTGACAGGCACGACGGGGCTGCGATAGGGGCCGGGATGGCGACGGGACTACTCGTCCTCGGCAAAGAGGGGATCTTCGGGCATCACCATGACGGGCTTCTGTTCGGCCTCGCGGACGAGGGCCTCGGGTACGTACTCCTTGTTGACCACCAGGCGGAACATGTACTCATTGAACCAGCGGTTGGTCATAATGAAGCAACCCGCGAACCCATTGTCGGGGCCCCAGCTGTTCTCTACCTTCCACTTGATGGGGTTGCCCTGGGCATCGAGGTCTACGGCCGTAAGGGTCATGGCATGGGTGGAGCCACTGTCGAACGTTTCGATGCGCTGAGCCTTGTTCATGCCAAAGGTGGTACCGAAGAGCGTACCATAGTCAAAGTTTTCGGTATCCAGATAGCCCCGCTTACGGTCCAGCTGCTTACCTACATCGTAACTGGAGTACATCTTGTGGCCGCCCTTGATGCTGGCAATGGCCAGGCGGGCTATCTCGTCCATGGGCAGGTTAAGGTATTTCCAGTTGTGACCATCGTAGGTGTGGCGGTCGTACTCTACCTCGTAGGTCTTGTGGTAAGGACGGCGCGGGTCGTTCATCACCATGATAAAGGTGCCGTTGAGCTTGCCGCCCACGGTAGCCTCGTAGAACGACTTGGGGGTGTACTTCTTAGCCGGAGCCACGGCCTTACCGTTCTTGTCGGTAAAGGCGTAGGTAAACTCCTGCACGGGCTCGCCGATGGTAAGCGCCAAGATGTGGTAGATGGTGCCAAGCATCTCTACCTTACGGGCGCGGATGGCCTGGGGCTTCTTGCCGGCTGCCACCATGGCCCGCAATTCCAGGCCATACTCGCGCAGCTTAGAGGAGACCACCCTGGCCATACGGCTGGTATTGTCTGACGAGTAGGTCTCGGGCATTACCGACATGGGAACCAGTCCGTACTTCTCTGCCAAGTCTGCCACACCACAGAAAGTGCCACCATCGCTGATGGGATGCTGGAAGAAAAATCGCACGCGGGTATCGTCCATGGGCTTGCGGGCACAGTCTATCACACCCTGGAGCATCAGATTGGCTTTTTCCAGCTGATCGTAGAAGAACAGGTACGCCTGCGAGTACTCTACCCGCAGTGTATCGGCATGGAGCTTGGCAAAGTTGGCACGCAGGACATTGAGACCCGAGAACATCCAACAGCGGCCAGAACTCTTCTGGTTATGGATGCTCTGGCGGGGAGTCTCGTTACTGAAGTAGGTGTCTACCTGGCGGGTAGAGGCGTAGGTCTTGGCCAGGTCGTCGATAGAGTTGGCGGCGATGGCGTTGGCCAAGGCCTTGTCAGAGGCCGCCGTGGGCTGCGCCTTGCGGATAGCGGCCAGCATGTCGGAGCTGAGCCCGCCGTCGCGGGTCTGCGCCGATACACTGAGGGTACAGGCCAGGGCGACGGAGAGTAGAAGGGTCTTTGTATTCATTGTTACTATATATATAAATATGTGTAACTGCAAAATTACTACTTTATCGCGAGTTGTGGAGACAAAAACGGGAGAAAATGCAGTTATGGCCCTCATTTTTAGTGCCGACAAGGCTTTCTCCGCAAGGGCAACGGGAATCGTGGGAACCATCGCGACATTCATCGCGACACCCGCCACACTGTCCGCAGGTACCTGCATGCAATTTTCGGTCAATATTCAGTCTGTTTTCAAAAAAAATTAATACTTTTGCAAGGTTAATGAGCTAATTAGTTGTGGACAAGAACAAATTTGGACTGCTAAGCCAGATAAAATATCCGTCAGACCTGCGCCGCCTGGATATCAGCAAGCTGCCAAAGGTGTGCAACGAGCTTCGCCAGGACATCATTGACGAGGTGTCGGCCAACCCGGGCCACTTCGCGTCGAGCTTGGGCGTGGTCGAGATAACCGTGGCGCTGCACTACGTATTCAACACGCCCTACGACAGGGTGGTTTGGGACGTGGGGCACCAGGCTTACGGTCACAAGATACTCACGGGGCGACGGGACACGTTCTGCACTAACCGACATTTACACGGCATACGTCCATTCCCGACTCCGTTGGAGAGCGAGTATGACACCTTTACCTGCGGACATGCCTCTAACTCTATATCGGCGGCTCTGGGTATGGCCGTGGCAGCCCGCAAGACGGGACATGCCGACCGCCATGTGGTGGCCGTGATAGGCGATGGCGCCATGAGTGGCGGCCTGGCTTTCGAGGGCCTCAACAACGTATCGTCGACCTCCAATGACCTGCTCATCATACTCAATGACAACGACATGAGTATAGACCGGGCTGTGGGAGGTATGGAGAAATACCTGCTCAACCTGGATACCAACGAGACTTACAACCGGCTACGTTTCAAGGCGGCCCGCTGGCTACATGCCAATGGCTACCTGAGCGAGAACCGCCGTAAGGGCATCATCCGCCTTAACAACGCCATCAAGTCTGTACTCAGCCACCAACAGAATATATTCGAGGGGATGAATATCCGTTACTTCGGCCCCTTTGATGGCCACAACGTGACGGAGATAGTCCGTGTGCTACGACAGCTGAAGGACATGAAGGGACCTAAGTTGCTGCATCTGCACACCGTAAAGGGTAAGGGCTACAAGCCCGCAGAGGAGGCGGCTACCATCTGGCATGCTCCGGGCAAGTTTGATGCCGAGACGGGCGAGCGCATAGTGGCCGACAGCTCCAACGAGCCGCCCAAATACCAGGACGTGTTCGGCGAGACGCTGCTGGAGCTGGCTCGCCAAAACCCACGGATAGTGGGCGTAACGCCCGCCATGCCCACGGGCTGCTCGATGAATATCCTGATGAAGGCCATGCCTGACAGGGCTTTCGATGTGGGTATCGCCGAGGGTCACGCGGTAACTTTCTCAGGAGGCATGGCCAAGGATGGACTTATACCGTTCTGCAATATATACAGCTCGTTTGCCCAGAGAGCTTACGACAACATCATTCACGACCTGGCCATACTCAACCTACCCGTGGTGATGTGCCTGGACCGTGGTGGACTGGTGGGCGAGGACGGGCCTACACACCATGGCGCTTTCGACATGGCTGCCCTGAGGCCCATACCCAACCTGACGATAGCCTCGCCCATGGACGAGCGTGAGCTTCGCCGTCTTATGTACACGGCTCAGCTGCCCGGCATGGGCACAGTGGTGCTGCGCTATCCGCGTGGCCGCTCCGAACACCGTGACTGGCGGTGCGTGCTGGAACCGGTAACGGTGGGTACGGGTCGCAAGATACACGAAGGACACGACGTGGCCGTGCTGACCATCGGCCCGATAGGCAATGAGGCCGAGCGGGCCATCAGCGAGGTTGAGGCGGAGACGGCGCTTACCGTAGCCCATTATGACATGCGTTTTCTGAAGCCCCTTGACGAAAATATCCTCCATGAGGTGGCCGACCGTTTTGACCGCGTCATCACTGTCGAGGACGGTGTGCGCTGTGGCGGACTGGGCTCGGCCGTTATAGAATGGATGGCCGACCATGGTTACAGTCCGCGCGTTACCCGCCTTGGCCTGCCCGACCGTTTTGTCGAGCACGGCTCGGTGGCTGAACTCCGCCACATCGCGGGCATAGACAAAGATACCATAAAAGAACATATAATAGGATGAAAATCATTATAACTGGTGCCTACGCCATAGGCACCCATCTGGCGCGGCTGCTCTCGCGCAATCACGAGGACATCACGCTGATAGACCCAGACCCAGACAGACTGGCCTGCATAGGCAGTGACTACGACCTGTTGACCATGGAGGCCGACCCAGACAGCGTTAAGGCACTGCGAGAGGCTGGCGTGGGTCACACAGACCTCTTCATCGCTGTAACGCCCGACCAGAGCCTCAACTTGAACTGCTGTATGCTGGCCAAGGCCCTCGGTGCGCGCAAGACAGTGGCAAAGATAGACAAGCCGGAGTACATTGAGGAAGAGATGGAAGACTTCTTCTGTCGACTGGGTGTCGATGAACTGATATATCCAGAGGCGCTGGCAGCCAGAGATATCAATAACGGGCTCAAGATGTCCTGGGTGCGTCAGCGGTGGGACGTTCATAATGGGGCATTGGTCATGTTGGGCATAAAGTTACGCGAGGGCTGCGAAATACTGAACCGCCCACTCAGGGAGCTGTGCGGGGCACAAGACCCGTACCACGTTGTGGCCGTAAAGAGAGGCTCTGACACCATCATACCGGGCGGCAACGATGAGCTGAAGCTCTATGACCTGGCATACTTTATGACTACACGCCAGTACATACCCTATATACGTAAGATAGTAGGCAAGGAGCAGTACGCAGACGTCAAGAACGTGATGATTATGGGCGGTGGCAACACCGCGATTAACGCCATCAAGGACATGCCTGCCTATATGGACGTAAAGGTCATCGAGAGCAATGCCGAGCGGTGCGAGGAACTCAACGACCTGCTCAATAACCACGAGGCGCTGGTCATCAATGGCGACGGACGCGACTTGGCGCTGCTCACCGAGGAGAGTATTAATAACACGCAGGCTTTTGTGGCGCTCACAGGCAACACGGAGACCAACATACTGGCCTGTCTGACGGCCAAGCGCATGGGGGTACGCAAGACGGTGGCCATGGTAGAGAACCTGGACTACGTGAGCATGGCCGAGAGCCTGGATATAGGTACCATTATTAATAAGAAGGCCATAGCAGCCAGCCGCATCTACCAGATGATGCTCGATGCCGACGTGATGAACGTCACCTTCCTGATGTCGGCTAACGCCGACGTAGCCGAGTTTATCCCCAAGGAGGGCTCGAAGATAACCCAGAAGCCCGTGCGCGACCTGGGACTGCCACAGGGTATGACCATAGGCGGGCTGGTACGCGACGGCGAGGGCATGCTGGTATCGGGCAACACGCAGATACAGGCTGCCGACTCGGTGATGGTGTTCTGCCATAATATCAATATGAAGAAGATAGAAAAACTTTTTATCTGAATAACCGCTGCTTGATATGATTAACTGGAACATGGTCAGTAAGATTATGGGGGCACTGCTCTTTATCGAGGCAGCCCTCATGTCTATATGCCTGGGCATCGCCGTAGCCTACGGCGAGAACGATGTGCCGGCCTTCATCACCTCGGTCAGTCTGATTGTCATGGCCGGATTTATATTCAGGTACTTTGGCCGACGGGCAGGCAACCGCCTGTCACGAAAGGATGCCTACCTGGTGGTAACGCTGTCCTGGGTGTTATTCAGCCTGTTTGGCTCGTTCCCCTTTATGATCAGTGGCTACGTAACCAGCTTTACGGATGCTTTTTTTGAGAACATGTCGGGCTTCACCACCACAGGGGCATCTGTCATAGACAACGTTGAAGCGCTGCCGCACGGCTTGCTGTTCTGGCGAACATTCACCCAGTGGATAGGAGGCTTGGGCATCGTATTCGCCACGGTGGCCCTGCTACCCTCGCTCGACGGTGGCTATGTCAAGGTATTCTCGGCCGAGATAACGGGGCCTATACACACCAAGCTACACCCCCGCCTGTCTATGGGAGCCAAGTATATATGGATGGTGTACATCGCCCTGACGCTGTCGTGTCTGGGCTGTTTCATGCTGTTCGGCATGAATTTCTGGGAGAGTATCAACTATGCCATGACGTCTACTGCCACAGGTGGGTTCTCCATCTACAACGAGAGCATAGAGACCTTCAAATCGCCCGCGCTCGAATATACGTGTGCAGTGTTCTGCTTCCTGTCCGGAGTTAACTTCACCCTACTCTACTTCACGGTGGCCCGCCGCCGGATAGGCATGTTGTTCAAGAGCGATGAGTTCAAGTTCTACCTGCTGATGATCCTGGCATGTACGGCGTTTATCATGTACCAGTTGATGGCCCACTGTGGCTACAACGCAGAACACGCCTTCCGCAGCAGTGTGTTCCAGGTGGTCACGTTTATTACCACCACGGGGCTGTTCAATGACAACGCGGCCCTGTGGCCCCACGTTACATGGGTGGTGCTGGCCGTGTGTATGTTCGTGGGAGCCTGCTCGGGCTCCACGAGCGGTGCCTTCAAGTGCATAAGAAGCATGATGGTGCTGAAGGTTATCCGCAACGAACTGCGACAGATACTACATCCCAACGCCGTGCTCCCCCTAAAGGTAGACGGGGTCAACGTGCCCATGCAGAAACGGGTTACGCTGCTGGCCTTTCTGGGCACCTACCTCATCATGCTCGTGGTGGTGGCCTTTGTTATGATAGCCTGTGGCATAGACCACACCAACGCTATAACCATCTGCCTGAGCAGCATGGGCAACGTGGGGCCATCGCTCGGACTGGAGATTGGGCCCACCATGTCATGGAATATGCTACCCGCAGCGGCCAAGTGGACCTGCTCGTTTATGATGCTGGTAGGCCGACTTGAGATTTTCACCGTGATGGTTATCTTTACCCCGTCATTCTGGAAAGAAAACTAAGCCGCCGCCATGCCGGTAAGCACGACGACCATGGCTCACGATATAAAGACTATGACTTATACATTAATAATAACACAGGCTTATGAAACCATTAAAATTTAAGGCACTGCTGAAGCAGACCATCTGGGGGGGAGACAAGATTATCCCCTTTAAGCATCTTAATGAAAAGCTCGACAATGTGGGCGAAAGCTGGGAGATATCTGGCGTGCCCGGCAATGAGACCGTGGTAGCCGACGGAGAGTTTGCCGGCGAAAAGCTGAACGTCCTGGTGGCAAAGCTAAAGGACAAACTGGTCGGCAAAGCCAACTATGAGCGCTTCGGAGACGAGTTTCCACTGCTCATCAAGTTCATTGACGCCCGCCAGGACCTCTCTATCCAGGTACATCCTACCGATGAGATTGCCAAGAAGCAAGGCAAGGAGCGGGGAAAGACCGAGATGTGGTACATCATGGACTCTGACAAGGGGGCCAAGCTCTATAGCGGACTGAAAAAACAGATTACGCCCGAGCAGTACAAGACCATGGTCGAGGACGATACCATTACCGACGCCCTGGCTCAGTATGAGGTCAAGGAGGGCGACTGCTTCTTCCTGCCGGCAGGCCGCATACACGCCATAGGTACCGGCTGTTTCCTGGCAGAGATACAGCAGACCAGCGACGTGACCTATAGAATATACGACTACAAGCGCAAGGATAAGGAAGGCCACTATAGACAGCTACATACCAAGGAGGCGGCCGAGTGTATTAACTACCACGTCGAGAAGAACTACCGCACGGAGTACGTGGCTACCAAGAACCAGGGCGTGACGCTCGTAAGCTGCCCATACTTTACAACGGCGGTCTACGACCTGACCGAGCCGATGACACTGGACTACAGTGAACTCGACAGCTTTGTCATTCTCATCGGAATGAAGGGCGAGGCCACCATCACCGACAACGAGGGCAACACGGTGACCCTGAGCGCGGGCCAGTCGATTATCGTACCGGCCACCACGCAGACACTCAAGGTAGAGGGAACCATCAAGTTCCTGGAGACGTACGTATAACGCCGACCACTCATCGCTGATAGCCGTGGGGCCACGCCCCCGGCACCGCAAATCCGGAACCGCAGACCTGCCGCGACGCAGGCTTACGGTTCCGGATTTGCGTTACGCACCGCCATGAAGTGCTCCACATCGGCCTGGATACGCCTAAAAGGCTCCGAGAGTACATAACCTAAATTTTTCTTCAACATGACCGCCACATCGGCCACGCTGTTAGCGTAGCAACTCAGCTCGTTGCGCCTCTGGGTGGCGTGCATGCTCTCGCGGGTTATCTCCTGCTCGCGCTCGCGTATCAGCCGGGTGCAAACCATGGTCAGCATGGGCACCACGACCTTGTCAAACAGATGGTGGCCCTGTATATATAAATAGGTGGTGGCCGGGGTGACACCCAAACGGCGCAGGTCGGTCTCCACAGCTGCCAGCCCATCGTGGGCCGCCGGGTTACGCCGTCTCAGAGCCGCCACCCGGCGCGCCACCCGGCCCCGCAGCCGCTGCAAGAGGTCGGTGGCATGGGCCAAGTCAAAGCGCCCCATCTCGATGGCGGCCAGGAAGTCGGTAAGGGTAAACTCTGTGTAGCGCGGAGTACGGTTGTACCATATACTCCATACAAACAGCGGGTAAATGATTTCAGAATACGAGCTCAGGAATCCCTCTATGTCAAAGATGTCGTGGTCGTTGAGCGTAATGGCCACACACACGTCGTGGAGCGAGGGCGCGTAGCACTGCAAGTTCTCTATGGCATACGCATAGGTATGAAATACGTATGGGTTGGCCACCACCTCGTGCGAGGTGGGTGTGGCCCCCTGTACCAAGTAGTCATAGTCGGCATCCACGCAGGCTATCATGTCTGTGCCCACGCGGTCGCGCAGCAGGTTCATCAGCACGGCCTTCTTGCCGCGCTTCAGCAGATGGCCCCTGGACGGCAGCATTACCTGGAAGAAGTACTGCGGTGTCTCAAAGTGGGTCAGTACGGTTCTCCAGAAGAACACGTCATCGTAGCTCTCCACATAAGCCACTATGCGGCGGCGCGCTGTGCGCGAGTTGAGCCTGTTGGCCGCCGCAAAGTAATCAGACGACAGGCTCTCGCTCAGTCTCCTACTCATTTTTCACGATGATGTCTGACACCTCGGTCACCTTGTCCATCCAACCATTCATTATGACGGCCGGGCTATGGGTGGTCAGTATTATCTGGACGTTGGGGTTGAGCCCCAGGATAAGGTCTATGAGCTGCTGTTGCCAGTCTACGTGCAGACTCACCTCTGGCTCGTCCATGAAGAGTACGTAGGGGTTGTTGTCCTGAACCAGCACGGTCAGCAAGATGGCCAGTATCTGTTTCTCGCCACTCGACAGTTGATAGGGCAGCAGCGTCTCGCCTATCTGGGTAAACCTTATCTCGTTGGCCGTACGCACTATCTTCTTGCCGGTATCGGCGAAGAGGCGGTCTATCGTGTCCTGGAACTTCAGTTTGGGCTCACTGATGCGCTGCGCTTCCTCGGCAGAATCCGGTCGTCCCGACTGGAGCACGCCGATGATGCGGTTGCCGATGTTGACCTGGTAATCCAGGTAGCGGCGCTGCAGTTGGAAGAGCTGCCAGTCGAGCTCGGTTACCAGGCTGATGTCTACCCGGGTGAGCACGTCGGCCTGCAGCAGCGGGCGGTCAAACGAGCGGATAATATCGTAACGTATCCAGCGCGCATCGGCCGGGCTTACCTTCAGGTGGACGCCCTTGAGCATGTGACTGGGAAACTCGCCACCCGCGACAAGCCCCTTTACCACCTTGTTGAGTATGGTGCTCTTGCCCACGCCGTTGATGCCGCTCAGCACGTTGACCTTGCGGTCCAGGTTCCATATCACGTGGCGCTGGCCGCTCCACAATGACTCTATCTCTATCTGCTCTATGTAGTCAGCGTATTTCTGCATAATGATATAGGTTAAGTTTACGCGCAAATTTACAAAAAAACCACTGGCTGCTGGCGCTTTTACGCGGCTTTTATTTACCTTTGCAGCAGTTTTTAACACTCTGTAAGGTAAGCCTACCACCGCGCGTGTGGCCGTGGCCATGGCTGTACCTCCATAAGATACCTATAAGATAATGGATAACGACAAACCACTCAAGGCACATGCCAGCATACTCATGGCCGAGATATGCTGGGGACTGATGTCGCCGGCCGGCAAGGACGCGATGAGCCATGGCATAGACGGGATAGGCCTGGTGTCGCTGCGTGTGGCCGGCGCCGCCCTGCTGTTCTGGACGGCATCGCTATTTACCCGCCACGAGCACATACCGGTCCGCGATGTATTCAAGCTGTGTGGCGCGGCGCTATTAGGACTGGTGTTCAACCAGTGTATGTTTACCATCGGACTGAGCATCACGTCGCCTGTCAACGCCAGCATCGTCACCACCTCGCTGCCCATCTTCGCCATGGTGCTGTCGTTCTTCATCCTGCGCGAGCCACTGTCGGCCAAGAAGGTGGGAGGCGTGCTGATAGGCTGCTGTGGTGCCGTGATACTGATACTGAGCAGCGCGGTGGCGGCCAATGCCAAGGTGGGCGACATACGGGGCGACTTGCTCTGCATGATGGCCCAGCTGTCGTTTGCCCTGTTCCTCGCCCTGTTCAGTAACCTGGTTCGCCGCTACTCGGTCATCACCGTCAACAAGTGGATGTTTACCTGGGGCACGCTGCTCATCATCCCCGCGGCCTCGCCCCACCTGGCCACGCTGCCCTGGGCCCAACTGACCCTGCGCACGTGGGCCGACTCGTTCTTCGTGGTGTTCTTTGGCACCTTCATGAGTTACTTGCTGATGATGAATGCCCAGAAGGTGCTGCGCCCCACGGTGGTGAGCGTGTACAACTATGTTCAGCCCATCGTGGCCGTCACCGTATCGGTGCTCACGGGCATGGCCGTGTTTACCGTAAGCCAGGGCGTGGCCATCATACTGGTCTTCTCGGGTGTGTGGCTGGTCATCAAGTCCAAGTCGCGCCGCGATGCCGAAAAGGAGGCGGCCCCCAAGGCTTAGCCCACAGCGCCCCACGGGGCCTGCATCGGGCTGCGCCACCCCACCCGCCTGCCTACAGCCGTGGGGGCATGGTCGCCCATACACCTACAGCCCCTCCGGGCTCTGTTCTAAGATTAGGGATGTACATTCTAAGGTTTGGGATGTACATCCCTAATCTTCGTATATACGTTTACAATCTTCGGACGGCGCCTAAGAGCGACGGGGACGGTTCTGGTTGTCCCCGCACACACAAGAACCATCGGCCATCGTCTGCCAGGCCGACCCTCATACACCAGGTCGATTATCCAGGGCACTGACAGCACAGGCCAAGGTGCCTCAGGTCGTTATCCGCGACCGCCAGGCTGACGACAGCAACCACCGCCCCTCTGCTCCCGGCACTCGTCGGAGCCATGGCTACCCCACCCCATGCAGCAGCGGCATAGTGCGTCAGCCTTTCGCCTATTTTTATGACGGTTTGCTATATATAAATAGGCATAAACCGTCCTCCTGTCACCATTATTAGGCAAAATACCACAATCATGGTAGTACAAATAATATACTCGTGCTATTGTATGATAGTCAAAAACGCCGTACCTTTGCACTTGACAATATCAATAAATGTATTAACCGCGTGTGGCTGCCCTCTCATTAAGGTCCACGGCCGCACCAAAAAGAAAGGAAACAAGTTATGAGTAACAAGAAGTACCGTTTTGAGACCCTCCAGCTACACGTAGGACAGGAACAGCCCGATCCAGTAACCGATTCACGTGCTGTGCCTATCTACCAGACCACATCGTATGTGTTCCGCAACTCTCAGCATGCTGCAGACCGCTTCGGCCTGCGCGACGCAGGTAACATCTACGGCCGACTGACCAACTCTACACAGGCCGTGTTCGAAGACCGCGTAGCCGCGCTTGAGGGTGGCGTAGCCGGACTGGCCGTGGCTTCGGGCGCAGCCGCCGTGACCTACGCACTGCAGAACGTAGCCCAGAACGGTGACCACATTATAGCTGCCAACAACCTCTATGGCGGCACATTCAACCTGCTGGAGCACACGCTGAGCACCCAGGGCGTGACAACGACCATCGTGGATCCCGCCAACTTTGACGAGGTAGACGCCGCTTTCCGTCCCAACACCAAGGCTGTCATCATCGAGACCTTCGGTAACCCCAACGCCAGCGTAACCGATATAGACCGTATCAGCGAGATAGCCCACCGCCACAATACCATCGTCATTGTAGACAACACCTTTGGCACGCCATATCTGATAAGGCCCCTGGAGCACGGTGCCGACGTGGTGGTACACTCGGCCACCAAGTTTATCGGCGGACACGGTAGCTCGCTGGGTGGCGTCATTGTAGATGGCGGCAAGTTTGACTGGAAAGCCAACGCCGACAAGTACCCCACGCTGGCCAAGCCCGACCCCTCGTATCACGGAGCCGTCTTTGCCGATGTGGCCGGGGCCGCTGCCTTCGTAACCCGCATCCGCGCCGTGATACTGCGCGACACGGGTGCCGCCATCAGCCCCTTCAACGCCTGGATACTGCTCCAGGGCCTGGAGACGCTCAGTCTGCGCGTAGAGCGCCACGCCTACAACACCAAGCGCATCGTCGACTTCCTGGCCCATCACCCCAAGGTGGCCAAGGTTAACCATCCCTCGCTGCCCTCTCACCCTGACCACGCACTCTACGAGAAGCTCTTCCCCAACGGTGGTGGCAGTATCTTCACCTTCGAGATTAAGGGCGGACAGAAAGAGGCTTGGGCATTTATCGACCACCTGCGTATCTTCTCGCTGCTGGCCAACGTGGCCGATGTGAAGAGCCTGGTGATACATCCCGCCACCACTACCCACTCGCAGCTGACCCCCCAGGAGCTCGAGGAGCAGCACATCTATCCCTCTACCATCCGTCTGAGCATCGGTACCGAGCACGTAGACGACTTGATAGATGCCCTGGACGAAGCTCTGAGCTACGTAAAATAATCAGGATAACACCATAAGACATCCCGTTGCCCCGACCGCCACCGTGCGGACGAGGAATGGGAGTTACATCCCAAACACAAACCTTATTAATAACAGTTATGGCAAAAATCGCAAAGCAATTAACCGAGCTCATCGGTAACACACCGCTGCTGGAGCTCAACAAGTTTTCGGCCGCCAAGGGCGTAGTCACTCCCATCATAGCCAAGGTGGAGTACTTCAACCCCGGTGGCAGTGTCAAGGACCGCATAGCACTGGCCATGATAAACGACGCCGAGGCCCGGGGCATACTTACACCCGGGGCCACCATCATAGAGCCCACCAGTGGCAACACGGGCGTAGGACTGGCACTGGTGTCGGCCGTCAAGGGCTACAAGCTCATCCTGACCATGCCCGAAACCATGAGCATGGAACGCCGCAACCTGGTCAAGGCTTACGGGGCTCGCATAGAGCTTACCAGTGGCAAGGACGGCATGTCCGGGGCCATCAAGAAGGCCGAGGAGCTGCACGCCGCCATACCTGGCAGCGTGATACTGCAGCAGTTTGAGAACCCTGCCAACCCTCAGACCCACTACGAAACCACGGGGCGCGAGATATGGGAGCAGACTGACGGTCAGGTAGACATCTTCGTAGCCGGTGTGGGTACCGGCGGTACGGTGTCGGGTATCGGCAAACGTCTCAAGGAAAACAATCCCAACGTAAAGATAGTGGCTGTAGAGCCCAAGTCATCGGCTGTACTCAACGGGCAGCCCAGTGGCCCTCACAAGATACAGGGCATCGGAGCCGGATTTGTGCCCAAGACCTACAATGCCTCGATAGTAGACGAGGTGTTCGACGTAGACAATGACGATGCCATCCGCACGGGTCGCGAACTGGCCAGCACCGAGGGGCTGTTAGTGGGCATCTCGTCGGGAGCCGCCGCCTATGCCGCCACGCAGATAGCCAAGCGTCCAGAAAACCAGGGTAAGCGCATCGTAGTGCTGCTGCCAGATACCGGCGAGCGCTATCTGTCGACAGTCCTCTATGCTTTCGACGAATATCCACTATAAATAATAATCATATCACTACCATCATAACGGGCGGAGCCATCGCGGCTTCCACCCGTTTCTTATACAGTCCCACTGAGTACTCCGCGGCCATCTGCCAAGTCCCTCCCCGCGTCCTCGCGCACCTCGTGGGCGCAGCGGGAAGGATCCGTCTCAACCAAGAAGGCCCCATCCCAACCCTTCAATTGCCCTAAGCCACATAATATCATGCTTTTATTTGCATTTGCGACAATATTTACCTAATTTTGTCACATATTCCACAACGTTATTCACCATCAAACACCACATCCTGCTTATCTATACAACTAAGGAAATATGTGCAAACACCAAATGGACGAACCCCTCAACTCATATAGGAAAGAGATAGACCTCTATCCACTACAACGGTATTGCCTTAGCAATGGGAAAGAACTGTCCATGCCACGAGGAGCCACCTTCCAGCAATCGGGCGCCCCCTCCCGACATATCGCTTATATAGAAAAGGGCTGCTTCAAATATACCGTGCATAATCATGCTGATGGCAAGGACTACATTACAGGATTTGCGTTCGAGGGCGAGTTTGTTGCCGACTATCCCAACTGCCTTTATGGGCTAACTTCCAAAGTACAGATTGAGGCTAATACAGAAGCAAAGATTTACATCGTAAATGGCGAGGATATGTATAAGGTGCTCATGGCAGATACCACACACTTGCTCTATGGACTAAAAATTATAGAAGGACTCTTCCTGCAGATTTACTCTAACTATATCGACTTGTATAGTCACGATGCGCGCGAACGTTACAAGCATCTGCTAAAACGGTGTCCGCAAATAGTACAACAACTGAACCTAAAAGACATCGCCTCGTATCTCAAACTACATCCAAACACCATTAGCAAGATTCGCCATGATATAACATTTGAAGGACAGCAACCGTAATTTTCTCAACCTAAGTTGAGACTATGCCCCCAAAAGCCCCATCCCCACTACCCGTCATACTGGATAGCCGCTGATATTTCGTACTTTTGTCGAAAAAAGAATATGAATATCATTATTATAGGTGCCACCTCTGGCATAGGCAACGGTTTGTTGAAAAAATATGCTGCCCCTGGAAACAAGATAGCTATCGTAGGACGTAGAAAGACCATCTTGAAAGAAATAGAAGCATCTTATTCGCCAACCGTCATCACATTTGCTGCAGATATTACACATCCAGACGAAACAATGTCGGCCATCAAATATTTCAAAACTCAGATGGCGACTATAAACATGGCTATTGTGTGTGCGGGAACAGGAGACTTAAACCCACAGCTTGACTTCTCCATAGAAAATCAGACTCTACAGACTAACATCATTGGCTGGACTTATGCTATTGGCCACCTTTATAACATTCTACATCAACAAGGATTTGGCCATATCATAGCCATTACATCTATCGGAGGACTACGTGGCGAGCCACAGGCACCTGCCTATAGCGCCTCGAAGGCTTACCAAATCAATTACATGGAGGCTATACGCAAAAAGGCCTATCAGGAGGGGAGTCGCGTCTGCATTACAGACATTCGTCCAGGTCTCGTAAACACCCGAATGGCAAAGGGGGAAAATTTATTCTGGGTAATGCCTGTTGAAAAGGTTGTCTGTCAAATTCTAAAAGCCATCCGACAAAAGCGCTCTAAAGCCTATATCACTAAGAGATGGCACGTCCTTGCCATTATCAACAAGCACCTGCCCTATAGCCTTTACAAGAGACTTTGAATAACGTTTAGCCACACCATCTTTAGTAACCAATAAATGGGCCGTTATAGCAACTATAGTAGATAATGTCATAAACGGAATTTCACATTCATACTTAATGGATTGGAAGAAAAGTATTATAGGTATAGGAAGGGCTATAAAAATGTAATACATTTATAATACTTTCAGGGGAATAGACAGTACAGTTGCAAAGGTAACGAGAATAAAGTGCGGGGATATCAAGCCATTAATAATAGCCATCGCGGGGAACCTATCTGACCATAGATAATTTGCCGGCGATGGCTGTTCATACATCAGAGGTACACACCATCAATAAGGCTGTGGCAAATGCGGATTGGGGCATTAGCCAGGCGAAACGGGTGATA
>JALEKD010000051.1 GCA_022769285.1 Prevotella sp.
ATCAGTCTGTCGTCGCGCTGTAGGCGCAAAAGAAGTGCAAGCCGAGCGCCATGAGCTTGCTCGGATGGCCGAGGCGCAGCCTGCTTTCTATAAAAGAAGTGCAAGCCGAGCGCCATGAGCTTGCTCGGATGGCCGAGGCGCAGCCTGCTTTCTATAAAAGAAGTGCAAGCCGAGCGCCATGAGCTTGCTCGGATGGCCGAGGCGCAGCCTGCTTTCTATAAAAGTAGCCGTAGGCGTTACCATCGCAAGTCGGCCCATGACAGAGGTGATGCTCATCTGCATAATGGCAATCATTGGCATTATTCCCCTGGACATAATGCTTCGCTACTTTTATAGAAAGCAGGCTGCGTTTTTCGCCGCGACCATCACAGGAAATGAAAAGACCGGTCTTTACGTTTCTAAAGATGGCTCCCAGCATCGTAAAGGTCAGTCTCCACGCATGTGGGGATAATTCCCGTTGCCTAAGAGGGCCTCCTCGTCCCCACGCCTTTTACCTTTTGAGTTTTTACCAGTTTCTTTTCTTCGCTCGCAGTTGCCACTGGTGGATAGGAAGCCAATGCCAGCACGTAGGGAGCGCTTTTACCGTTTTACTCTTTTACCATTTCACTTCTCCAAATGGCCTTCTTACTTTTATTAGCTGCGAATCTCCCCTTGGGGGAGACTTGGAGGGGGCTTTGGCAGACTCTTGTTCCCACGGCCATAATTGACATAAAAATACAGGAAACTACCAAAATCGCCCTAATTACTATCAAAAACGGGAAAAAAATGACAAAAACGTGTTAAAGCGGTTAAAAATATGTAACTTTGCATCACCAAAAGCAAAGTGTTTATGAGAAAATTAGCAAGTTTTATTCTTCTCCTCCTCTTTGCCAACGTGCAGCCGTCGGCCTCGGCCCCGGCTCCCATCGGCATGGAGAAGGCTGCGGACCAGGCCCACGATGATGTGGTGGCCGGTACCGTACTGGATACCAACGGCGACCCTCTGGCCGGCGTGACCATCCAGCAGCGTGGAACCCAAAACAAGACAGTTACCGACATTGAGGGCCGATACACCATAAGGCTCAAGGCCGGTGCCGCACGTACACTTACCTTCAGTTACGTGGGCATGACCACACAGACGCTGGCCGCCAAGGGCAGCATGCTGCGCGTGGTGATGAAGGAAGACGCCCACTCGCTCCAGGATATCGTAGTGGTGGGCGCCTACGGTACCGCCCAGAAGCGCAGCGACCTGGTGGGTAGCGCCTATCAGGTTAACGCCGACCAGCTGAAGGGCTTGCCCCAGCAGCGCCTTGACGTAATGCTCGACGGACTTATCCCCGGTGTCAAGATAGACCCCAATACCAACGACCCCGGCAGTCCCCGCACCCGCTACGAGGTGCGTGTACGTGGCGAGGCATCGCTCACCGCCTCTAACGAGCCCCTGTGGGTCATCGACGGTACGCCTATGTACACCGGTGACAAGACCAACCAGATGCCAGGAACCAGCTACACGGTGAGCCCGCTGTCCTTTATCAACCCCGACGACATCGCCTCGATAACCGTGCTCAAGGATGCTACCGCCACTTCTATCTATGGAGCCGACGGAGCCAATGGTGTAATCC
This sequence comes from Prevotella sp., assembly GCA_022769285.1. GTDB lineage: Bacteria > Bacteroidota > Bacteroidia > Bacteroidales > Bacteroidaceae > Prevotella. The sequence goes on from JALEKD010000051.1 coordinate 1,602, forward strand.
TGGTAACCACCAAGAGGGGCCGCCCGGGCAAGATGCGTGTCAGCGTGAATACCCAGTACGGCATAGCCCATATCGATGAGAGCACCGCGCCCAAGGTGATGAATGCCCAGCAGTGGCTTACCGCCGCCCAGGCCGCCTATGCCAATGCCGGGCTCGATATGCGCACCTTCCCTTACCAGGACAACGAGCTCAACCAGTACTCGACGACCGATACCGACTGGCGCGACGTGTTCTACGGCACCGGCACCACCTTCCTGACTAATGTTGCCGTGAACGGAGGTAGCCAGAAGGCCGACTACTACGTGTCGGGCCAGTACTATCAGAATGACAAGACCATCAAGGGCAACACCCAGCAGCGTATGTCGCTCGCCTCTAACGTCAATCTGAAGCTCCACAAGCGCGTCAAGTTAGGGATAGACCTCTCGGCATCGTACAATAACAACGACCTGTTTGCCCTGGGGCGCGAATACTACGAGCTTCTGCCCATTTTCTCGCCTTACAACGCCGACGGAACATACCGCTTATATAATATGGTGGTCGACGGGCTCAACGCCGACGGCACCCCCCGCTTTGTGAAGCAGCGCTTCCTGAGCAACTCGGTGCCCGAGCGCGAGCAGAACGACAACAACCAGAAGAGCTGGTACGTACACACCAACTTCAACCTGAAGTACGACATCATAGACGGCCTTACCTATACCGGCCAGTTCGCCTACGACTATACCAGCACCCTGGAGCAGACCTACAGCTCTCAGAAGAACTGGACCGGTATGAGTTCTACCGGCGAAGCTATCGGCTACTCGCGCCGTTCATCGGCCGACATCACCAACTGGACCACCGTACACCGCCTTAACTTCAACCGTACCTTTGGCAAGCACACCGTGTCGGCCATCGCTGGTTTCGAGGCCGGCTCGCGCGACTATACAACCATGTATGTTACCGGTTCGGGCTTTATCAACGACAATATACGCGACGTGAGCCAGGCTAACACCCGCGACGGCTACAACTCGAGCAGCCGCCGGCGTAAGGTGTCGGTCCTGGGCCAGGCCACCTACTCGTTTGACCATCGTTACTACCTTACTGTCAATGGCCGTAAGGACGGCAACTCTCAGTTTGGCTCTGATGTACGCTGGGCCAACTTTGCCTCTATCGGTGCCTCATGGAATATCCATAACGAGAAGTTCTTCCACATCCCCTGGATTAACGTGCTCAAGCTCAAGGGCAGCTATGGTGCCAACGGTAACTCGCGCATAGGCTCGCTCCAGTCGCTCGGTACCTACACGTACAGCGACTCTAACTCGTACAACGGCGAGCTTGGCGGCGTGCAGGGCCAGAGCCCCAACAGCCGTCTCAGTTGGGAGACTACCTACATGACTAACCTCGGCCTGCGCGTTGCAGCACTCAACCGCATTGACTTCGAGATTGAGTACTATCACAACCGTACCAAGAACCTGCTCAGTCAGCTCCCCGTGTCGCTTCTCACAGCCAGTACGCGTGTGTATCGTAACGTCGGCGAGATTGTCAACAAGGGTTTCGAGATCAATCTTACCACCCGCAACTTTGTTGCTAACCGCGAGGACGGCTTCTCATGGACTACCGACTTTAATCTGGCTCACAACGAGAACCGCCTTACCAAGTCGTATCGTGGAACACAGGTTAACTTCACCGATGGCATCTCCTGGATAGAGGGCCAGGACACCAAGACTTACTACCTGGTACGCTGGGCCGGTGTAGACCCCTACGACGGCAGCCCTATGTGGTACGACGCCAACGGCAACATCACCAAGACTTACGACAGCGTTAACAACCGCGTCCGCGGCAAGAGTGCCAACAGCACCGTTACCGGCGGTATGACAAATACTCTGAGTTATAAGGGCTTCTCACTGCGTTTCCTGCTCAACTACCAGTTTGGCGGTTACGCTTACAGCACCTTTGCCAGCATTATGAACTCCGACGGTTACAACGTGCTGAGCTACAATCAGGCCATCGAGCAGCAGAACTTCTGGCGCAATCCCGGTGACATAGCCCGCAACCCCCTGCCCCAGGCCGGTGTCTCTACTGGTTCCTCTCGTAGCTCCACCCGTTTCCTCTACCGTAAGGACCTGGTTCGCCTGCAGAACGTGGTGCTTACTTACCAGCTCCCCCGCGCCCTCGTCAGTGGCTGGGGCCTCTCTAACGCCTCGGTGTCGCTCATCGGCGATAACCTGATGGCCTATAGCCCCTACTCGGGCAGCGACCACAACTCGTACAAGACCGTGATGAGCGGCTATCCTCTGGAACGCACCTTCACGCTGTCACTCAATGTCGGATTCTAAACTCAAGATAACTATGCACAAGATAATAAGATATGCAGCCATCGCGCTGATAGCCCTGCTCACCTCGTGCGACGGCTTTCTGACCGTCGATGAGAAGGGCAAGGCCACAATCCCGTCGTTCCTCTCGGACCCCCGCGGTCTGCACGCCGGCCTGGTGGGTGCCTACAACAAGTATTATGAGCACTACGATGCCGAGTACCTCAAGTATCCCGAGGTAGCAGGCAACATGGTGTCTATTAACCTCTCCTCGGGTTCCTCTGTACTCGAGCAGTACAACTACACACCCAACCCCGGCTCGGCTACTACCTCCTACTACATCTGGAGCCGTATCAGTACAGCCCTGGCTAACGCCAACAACATTATCCAGTATGCCCCTGCCGTGGCCGGCAACTATCCCACCCAGAAAGCCTACTGCGACAACATCCTGGGCCAGGCCCTGCTGCTCCGCGCCATGTGCCACTTTGACCTGTGCCGTGTGTACGCCCAGCCTTACAACTATACCGCAGATGCCTCTCATCTCGGTATTCCTGTACTGCGTAAGACGCCCGGCCCCAACGACAATCTCGCTCGCCAGACGGTCAAGGAGGTCTACGATTTTATCCTCGGCGACCTTACCCAGGCCGCCTCGCTGCTTACTGACAGTCATGCCAGTGACATACACTACGCCTCGCTTCAGGCTGTCAATGCCATGTTCTCCCGCGTGTACCTTTATATGGAAGACTGGGACAACGCCTACCGCTACGCTCAGCTCGCCATCAACGGTGAGCAGCTCGCCCAGGGCCAGACCTATCTCGACATGTACGACAACCTCAACGAGCGCGGCGAGGCCATCCTGCGCCTGAGCGGCGATGACATGAGCGGCAAACTGAAGGACTTCTACGCCTCTGAGTGTATGCCCGCCGATACCCTGCTGTCGCTCTACGACAGCGCCGACTTGCGCCTGCAGCTTATCAACAAGGACGGTGCCAAGCGCTGCCTGAAGTACACCCCTACGGTTATCCCCGACAACCAGCCCAAGCGCGAGGACCCCATTATCTTCCGTCTCTCTGAGATGTATCTCAACGCCGCCGAGGCTGCCTGCCATCTCAGTGGCAAGAGTGCTGATGCCCGTCAGTACCTGCGCGTCCTCTTAGAGCGCAATGTGGGTGCCGACAAGGCCGACGAACTGCTCGGTGCCACGGCCGATGCCGACCTGCTGTCCCTGGTACAGCGCGAGCGTGTCAAGGAACTGTGCTTCGAGGGCCACAACCTCTTCGACATTACCCGTTGGAAGCAGGACATGGTTCGCGAGCAGGGTACCAATGCCACAGTTACCCGCGTCAACTATCCTAATGACCTCTTCGTGCTTCCCATCCCTCAGTACGAGCTTGACGCTAACGAGAACATGAAGCCTAACCCCACCGTAAATAAGTAAAGACGTTATGAAGAATATCATAGTAATGCTTCTGGCCATGGTGGCCCTGTGCGCCTGTCAGAAGGAAGAGTTTGAAGGCTACGACGCGCCCTTCGTGCGGATTACCACCACTACGGGGGCTTCGCAGACCGTGGTGCTGTCTAACGTGAACAACATCAACACCTACGTGGTGTCGCTCAGCAGCAAGGCGCTTACCGCCCCACTTACCGTGAACTACGAGGTGGTGGTGGGCGACGGCTTGCAGGAAGGCATCGACTATCAGCTCATCACCACGGGTGGCTCCCTCACCTTTGAGCCTGGTGTCTACGACATGCCTATCCGCATCCGCTGGATGGCTCACACCGTTGACGAGTCTAAGGACAACACGCTCATCATCCGCCTTACCGGCAACAGCCAGGGAATAACCCTCGGCGCTCCTGGGCCTGATGGCGCGCAGAAAGAACTTGTAATCGAAAAAAAGAACTGATATGAAAAGATTATTATATGTCATGGCACTGGTTGCCGGGGTGCTCATCCAGACGGCCTGCTCGGACAGCAGCAACTACGTGTACAACGATGTAGACGCCCCCACCATGCTGAGTTTCGGATTCTATAAGGCTGACAACCCCGGAGTACTGGGCACCGACTACGTGGTAGACCTGAGCGCCGACCAGAGTAAAGGCACCACCACGCAGAACGTCACGGTGGCCATGCCGCCTACTGTGGAGAAGACCCACTTGGTGGCCCGCTTTACCACCAGCGACGGCACCACTGTCAAGGTGGGCGCCGATGAGCAGGTGAGCCAGTCTACGGCCAACGACTTCACTCTGCCGGTCGACTATATACTCACCAAGGGTCAGCTGAGCCGCCGCTGCGCGGTAACCATCAGCAAGGCTCCGCTCAAGTGGAAAGCCCTGGCCGAGGTGACCGGTCTTACCGTTTACGGCGACCCTGTGCTCAAACTCAGTCCGCTTACCCAGCAGCCCTATATAGGCTTCAAGACCCGTGCCGGCAACTCGGCCACTGCGGCTAACCACAGTACCGTGCTCACTCTGGGCGACGACGGTCAGTGGAAGACTGTCGGCAGCGAGGGCTTTGGTCACTTGGTCAACTCTTCTTACTTCGACTTTGATATAGCACCCGACGGCACCCTCTATGTGGCCTACGCAGACCAGGAAGCCACGGTGTTGAAAAACGGTATGAGTGTGATGAAGTTCAACGGAGCCGACTGGGAGTTCGTGGGCACCGACAAGGGTCTGCTCAAGGCCGTGTCTAACTATGCGTGCTTTGCCGCCATTGATGGCGAGCTGGTGGGCGCGCAGGTAAACAACTCGGCCAAGGCCGACTATGCCAACCGCACCCTGGTGGTGTCCAACTATAAGGATGGGGCATGGCACAGCCAGATACCCGGCATGCTCACCAACCAGGTGTACATGGCCAATATGGCCGGTGGCAAGGATGCGGCTTACCTGATAAGCATCAACCGCGGCGCCGTGAGCGGCGTCAACTATGGATACAACGTGTTGCGCTATGCCGGAGGCGAGTGGACACCCATGGTGCTCAACTATCTGGAGCCCGGAAATACCACCAATAACATAGCGATGATAGGCGTAACCGTGGCCCGCAACAATGTGCCTTATATATGGACCATGGACGATGCCAGCGGCCAGCTTGGCGTACGTATCAAGTACTACGACCAGGCTACCGACAGCTGGCTCACCTTAGGGGGCAACATCCTGCCCCTCGGTTTTACCCCCGACCGCCATACTGAGGTATCCCTGGACCTGGCGCCCAACGGCACGCCTTACGTAGTGTACACTAACTCGGCCGATCAGGGCTACCCCTATCTTATGTACCTCGACCCCGATACTCACCAGTGGAGCAGTCCGTCTAAAGTGGCCGATATAGCCGCCTCGGGGCTCAACCTCAAGTTTACCAACGGCGGTGTTGGGTACATCACGTTCTGCGGCAACAGCAACCACCTCTATACCTATTGTACGTATGAGTAGGCTGACGCTAACGATACTATCACTCTTGCTCTCAGTAGTGCCCGCTGCAGCCCAGCGCACTGCTGAGGGCAAAGTGTTTATAGATGCCAATGCCAATGGGCGCTATGACCAGGGCGAGCAGCTCCTGGCCGGCATACCCGTGTCTGATGGGTGCCGCGTGGTGGTTACCGATGCCTGGGGGCACTACCGCATAGCAGTCGACGAGGAGAGTAATCTATTCCCCATCCTTCCGGCGGGCTACACCATGGCCGGCCACCAGGTGGTAAACCGCGGTTTTATCGCCGGCAGCGCCATCCAGCGCCGGGATAACGATTTCGCCCTGCGCCCGAAGCCCGTCCGCACCCGCTTCAGGCTTCATGCGTTAGGCGATGTACAGGTGTCCGACTATCAGGAAGTAGACTATGCCAGCCGTACGCTGTGGCCTGAGTTGCTCGCGGCCGACTCGGCCGACGTAAACCTGTTCTTGGGCGACCTGGTGAATAACAACCTGCCGCTCTATCCCGACCTGGCGCAGATGATGGAGCGTCTGCCCGGTCGCTCTTACACCGTGCTGGGCAACCACGACCGCGATGCCGACTCGGTACGGGCCCACCAGGTGCGCAGCTACTGCTGCAGCTTTGGGGCCGATGTCTACGCCTTTAACGAGGGCGATGTACACTTCATAGTCCTTAACAACGTGTATGGTCAGGGTGTCCATGGCTACGAGGGCCGCCTCTCCGAGCGCCAGCTCCAGTTCGTGCGCGCCGACCTGAGCCACGTCCCCACCGGCCGCCTTATCGTTGTCACCATGCACATACCCCTTGCCATTACCCGCAACCGCGACGAGCTCTTCAGTTGCCTGCAGGACCGCCCGGTACTGGCCCTTACGGCCCACCTGCACCGTGTTATGCGGTTCTTCTACCGTCAGGGCAGGCAGACCATCCACGAGTTGGGCGCTGGCGCTACCTGCGGTTTCTGGTGGGTGGGCGAGCGCGACTGGGAAGGGGTGCCCATGGCACTCCAGCAGGGCGGCACGCCGCGCAACTACTTTGTGCTCGATTTTAACGGACCCTGCTATACCTTCCGCTGCAAGGGCGTGGGGCTCGATGAGCGCCGCCAGATGTCTATCCACATCACCGGCATAGATACCGTAGACACCCATCTGCGCGACATGGCCCAGGTGGCACCTGGCCAGGCCCTCATCACCGTGTGGGGCGGCTGCGACTCTACCACGGTGCGCTGCCGTATCGACGGGGGTGCCTGGCAGGTGTGCCCTAAGGCTGCTCTCATGGATGCCAACGCTGCCCGTGTGCGCGAGCTCAACCTTATCAAGGGCTATCCTACTCCCTACAGCCGCCGCAACCCCATGCGCCGCCAGGTGTCGCCTCAGTTGTGGGCTTACAGCCTGCCAGACGCTGCCCGCAAGGGCTCCCACGTCATAGAGGTTGAGGCTTCTGACCGCTTCGGTCTCCGTGCCAGTTGGCGCCGTGCTTACTGCTTCGCGGAAGCTGATGCCCCCGCGTCTAAGCAGCCGCTCCAAGCAGCCAAAGGTGGTTCGAAGCGTAAGAGAGTAGAACGATAAAATCGTAAAAATATGCACCATGGGCGGACTTGTGTTGACCACAGGCCCGCCCATGTTAGTTATATACGTGTGGATAAGGGTTGCATGGGCCGTGAGGCCGATGAAATGGACGAAAACAGCGGGCGCTGAGGCAGAGGTCACGGTGGCGGTTGGGCAGACCGAGGACAGGCCCCGCGGTTACACCTTAATATATATAGGGAGTGGCTGCCGTCCTCGCCATGGCTTGCCGCCTTGCCACCCAGGTGTTCTTTGCCGTGCGTGCTGCTTACAGGCGTATCGTAGCCGTTAGCCCAGGCCGCCCCTCGGCACTCAGCCCCTCGTCTGCAGCCTTTACGGCCAGCCCCTTAGCTATTGCGGACGAGCCACTAATCCGTAGGGCCATGCCCCTGACCAGTGCGGGCGAACCCGCAATAAGTGCGAGTTCGCCCGTAGTCGGTATTTTTTCCTTCTGAGGTGCCCCTCTGGGGCGAAGGGGTTTCCTTTGCTAATATAGAGTCTCCCTTTAGATGTATGGGTCTTCCTTTTGGGAGCATGGAGCACCCATTTTGATTTATGGGAACCCCTCCCGCCGAAAGCCCGATGGGTTATTTCTTTTTCTTGAACAGGCCCTTTACCTTGCCGAAAGCCCCTTTGGCAGCATCGCCTATTTTGTTGACAGTGCCTTTGCCACCGTCTTTCTGCACATCGGCTACGCAGGGCACCCCGTTAGACACGCTGGGCACAGCCGCGCTGGCGCTGGCTCTGGGAGGATAGCCTGCCAGCCCCCCGAAGTAGTTGTACAGCTCCTCGTCGCGTTCCGGGCGACCCGAGGTGGTCTTCACGGCAGACTTCATGGACTCTCCACCCGAGCCCGTCACCGTTATCTCTGTAGGCGTGCCTTTGGCGTCGAGCGTTATGGCCACCTTGTACTGTCCCCGGGCGTTCTCCTTAGGTTTCAAGCTAAATGTTTCCTTGTTTCCCGTCTTCTTGTAGTTGATGATAGAGTAGCAAGGGTCATCGTCGCCATCCATCCAGTAGAGCTTCTTGGTACGGTCAATCACGTTGCGGCCACCATCCATGTACAGGAGTTGGATCTGGGCAGAGGCAGCCGTTACTACGGCCAGAAGGGCCATGGTTAGCAATAGTCTTGTCTTCATAATAGATGGTGTTAGATGTTATTAAAAAATAAATTATCGCTGGCAAAGATAGTGCAAACCGAGCGGTATGAGCTTGCTCAAATACCCGAGGTGCCGCCTATCTTATGCAAAGATAGTGATAATTCTCAATACCACACCTATACTTGTCATCTTTTTTTATCCAGAGATGATAAAAAAATAGCGGGTCATGTGTGCTATGAGACCGGGAACGCCCATGTGGCCTCGGTTTCGGTCCAATATCGTGTAGGTCAGTCTCTTTGTTAGGGTATGGGTGCCTGCGGATTAGTCAAAGGGCATCGCCCGTCTGCTATAAACCATCACGGGCGAACCCGCACAGATGGCAGGTTCGCCCGTGATAATTTTTCCTATATGTAATACTCCCGTTAGGGTAGTGTGAGCCTTCTTTTTCGGAGTAGGGTAGGGCCTTCTCGGCTTTAGGGGCCTTTTCCCCTTATTGCTCCTTACGCCACAGCCGGCTCATGTCCTCCAGCGTCTTGCCCTTGGTCTCGGGCACCAGTCGCCAGACAAACACGGCAGCCGCCACGCATATCGCGCCGTACAGGCCGTAGGTAAACCAGTGGCCAAAGTGGTCGCCCTCGGTGATATGCATGTTGAACATGGGCACAAAGGTAGAACTTACTATCCAGTTGAATATCCACTGGAAAGCCACGGCTATGGCCACCGCCTTGCCACGTATGGTGTTGGGGAAAATCTCGGCTATGAGCACCCAGCAGATGGGCCCCCACGACATCATGAACGAGGCCGAGTAGAGCATGATGCCTAACATGGTTACCACCTGCATGGCGGCGTTGCCAAAGGTGGCCGCCACCATAAATGCACCCGTGGCCATGCCTATGCTGCCTATGATGAGCAGTGGCTTGCGCCCCACACGCTCTACGGTAAACACGGCTATCAGCGTAAACGATATGTTGACCACGCCCATGATGACCGTTTGTACCATGGGGTTGTCCATGCCCATGTCGCCGAAGATGCGCGGCGCGTAGTAGAGCACTGCGTTGATGCCTATGGCCTGCTGGAACACGCTCAGCATGATGCCTATGAAGATACACAGGTACCCGTAGGCAAAGAGGCGCTCGGTCTTCACCGTCACGGTATTCTTGATGTCGGCCAGTATCTGTCCGGCGGCGCTGCCGTTGATGCGCTCCAGCACCCTCAGGGCCCGGCTTTCCTGGCCCGTCATCACCAGGTAGCGCGGCGTCTCGGGCACCAGGCAGATGAGCACCGCGAAGAGTCCTGCAGGCACCGCCTCGCTGCCAAACATATAGCGCCAGCCCGTAGCGGTGGTCCATGCTGCTGCGTCGGGGTTCACTATCTGGTTAACGCCATGCACCATCTCGATAACGGGGTTGGCGTGGCTGCCCAAGATGAGGAAGTTGACGAAGTAGACCACCAACTGGCCAAAGATGATGGCAAACTGGTTCCAGCTCACCAGCATGCCCCGTATGTTGGACGGTGCCACCTCGCCTATGTACATGGGGCAGATGGCCGAGGCCAGTCCCACGCCCACGCCGCCTATGACGCGGTATATGTTGAACGCTATGAGCAGTCCCATGGTGGGCTCGCCCTCGCTGAAGAATATGAACTCTGGATACATGCTGCCCAGGGCCGACACGAAGAAGAGCACGCCGGCCAGGATGAGCGACCGCTTACGGCCCAGGTTGGTGGCCAGCCAGCCCGAGAGGGCACTGCCTATGACGCAGCCCACTAAGGCGCTGGCGCAGGTAAACCCGTGCCAAGCATTGGTATAAGTAAAATCGGTGGCACCCATGAAGAATGCCTGGAGCCCTTTCTCGGCTCCTGAGATAACGGCTGTGTCGTAACCGAAGAGCAGTCCGCCGATAACGGCCACTAACACAATACTGAACAGGTAGGCTCGGCTACCCCGTTGAGTTGTTTCTATCATGCTGTTGTTGCTTAGTTATATGTTTATTTAGGTTCGTTGTGTGCCTCTGCACCACTGCAAAAGTACTGAAAATAGTCCGCAGAACCGCAAGAACGCCCTACTTTTTGAAGGGAAGAGGGTAAAAAAGTGAAAAGCGATGGACACGGGCAGCCCCGCGTAAGCCCCGCGCGCTGCGGGCGGGTCACCCCATAACGGCTGGAGTAGCTATGGGCAATGAAAAGATAGGTCTTTAGACTTCTAATGATGGCTCCCAGCAAGCTAAAGATGGCTCCCAGCCTCGAAAAGACAGCCGCCAGAATTTTGGAAATAGTTCCCGTTACTCCGTAGCGTCCCTCTGTCCCCATACATTTTACCTTTTTCCTTTTTTCCCTTTCCCCTTTTCAATTTATAATGACTCCTGGTATTGGATTAAAATACTTGGCCATTTGCTTTGCACTATCTGCGGTTTACATTATCTTTGTACCTACAATCAACACAATGACTATGACACAGGAAGAGAGAACCCGCATAGAGGAGCGCATCGTGGATGTGCTCAAGACCGTGTACGACCCCGAAATACCCGTCGATATATGGAACCTGGGCATGATTTACAAGATAGATGTCAAGGACGATGGAACGGTAGACATAGACATGACCTTCACGGCCCCCTCGTGTCCCGCCGCCGACTTCATCCTGGAAGACGTGCGTACCAAGGTGGAGTCCATAGACGACGTGAAGGCCGCCAACGTGAACCTGGTGTTCGAGCCGGCATGGGATCAGAGTATGATGAGCGAAGAGGCACGTGTAGAACTGGGTTTTGACTGAGCCATGGGTAACGTTTACTTTCTATCAGATGCCCACCTGGGCTCGCTGGCCATCCCCCACGCCCGGATGCAGGAACGCAGGCTTGTAAGGTTTCTCGACAGTATCAAGCCTAAGGCTTCGGCCATCTATATGCTCGGCGATATGTTCGATTTCTGGGACGAGTACCGCTACGTAGTGCCCAAGGGCTACACCCGTTTCCTCGGCAAGCTGTCTGAACTGACCGACAGCGGGGTCGAAGTACACTTCTTCACCGGCAACCACGACCTGTGGACCTACGGTTACCTCCAGGACGAGTGTGGCGTGGTGGTACACAAGGTCCCCGTAACCACCGAGATATTGGGCCGTGTGTTCTACCTGGCCCATGGCGACGGCCTGGGCGACCCTGACCCCAAGTACCGCCTGCTCCACGCCCTCTTTCACAGCCGGGTTTGCCAGCGGCTGCTCAACGCCATCCACCCCCGCTGGGGCATGGCCCTCGGGCTCAACTGGGCTAAGCACAGCCGCCTGAAACGTGCTGACGGCAAGGAGCCCCCTTACCTGGGCGAGGACCGCGAGTACCTGGTGCGCTACGCCAAGGACTACCTGCGCTCCCATCAGGACATAGACTACTTTATGTTCGGGCACCGGCACATAGAACTGGACCTCATGCTGAGCCGCAAGACACGGCTGATGATACTGGGCGACTGGATATGGCAGTTTACCTATGCTGTTTTCGACGGCGAGCACATGTTTATGGAAACGTATGTCGAGGGCGAGAGTCGCCCCTGACGTCGCTTTAACTTTTATTACAAAAAGAAATTTTGTAAAAACAATATATAAGACAAAAAAAAAGGCTACTTTTGTTATCAGTTAACACAAGTAGCCTTTTAATGTAACCTTATACGATTACCGTAGTACTGAGAGGGCACAGGCTAAGAACCGATAACTGTCTAACAACATAAATGAACAAAACCATGAAGTATCCTAAGATTGGAATCCGCCCCACTATTGACGGCCGTCAGGGCGGCGTGCGCGAAAGTCTTGAAGATAAGACTATGGCGTTGGCTCATGCAGTAGCCGAACTCATCTCCAAGAATATCAAGAACGGCGACGGCTCGCCCGTAGAGTGTGTCATAGCCGACGGAACCATAGGCCGCGTGGCCGAGAGCGCTGCCTGCGCCGAGAAGTTTGAGCGCGAGGGCGTGGGAAGTACCATCACCGTTACATCGTGCTGGTGCTACGGCTCAGAGACCATGGATATGAATCCACACTACCCCAAGGCAGTGTGGGGATTTAACGGCACTGAGCGCCCAGGTGCCGTGTACCTGGCCGCAGTACTGGCTGCACATGCCCAGAAAGGCTTGCCGGCCTTCGGCATCTACGGCCACGACGTACAGGACCTCAATGACAACACCATACCGGCCGACGTGGCCGAGAAGATACTCCGCTTTGCCCGCGCAGCCCAGGCTGTGGCCACCATGCGTGGCAAGAGCTACCTGAGTATGGGCAATACGTGTATGGGCATAGCCGGCAGTATCGTCAATGCCGACTTCTTCCAGGACTACTTAGGCATGCGTACCGAGTATGTGGATCTCGTGGAGATACTGCGCCGTATAGAGGAGGGCATCTACGACCCCGAGGAGTACCAGAAGGCCATGGCCTGGACCGAGAAGTACTGTAAGGTCAACGAGGGCCACGACTACAACACCGAGAAGGGCAAGGCCAAGACCCGCAGCCAGAAGGACGAGGACTGGGAGTTCACCGTCAAGAACATGCTTATCATTAATGACCTTATGCACGGCAACCCCAAGCTCCTTGACCTCGGTTTCAAGGAGGAGAGCCTCGGCCACAACGCCATCGCTGCCGGCGTGCAGGGCCAGCGTCAGTGGACAGACTACAAGCCGAACTTCGACTTCCCCGAATCGCTGATGTGTACATCGTTCGACTGGAACGGCATACGCGAGGCCAACGTCCTGGCCACCGAGAACGACTCTCTCAACGGTGTGGCTATGCTCTTTGGCCATCTGCTCACCAACAAGGGCGTCATGTTCTCAGACATACGTACCTACTGGAGCCCCGAGGCTGTTAAGCGCGTTACCGGCAAGGAGCCTACAGGCATGGCCGCAGGCGGATTTATCCACCTTATCAACTCGGGAGCCACCACGCTCGATGCCACCGGTGCCATGACCGACACCGAGGGCAACCCCACCATGAAGAACCCATGGGATATGACCCAGGCCGACGTAGAAGCCTGTCTGAAGGCCACCACCTGGTATCCCGCCGACAGAGACTACTTCCGCGGAGGCGGTTTCTCGAGCAACTTCCTTACCCGTGGCGGCATGCCGATGACCATGATGCGCGTAAACATCGTCAAGGGCTTAGGCCCCGTGCTTCAGATAGCCGAGGGATGGACCGTGGATCTCGACCCAGCCATCCACGACATCCTGAACAAGCGCACGGACAAGACCTGGCCTACCACCTGGTTTGTGCCAAGGCTCGACGCTACCCGCGATGCCTTCAAGGATGTCTACTCGGTTATGAATAACTGGGGCGCCAACCATGGGGCCATCGCCTACGGGCACATTGGAGCCGACATCATTACCCTGGCTTCAATACTGCGTATCCCCGTATGTATGCACAACGTGGCCGACGACAAGATATTCCGTCCCGCTGCCTGGAATGCTTTCGGTATGGACAAGGAAGGTGCCGACTACCGCGCCTGCGCCAACTTCGGCCCTATCTATAAGTAACCGCTGCGGTCACCTATATTGTAATTAATGAATGGGGGAGTCCGGAAACCACCCTGGCGGCAGCCATAGCCCGGCTCCCCCATTGTCTTTTTACCACTAATAACAACTATGAAATCTTCTCGATTAGTAGAACGTAAGTATCTCGTACCCTTTGTCCTGCTTACGGTACTCTTTGCCCTGTGGGGATTTGCCAACGACATTACCAACCCCATGGTGGCGGCCTTTGGCACAGTCATGGAGTTGCCCGTGGCCGAAGCCTCGCTGGTACAGTTTGCCTTCTATGGCGGCTATGCCACCATGGCCGTGCCCGCAGCCCTCTTCATACGCCGGTATAGCTATAAGAACGGCATCATGCTGGGCTTGGCACTCTATGCTGTAGGCGCCTTTCTCTTCATTCCGGCCGCGGCTTATCAGCAGTTCTCCTTCTTCTGCATATCGCTGTACGTGCTCACTTTCGGGTTGGCTTTCCTGGAAACCACGGCCAACCCCTTTATCCTCTCCTTAGGCTCTAAGGACACGGCCACGCGCCGCCTGAACCTGGCGCAGGCTTTCAACCCCTTAGGCTCGCTCATGGGCATGGCCGTGGCCTCCTTTGTGGTGCTGCCCGACCTCTGGTCCGACCGGCGCGACGCTGCCGGCAACATCCTGTTCTCTTCCCTGAGCGAGGCCGAGAAGGCGGGCATCCGCCTGCACGACTTGGCGGTGATACGCGACCCCTATGTGGCCATCGGACTGGTGGTGCTCATCATGCTCATCGTCATCGGCATTACCCGTATGCCTAAGCGCGACACCCCAGAGGCCCGGGGCAGCCTGCGAATTACTTTCCGACGGCTGGCAGCTAACAGGGCTTATGTCGAGGGCGTGTTCACGCAGATGTTCTACGTGGCCGCGCAGATAATGGTATGGACCTTTATCATACAGTATGCCGACAACTTAGGCATCAACAAGGCCACCGCTCAGGCGTATAACATTGTGGCTATGGTGTTCTTCCTTTGCGGCCGGTTCATCAGCACCTTCCTCATGCGCTATGTCAATACGTGTCTGCTGTTGGCCGTGTTTGCCGTGTTTGCCGGTCTGTGTACCCTGGGCACCATCTTCATAGTGGGCCTGGCGGGCCTCTACTGTCTGGTGGCCATCAGTATATTCATGTCGCTTATGTTCCCCACCATATACGGTATAGCCCTTGAGAACGTGAGCCACGAGGATGCCAGTTTGGGTGCCGCCTTCTTAGTGATGGCCATCGTGGGCGGAGCCATCATGCCCCCGCTCCAGGGCATGATTATCGACCAGGGCACCGTGCTGGGCCTGCCAGCCGTCAATGCCTCCTTTGTACTGCCCCTCATCAGTTTCAGCGTGGTATGTGCCTACGGCATCAGCCAGTATCGCGCCAGCCGGCGCACGGCAGCGGCATAGCGTACCTCTTGCAGCCCTATATACCAGGCCATCAACACGTGTCTGACACGGGTTGATGGCCTTTGTTCCATTACCGGATGAGTTAAAAAAAATAAAGAAATTGTTTTTTAAGGGATATTCATTGTTGATATTACGATTTTCATGTATATTCGCAATGTTAAAGTCTTAACAGCGCTCTTTAATTACTAATATTTCAAACCTAATGACAATGGAAAAGAAAATATTTGCTATTATTGCCTTTTTCTTTATGGTAATTATGTTAGTTGTTTCTTGTAGTCAAGATGACAACAATGTGTTAAATTCGTCAGTTACTTCTACAAAGGCTGCCTGTGTGGAAAATAACGTTGTCAATGATTATGCTGAGTTAGGGAAAATACCCGAAGAGAGCGCAAAAGTAATGGATGAGGCGGAACGAGAGGCCTGGCAGAAACTTAGTACTAAATATTATATCAAGAAGAATGTATTTCATTCTGCTTTTTACCAAAAACACAAGGCAGAAATACTGAAAAGAATATCGTTTCTGTACGACTATGCAGTAAAGAAGAATGCGCAGCCTTCTTATTTGTCATTTATTTGGGCAGAGAAAGAGATTACAGCAAAAGCAATGCGTCTATTTGACGACAATGATTCGACAGCTACTGGTGGGTCTTCTACAGATATAGATGCTGATTCTGGTTATGTTGATTCTCCGAGTAAAAAAGAATACTATGCAACAGTAACCTGCGAGGCATATAATTATAATGGAATACGTATGGAGGTTAGTTTACCTTATAAGGTGACTGAGGATGAATATAGAGTTACAATAGAGGCTACCGGCTCTAGTAGTTATGAAGTATATCCTGTTTATGCTTCTTTTTCTGGTTCTGCTACTATTGATATAGAGGAGAATGTAGCTTGCTGTTGGGTTTATGGAGATATATCTTACTATTATAGGAAATATAATGTCAATTATTATTCTACGTGTGACTTATTAGAGCATTTTAAGGAAACTAAACCTCAATGTTGATGATTATGAAACGTAAATTATTTATGATGGCTATGCTGCTGATGGTAGCTGGCCTTACTTATGGGCAGAACATTATCCGCGACTATGCGCCCCATACCAAGCGTGGCGAGCTGCCCCCTGCGTGGATTAAGAACAAGGTGACCCCTGCGCAGTACGACTCGCTGGCCCGGGTGTCCAAGTATTATTGGGTGAACTATGACTATTTTAAGCGCCGTGACCTTACCAAGGACGACATCCGTGATTATGTGAGACATGCAGGCACGATGCTGTCCGAGAAGCGACTGCAGAGGCTGAAGAAAGCACCTACCGACACCTGTTACTACGATGTTTATCATGGGGCCGAATACCTGAAGCCATTCATGACGACTACCGCTACCAATGGGGATAAGGAGCTGAAGTTTATAGTCTACTCGGAGGTAGACGGCTACGATGCCCATGTGATGGTAGAGGTTCGGGTGCAGCATGGCAAGAACGGCAGTCCTGTCTTCTCGGGCATCCGGGCCGTTCCTTACAGCATATCGGGGCTTAAAGTGGAGCTTGAGGACATGGGTATACACACCACTCCCCGTGCGGTTAGTTCCGTAACCTCTAATGGTGTCTATGACACATCGATAGTGATGCCCGAGTTTGGTATCTGTGGCTTGCTCAAGTTTGAGGATGCCAAGGGCTATCGCCATACCGAGCTTGTCAATAAGAAATTCTGTTTTTCGGTAGAGTAGTCGCCTGTCCGGGCGATGCAATCATGGCCGGCAGCCATTAGAAGATACTTATAAAGAGGAGAGCCATCCCCTCGGCCTGTAGGCTGAGCGGATGGCTCTC
The DNA here is from genome assembly GCA_022769285.1 of Prevotella sp. GTDB lineage: Bacteria > Bacteroidota > Bacteroidia > Bacteroidales > Bacteroidaceae > Prevotella. The sequence continues at coordinate 18,708 of JALEKD010000051.1, forward strand.
TCTTATAGAGGGTAGCGGTCGTTGAGGCTGCCCCTGTTAGCTGATTATTTCTTGGCCTTGGAAACCAGCTCTACCGTGTCGCGGGCTATAACTATCTCCTCGTCGGTAGGTATCATCACCACCTTGACCTTAGAGTCGTCGGCCGAGAGTATCTGTTCCACTCCCCGGCAGTGGTTACGCTGCTTGTCCATCTTTACACCCAGGTATTCCAGACCCTCGCAGGAGTCCCAGCGTACGCCCTCCTGGTTCTCGCCCACGCCGGCGGTCCATACGATGATGTCTACACCGTTCATGGCAGCCGCATAGGCACCGATGTACTTCTTGATGCGGTAGTTGTACATCTGCAGGGCCAGATGGGCACGCTCGTCGCCGTTGGCGTCGGCGCTCTCTATCTCGCGCATGTCAGAGCTGAGGCCCGTGATGCCTGCCACGCCGCTCTCCTTGTTGAGAAACTCGGCCATCTCCTGCGGAGTCTTACCCAGCTTGTCCATCAGATAGGTTACGGCCGACGGGTCTATGTCACCCGAGCGCGAGCCCATCATCAGTCCGGCCAGCGGAGTAAGTCCCATAGAGGTATCGATAACCTTGCCATACTTCACGGCAGCCACCGAGGCGCCATTGCCGATGTGGCAGGTGATAATCTTCTGCTTGGTGATGTCTACGCCCAAGAACTCGCATACGCGCTGCGACACATAGCGGTGGCTGGTGCCGTGGAAACCATAGCGGCGCACGTGATACTTCTCGTACAGGCCGTAGGGGATGGCGTAGAGATAAGCGTAGGCAGGCATGGTAGAGTGGAAGGCGTTGTCGAAGACTGTAACCTGAGGCGTATGAGGCATCAGAGCATCGACGGCACGGATGCCACGCAGGTGGCCGGCGTTGTGGACCGGCGCCAGGTCGCAGAGGCTCTCGATGCCGTCCTCTACCTCCTTGGTAACGATACAGCTCTTCTCGAAGAGGTCGCCGCCCTGCACCACGCGGTGGCCCACGGCGTCTATCTGGTCAAGACTCTTCAGCGCGCCATACTTGGGGTCGAGCAGCAGGTCGAAGACAAACTTTACGCCCTCCTTGTGGTCGGGCATATCGTGCATCACCTTCTCCTTAGAGCCGTCCTTCATGGTTACCTTGACAAAGGCGTTGTCCAAGCCGATACGCTCGGCGCCTCCCTGTGCCAGCACGCTCTCGTCGCTCATGTCATAGAGCTTGTACTTGATAGAGCTGCTGCCGCAATTTAATACTAATACTATCATTGTCTGTTGTCTATCTGTTATTACTTATATCTGTATTAAGCCTTCTTGGCGTCCTGGGCCTGGCAGGCGGTGATGGCCACCATGTAGTAGATATCGTCGACCGAGCAGCCACGGCTCAGGTCGTTAACAGGACGTGCTATACCCTGCAGGATGGGGCCTATGGCGATGGCGCCGCCTAAGCGCTGAACGAGCTTGTAGCCTATGTTGCCCACCTCGAGGTTGGGCACTACCAGCACGTTGGCCCGGCCGGCTATGTCAGAGCCCTTGGCCTTCTTCTCGGCCACGGCGGGCACTAAGGCAGCGTCGGCCTGCAGCTCGCCGTCTACCTGCAGCTCAGGATACTTCTCGTGGGCTATCTGGGTAGCCTCTATCACCTTGTCTATGATATACACGCTCTTGCCCGTGGCCTTGTCCTTGGCATCCTTGGCACTGCCCTTGGTCGAGAAGCTCAGCATGGCCACCCGCGGGTCGGCTATGCCAGCCACGCTGTGGGCTGTCTGAGCCGTGGTGTAGGCTATCTGGGCCAGCTGGTCGGCCGTGGGGTTAGGCGTAACGGCCACGTCGCCCATCACCACCACACCGTCGTTGCCATACTGCTTCTGGTCGGTGATGAGGAGCATGGCGCCGCTCACGCACGATATGCCGGGTGCGCACTTGATAATCTGCAGCGCCGGGCGCAGGGTGTCGCCAGTGGTGCTTAGAGCTCCCGATATCTGGCCGTCGGCACCCTCGGTCTTGATAATCATACAGCCCAAGTACAGGTTGTTCTTCACCAGTTCGCGAGCCTGCTCGATGGTCATGCCCTTCTTCTTGCGCAGCTCGGCCAGCAGCTCAGCGTACTCCTCGGACTTAGGGTTGTTCAATGGATCCACAATCGTAGCCTTGTCGATGTTGGTCAGCCCCCACTCAGCGGCGAGGTTCTTGATGTTGGCAGGGTTGCCGATGAGAATGATGTCTGCGATGTCGTCAGCCAGTACCTTGTCGGCTGCTCTCAGAGTACGCTCCTCCTCTGCTTCGGGGAGCACGATGCGCTGCTTGTCTGCTTTGGCGCGCGCTACAATCTGTTTTAATAAATCCATAGTTGTATGTATATTGTATATAATGTGTGCTATGTGTCGGGGCACAGTTGCCGGCTGGCCGGCGATGGGCTGCGCCTGTGCAAAATTAGTAAAAATATTCGACAGAGCCCCCTCGGTGCCCGATATTTTAGTTGCCGTAGGGGTGGCTTAGGCCATTATCTGCTGCGCCAGTATGCTCTCTAACTCCTCGGCCGACAGGCGCAGCCTGAAGGTGCCCCTCATGGCCACGGCTATGCGCCCCGTCTCCTCGCTCACCACGATGGCTATGGCATCCGAGCTCTGCGATATGCCCATGGCCGCGCGGTGGCGCAGGCCCAGCTCCTTGGGTATGTCCATGTCGTGCGATACGGGCAGTATGCAGCCTGCCGCGCGTATGCGGCGGTGCGATATGATCATGGCGCCGTCGTGCAGGGGCGAGTTCTTGAAGAATATGTTCTCGATGAGGCGCTGGTTGATGTTGGCGTCTATCACGTCGCCCGTCTCGATGATGTCGGTCAGCGGCGTGGTGCGCTCTATCACTATCAGTGCGCCCACCTTGCCCTTAGACAGGTTCATGCACGCCATCACGATGGGCATGATGGCCTCCTTGTCCTCCTCCCGGTCCTTGTCGGTGGTGGTAAAGAACCTGAAGATGTTCTTGAACCGCTGGTGGGCCCCTAAGGTGTACAGAAACTTGCGTATCTCTTCCTGGAAGAGTATGATGAGCGCCAGCACGCCCACACTTACCAGCTTGTCCATGATAGAGCCTAACAGCTTCATCTCCAGTACGCGGCTCACGAAGAGCCACAGGATGACGAAGACCATGATGCCGATAAAGATGTTGAGCGACCGGCTCTCCTTCATCAGCCTGTAGGTGTTGTAGAGTAGCAGGGCTACTAAGAAGATGTCTATAAAGTCCTTAATTCCAAATTCGAAAAACACGGTGTGGGTCGCTTATAGTGGTTTAACTTCATTCATCTTGCCTATCATTCTCACCGCCTCGACGGCCTCGGCCACGTCGTGTACGCGCAGTATCGAGGCTCCCTTCATCAGGGCTATGGTGTTGAGCACGGTGGTGCCGTTGAGCGCCGTGGTAGGGTTGCCGCCCACCAGGCGGAATATCATCGACTTGCGCGATACGCCTACTAACAGGGGTAGGCCCATTATGAGCAGCTTGTCCATCTCGGCCATCAGGGCGTAGTTCTCCTCGAGTGTCTTGCCAAACCCGAAGCCCGGGTCCAGTATGATGTCGTGTGCCCCGAGGTCGCGCAGCTGCTGCACCTCATCGGCCAGGGCCACCATCATGTCGCCCAGTGTGCCCTTGACCGACATGAGGATGTAGGGGCAGTGCAGCTCGCCCACCACGTCAAACATACGCTCGCTTTCGTGTATGGGCGTGTTCACGATGCCCGTCAGTCCGCCCTCGCTCACATCGTTTATGATGTCGGCGCCCCACTCGGCTATGCAGCGACGTGCCAGCTGCGGCCGGTAGGTGTCTACCGAGATGACCGCGTCTGGCACCTCGCGCCTTACGATGGCCAGCGTCTCGCGCAGACGCCGTCCCTCCTCCTCGGCGCTCACCTCGTGAGCGCCCGGGCGTGTCGAGAACGCGCCTATGTCTATCATCGTTCCGCCCTGGGCCACTATCTCCTGTGCGCGCAGGGCTATCTCGCGCTCTGTCTGCTTCCGGCTTCCGGCGTAGAAGCTGTCTGGTGTCACGTTGAGTATGCCCATCACCTGTGGCTGGCTCAGATCCATCAGTTTTCCACGTATATTAAGCGTATATTCCATCTCTTAGCGGTATGTGTCATTATCAGCAGGTATGGCGCGGCCATCCCTACTTTTTGCAAAGGTAGTGCAAGCCGAAGACAATGCAAAGAAAAAACGGATGTTTTTTCGTCTTTGCCATTGTTGAGGCGCCGCCTGTCTTCTTGAAAGGTAGTGCAAGCCCGGGAGAAATGGCGAGGGGCAATGTCCATGATGGCCGCGGACACCCCGTGTATCCAGCGCGCGCTACTTGTAGACCCATCCCACCATGGCCGAACGTGCTGCGGTTTCCACCATGGCCATCGCGGGAAATGAAAAGACCGATCTCCACGTTTCTAAAGACGGCTCTGAGAAACGCAAAGGCCGGTCTTTGCGAGTTTAGAGGTAGCTACCTCTGTTGTCAGGGCCACCTCTGCCCCCGCACTTATAGCCCATCTTCCCATGTTAGTGGTCGGTGAGCCTGTGGCAGTAGCAAGTTCCCCCCTTGTGAGAACTTGGGGTGATGCCAGTTGCTTTTTGAGGCCGTCGTTGGCAGCGTCTTCCCCCTTGGGGAGGATAGAGAGGGGGCTTTCCCGCCCCTCAGAACACCCCATTGGTAGGGTTTATGGCCTTGGCTTTTTTCTCGTTGACTATTAAGATGCTCGAGCCGTTAGCACCGATGACAGGCTCACCGTGTGGTTACACCTTATTATATTATATAGGGGGCGATGAAACGGTCTGGAAGCTCGTCTGCTGCCCTGTTGGTGGCTGTGCTGTGTGTGGCGTGTGTCGCGGATGGGGCCGCGATACTTACGGTAACGCTGTTTTTACACTTTTTTAGAATAAAAATGGCAAGTAACGTATTTTTTACAGTAAAAATAACAAATTTATAAGTCTTTATCAAATTTTAATGGCTATATTTGTTGGCGAAAAGGGTGGTGTGTGGCCCCGAACGTCTCCTTACTAAACTTAAAATACATGATAAGCGTATGAAAGACAACAACAAAACATCACTAAGTGGCTTCTGACCCCCTGGGGCGCCTGCCACACAACTTAGATAGTTACGAAAGTTATTTTATTTATTACCTTTTAAATAATAGTTTATGGATGAGAAACTGAGAAAGACTTCTTTCAGTGCTTTAGGCATCTCAAAGCAGTGGACTTATCTGTTCGCTGCCTCGATGTTGACCCTGGCCCCGCTGAGCGCGACGGCCGGCGAAAGCAACAATCTGAACGGAAGCAAGGCTCTTGCTGTACAGCAGGACAAGAAGACAGTCAGCGGTACCGTAGTGGACACCAAGGGTGAGCCCGTCATCGGTGCTACCGTCAAGGAGGTAGGCACCCAGAACGCCACCATCACCGATGTGAACGGCGCCTTCAAGCTGAGTGTTAAGCCGGGTGCCCGCCTGAGTGTGAGCAGCCTCGGCTTTAAGGAGGAGACCGTGAACGCCACAGGATCGAGCATCGCCGTGACACTGCACGATGATGCCGCCGACCTGGAGCAGGTGGTGGTAGTGGGTTACGGTACTGCCAAGCGTAAGGACGTGTCTGGTGCCATCACCAGCGTGAAGTTCGACGACGGCAAGATTACCAACCTGCCTAACCCTAACGCCCTGACGGCCCTGTCGAGCCAGGTTGCCGGTCTGCACTACAACCCTACGAACAGCGCCAGCGGTGATAACTCGGGTACGATGACCCTGCGTGGTAAGAACGTTATCCCGGTTAACCCCACGGCTGCCAAACAGGCTAACAACGCCCCTCTGCTCATCGTGGACGGCGTTATCTCTTACGGTGGTATCAGCGAGATCAACACCAATGATATCGCTACCATCGACGTGCTCAAGGATGCCTCTGCTGCCGCCATCTACGGTTCGCGTGCAGCCAATGGTGTGATTATCATTACCACCAAGCGTGGCGAGAGTGCCAAGCCTACGGTACGGTTCAATACCTCGTGGAGTTTCTCTGACTGGAGCCGCTCACCCAAGATGGTTAAGGACAATGTGAAGTTCCTCCGCAACCGTTTCTATGCCCGTCAGCAGGCCGGCTCTTTTAATATTGGTGCCGACGATGTATGGAAGGACAGCTATGCAGACCTTACCTATGATGCTAATGGTAATCTTCAAAACACCATGATAAGCAACCTGCTCACTACCGATGAGCTCCGTGCTTATGAGCGTGGCGTGTTTACCGACTGGATTGACGAAATCACCCGTACTGGCGTAGGCCAGAACTACGACGTAAGCGTGGCCGGTGGCGCCAAGAGCGTTAAGTACTACGTTTCGGGCGACTACAGCCGTCGCCAGGGTGTACAGATCGGTGATGACTACGAGAAGTACAATATCCTGTCTAAGATTGACATCAATGTAACCGACTGGTTGAAGATCGGCCTCAAGGGCAACTACTACGGCTGGCGCGGCTGGGGTACTACGGCCCTCCTCGGTAATGCCGAGTGGATGTCGCCTTACTCTTTCAAGTGGCGCCAGGACTATGGCGATGAGAACTCTCCCGCCATTGTTCGCCGACTGGGTCAGGATATCGTTGGTTCATACAATTCACACCCCGATGGCAACACCGTTAGCCCTCTGTGGGGTAGTGGCACCGGCGACTCTTATCTGTACACCACAAACAACCGCAATGGTAACAACATCAACGGTGTGTTTACTGCCCAGATAGATTTCCCGTTCCTCAAGGGTCTGAGCTACCGCTTCACCTTGAACGGTCAGCGCAACTCGAGCTACTATGATATCTTCAACCAGCCCAATATCTTCATCGATACCCGTAGTGATGATCCTAACAATGCCTCTAAGTACAATGCCAAGGCTGAGGGTTACTCTACATCTTCAGTATCAGCTTACTGGAATGCAGATAACATCCTTACCTATAGTACAGACATTGACAAGCACCATGTAGACGGTATGGTAGGTTACACACGTGAGTCGTACGACAACAACTACCTCCGTGGCGACTATGTAGGCTTCAACGGTTCTACCTCTCTTGGCTCGTTTGGTGCCTCTTCGGCCACCACACAGACCATTCGTCGTGAGCGTACCCGTACACAGGCCGTTGCTTACCTGGGTCGTGTTAACTACAACTTTGATAGCAAGTACTACTTCACCTTCAACTACCGCCGCGATGGCTTCTCAGCCTTTGGTGAGAACAACAAGTTCGGTAACTTCTATGGTGTTTCTGGCGCCTGGGTTTTCAGCAAGGAGAACTTCATCAAGAACAACCTCCCCTGGCTCGACTATGGTAAACTGCGCCTCTCTTGGGGTCAGAACGGTAGCCGATCTGTCGATGCTTACGCTACTCTCTCTACCATCGGTACCTGGTACACCTGGCTTAACAACCAGAGTACTCTTACCTACCGCCCGACCTCCCTTGGAAACAAGGATTTGAAGTGGGCCACCATTACTAAGTACAACCTCGGCTTGGACTTCAGTGTCCTCAACAGCCGCTTGGATGGTACCATCGACCTTTATAGTGGCCGTACCACAGACATGCTTATGAGCCGCTCTGTACCTTATCCTTCAGGTTACAATTCGGCATACGCCAATATAGGTAAGGTAAGCAACAAGGGTATCGAGGTAACACTGCACTCTGTAAACATCAACGGTGATGGTAAGGATAACGTACGCTGGGAGTCTAACCTGGTATTCGACTTGAACCGTAACAAGGTAATGCGCCTCTATGGTAAGGACTATAAGGGCAATGAGGCCGACGATGTGGCTAACTTCCACACCTATGGTCCTCAGTCAGCTTATGCCCTGATGGTAGGCCGTCCTATCACTGCTGTTTACGACCTCAAGAAACTTGGCATCTTCCAGAGCCAGGAGGAAATTGATAAATATGTAGACAAGGACGGCAACAAGATTCAGCCTGATGCTCAGCCTGGTGATGTGAAGTTCGAGGACTGGAACCACGATGGTAAGATTACCACTGACGACCGTCACTGCATCGGTGATATGGATCCGCTGTTCACTATGAACTTTGGCAACACCATCAGCTACAAGAATTTCTCACTCTACTTCAGCTTCCGCTGGATGCCAAGTAGCGACAGCCACTTCCTGGGTTACGACCCAGTCGCCTTTGGTCCTATCGGCAATTCGGGCAACCAGCTCGACCGTGTTAGCCCATGGCGTGTAGACAATAAGAACAACGACTATCCACGTCAGGGATGGAGCAATACATTGGATTATTTCTGGTGGAACGGCCGTGGCTTCTTGAAGCTCAAGGACCTCGTGTTCTCGTACAACTTTGACCGCAACCTCATCGCTCCGCTCGGCCTTACCGGTCTGCGTGCATATGTTTCGGGTACCGACCTCTTCACCATCACTGGCTGGTCTGGTCTCGATCCTGAGACTGGTGGTACTATCGCCGCCGGCGCTGCTTCTACCAAGTACGCCAGCAATGGTTCGTATCGTACCATTACCTTCGGTCTTAACGTGACATTCTAAACACATAAAAGAGACAACAATTATGAAAGTAACAAAACAGATATTGGGTATCATCGCGCTTGGCGCGGTGACCCTTACCCAGACCGCCTGTCAGAGCGACTCCGACTTCCTGAAGGAGCACTCGTACAAGAACGACGATTCTGGTATGTTCAACACTCAGAATGAGATAGAGATGGGTATCAACTCATGCTATCGCCAGGTTCAGTACCTCATTCTGGGTCAGACCCACGGCTACCACTCTTACATGCTGCAGGGTGTAGGTCTTGACACATTCGGTGAGACCAACAATAACGACCACTTCTCTAACTGGAAGAACTACACTTCTGCGAGTGGTTATGCCCGTCATTGGTATAATGAGGTATTCTATCTGGTTAATTATGCCAACACGGCCATCGATGCTATCGAGACCAAGGGCGATGCCATTAAGTACTCTTCTGATGCTAAGAAAGAGGAGCTCCTTGGTGAAGCCCGCTTCTTCCGTGGCTGGGCCTACCGTGTTCTTGCTGGTATGTTTGGCAATGTGCCAATCCTGGAGCACCATACATCGAGCATTGAGATGGGATATAAGCCCAACACGCGTGAGGAGGTATGGCAGTTCTGCTACGAGGACTTCAAATACGCCGCCGAGCACATGTCTAAGACAGAGCGACTCAAGGGCTGTGTTACCCGTGCTGCTGCCGACCACATGCTGGCCGAGATTTGTCTGGATCTCGGTAAGTTCGACGAGGCTATTACTGCTGCCAGCCGTGTTATCGACGGCGACGACGGTGACTATCACTTGATGATTACCCGTTTCGGAACTTACGCTAATCAGGCTACCGACCGTCACGGCCACTCGCTGGCAGCTGACAAGGGTGGTGCTTATTGGGATTTGTTCCGCAAGGGCGGCAACCAGGATTATGGCACCAACAAGGAGGCCATCTGGACCAGCCAGTATGCTTATGGTCACTACTCTACTGGTGGTAGCGGTGATGGCTGGTGGCGTATGCGGAACAATACCTATGCTGGCGACTTCATGGGCAACTCTGTACGCGCCAACGGCACAAACCGTCAGAAGGCAGATGGTACCAAGATATACCTCTTTACCGATGACGCAGCCTGCTATCCTGCTGGTGTAAAGGGTGGCTCTACCACTCTCGGCGTTTCTGCCACAGCTATTGCTGCCGGTCGTTACTATGCTAACAACACCCGCGACTCTCTGGATGGTGGTTATGCTTACGGTTCGCAGCGCCTTATCCCTTGCCGCTACATCTTCGACCCCAACGACCCCAACTATCTGTGGGCTAAGTCTAAGGAGGGCGATAAGGAGGATATCCGCGGTTCTGAGACTATGATTGAGCGCGACTGGTACACTCCTGGTGGTGTAAAGTGGTCTAAGTGCTACGAGATAGCTAAGAGAAATCAGTGGAAGAACAGGGATACCGCTGACAAGGATGCCTATACCCTTAACGGTGGTGATACCATCCAGCTTACTCCGCGCTTCTGGAAGTTTGCTAACCAGAGCAACGGTGGCGATCCTAAGAGCTACGACTACGAGCCTTACATTATCCGTCTGGCTGAGACTTACCTGTTGCGTGCCGAGGCTTACCTGGCTAAGGGCAACAAGGAGAAAGCTGCTGACGACATCAATGTACTGCGCGATCGCGCCAACGCTCCTCACTGCTCTGCGGCCGATATCAACATCGACTACATCCTGGACGAGCGTGCCCGCGAGCTCTTCGGCGAGGAGCACCGTCAGATTACTCTGAACCGTCTGTCTTGCAACCCCAACGCTACTTACATCAGCGACTGCTATCCTACACAGAACACTACTGAGACCAATACTCTCGTAGAGCGTGTACGTAAATATGGTGTAAGCTACACCAACTGGACCAAGGAGCAGAATGAGGCTATAGGCCGTATGTGGGTTGACGAGGCTAACCGATTCGGTCAGCAAGTGGATGAGTTTGGCCGTAAGTTAGGTCGTTACAAGTCTAATATTGCTGCTTACCAGTATCAGTATCCTATCCCTGACGACGTAATCAAGTCTAATAGTGGTGCTGAGTATCCGCAGAACCCAGGCTATTAATCAGATTATAGCAGATTAAAGCTCTTACATAAGGGGGAGCGACGAGTAACATCGTCGCTCCCCTTTTTTTTCATGGGGAAGAGGTGGACAGAGCCCCCTAAGTCTTCCCTAATGGAGGAATCAGCACCTACTCATTTTTTGCGACCGTCAGGGGAATGAAAAGTAAAAAGGCAAAAGAATAAAAGAGTAAAAAGCGTGGGGCTGGCAAGGTTCTTCGCGATAACGGGAATTATCTCCAAAATTGTGGAGGCCGACCTTTACAATACCGGGAGCCGTTTTTAGCTCGCTGGGAGCTATCATTAGGCGACTAAAGACCGGTCTTTCCATTTCTCGCGATGGCTCTGATGTTTGGGATGTAAGCCGAGTCAATGGTGTGAATGGTTGCCGTTTTTGGGATGAATGTCACTGCACCTGTGCCAGGTCTCTGCAGGCTGCGCGCGCTGGAAGCGCAGTAGTATAGAGCCTGGGCCAACGCCCCAGGTATCGTTCTCCCCATGGGCAATGCGCCTGTAGCACGACAATAATTCGGTGGATATGTACCTGGGACGCTTCCCCAGGTCTTTGCAGGCTGTGCTTCCAGCGCGCGCTGGTCACATGGGGTTTGTCCGTGACCTCATGTCCATTGTCCTCCCGTTGTCTTCCTGGGTCTTGGAGATACGTTTTCAGCGCGCGCTGCTCATACGAGGTTGACAGAGGCAATGCTTAGTCCAGTGCGTTTTACTCTTTTATTCTTTTGCATTTTTACTTTTCATTCCCCTGACGGTCGCAAAAAATGAGTAGGTGCTGATTTCCCCCTTGGGGGCACTTAGGGGGGCTCCCATGGGCACTTAGGGAGCTCCCCTTTTACCCTTCCTCTCTTGGCTGCCACTCATGCCATTACTAAAGATTATCTTAACTTGCTCAAATATTGCGCAAAAAAACGCTAAACATCATCTAACGAAAGTTAAAAGCCGTTGACAGATGCGTATTGACTGATAAACATGCCGTTTGGCATGATTATGGGGGTAGTACAGTGTAGCTTTTTTGCAATTTGGGCTTGTCAAAAAGTTGCTGCTGACGGCAAAAAAAATGCAAATTATGGTTTTTCTATAAAAAATAATGACTACATTTACAGCCGAAAAAACAAATACATTCACTGCGCGGTTGAAAAATTGCGCAATAGACATCATCAAAAACCAGAATTGCCAATGAATTGAACTTTAGACATCATCTTAACCATTTTTCAGACCGCTTGTAGTGTCTGAGATGAACCATGTAACCAGAAAAAACATTATTAACAATAACCTCTTTAGAACTATAATTTATGGATGAGAAACAGAAAAAAATCCATGGAGTGCTTTGAGCCTTACCACCACTATCCAGGCACCGCCTACCACCAAGGGCGGTGCCTTTTTTTGATGTAATCTGAAACCGTGGGGGCCACCTTCGCGATGCTGGAAGCCATCATTAGCGCGCTGGGAGCCGTCATTAGAAGGCTAAAGGCCGGTCTTCTTATTTCGCGCGGCTGCCACTGGTGGGTAGGAGAACATCGCCAGCGCGCAGGAAGTCCTTTTTACTTATTTACTCTTTTACCGTTAAAAGTGGGTGACCACCTCTACCACTATCTTGTCGCCCTCTGATGGTTTGACGATGGCATTGTGGCCGTACATATACTTCTCGTAGTTGATGCGTAGGTCGCTTACAAACGGCTTGTTCATGCTCAGGGTGAAGCCCGCGGTGACGCGGCTACGCCGGTAGTCGTTGATGATGAGGCTGCCCTGGCTGCTCACGGCCCCGTCGGCATAGCGGCGGCCGTCGCTGTGGTCGCTCATGTAGTCGTAGCGCGCCAGCAGCGACATCTGGGTAAACAGCTTATGGCGCAGGGGTATGTCGTAACACCCCATGACATCTACCGCATGTACCGGCGCAAAGGCCCCACAGCCATAGTGCTTGTACAGATACTCAGCCTCGGCCATCCAGCGACGGTGGTGGTAGTTTAGTCCCACATCGTACATCATGACCGTTACAGCGTCGGGTTTTATCTTCTGCGCGCTCAGCACCACGTTGAGCCCGATGGGCAATAGCAGCTGCGCCTTGGCCGAGAAGTTGACGCTGGATGTCCAGAAATCCTTCTGGCCGGTCAGTCCCGAGCCATTGTAAGCCCCCGCCTCGACCCTGACAGGGAACCCAGGGTGCAAGGTCCACTCCAGCTTGGCCCCCACGTCGCGTATGTTGCCCCCCTGCTTGGCTATAAACGAGCGGTTGGCAAAGTACTGGCTGTGAGGCGACCTGTGTGCGTCAATGGTAAACGGCACGCGCATCTGGCCTATCGTGAGCCCCAGGCTGGGCGTGGGGGAGAGTGTGGTGTAGGCATCGAGCATCTTGATCTGGCCCTCGTCGCACAGGTCTATCTCCGCCTTGTAAGCCACCATGGCCGACAGGTTTCCACGGATGTTTACCCGCGCCGTGCGCACCTGGAACCGCCCCTTGCCCTCGGCCGTCTGGTACTCATACTTACTCCTCAGCGTTCCACCTATCTTAGGTGTCCTGTCCGTAGTGCCCTCCTGGGCCGTCAGCGTGGCGCCCCAGGTACCCAGGGCCGCCATCAGCACAATAAGTCTCATACGTGGTGTAGTTGTGAATGATTGCGCGGGCAAAGATAAGCGCCTCCTGTTACAGATGTGTTACAATTGTGTTGAAAAACGGTTACAACCCCTGCCGCCGCGACCACTTATAGTCCCCTGTGGCTTACATTTGGTACAATATAAGGGGGCTGGGCAGCATTTTCTTACCGCTAACGCCCTGTTATTGATAATATATTGCTAATTTTGCAGGAATAAACCAAACGATTATCGTATATGTCTATGCACAACAAGTTACTGGTAAGCGCCGCCGTGCTCATGGTGGCCGGTGGCATCTATGCCACCCAGGGCGTAGGGATGGTCTCGGGCCAGGCTGCGCCGAGCACCGCCAAGGGGCAGATAGAAGCTACACTCAAGGACACCCTGAAGGACGGCAAGAAAGCCGCCGCCGACACGCTCAAGCAGCGTAAGGACACCACCGACAAGGCCAAGAAGAAAAAAGACGAGTATGCCGACCTCATCAAGAAGGGCGGCACCGTCAAGGAGGGCCTCTTCACCGTGCGCCATATCGACGACAAGTGGTACTTTGAGGTGCCCGACAGTCTGCTGGGCCGCTACCTGATGTGTGTGACACGCTATACGGCCGTTCCTCAGAACTACGGTAAGTACGCCGGTGAAGAGGTGAACGAGGCCACGGTCTATTTCGAGAAGCGCGACTACAAGACGCTCTACATGCGAGCCTATGTACTGACTCAGTTGGCCGACTCTACCGACCGCATAGCCAAGACCCTGCGCGCATCGACCATCGACCCCATCGTGGGAGCGTTCAAGATAATAGGCAACAGCCCCAAGGGCAAGAGCTGTATCGACGTGACTAACCTGTTCATGCAGGACAATAAGCTCATGACCAGCGTTACCCCCTCGCTCCGTACCGCCAAGACTGCCGGGCTGCAGTCCGACCGCTCATATATAGACACCATGAAGGTGTTTCCCATCAACATAGAGGTGGCCACCACCCGCACCTATAGCGCGTCGTCCAGCCGCGCCGCCGCAGGGGCCACGGGTGCCATAACGCTTGGCATGAACACCTCGATAGTGATGTTGCCGCGCGAGCCCATGCGCAAGCGCATCTGGGACAAGCGTGTGGGCTACTTCGCGAGCAGCTTTACACGCTTCTCGGATGCTCAGCACAAGACAGAGCCCGAGGCCTTTATCGCCAGGTACCGCTTGGTGCCCCGCGATGTCAAGGCCTACCGCGCGGGAAAGCTCGTGGAGCCTGTAAAGCCCATCGTGTACTACATAGACCCCGCCACCCCGAAGAAGTGGGTGCCCTACCTGATTAAGGGAATAGAAGACTGGAACGTGGCGTTCGAGGCTGCCGGCTTCAAGAACGCCATCCAGGCCAAGCCGTGGCCCAATGACCCCAACATGAGCGTCGACGACGCCCGCTACTGTGTGCTGCGCTATCTGCCTGCTGAGATAGAGAACGCCTATGGCCCTCACGTGTCGGACCCCCGCAGCGGCGAGATTATAGAGAGCCACATCTGCTGGTACCATAACGTGATGAGCCTGCTTACCAAGTGGTATATGACCCAGTGCGGGCCGCTGGACAAGCGCGCCCAGACCATGAACTTTGACGACAAGCTCATGGGCGAGCTCATACGGTTTGTCTCCTCGCACGAGGTGGGCCACACCTTAGGCCTGCGGCACAACATGGGCGCCAGCTTTGCCACTCCGGTGGAGAAGCTGCGCGACAAGGCATGGGTAGAGGCCCACGGCCACACCGTCTCGATTATGGACTACGCCCGGTTTAACTACGTGGCCCAGCCCGAGGACCACGTGGGCCCCAAGGGACTCTTCCCCCGTATTAACGACTATGACAAGTGGGCCATCAAGTGGGGCTACCAGTACCGCCCAGAGTTCAAGGACGAGTACCAGGAGAAGGAAGCCCTGATGCGCGAGACCACCCAGTACCTGGCCAGCCATCCCCGCTGCTGGTTTGCCGGCGAGGGCCGCGATGAAGACCCCCGCTCGCAGACCGAGGACCTGAGCGACGACAACATGCGCGCCAGCGACTATGGCATCAAGAACCTCAAGCGCGTCCTGGCAGGCTTGCCCAAGTGGACTCACCAGGACAACGACCAGTATACAGACCTGACAGACATGTACGAGAGTGTGCGCGACCAGTTCAGACGCTACACAGGTCATGTACTGAAGCACATAGGCGGCCACTATCTGAACAATATGCCTGGCCGAAAGCCCGTGGAGATAGCCCCGGCAGCCATGGAGCTCAAGGCAGTGGACTGGCTGGGCCGTAACCTGTTCGATGCGCCGCTGTGGCTTTACCCCACATCGCTCACAGAGAAAACGGGCGTCAACGCGTCGACCGATATAGAGAACCAGCAAAGTATTGCCCTGTCGCGCATCGTCTCGGCCAGCACCCTGGTCAAGATTTACAACGACTCGTACGTGGCCCCGGGTGCCCTTAGGCTCGATGCCTATCTGGATGCCCTCTTTACCGCCGTGTGGAAACCCCTGGACGGACGGGATGCCCTGCGCGACAAGATGCGCCGCAGCCTGGAGCGCAACTATATGGCGCGAATAAACACGCTGCTCAATCCTAAGGAGAACAGCTCGTCATCGGGCGCCTTGGTTATATTGCTTTCTTCGGCATTGGGCAGTGGCAGTAGCGAATTTAATGCCAACTCTGACGCGCTGCTCTACGTACTGCAGCATCTGGATAAGATAGAGCAGTTTGCCCAGAGCCAGCTGGGCCACAGCACGGGTCTCGACAAGTTGCACTATGAGGACCTGCTGCGCCAGATAAAGCTCATCCGCGACCGCCGTACCACCATTAAGTAATCGGCAATGGTACTCAACTATATCTGGATAGCGTTCTTTGTCATAGCCTTCGTCATCGCCTTGGCGAAGCTGGTCTTCCTGGGCGATGTCGAGGTGTTTCCGGCTATGATGAACTCTACCTTCGAGTCGTCCAAGACAGCTTTCGAGATCTCGCTGGGCCTTACCGGCGTGCTCTCGCTGTGGTTGGGCATCATGAAGATAGGCGAGCGCGGCGGGGTCATCAACGCCCTATCGCGCGTGCTGTCGCCTGTCTTTGTAAGGCTCTTCCCCGACATTCCCAAGGGCCACCCTGTGACCGGCTCTATCTTCATGAACATAGCCGCCAATATGCTGGGGCTCGACAATGCCGCCACCCCATTAGGTCTCAAGGCCATGGAGCAGCTGCAGGCCCTGAACCCACGTAAGGACACGGCCACCAACCCCATGATAATGTTCCTGGTGCTCAACACATCGGGACTTACACTCATACCTATATCCATTATGGTGTACCGGGCCCAGATGGGCGCCGCCCAGCCTACCGATATATTTATACCCATTCTGCTGGCCACTTTCTTCTCTACCTTGGCCGGCATAGTCGTTACCTCTATCTACCAGCGCATCAACCTGCTTAACCGCACCATGGTGTTTACCTTAGGCGGCATGGCCGTGGCGGTAGGAGCCATCATCTGGGGCTTCGGCCAGTTGGACAAGGACCAGATGAACGTAGTGAGCACCTCGGTGGCCAACATCCTGCTGATGACCATCATCGTGGCCTTTATCCTGGCCGGCGTGCGCCACCGTATCAATGTCTACGATGCCTTCATAGAGGGAGCCAAGGAGGGATTTTCCACCGCCGTGCGCATCATACCCTACCTGGTGGCCATCTTAGTGGCCATCGGTGTGTTTCGCGCGTCGGGTGCCATGGACA
The DNA here is from genome assembly GCA_022769285.1 of Prevotella sp. Lineage (GTDB taxonomy): Bacteria > Bacteroidota > Bacteroidia > Bacteroidales > Bacteroidaceae > Prevotella. Next base: position 35,614 of record JALEKD010000051.1, read on the forward strand.
TGGTCATCGGCGCCATAGCCTGGGTGGTACACGCCTGCGGAGGCAATACCGACTTTGTGGGCGCGCTGCCCACCGCCCTGATGAAGCCGCTGTCGGGCTCAGGTGCCCGCGGTATGATGGTCGACGCCATGACCACATACGGAGCCGACTCGTTTGTGGGCCGGCTCAGCTGTATCTTCCAGGGCTCTACCGACACCACCTTCTACATCCTGGCCGTCTACTTCGGCAGCGTGGGCATACGCAACACCCGCCACGCCGTACCCTGTGGCCTGCTGGCCGACCTCGCGGGGATTATAGCAGCGATAATGATATGCTATCTGTTCTTCTAAACACAAGCAAACAATGAGCAATCTAAAAGGCTTAGTTAAGGATACTGCGATATATGGTATCAGTAGTATCGCCGGCAGGTTTATCAACTATCTGCTGGTACCCATTCAGACAGCCGCCTTTGCCGCCGCCGGTGGCGAGTATGGCGTGGTGACCAATATATATGCCTATACGGCGCTGCTGTTGGTGATACTGACCTACGGCATGGAGACTACCTTCTTCCGGTTTGTCAACAAGACCGACGGCGACCCTATGCGCGTCTACTCGACCGTGCTCATCACCGTGGGTACCACCTCGTTGCTATTCATAGTCCTGGTCTTTGCCTTTCTGCCCACGATAGCCACGCTGATGAAGTACCCCAACCACCCAGACTGGGTGGCGGTGATGTTCGTGTGCGTGGCCGTCGATGCCTTTAAGTGCATCCCGTTCGCCTATCTACGCTATCAGAAGAAGGCAGCCAAGTTTGCCTGTCTGCAGCTTGTCAACATAGTGCTCAACATAGTGCTCAATCTGCTATACCTCATCATACTGCCCGCGCTGAGGCTTAACCCGTTCGGGCTGTACGACGATAAGTTCACCCTGAACGTGGGCATGGTGTTCTATATCAACCTGATATGTACCGCCGTGGTGGTGGCGTGCTTCTGGCGCGAACTTACCGGGTTCCGTTACCGCTTTGACCGCGCCCTCTGGGGCCGCATGATGCGCTACGCTTGGCCCCTGCTCATCCTCGGCATCGCCGGCATCCTCAATCAGACCCTCGACAAGATTATCTTCCCATATCTGTACGATGGGGTGGATGAGAAAGCGCAGTTAGGCATCTACGGTGCGGCCACCAAGATAGCCATGATAATGGCCATGATAACCCAGGCGTTCCGCTATGCCTACGAGCCATTCGTGTTCGGTAAGGCCAAGGACCGCGACAGCCACGATACCTACGCCAAGGCTATGAAGTACTTCGTGATATTCACTCTGCTGGCCTTCTTGGCCGTGATGGCTTACATGGACATCCTGCGCTACATTATCCGCGACCGCAGTTATTGGCCTGGTTTGCGGGTGGTGCCTATCGTAATGGCCGCTGAGATAATGATGGGCGTGTACTTTAACCTGTCATTCTGGTACAAGCTCATAGACAAGACTATCTATGGCGCCTGGTTCTCGGGCATTGGCTGCCTGGTGCTGGTGGCTGTCAACGTGGCCTTTGTGCCCCGCTATAGCTATATGGCCTGTGCCTGGGGCGGAGTGGCTGGCTATGGCACCGCCATGCTCCTGTCATACATAGTGGGTCAGAAGAAATACCCCATCGACTATCCCGTGCGCCAGATTCTGGTCTATGTGGCCCTGGCCGCTGTGCTCACCGCCGGCATGGTTCTGGCCAACCGCGCCCTGCCCATGGCCGGGTCGCTGGCCGTGAACACCCTGCTCATAGCCGTGTTCGTGGTCTACCTGGTAAGGCACGATTTTCCCCTGTCGTCGCTCCCTGTTGTAGGCAAGTATTTCAATAAATAAACCATTCAACCTGATTATGAAGAAAATAATATTAGTATTCTCCCTGGCCGTGGCCGCCCTTGTGGCCCGAGCCGATGAGGGGATGTGGACGCTCTACAACCTGCCCCAGGCGGTGTATGAGCAGATGAAGGGCTATGGTTTCGCCCTGCCTTACGACCGTCTCTACCAGAGCGACAACGCCATCAAGAACGCCGTTGTCAACTTCTCGGGCTACTGCTCGGGTGTCGTCGTGTCGCCCGACGGTCTGGTCTTCACCAATCACCATTGCGGCTTCGAGGCCATACGCAGCCACTCTACCGTAGAGCACGACTATATGCTCAATGGCTTCTACGCCAAGACCTATGCTGACGAGCTGCCCAACAAGGGCATGTTCGTGCGCTTTATGGTAGACCAGCGCGACATCACCCCTATGCTCGAGGCCCGCGGCATCGGCAAGATGAACCGTGAAGAGCAGGGCCGTCTGCTCGACGAGGTCGAGAACGAGCTTATCAAGGAAGTCCATGCCAAGGACGCTAACCTGGAGTTCGAGATTAAGCCCTTCTACGAGGGCAACAAGTACTACGCCACCACCTACAGGGAGTTCCGCGACCTGCGCCTGGTCTTTACCATCCCTAAGTCAATGGGTAAATTTGGTGGCGAGACCGACAACTGGATGTGGCCACGTCAGACGTGCGACTTCTCAGTCTTCCGCATCTATGCTGACCCCAAGACCAACGGCCCAGCTGACTATTCCAAGGACAATGTGCCTTACCACCCCCAGTACTGGGCTCCCGTGTCGATGAACGGTTACCGCGAAGGCGACTTCGCTATGACCGTGGGTTACCCGGGCTCTACCGAGCGCTACCTCTCTTCCTATGGCATCCGCGAGATGCGCGATGCCGACAATGCCCCTCGTGCCCAGATACGTGGCGTCAAGCAGGACGTGATGATACGCCACATGCGCGCCAGCGAAGCTGTCCGTATTAAGTACGACAGCAAGTACGCCCAGAGCTCTAACTACTGGAAGAACTCTATCGGTATGAATAAGTGTATAGACTCTGTCGGTATCATCCGCCAGAAGGCCGATTTTGAAGACCGCATCGCCGAATACCAGAAGTGGACAGGCTACCTGAAGGGCAAACTGGATCTCGGGCTTCTGGGCCGCCTCTACGCCCGTCGCTTCGACGCCTCGCGCCAGCTTACGGCATGGATGGAGAGCTTCCGCCGTACTGCTGAGTTCAACGACCGTGCCCTGCTCATTGCCGGCAAGCCCTCCCCCGTCAACCCCAAGGCTGCCAAGAGCAAGCAGTACTACGTATTCAAGGACAATAGCAGCGAGTGGGATGCCGACCTGGACCGCGACGTGATGGCTACACTCATAGACAACTACCGCCAGTATCTGCCCGCCGGTCATGAGCCTGCCTTCTACCATACTATCCAGTCGCGCTTCGGTGGCGATACCCGTAAGTATGTCGACTGGCTCTACGCCAACTCTATCCTTATGAAGAGCGGTACCAAAATATACCTCCACTCTAAGCAACTGCAGCGCGACCCCGGCTATGAGTATGGCCGTGAGCTTATGGCCCTGCGCGATGCCTTCAGAAAGGACTATCTTCAGGGCGGCGACACCATAGCGCAGCAGGAACAGTACCTCTGCGATGCCAAGATACGCATGGAGCAGGATCTGCCTCACTACTCGGACGCCAACTTTACCATGCGCCTCTCCTATGGCCAGGTGGGCGGTTACCAGCTTGGTGGTCATCTCTCGGGTTACTATACCGACGCTCAGAGCATCGTCAGCAAGATGGAGGCTGGCGACCGCGGCACCATAGACTACCAGGTAGAGCCCATTATGAAGCAGCTCTTCGGGCAGGCCGACTTCGGCCCCTATGCTGATAAGGCCACGGGCAAGATGCAACTGTGCTTCCTGACCAACAATGACATCACCGGTGGCAACTCTGGCTCGCCCATGTTCGACGGAAAGGGTCGCCTGATAGGTCTGGCTTTCGACGGCAACTGGGACTCACTCTCCGGCGACATCTGGTTTGACAAGCGCCTGGCCCGTTGTATCGGTGTAGACATCCGCTACGTGCTCTACATGATGGACCGTTGGGGCCATGCCGACCGCTTACTCCGCGAGATCAACGCCCGGTAACACCCGTCCGCCCATTAGGGCAGTTGCTGGCAGGGCGCCCATCACCGCTCTGCCAGCGTATATAGATAAAAGTAGAGTAGGGGCCACACCCCGAACAGCACCCAGCACAACTGGCAGGGCCACGTGCCCCACATGCACAGTTGCGCTGGGTGCTCTTTTTGTATCTTGTTCGTGTTAGGGCCATGTGGGTAACGTGTGGTGTAATCACGCCTTTTAACCCCGAGGAGATGGCATGGGGTGATAACATAGTAGCTACGGGTAACCACGTGTGCCCAACGCGCTGGTTGCGGGGCATTCCTGCCATATCCGAAGTTCCCGCAGATTTTCCAGTGGCCATCGCGGAAAAGAAAAAGACCGATCTTTAGCTTTCTAATGATGGCTCCCAGCATCGTAAAGATCGGTCTCCACGAATGGGATGATGATTTCCCCTGCCATCAGCACGGTCATGGCCCCCACGTTCACTATCTTGTATTCCCCTTGGGCGCTTGGGGCTTTCGTGGGAGGTTTGGGGGCTCCCAAGGCGTTATCCCCTGCCGTGACAGGAACCATAAAAAGAGAGGTGCCTCGTCTCGCGACGGGGCACCTCTCGGTCTCTAAAAATAAAACCTATTATAAGAAAAATTGTCTATTGAAGATTAAACTTTACAGCGTTCCTCAGATTATTTGAGGCGTTACCCACGAGGGCGATAAACTCGCCTGGCTCAGACACCCAAGCCTGCTTGGTGTCGTCGTAGAAACTCAGGGCCTTGTTGTCGATGGTGATTGACACATCCTGGCTCTCGCCTGGCTGCAGGAACACCTTCTTGAAGCCCTTCAACTCCTTGTAGGGGCGCTCCAGTGAACTCTTCGAGTCGTGTATGTACAGCTGTACAACCTCTGCACCGGCGCGGCGGCCTACATTCTTCACGTTGACGGTAAAGGTAATGGTACCATCCTTGGTCATCGAGGCATGGTCGGCGCGCAGGTTAGATATCTTGAACTGCGTATAGCTGAGTCCGTAACCGAAAGCGAACATCGGGGTGGTCTTGGCGTGGTCCACCCAGCGGTAGCCCACGTACAGTCCTTCCTTATACTCGCGGTCTATGATCTTCTTGTCGGCTCGCCAGGTGCCCGGGTATGTTCCCAGTGCGTGGGCGCCTACATCCTGCAACTTCAGAGGCATCGTGTAAGGCATCTTGCCCGACGGGTTGACCTTGCCGGTAAGCACGTCGGCCAGGGCGTTGCCTGCCTCGGAGCCCAAGAACCACGCCTGGACGATGGCGGGTACACGGTTGCGCCAGGGCATGGCCACGGCGTTGCCCGATACATTCACGTACACCATATTCTTGTTCACGGCAGCCAGCGCCTCTATCAGTTTGTCCTGTCCGTAGGGCAGTTCCAGTCCCTTGCGGTCGTAGCCCTCGGCATCCTGGCCATCGCTCTTGTTGAGGCCACCCACGAAGATGACGTAGTCGGCACCCTTGGCCTTCTGTACGGCCTCTCGGGTAAGCTCCTCAGGCGTTCGGTCGTCGTGCAGGTCAGCATTGAACCTGTAGCCAGAGTAGCTTACGATGGTGTCGCCCACATAGCCGCGGGCGTAGTCTATCTGTACATCCTTGCCCAGGGCTGCCTGGAGTCCGCTGAGCGGACTTACCTCGCGCTGAACCTTGAGTGATGACGAGCCGCCCCCCACGGTCATGGGCTTGATGGCATTCTCGCCTACTACGAGTATGCGCTTGGCCTTGGCGCTGATGGGCAGCAGACTGTGCTGGTTCTGCAGCAACACAATGCCCTCCTGGCCTATCTCGCGAGCCGTGGCATAGTGAGCGTCTGACCCCATAAAGCCCACGGCGCGATGCTTGTTCATCGTGGTGCGGTAGTAGAGGCGCAGCACGTTGCGTACTTTCTGGTCGAGTTCCTTAGTGGTGTACTTGCCGGAGAGGATGCCCTGCTTGTAGGGACGTGCCAGGTAGTAGAGCTCGTAAGCATTGTCCATGCCCTTGGCCAGTCCGTCGGTGTGGGTGCCAAATTCCATGTCGAGGCCGTTCTTAACCACGTCGTCGGTGGTAGTGCGGACACCCCAGTCGGTAATGGCAACGCCGTCGAACTTCCAGTCCCGCTTCAGGATATTCTTAACCAGCACCTCGTTGGCGCAGCAGGGCTGGTTGTTGTACCAGTTGTAAGCACACATCACTGCCCAGACCTTGCCCTCCTGGACAGCAGCCTTGAAGGCAGGCAGGTAAATCTCGTGGAGAGCACGGTCGCTCACGATGACATTGCTGCGCTGGCGGAAGGCTTCCTCATTATTCAGGGCGAAGTGCTTGGCACAGGCGGCTACACCTGTGCGCTGAACGCCCTGGATGTAAGGAACTACCATACGCGAAGTGAGGTAAGGATCCTCGCCTAAGTACTCGAAGTTACGGCCACCGATGGGCGAGCGGTAGATGTTCATGCCAGGCCCGAGCACCACATCCTTGCCACGGTAGCGGGCTTCTTCGCCCAGGGCAAAGCCGTAGTGGTCGGCCAGGACAGGATTCCAGGTGGCGGCCAGGCAGGTAAGCGCGGGGAAGGCCACGCAGGAGTCGTTGGTCTGGCCGGCGTCGCGCCACTTGTCCCAGAGCGTGTTGGGGCGGATGCCGTGAGGGCCGTCGTCGGTCCACAGGTCGGGGAAACCGAGCCTGGGCACACCAGCCGCAGAGAACTTGCTCTGAGCGTGAATGACACGTATCTTCTCATCGAGCGTCATGCGACTTAGGGCATCGTCTATGCGCTGCTCTATGGGCTTGGTCTCGTCTAGATACACAGGCACGGTCTGTGCCTTGGCATACATTCCTATAAAGAGGAAGCATGATATTAGAAGTCTTTTCATCTATAAATTAGGTATTATTGGTTTCTGTTGCAAATTTAGTGTTTTTATCGGAGACAGGGTCTATGATTGTTGGAAAAAATGCCTGCGCGGTCTAAAAAAAACATTTCAGTATGAGTAGGGCCGTCATCAGCGCAGGGCTCGCGACGGCTCCGGCAGGCGGGCCAATCACTGGCCGACCTAAAAAGACATCCGCCACAAACCCATAGTGGGTTGCGGCGGGTGCGTATATAATATAAGTAGGGATGGCGATTACTTGCAGTACAGCGCAACGATGGTTTCGTAGAGCTCCTGCTTGCCCGAAATCTGGCGGGGTTCGCCGTTCTTCTTGGCGTAAGCCACTAAGTCTTCGAGCGAGAGGCGACCCTCCTCAAAATCCTTACCAGCGCCCTCGTCGAACGAAGCGTAGCGCTCGCGGAGCATCTTAGGGAGCTCGCTGTGCTCCAGTATATCGGCCGCGTTGAGCAGGGCACGCGCCATGGCGTCCATGCCGCTGATGTGGGCGATAAAGATGTCCTCGGGGTCGGTAGAGTTGCGGCGCAGCTTGGCGTCAAAGTTGGAGCCGCCGTTGCCCAGGCCGCCATTGCGGATAATCTGCATCATGGCCTGAGTGAGTTCATAGTTGTCAATGGGGAACTGGTCGGTGTCCCAGCCGTTCTGGGCGTCGCCGCGGTTGGCATCGATGCTGCCCAGCATGCCGTTGTCTACGGCTACGGCCAGTTCGTGCTCGAAGGTGTGGCCAGCCAGGGTGGCGTGGTTTACTTCGATGTTCACCTTGAAGTCATCCTGCAAGTCGTGAGCACGCAGGAACCCGATAACGGTCTCTACGTCTACGTCGTACTGGTGCTTGGTAGGCTCCATGGGCTTAGGCTCGATGAGGAAGGTGCCCTTGAAACCGTGGGCACGTGCATAGTCGCGCGCGGCAGTAAGCATCTGGGCCAGGTGGTCCTTTTCGCGCTGCATATCAGTATTGAGCAGACTCATATAGCCCTCGCGGCCACCCCAGAACACGTAGTTCTGACCGCCCAACTTGATGGTGGCGTCTATGGCGTTCTTAATCTGAACGGCGGCACGGGCCACTACGTCAAAGTTGGGGTTGGTGGCGGCACCATTCATGTACCGCTTGTGTCCGAATACGTTGGCGGTGCCCCACAAGAGGTGAATGTCGCCAGCCTCCTTCATCTTCTCCAGTGCATAGTCAGTTATGGCCTTCATGTTGGCCTCATACTCGTCTATATCGTCCGACGGGTCTATCAGGTCTACGTCGTGGAAGCAGAAGTAGTGTATGCCCAGCTTCTTCATGATTTCAAATCCGGCGTCCATCTTATCCTTGGCGCGCTGCAGAGCTGTCTCGGCCTGGTCCCAGGCATACGTGCGGGTCTGGCCGCCAAACTGGTCAGCGCTGGCAGGGCCCAGTGTGTGCCACCAAGCCATGGCAAACTTGAGCCAGTCTTTCATTGTCTTTCCAGCCACTACCTTGTTCTCGTCATAGTAGTGAAATGCCATGGGGTTCTTGCTGGCGGTACCCTCAAAGGGTATCTTGCCAATCTGTGGGAAATACTCTTTTACCATAATGATTAATTTTTATTGTTGTTTAGATTGTCTGATTATCTTCTCTAAGATGTCTTTCCACTCAGCGTAAGCCTCGGCATACTGTGGGCGCTTCTCTTCATCGGGCGTTATGATGTCGAGTTGACGCAGCGAGTCGAAGGCCTCGGTGTGGTCGTGGTAGAGGCCGCAGCCCATGCCCGCACCCTTGGCTGCGCCGATGCTGCCGTCGGTCTCGTACAGCTCGATGGTGGCCCCCGAGGTAGATGCCAGCGCCTCGCGGAAAGTGGGGCTCAGGAACATGTTAGCCCGGCCCGCGTGGATGTCGTGGATGTTGACGCCCATCTGCTGCATAATCTCCATGCCGTAGCAGAAGCTGAACACGATACCCTCCTGGGCAGCGCGTAGCAGGTGGGCCGTGGTGTGGTGGTTGAAGTCTACACCGTGGATGGAACAGCCCACCTCACGGTTTTCGAGCACGCGCTCGGCCCCGTTGCCAAAGGGGATGATGCGCACGCCGCCCGAGCCCACGGGAGCCTGCGCGGCCAGTTCGTTCATAGCCCCGTACGATAGCCCCTGCGGCACCACGTTGCGCCGCATCCAGGCATTGAGAATACCCGTGCCGTTGATACACAGCAGAACGCCCAGACGGGTGAGCTCTTCGGTGTAGTTGACGTGGGCAAAGGTGTTGACGCGGCTCTTGCGGTCATAGTTTACATCGCCCAGTACGCCGTATACCACGCCCGAGGTGCCCGCGGTAGAGGCTATCTCGCCCGGGTTGAACACATTCAGGCTGAGGGCATTGTTGGGCTGGTCGCCCGCGCGGTAGCTGATGGGTGTTCCCTCGGCCAAGCCCGTCTCCATGGCTGCCTGACGGCTCACCCGGCTCTGGATGGAAAACGTGGGCACCACATCGGCCAGCAGGTCGTGGCTGAAGCCGTAATAGTCGAGCAGGAAGGAGGCTATGCGCCGCCGGTTAAAGTCCCAGAGCATGCCCTCGGACAGCCCCTCGATGGTGGTGTTAATCTGTCCGCTCAGTTTCATGGCCAGGTAGTCGCCCGGAAGCATCACCTTGTATATCTTCTCGTACACCTCGGGCTCATTGTCCTTTACCCAGGCCAGCTTGGCCGCCGTAAAGTTGCCCGGCGAGTTGAGCAGCGTGCCCAGACAGGTGGCCCGGCCTAAGTCGTTGAACGCCCGCTCGCCATAGGGTACTGCCCGCGAGTCGCACCAGATGATGGCATCGCGCAGCACCCTCTGCTCGCGGTCCACGCATACCAGCCCGTGCATCTGGTACGATATGCCTATCGCCCTGATGTCCTCGCCGTGTGCCCCCGTGTCGGCCATTATCTTGGCAAGGGCCAACTTAGCGTTAGTCCACCACATATCAGGAGCCTGTTCGGCCCATCCGTTCTTTACTGACTTGATAGGAGCTTCGTGTTCGGGGTAAAAAGCGGTGGCCGCGCACGTTCCGGAGTCTATATCTACGAGGGAGGCTTTGACCGAGCTACTGCCCACATCAAAGCCCAGCAAGTACTGTCTGCTCATTATAATGGTGTTTAGGTTTTATTCTTGTTCCGGTGACGGCTGGGGTGGTTGTGTCAGTCAGCCCGGCTCTAACGGTCTGTCCCAGCGCCATCTCTGTTTGCAAAGTTATAAAATATCTGAGAATAACAGCAAGAGATTGGCAAATAAATTATTGTGGCGCGGCAAAAGGGGAGAGCCCCGGGATGATAAGATGCGAAAAGCAGGAGGCAGGTGGTGGCTCTGAAAGGTAAAAAGGTAGAAGAGTAAAGAAGTAAAAAACGCTGCCTGTACGTTAGTGCTAACTTTCTGCATGCCCATGGCAGTTGTGGAAATCGTGGAGACCGACCTTTACGATGCTGGGAGCCGTCATTAGAAAGCTAAAGATAGGTCTCCACGATTGGCATGGTGAATCTCTCCTGGCATGAGGAGGGCCGCCTGTCCGGTACTTTTTACTCTTTCCTATACAGGGAGCCGTGGCGTGGACACAAAAAAAGATAGGGCATATCCTGTTGATACGTCCTATCTTCTTAGAGTTATCCTTGGGCGCGGGACGAGCCTGTGCGGGTGGATGCCCGGTGGCTTGCCACTGACGCGTGGGGCCGTTTACTTCACTACCACCTTGCGGGTGTACTGCTGAACCTTAACCAGGTAGACGCCCTTGCTGACAGGTATCTGGGTAGAGGCTGCGGCCTTGACCTTGCAGACCAGGCGGCCGTCGAGCGTGTAGATGGCTGCGTTGGCACCGGCCATGCCGTCTATCACGATGGCGTCGGTGATGGTGTAGATGTGGCCTTTGGCTATGGTCGAAGCGTCGATGCCGTCGGTCTGGATGGCCTCTGCTGTCTTAGAGTAGCCCGACTCGCTCTCCTCGTAGACTGCTGTCACGTTGTAGTAGTGAGGTGCTTTCTCGGCAGAGCGTGCAGCGCGCTTAGAAGCGTGGGCCGCGTCATCAGTGAGATGGTCGGTAAAGGTAGTCTCCTTGACGGGCTCATCGTTGATCTTCTCGCCGTCGCGATAGATGTTGTAGCCGTTGAGGGTGAGGGTCTGTGTCTCGTAGTTAGGCGTGCAGGTAATGTCATCGATGAGCAGGGCCAGTACATCCTTAGAGTTGTAGTGGATGGCTACGTACTTGGTGTTGGCCGGCAGGTCGAACTCATAGAACGAATAGCCTTTTTCGAAGTCGGCCTTGTAACCGGTAGGAACGTCCGTGACGCTCTTGAACACGGTGAAGTCGGAAGGCTCCTTGCCTGTGGTCGACACCATGATGTCAAATGACTCCAGTCCGTACTTGGCTGACAGCGACTTGGCCCAGAAAGAGATGTACTTGCTGTTAGGAGCCAGCTCGGGCAGTATGAAGTAGTCGTCGTTCTGGGGCAAAGTCCAGAAGCAGAGCATCTTGTTGCCGCTGTGGGCATCCATGATAGAACTATTGTTGCCGTAGAGGGTCATGTCCATCACCATGCAGACCATTCCGTCGCCCAGGTGAGGTATGGGCTTGCCATACGCACCCATTACATACTGAGTGGGCAGATGGTCTTTGTCGATGAGGGTGTAGTCGCCGATGGTGCCACGGTCCTGCTTGACTATCATCTTGTGGGTGGTGCGGTCTTCGGTTACGTCAATGCCACCTACGGTCCATGCCTCGTAGCTCTCCATGTTGTCGGTACGGATGGGGTAGTAAGTGGTGTTAGGTGCAGTCCATGTCAGGGCTACTTCCTTAGACGACTTAACCTCAGCCTTGACATTAGATGCCTTAGGATAGGGCGAACGGGTCACTAAGACGAGTGTGGCCTGCTCATTATCGGTCAACTTCTCATCGGTAGCGCATACCACCTTACTGGTGATGTTCATGTAGTCGATGTAGGAGACGGGGAAATCTATCTCTAAGGGTAGCGTCTCGGTAGCGTTGGCTTCCAGTTGGTGGCCGTCGACGGTGCCGGCCAGTTTGCCGTTGAGGTAGTATCCTACCTGGTAGCTGTCAATGGTCTTGAATCCCTTGTTGGCCACTGTCACCGAACCCTTGAGGGCGTTGCCTGCATGGACCATGGTGGGTATGTTGACCTCCTGGACGCCCAAGTCGTAGTCGAAGGTGTGGCCCACGAAGATGTTGTCTACCAGTACGGGGGCGCCAGGCGTGCTGTTAGAAGTCTCGAAGCCTATCTGCAGGTGCTCGCACTCCTTGTAGGGGGTCAAGTCTATGGTGGCGATAGCCCACTTGTTGAGCACGTCCTTAGGTACGGTGGCAATCTCGGTCCAGCTTGCGCCACAGTCGTTAGATGCTACCACCTTCAGGTCTGTATTGGTGTCCAACATGTAGTACCAGAACTTCAGGGTGGCCTTTACCTGCTTAGCAAGATTGAGTACAGGCGACTCGATACGTGCGCTGCCAGGCTTGACGGCGCTGTAGCCTATCATGCCACGGTCTTTGTCCTGCGGAGATGCCTGCGGGGCGAGGTCGTCTACCAACTGCCAGGCGTTGCTGCCCGACAACTGGCTGATGAGCCACGGTGTTGTCTGTAGCTTTTTCTGACTAAACGACTCATAGTAGGGGCACTCGTAGCCCACGCCGAAAGCAGAGCTGTTGCTGCGGCCTGCATCGCCGGTACCCTGGTCGTTCTTGGCATATATTAAGTAAGTCAGAGCGGTCTGCGCGTCAGTGGTCTGAGGCATATCGGTATAGGTACATACCTTCAGGTCTTCTTTTACGTACAGGCTGGTCTCCAGGTTGTATACAGAGTAGGTTACCTTAGACGGGTCTATATAGCCGCCGTGCATGCCTACCGTGGGAGCCTCCCAGTTGATGATGGCCTGTGATCCTCTCTGGTACCAGGTAACGTTAGAGGGTGCTGCGGGAATGTCTATGCCAGCCCAGCAGCCTGCGGTGGCTACGACGCCGGCCCCGACAGTATTGTAACATACGATGGTGTACTGGTTCATACCGGCCTGAGGGGCGGGGTCTGTTACGCTGATCTTCTGGCCAGGACGCACGTCGGTCTCGGTGGCTATTACGTTGCCAGTGGTCTGGTTGGTAACCACTACCTTGGTGATGGCGTCAAGTGCTGTCTTGCCAAAGGTGGTGGTAGGACAGGCAAAGTCTATCTGGCTGCGAAGCTCGCCCTTGGCGTCGGGTCTGGTGGTTATGTCTGTAGCTGCCGAAGGACTGTTCTTGGCTACGGCGCCCGATATGCTGAAGTTCATAATGCCCAAGGCACCCTGGGCCTTGTCTGACAGGGCATGGATGCCTATGTAGTAAGAGCCTGAGAGCAGCGGTGTGAACCACTGGTCAATGGTATAGCCGCTCGAAGTGCTGGTCTCGGGGCAGATAACGTTAGTCAGCGAACCGGGCTGGCTTACTTTGCCATATTTTACCTCGAACTTTTCTACCTTAGAGACATCGCTGACCATTAGGGTCATGGTGATGTGGTAGCTCTTGCCAGCCTCCAGTCTCATCTTGGGCGATACCAGCCAGTCATCTGCAGCGTTTTCCTTGCTGGCATTGTAGTAAACGTTCTTCTGGTTAGTAGTCCAGGTGTTGCCATCGTTGTTGGCATCGATGGTCTTGAAGAAGCCCAGTCCCTGCTTGTTGAGGAATGTATGGCTGAATGGGGGCAGCACGCCCATGTCTTCGGCTACCAGCAGGGTGTTGCTGGTGGCGGTCTGGCTGGACTTCACTCCGTCGGTAACGGTGATGGTATAGTAGTAGTTGTTCATCGAGTTGATGGTCTTGTCGACGAACGATGTAGTTGTAATGTCATTGCCCAGCACCACACGGTCGGGCATACGGGTCAGGGTGTACCTGGCGGCCTCGGCATTGATATATCCGCCGTTGCCACCGGTGGTTACGGCATCCCAGCTGATGGTTACCTCGTTAGAGTTGGCCGCCTTGACGGCCTGGAAGTTGGCAGGGGCCTTGGGGGTGTCCTGGCCTACAAAGCTCTGGGTAGAGGTAATCTGGCCACTAACGCCATTCAGACTGGCGCTTACGGCAAACTTGTGTATTCCCTCGGTCGTGACGGTGACGGGAACGCTGATTTCTGCTCCTGGCTTACCTTCGCCGGTATTGAATTCGGCATCGTCAACATATACCTTGTATGAGAGAGTCTCGCTCAGGGCATCGCCATTCTCAGCCTTATCGGGCAGGGTGAATATGAAGTTACCCGTAAGGCTGGTCTTAGCAAACTCAGTCCGCATCTTGGTGATGAAGGCGGGCTTGACAACGGTCTTCTTAGGTATGGAGAATACTCCACACCAGCTTATCTTGGCATTGTCAAAGTCGGTAACCTTGGTGGCCTTGCCTGTGGCAGAATCTATGGTGTACAGAGAACTCTCTGTAGCTGTGCGGGCAAACCAGTAGGCAGTACCAGTACTCTCGTCAAAACAGGCACCCTAAATGTCTGTTGACGGAACCACGCCTGTGGTGCCAATGGCATTTGGCTTACCTGTGCCGAGGTCAAACTGATATAGGGTACCGTCTACGCCAATGCCGTAAACATGTCCTTGGTTATCCGAATAGAGGGCAACAAACTGCTGGGGAAGTGTGGCTATGACCGTGGTCATGGCTGTCTCTAAGTTTAAAGTGCGGAAATCGTATCCTTTGGAGGTGTTAGGGTAGCAACCGTAGACCTGCGAACTCTTGGTGTCGTAGGTCAGAGCGGTCGGTGCGATTCTTTCAGGAAACATGTCCGTTATTTTTGTCCATGTATTGACGTCGTATTTTTCTAACTTGACAGTTATTACCACATTCTTTCTCATATATGCTGAAAAGAAGTAGTAGTTTCCGTTGGCATACACACCTGCGATGGGTGTGTAGAAAGATACAGGCAGAAGATTCTTCAACGTGGGTGGATTCGCAGTCGTAGTTGAGTAGATACCCAACGGACTTTTACCTGAGGCGATGGCTCCGTAGAGTGTCACCGGGTCGGGTGCGACTCTGTAAGCTCCCTTGGGATTGGCCCAGACAAGCCCCACTATTAGTGTGAGCAAGCTGGCGCATAGAGTAAGTCTTTTTATAAAATTAAAGGTTATGTTTATAATCTGTAATGCTTTCTTTTAATTTTCTTGCAAATGTACAAAAAACTGTTAAGATAATAAATATTTTTTTGCTTATTTCTATTTTTAGCTTATAAATTGTAAGAAATGAGACCGTACTCGTCTTGGCAGGCAACCTAATGGTGCTGGCTTGCCGGGCAATTTACTATAGTCAAATAACCGTCAGCGCCTAAAATGCCCTGATGGTCAAAAACTATAGTAAAGATGAAAAAAACATTTATTTTTATGGCTATGACGAAAAAAGACATTACTTTTGCAACTATACCTATTTATATAAAGGTACCAGCCATCATCGGCTCCTTGCAGGAGACTACTGATAATCTAAAAACTGACGCCAATGCCTATATGGGACAAGATACTAAAAGCCGTAGATCGCACTCTTGCTTCTGATGCTAACCGGTCAGGAGAAAACTCCCCGGTGCTCCGCGCCGAGCATTATGCCCTGGTAGATACCGAGGTGGGCCTGCGCGATCATAAGATACACGACATAGGCGCCCTGCGCTACGACGGCGCCGTGTATCACGATGCCTCTCAGCAGGGATTAGAGCTCTTTCTGAGCGATGTCGATTATCTCTGCGGCCACAACATCGTACACCACGATGCCCGTTATCTCTTTGGCAACGGCCCCTGCCGCTGGCAGTTGGTTGATACGCTCTATATGTCGCCCATACTGTTTCCTGACCGCCCCTATCATAAGCTACTAAAAGACGATAAGCTGGTAAGCGACCAGGCCAATAACCCTGTGAACGACTGCCGTAAAGCCCAGGACCTGCTCTTTGACGAACAGAGCTGTTGGGCCCGCTTGCCCGAGGCCCGCCGGCAAGTGTACGCCACGCTGTTAGTAGGCGTGCCCGAGTTTGAGGGTTTTATGCGTATGGTGGGAGCCACCCCCGCGGCAGGCGATGTGACGGCTCTGATACGCACCGCATACGAGGGTTGCATCTGCCAACAAGCTCTGTTAGACGATATGTGTCGACACCAGCCTGTGGCCTTGTCCTATGCCCTGTCGCTCATAGGTGCTGCTGACTACCGCTCGCTGACCCCACGGTGGGTGCTGGCCAACTATCCCGAGGTAGAGCATATCATCCACACGCTCTGTGCCACCCCGTGCCGGGAGGGCTGCGCCTATTGCAACCGCCAGCTCGATGTACATTATAATCTGCGCCGCTTCTTCGGCTACAGCGAGTTTCGCACCTATAACGGCGAACCCCTCCAGGAACAGGCAGCCCGGGCAGCCGTGTCGGGGCGGTCGCTCTTAGCCATCTTTCCAACGGGCGGTGGCAAGTCGCTGACCTTTCAGTTGCCGGCGCTGATGGAGGCCAGGGCCACCCACAGCCTCACGGTGGTCATATCGCCCTTGCAATCGCTGATGAAAGACCAGGTAGACAATCTGTCCGAACGGGGCATTACCGATGCGGTGACCATCAATGGCTTGCTGGATCCCATCAGTAGGGCGCTGGCCATAGAGCGGGTTCAGACGGGCGATGCCTCGCTGCTGTATATAGCCCCCGAGATGCTGCGGTCTAAGACCATAGAGCGCATACTGATGGCCCGCCATGTGGCGCGGTTCGTGATAGACGAGGCCCACTGCTTCTCGTCCTGGGGCCAGGACTTTCGCGTAGACTATCTGTACATCGGCCAGTTTATCCGTCGCTATCAGAACGCTAAGCAGCGACGGCATCCCATCCCCGTATCGTGCTTCACGGCAACCGCCAAGCAGAAGGTAGTGCAGGACATCTGCGACTATTTCAGAAACCAACTGGGCCTGGAGCTCGACCTCTTCGCCTCCTCGGCGATCCGGACTAATCTGCGCTACTCCGTGATACACACCGATACCGATGAAGACAAGTATGCCAAGTTACGGTCGCTGATAGCCTCGGCCCAGTGTCCGGTCATTGTCTATGTGTCGCGTACCAAGCGCACCCGCGAGTTGGCCACCCGACTTACCCGCGACGGCTATAAGGCGCTGCCCTTCAATGGCAAGATGGATGCCGACGAGAAGATAGCTAACCAGGAAGCCTTTATGACCGATAAGGTGAGCATCATCGTGGCTACCTCGGCCTTTGGCATGGGTGTAGACAAGAAAGATGTAGGGTTGGTGGTACACTATGACATATCAGACTCGCTCGAAAACTACGTACAGGAGGCTGGCCGTGCCGGCCGCGACCCTCATCTGGATGCGCGCTGCTACATATTATATAATGACAACGACCTGGACAAACACTTTATACTGCTCAACCAGACCAAACTGAGTATAAGCGAGATACAGCAGGTGTGGATGGCGGTGAAAGCCTTTACCCGCAAGCGGCCGAGGGTATGCTGCTCGGCCTTAGAGATAGCCCGCCAGGCTGGATGGGACGACTCGGTATCGGATATAGAGACCCGCGTACGTACGGCCATATCGGCCCTGGAGCAGAGCGGCTACGTGGAGCGTGGCAACAATGTGCCCCATGTCTACGCCACCGGCATTACGGTCAAGAACATGGACGAGGCCCGCGAGCGCATCGTGGCCTCGGCCCTATTCTCGGGCGATGAGACCGAGAAGGTGGTGCGCATCATCCGGTCGCTCATCCACCAGAAATACACGACACGTGGCGAAGACCAGGAGGCAGAGTCGCGCATAGACTATCTGGCCGACATACTGGGCCTGAGCAAGCGCGAGGTAATCTCGGCGGTAGAGCGGATGAGGCAGGAGGGTATCCTGGCCGACAGCAAGGACATCTCGGCTTATCTGATGGACAGCGGCGACACCGAGCGCAAGGCCCGCATGCAGTTGGAACGCTTTGCCCGGCTCGAGCGGTTCATACTCGACAGCATCCAGGAGGGCACTCTGCAGACCTCGTGCAAGCTCCTTAACGACAAGGCCGTGACCGAGGGCATCACCACCTCTAAGGAGAAAGATGTGCGCACGCTCCTTTACTTTCTATCCATCAAGGGCTATGCCCGCAAGACCGAAGATGCGGGCCACAACATCAAGGTAGACAGGACGGCCGATGCTGAGACCATCCTGCGCAGATTTGAAAAGAGGCTGTATATATGCCGGTTTGCTATAGAGTGGCTGTATGGGCAGGCAGAACGACAAGCATTAGTAGCCGAGAAGCAGACGACACCCACCGAGAAGACCGACTCGATAACCTTCTCGGTTATAGAACTGATGCAGCAGATGGCCCAGGGTCTGCAGGAGCTTTTCAACCAGGTGGGAACGATACAGATAGAGGATGTAGAGGAGGCTCTGCTGTATCTGTCTAAGATTGGCGCCATCAAGTTAGAGGGTGGTTTTCTGGTTCTCTACAACGCCATGGAGATTCGCCGCATCAAGGACAGTAAACTGCGGTACAAGATAGACGACTACAGGATGCTCAACGAGTTTTATAAGCAGAAGATACAGCAGATACACATCGTGGGCGAGTATGCCAACCTCATGGTGCGCGACTACCAGGCAGCCCTGCAGTATGTCCAGGACTATTTTAACATGGACTATCGGCGGTTTATAGCCAAGTATTTCAAGGGCGACCGTGTCGGGGAGATAGCCCGCAATCTGACACCGGCCAAGTATCACCAGCTTTTTGGCCAACTTTCAGCCCGTCAGATGGAGATAATAGCCGACCGCGAGTCGCGTTGCATCGTGGTGGCGGCTGGTCCGGGCAGTGGCAAGACCCGCGTGCTGGTTCACAAGTTGGCCTCGCTCTTGCTGTTAGAGGACGTGAAGCACGAGCAGCTGCTCATGCTCACATTCTCGAGGGCTGCGGCTACCGAGTTTAAACAGCGCCTTATCGGGCTGATAGGCAATGCAGCTCATTTCGTCGAGATTAAAACTTTCCATTCCTACTGCTTTGACCTGTTAGGCCGCATTGGCACGCTGGAGGAGTCTGATAATGTGGTGGCCAATGCTGCCAAGATGATATGCGACGGCGAGGTAGAACCCGCCAAGATAGGTAAGGCGGTACTGGTAATAGATGAGGCACAGGACATGAGCGCTGACGACTATGCGCTGGTCAAGGCCCTGATGGACAATAACGAGGAGATGCGCGTAATAGCTGTGGGCGACGACGACCAGAACATCTACGAGTTCAGAGGGGCCAATTCGCACTATATGCAGCTTCTGGCTCAGCTGCCGGGTGCCCGTTTTGTCGAGATGACCGAGAACTACCGCAGTGCGCGTCATATCGTAGGGGCGGCCAACAACTTTGTGTCCGCTATCCATAATCGGCTGAAGCAAAGGCCTATCGTCTCGATGAGCCACGATGACGGCCAGGTGACGGTAGACAGGTACTCGTCGGCGTATATGTATCAGCCCCTCGTGCCCGAGGTGGCCAGTCATCATGGCGAGGGTTCTACCTGTGTGCTTACGCAGACCAATGAGGAGGCAGTGATAGTGGTGGCGGCGCTGCAGAGGCTGGGCGTGAGCAGCGAGCTGATACAGTCGATGGGCGGCATCAGGTTTTGGAACCTGGCAGAGGTGAGGTATTTTATGAAGCACATTACGCGTGGCACCCATACGCCTATCGTGGACGAGGAGGTATGGGATAAGGCCCGGCAGGCCACCCTGGCAGTTTACAGCCGTAGCCATGCGCTGCCTTATGTACAGCGTTGCATCACGCTTTTTCAGCAAACTAACCCGAAGAAGTACCTCAATGATTTTAAAGAGTATGTCTTCGAGTCGTCAATAGAAGACTTTGCGCCGCCCGCGGATGGCCGGGTCATCGTGTCGACCATCCACAAGGCCAAGGGCCGCGAGTTTGACAATGTGTATATGTTGATAGCCAATGTCTGTAGACCTACCGACGAACAGCTGCGACGTTTCTATGTAGGTATGACCAGGGCTAAGCGTCGGCTGGCCATATTCACGAATACTGCTCTCTTTGACCGTATAGGTGCCGACCGTATGTCGGCTCATCTGCAAGACTACCCGTTGCCGACAGAGGTGGTGTTGCAGTTGTCGTACCGCGATGTTTACTTAGGTTTCTTCAAGAACAGGACCAACGAGTTGCTATCGCTGCGTAGCGGCGACGGGCTGACGTATAGGGACTGGTTGCTCTACGACTTGAGCGGACGGCCCGTAGCCAAGTTGTCGGCCACTATGCAGCAGAAACTGACTGAATGGCAGGACCGGGGGTACCGGGTAACGGAGGCAAAGGTGCGCTTTATAGTGGCCTGGAAACCCAAGGACGCGCCCAAGACTGAGCGCGAGACGGCCGTATTGCTGGTAGACCTGGCGCTGACACGATAGGGGGAGCGGGGAGGAGACGCCGATGAAATGGACGTTATCTGATAATTCCGTTGTCGGTATCGCGTAGGTTGATGCGTTTCTCGGTGGCCTGGCGCTTGCTGCCATGCGACAGACGGAAGGACAGGCTGAACGTCAGACTGTTAGCCTGGTCGTTGGCGTAGCCCACGATGTGCTTGTGCAGGTTGCGGTTGAGTAGGTCTGAGCGGTAGGCCACGTGCTGCCGCCAAGGTTGGGCAACAGCGTGGTTGGAAAGATGCACAAGAGGTGAGCCGCCAAAATAAGGAAGCGATAACCAATGATTGTCTTTCCGTTTTGGCTAAGATGCCGTACTTTGATTGGGGACTATACACAAAATGCCTCACACAAATGGGATATGATGTCAAACTGCAATCCGACTGCAAAGGACAAGTGCGTGGATATGCCATCAAGCGAGGCAACTCCATTTATAAGTCCTCGGAGCTTGGCAAAGGTCGTTGTCTGATGCCCTCAAAGATTGAAGGCACTTGGGCAAAACTGCATCATCAAGAATTGGAGGAACCAGTTTCAACTCCAACAAAGAATACCCAACAGCCAAAGATTATGACTGTACCCAAACCCATGCCTACTGCAGACAACACTCCAAAGATACGTCACTTCGACTTTTATACGGACGAGTTTCATCATTATCCTGTTGATATTCCTCAGAATTGTCTGGATATCATCGACAAGAATATAGCTTTGGATGCCGACAATGTGTTTGCCAAGATTGGCGATGTGCAGAAGACAGCCATTCTTCTCTTTGCTGAATACATTGATGCAGCCACAACCATTGCCGTCCAGTCTGGCGGTGGCGGAGGTGGTGCAACCTCTGGTTGGGGACGAGACAAGGACGAGGATGAACTGTCATGGGCGCATCGTTGCGCTATGATGGCTAATCGCCTGTGCAGACCTCGCAAGAAGCAAGGGTATGGCAGATAACCGAATATTCAACCAACAGCATTGAAACTATGCCAATAGGTAAAAGTAAAATCTCAGATATGGATTTCGGTTCTTTCGAGAATACGATTGACAAGAATATCGAAACGGACAAGGCTTCTGACAAATTCGACCAACAACTGCAAGCCTACAAGGATGCTGGTAATAGTTTGACTTCGGCAAAATCAGAACTTGAAAAGGCAGCATCTACTTTACTGGAAGCAAAGGACAACTTGAATAAAGCCACCGATAAAGCGGACAATGTTACAAAAGCCATTGATAGCTTTATTGTTAAAGTGAGAGATATAAGATTCAAGGCTAAGGTTGATGATGCCGACATTGAGAAACTGACAGATGACAGAAAGAAACTCATTGGCGATGAGTTCAAACTTCTTGAAGACCACCGAAAGGCGAATAAGGAAATCCTCACTCGCCATTTCTATGACATGTCTAATATGATGTCAAGAAATGAAGGAGTTTGGTTGTCAAATGGTTGGGTAAAGACTTTGCTTTGGATATTTATTCCATCTATTATTTATACTATAGCGTCTGTCGTTTATCTTATTTGCCATCTTTAAGCTACAATAAATTAGCTTATAATTTACATCTTATTAACTATTGTTCATGCAGTCATTTTCCGTAATGGATTATCTTAATGTAGAAAGCGCAAATTCATTTGTACTAAACATGGATATAGAAGAACTGATA
>JALEKD010000038.1 GCA_022769285.1 Prevotella sp.
CACCATTGCAAAAAATGAAAAAGACCGACCTTTAGACTTTTAAAGACGGCTCCCAGCGCGTTAAAGATGGCTCCGGGAAACATAAAGGTCGGTCTCCCATTCCCCTTGGGGGGCTTGGGAGCCACTGTTAGGGCGCTTTGCCTCTACTTTTCACGCTCACTTTTGGGCTGTATTCAGAAGAAAGTTGTAAATTTGCAACTACCAGCCGTAAAACTGCCACCATGAACCCAGAAACGATGAAGCAGACCACGATAGAGGGCCACTCCTGCCTGTTGCACGCATCGCCTAACCCCGCGCTGCTGCTCATTCAGGTTACCGCGCGCCACGAGCGGTCCACAATCGATGCCGAGGTGGCCCAGATAGCCGCTTGCTCGCCGGTGGGGGTGGTCTTCGCCGCGGTAGAGCTTACCGACTGGGTGGGCCAGCTCATGCCCTGGGCCGACGATGCCGTCATGCGGCGCGCCACGAAACCCCCGTGTGCCGCCGACACGCTGGCCTACATCACCGGCAGCCTGCTGCCCTGGCTCCGCAGCCACTACGGCCCCCTGCCCTGTGTGCTCGGTGGCTACTCCCTGGGCGGCCTTTTCGCCCTCTGGGCCTCTTATCAGTCGGCCGACTTCTGCGGTGTGGCTGCTGCCTCTCCCTCGGTGTGGATAAAGGGCTGGACTGCTTATACCCACCAGCACACCCTGCATGCCTGCCATGTGTACCTCAGCTTAGGCGACCGCGAGGAGCACGCCCGCAACCAGCGTATGGCTGCCGTAGGCCCCTGCATACGCGACCTGTATCAGTGGCTGTCGCGCCAGATGGACCAGGGCGGGGTAGTGCTTGAGTGGAACCCAGGTGGCCACTTCGGCCACGAGGCCGACCGCACAGCCCGCGCCTTTGCATGGGTCTGCGCCCGCCAGGCAGCCTGCGGCGATGAAATGGGCCGAAAATGAAGATAATATATACCATCACGATGAAACATACAAGCATGAAACACCACCTGTCGCTGCTCATCCTGAGTCTGGCGATGGTCTGTCTGCCAGCCGGAGCCCAGACCCCGACAGCCACCGATACCCCGGCACCCCGCCCCGAAGTGCTCATCGAGACCACCATGGGCAATATACGCATACAGCTCTATAACGAGACACCTCGGCACCGCGACAATTTTCTCAAACTTATCCGCGACTACCACTTCTACGACTCGCTGCTCTTCCATCGCGTCATACCCGACTTTATGGTTCAGTCGGGCGACCCGCGGAGCAAGCACGCCGCCCCCGGCGAGCTGCTTGGCGAAACCTCGCTGGACTACACCCTGCCCGCCGAGATACGTCTGCCCCAGCTATACCATAAGCGCGGTGCCGTGGCCATGGCTCGCGAGGGCGACGAGGCCAATCCTGAGCGCCGCTCCAGCAGCACCCAGTTCTATATAGTATGTGGCAAACCCTGCTCGGAGGCCATGCTGGAACGCGGGTGGCAGAACCTGAAAAAACTGTTTGGCGACAGTCTGCACATGACGCAGGCCATGGCCGATGCCTATACCTCCGTGGGCGGCACCCCGTACCTGGATGGCGCCTACACGGTTTTCGGCGAGGTTACCGAGGGCATGGATGTGGTAGACAGGATACAACATGTGGACCGCGATGCCAACGACCGTCCAGAGAACGATGTGCGCATCATCCGCGCCATTATCGTGCGCGATGTGCCTGGCGCTGTCCGTCCCAAGCGGGCCGTGGCCCCACGCCGCACAGCCCCCTCGCGCAAGCAGTCTACTGTCCGCCGCAGGCGCTGACACACCCCCAGCGGTCATCGCCACGGCTTAGGCTCCCGCATCCATAGCACCCCCAGGGCCGCTGTAGGCAACGGCCCCTTACACGGCAATCAATACAAAACACATATACCATGTATCAGTTACGTAACATACTTATGGCTGCCCTGGCGGCCACCTCAGTTCATGCAGCCGCCCAGACCGACACCCTGCGGGCCGGCTTCGTGTCGCCCCCGCAGAGCGCCCGCCCCCGGGTGTGGTGGCACTGGATGAACGGTAACATCTCCCGTGACGGCATCTATAAGGACCTTACCTGGATGCACCGCGTGGGCATAGGTGGAGTACACATATTCGACGCAGGAAAGAACACCCCGCAGGTAGTTCCTCATCGCATCGTGTACATGACACCCGAGTGGAAAGACTGTTATCGGTATGCGGTACAGCTGGCCGACTCTTTAGGCATGGAGGCCACCATGACGGCCACGCCCGGATGGAGCAATACCGGTGGGCCGTGGGTTACACCGGCCGACGCGATGAAGAAATTGGTGTGGCGACAGGTCACCGTCCGTGGCGGCAGGGTCGTAGACTGCCAGTTGCCCGCTCCCTACCGTGTAAGTGGGGCTTTCCAGAACGTGGCGGCCCGTGGCACGGTGTCCAAGCAGCAACTCTATGGCGACATAGCCGTGTTGGCAGTGCGCGTGGCCCCCGGCGACCTTACGCTGAGTGACATGGGCGCACGGGTAACCGCCAGTGGTGGTAAGTTTACGGTCGATATGCTCACCGACGGCGACATGGCCACCACGGCCAACCTGACCCCCGACAGCACGGGCCGCCTGGCATGGCTGCAGGTAGAGTTGGCACGGCCATACACCATCAGGGCGCTGTCGCTCAAGGACGGCCGACAGCACAGTCAGTGGCGTAACAAGCGGCCAGCGCCCACCAAGTGGCTCGAGGCCAGCTCTGACGGCGTACATTTTACTAAGGTGTGCGACCTGGTGCTGGGGGGCGCGCCCCTCGCCACCGTCGACATTCCGCCCACCACGGCGCGCTTCTTCCGGGTGGTGTTCAGGGCCGACAAGCGCCCCCTGGCCATCGCCGAGCTTAACCTGTACACCACCTACAGGGTCAACCATAGCGAGGAGAAGGCTGCCTTTGGTACCCCCGTAGACTTGCCGCTGTACCCTACGCCTGCCACCGATACCGCCACACCCTTGGCACAGGTGGTAGACATCTCCGGTATGGTGTCGGCCGACGGCCACCTGCGCTGGAAAGCCCCCGCTGGTCGCTGGCGCATCTACCGCTTCGGCTATTCGCTTACGGGAAAAATGAATCATCCCGCTTCGCCCGAAGCAACGGGCTTGGAGGTCGACAAGATGTCGGCTCCGGCCGTGGCCAGGTACATCGGCACTTATCTGTCTACCTACGTAGATGCCACCCAGGGCATGATGGGGCGTCGCGGACTGCAAAATCTGCTCATAGATAGTTACGAGGCGGGTATAGCCAACTGGACGCCGACCATGCTGACCGACTTTGCGCGGCTGCGGGGCTACGACATGCTGCGCTGGATGCCTGCCCTGGCCGGTGAGATTATCGAGAGTTCGGCCAAGACGGACAGGTTCCTCTTCGACTGGCGCCATACGCTTGGCGAACTGGTCGAGGAGAATCTATATCACCAGGTGGCCGACACTATGGCCGCCCGGGGCATGGGAACGTACTTCGAGAGCCACGAGTCGTGCCGCGTCTATGAAGCCGACGGTATGGCCGTGAAGCGGCATGCCACCGTGCCGATGGGCGCCATGTGGGCCAGCGAACCCGTGATGCACTTTAACGACCGCGGAGAGACGGGCAAGCAGGGCGACATACGCGAGTCGGCCTCGGTGGCCCACATCTACGGCCAAAACCTGGTTGCGGCTGAGTCGCTTACGTCCAATGGACTGGACGGCGACGGCCTGGCCTACTCGCTGACCCCCAATCTGCTCAAGCCAGCGGCCGACCTGGAGTTTGCCAGCGGTGTTAACCGCATCGTGATACACGACAGCGCCCACCAACCCGTCGACGACAAAATTCCTGGTCAGGGACTGGAAATCTACGGGCAGTGGTTCCACCGCCACGAGACGTGGGCCGAGCAGGCGCGGCCGTGGGTAGATTACCTGGCGCGTACCAGCTATATGCTGCAGCAGGGCCACTTCGTGGCCGACGTGGCTTACTACTATGGCGATGATAACAATGTAACAGGGCTGTTCTATGCTGAGCAGCCCAAGGTGCCTGCCACCGTGGCCTACGACTACGTGAACACGCCCGCGCTGACCTCGCAGTTGGCCTATGCCAACGGTTGCATCGTAACGCCTTCGGGCATGACTTACCGCATGCTGGCCCTCGATGCCAACACGGCCCGCATGACGGTGCCGGCCCTGCGCCGTATAGCCGCGCTGGTAGACCAGGGCATGCCGCTGTGTGGCACGCGCCCCACGATGACTCCCAGTCTGAGCGACGATGAGGCTGAGTTTGCCCAGTTGGTCAGCAGAATATGGGATGGTAACCATCCGCATGTATTCGAGCACGCCACCATCGGGCAGGCTCTGGCGGCCATCGGGGTGGCCCCCGACTTCAGTGCCGACACGATGGACAGCCTGCGCTATGTACACCGCACGCTGCCCGGAACGGAGATATACTGGATAAACAACCGCAGCTACCATCAGCGGATGATAAATGCTACCTTCCGGGTGGCTGGCCTTACGCCCTATAGGTGGAATCCGGAGACGGGAACCATCTGCCGTCTGGCCTATCAGGCTGCGGACAAGGCCACCACGCTGTCGCTCAGCATGGAGCCAGGCGAGGCGTGTTTCGTGGTGTTCCGCGCACAGCCCGATGAGGCTGCCGCCCCGGCCCTGACGGCCGATAGCGCCGCTACGCTGCTCACCCTGTCGACCCCATGGATCGTCAGTTTCCAGCCAGGCCGCGGGGCTCCCGCCCAGATAGTCATGCCACAGTTGGCCTCGCTCAGCGAGTCGGCCGATGAGGGCATCCGCTACTTCGCGGGCATGGCCACCTATCGGCAGACGTTCCGCCTGAGCCGGGCCGACATGAAGGCTGGCAGGCTGTGGATAGATTTGGGTCGCGTGTGCCCCTTGGCTGAGGTCATTGTCAACGGCCACAACTTAGGCATCCTCTGGCGCGCGCCTTTCACGGTAGATGCTACCACGGCGCTGCACCGTGGCGACAATACTATCGAGGTTCGCGTGAGTGCTCTTTGGCGCAACCGCATCATAGGCGACCGCCAGCCCAGTTGTAAGCATCCCTACACCTATACCTCATATCCCTTCTACAAGGCTGACTCTAAGCTGCAGCCCTCTGGTCTTCTTGGGCCGGTCAGCATACGTTATAAAGGTAAAAAAGTAAAAGAGTAAAAAGGCTAAAAGCACTGCCTGAGTGCTGGTGGCGCTTGGGAGCATGCCAATGATGGCTCCTATACATGAGAAGAGGGTCACGGCATTGTCCGCGACCCTCTTCTCATGTATGCTTATAGCCCCTGTTCCTTTTACAGATGTCTCTGTGGGGCCAGCGCTTTTAGCCTTTTTACGCTTTTACCTTTTTACTTTTCAAAAGAGGTTTAGAAGCGCACGGGGAAGTATGGTGGGTGCTCCTCGAAGTACTTCTTCATGGCGATGGGAACGTCGGTGCAGAGGAAGTCGGCACCCATGTAGAGTGCCAGGAGCGTGTCCTCTAACTTGCTGCCCGGCCACAGGTTTACCTGGAGCCCGTTGTCGTGGGCCAGTTTGACGTCGCGGCGGTTAGAACTGTTGAGCCAGCATGCTATGCGCTGTACTCCCAACTTCTTGGCCTGGCTTATTACCGGCGCACTGCAAGGCTTTCCGGTGATAAGCTGTAACACGGCGTCTGGGTGGTGGGCATGCTGATAGGCCAGGGCACGCTCGTCGAACGAGGTGAGCGACCAGTTGGCGTCAGCGGGTATCTTGGCCTTTATCATGGCGTACACCTTGTCGCAGTAGGCGGCTATGGCGTCGTCAGGGTACAGATTGGTCTCCTCGGTCTTCATCTCGAACTCTACGTAGAGCCCCTTCTTGTCCTTGAAGAAGTCGAGCAGGTCGTCCAGGAAGAGCAGTGGGTTGCCCTGCTTGGTCTTTATCTTGCGCAGTTCCTTGGCGGTGAGCCGCTCTACGGTTTTGTCGATGCCACAGGTACGCAGCAGCGATGTGTCGTGAGCTATGATGATCGCCCCGTCCTTAGACAGACGCATATCGGTCTCGAAACTGTGGATGCCGGCAGCCCATGCGTTACGGAAGGCAGCCAGCGTGTTCTCATCCTGCTCGTTTCGGCCACCCCGGTGCCCCAGCATGATGGCCCCGGCCTGTGCGAACGTAAGGGTGGCACACAGCAGCAGGACGGCGATGGTTAGAAATCTTTTCATGGTTATTTGTGTCTAACGGATTGTACTCCCTGGTTGGTCATCTGTACCGGGCGGATAAAGCCCTGAGCGTCGAACTCTAAGCGGTCTATGCAAGTAACGCGCGCGTTGCGGTCGGTCTCGCCCAGGGGACGGCGGTGGTACACTATGTAGTACTCATCGCGCCCCGGAACCTTGATGACAGAGTGGTGGCCGGCACCGGTAGCTATCTTGGGATCCTGTTGAAGAATTTTGCCCACACGGTTAAAAGGCCCGAAGGGCGAGTCGCTGATGGCGTAAGCCACACTGTAGTCGGGGCCGCCCCATCCGCCCTCGGACCACATGAAGTAGTACTTGCCGCCACGCTTCAGCATGAACGGGCCTTCGACGTAGCCCTTGGGGGTGACCTCGCGGTAAGTACTGCCGTCCTTGAAGGGTATCACGCGGAGCAAGTCCTGCGACAGGCGCACCATGTTACAGTGGCCCCAGCCACCATAATACATGTAGTACTCGCCATCGTCGTCGCGGAACACGTACTGGTCTATGGGCTGAGCCCCATTGACTATCTCGCCGATAAGCGGGTGACCTAAGGCGTCCTTGAACGGCCCCTGGGGCTTGTCGCTCACAGCCACGCCGATGCCGCCCACCTCGCCGGGATGAACATCGTTGGCCCCGAAGAACAGGTAGTAACGCCCGTCCTTGTGAACTACGGCCGGGGCCCAAAGGGCACGGCGCCCCCAGCTAACGTCAGCCAAGTCGATGACGTGGCTGTGCTTGGTCCAGTGAACTAAGTCGCGCGAGGAGAACGCATCCATGAACGTCTGCTGGTCGTAAGGCGCCGAATAAGTAGGATAAATCCAGTACTCGTGGCCAAAGACCACAGCCTCGGGGTCGGCGTACCACCCCTTGTCAATGGGATTGCCGCTCCAGGGTTTCTGCGCTTGGGCGGCAGTCATGGTGCAGAGAGCCATGACAAGAGTAAAAAAGTATTTCATTTATGTTATTTTAGTTGATTATGGTTACAAAGTTAGCCATTTATTTGAATAGAATTTTATAAAATGTTATTTTTGTGTCAAAATAGTGCAAGCCGAGTGCCATGAACTTGCTCGGATGGCCGAGGCACTGCCTATTTACTATCAGAAAGAACAAGTAAACCATACAACCGTATAACTGCACACGCGATGATAAAGTCTATAGCAACCCTGCTGGCCACGCTGGCCCTGGTGCTACCCACCCAGGCCGACGAAGGCCACACCCGCGGCATAGGAGTGTATCCCGGCCGCCCCTCAGAGAGTTTTGAACCTACCCTGGTGCGCGACTACACGTACCGCAACGTGGCGCTCCACCGTATGGTATACCAGTCGTCGGCTGCCGATGTCAACCTGACTGGCCAGCTTATCACCGACGGCGAGGTGTGCACCTCAGAGCCCTGCCAGGTGGTGGTATCTACCCCCAGAGGAACCCTCGACAAGCGCCACCGCGAAAAAACCATTGACGGCAACCCCCAGTCGCTCATTAATGTAGAGGGACAGGATACCTATCTGCAGTTTGACTGGACCTGGATGACCGTTGCTGCCGACGAACTGAGACTGAACGCCGAGGCCGTGTACGATGCGGCACAGGCCAATGCCGGCTACACTATCGAGGTGATGGCCTCGGCCGATGGCAAGACATGGACCCGCATAGGCCGAGAGGTGGGCGACGGGCTGCCCGGCGTGGCCACACGCCAGACGATGAGCAGCGACCCCAACAAGCAAGAAAGCAAGATACGTCTGCCCCTTCGCAAGGTGCAGACGACCATTCCCCTGACCCACGTGACCCCCTGGAGCCATCTGCGCGTGGTGTTCCGCATGAAGGGAGCCGCCTACTGGCGTGTGCGGCAGACCGACTTCTGTCGCAAGGGTGTCATTCAGAATGTCCTGCCATCGGCCCACTACACCAGTGCCTGGGCCAGTGAGGGCGGAGGCACCCAGTGGGTCATGGTAGACTTAGGCACGCAGATAACGGCCAACCGCGTGGTGATAAACTGGATACACCCTGCCCGGAAGGGCGAACTCCAGATGTCTGACGATGGCCGGGAGTGGCACCGCGTGGCTTCCCTGCGCCGGAGCAAGAAGCTGGAGCAGAGCCTGAGCTGCCATTTCAAGGCTCGCTATGTACGACTGCTGATGACCCAGCCGGACGCCTCGGGCCGCTATGTACTGAGCGAACTGCAGGTGATGGGCTTTGGCGGACTGGTGGCCCGTCCCCATGAGCGTATGGGTATGCGCTATGGTCGCTACTACCTCAACGGCGGCGACTGGCAGCTCAGCCGTAAGGGTTCTGACCGCTCCGTGCTGGGCACTGTGCCTGCCACGGTGCTTCAGAGCTACATGAACATAGGTGCTGTGGCCAATACCAACTACAGCGACAACATGCGGACGGCTTCTGAGTCTTATTTCAACGCTGACTTTATCTACCGTACCTCGTTCGACGTTCCGGCCGATTACCAGGGCCGTCATGTGTACCTCAACTTTGATGGTATCAACTGGAAAGCTGCCGTTAAACTCAACGGGCAGCCGTTGGGGCGTATAGAGGGAGCTTTTAAGCGCGGGCGGTTTGACGTGACGCGCTATCTGAAAACCACCGGCAACCAGCTGGAGATAGCCGTGGAGCGCCCCGCTCACTTCGGTGCCGTCAAAATCAAGAACACCGAGAGTACCGACATGAACGGTGGCTACCTGGGAGCCGACAACCCCACGTTCCATGCCTCGATAGGCTGGGACTGGATAACCACTACGCCCGGCCGGGAGGTGGGTATATGGAACGATGTGTACCTGACGGCCAACGGAGGCGTGAGCCTAAGCGACCCGCTGGTAGATACCCATCTGGACTTACCCGATACGCTGGCCACGATGACCCCGTCGGTATGGGTGGACAACGACCGCGACACCACGGTAACGGCCACACTGAGCGGATGGATAGGGCCACTGGCCTTTGCCAAGACGGTGCGGATAGCGCCTCACGCCAACAGCGAGGTGGTTTTCAGCCCCACGGAGTTTGCCCAGTTGGACAGGCAGCCTATGCACCTGTGGTGGCCCACGGGCTACGGCACGCCTTACCTGTATGATGCCGGCTTTGCCATCAGCGATGGCAGCGGGCGCATAGATAGTCTGCACTATCAGGCGGGCATCCGCCAGGTGACCTACGCTAACCTGAAGACTCAGGCACAAATCTTTGTCAACGGCCAGCGCTTCATTCCATTAGGTGGCAACTGGGGTTTCTCAGAGAATAACCTCAACTACCGTGGCCGCGAGTACGACGTGGCCGTGGGTTACCACAGCCACATGAACTGTAACATGATACGCAACTGGGTAGGCCAGACCGGCGACGAGGAATTTTATGAGGCGTGCGACCGCCACGGCGTTATGGTGTGGCAAGACTTCTGGCTGGCCAACCCTGCTGACGGCCCCGACCCCTATGATAACGCCCTCTTCCTGGATAACGCCTCTGACTATCTGCGCCGCATACGCCGTCATCCCAGCATAGGTCTCTATGTGGGCCGCAACGAGGGCTATCCACCCGTGGCCATCGACCGCGCCCTGCGCCAGTACATCGACAGTCTGCATCCGGGCATGGGCTATATCCCCAGTTCTTCTGACGAGGGCGTGTCGGGTCACGGCCCTTACAGACTTATCCCCCTCAAGGAATACTTTGACAAGCAGAGCCACAAACTACACTCCGAGCGCGGCCTGCCTAACATCCCGTCGTACGAGAGCATGTGCCGCATGCTTAGTTCCGATGACCTGTGGCCTATAGGACTGGGCTGGGCACAGCACGACTTCACCCAGCAGGGCGCTCAGCGTGGCTCTACCTTTATCAAGATGCTGACCGACCGTTTTGGCGAACCGGGCAGCGCCCGCCAGTTTACCGCGCTGGCCCAGTGGCTCAACTACGACGGTTACCGCGCCATGTACGAGGCTTCGCAGCAAGAGCGGCAGGGCCTGCTCATCTGGATGAGCCACCCATGCTGGCCATCGACGGTATGGCAGACGTACGACTACTATCTGGAGCCTACGGCGGCTTACTTCGGAGTACGCAAGGCGTGCGAGCCGCTGCACATTATGTGCAACCCGAGGGGCGGCCAGGTCCAGGTGGTCAACATGAGCCGTGGGCAGCAGTGCGATATGGAGGCGCGCATGGAGATTAGAGATATGTATGGCAACACGGTGAAGGCCGACTCGGCTTGGGTAGACACCTATAGCGACGTTACGGAGAACGTGATGCCCGTGGCTGTTCCCGACAGCATGTCGCTCTGGTACCTGCACCTCTCACTCTACGACCGGGGGCACCTCGTGTCAGACAACTTCTATGTGCAGAGCCGCCGCGATACCGATTTCCGGGCCCTGAACCAGTTGCCCCAGGTGCAGCTACAGACTCGGCAGCAACTGGCACGGCGTGGGCGTGGCTATCGGGGCACGGTAACGGTAACCAACCCATCGGCTACACCTGTGCTGATGATACGCCTGAACCTGAAAGGCGACGATGGCGAGCAGATACTGCCCGTGCTGTACTCAGACAACTACTTCGCGCTGATGCCAGGTGAGAGCCGCGATATAGAGGTGTCGTTCAGAGACGAGGATACACGCGGCACGCAGCCCTGGGTCGAGGTTACGGCCTTTAACGCCACGGCCACGGCGCAGTAGGCTCCTCCTACGCGTGCGTATATATATAATAGGTATCATCGTGAGGCCCCATACGGCCACGACGCACTCCCTGCAGAGTGTCGTGGCCGTATGGGGCCTCATGGTGATGGCCTTTCCCTTTCTATTCTTTTACGCTTTTACTTTTCCAGACCCTCTTCCGGGGTGGGGCAGTGGTGGCCCGTCCCCGTGGCAGCCATAGGGCCTCTTATACCTTGATACTCTACGGGTACTGCGGCGGTCGCAAAATATAAAAAATGAAAATAATATATATATAATAAGGTGTAACCGATTTTTTTTGGCTACTTTTGCACTTCAAATAACTTAATGTACGCAAACGATGCACGAGAACTTAGTGATAGTAGAGAGCCCCGCAAAGGCTAAGACCATAGAAAAATTCTTGGGAAAGGACTTTAAGGTAATGTCGAGCTTCGGCCACATCCGCGACCTCAAGAAGAAAACGCTCAGCATAAACGAGAAAACCATGGAGCCCGACTATGAGATACCAGAGGAAAAGAAAAAACTGGTGGCAGAGCTTCGCGAGGAGGTAAAGGATGCTCAGAAAGTGTGGCTGGCTTCCGATGAAGACCGCGAGGGTGAGGCTATCAGCTGGCATCTGTGCGAGGTGCTCGGGCTGGACGAGGCCAAGACCAGCCGAATAGTCTTCCATGAGATAACCAAGACCGCCATACTCGACGCGATACAACATCCGCGTCACCTGGACATGAACCTGGTCAACGCGCAGCAGGCCCGCCGCGTGCTGGACCGCTTGGTGGGCTTCAAGCTGTCGCCGGTGCTCTGGCGCAAGGTAAAGCCGGCCCTCTCTGCCGGCCGCGTACAGAGCGTGGCCGTGAGGCTCATCGTAGAGCGTGAGCGCGAGATACAGGCGTTCAAGAGTGAGCCTTACTATCGCGTCACGGCGGTGTTCGCCGTACCCTCGGGCCACGGCACCACGGCCGAGGTGAAGGCCGAGCTGGACCACAGGTTTGCCACCCATGCCGAGGCACTCGACTTCCTGGCCCGTTGCCGCGACGCGCACTTCACGGTGAGCGCGGTAGCCCAGAAGCCGCTCAGGCGCATGCCCGCCCCACCGTTTACCACATCGACCCTGCAGCAGGAGGCCGCCCGCAAGTTGGGCTTCACCGTAACCCAGACCATGATGGTGGCCCAGCACCTGTACGAGAGCGGTCGCATCACCTATATGCGTACCGACAGCGTCAACCTCTCTAAGTTCGCCATCGGCTCGGGTAAGGAGGAGATTACTAATCTATGGGGCGAGCAGTACAGCCGTCCTCGCAACTTCCAGACTCACTCTAAGGGCGCCCAGGAAGCCCACGAGGCCATACGCCCCACTTACCTCTCCGAGGCCACCATTACCGGCAACGCCCAGGAGCGCCGCCTGTACGACCTGATATGGAAGCGTACCATAGCCTCGCAGATGGCCGAGGCCGAGATAGAGAAGACCACCGTGACGATAGACATAGACGGCCAGAAGGAGAAGTTTGTGGCCAATGGCGAGGTGGTGGTGTTCGACGGTTTCCTCAAGGTGTACCGCGAGTCGACCGACGATGAGGAGGTGCGCGATGACGACGCCAACCAGCTCCCGGCACTGCACGCAGGCGACCAGCTGGAGCGGCTGTCGGTCACGTCGACCGAGCGCTACTCGCAGGGGCCCCTGCGCTACACCGAGGCAAGCCTTGTCAAGAAACTCGAGGAGCTGGGCATAGGCCGCCCGTCGACTTACGCCCCCACCATATCTACCATTCAGCAGCGCGAGTACGTGCAGAAAGGCGACAAGGCTGGCGAGGAGCGCCCCTGCGCTATTGATACCCTCAAGGGAACCGACATCGTGTCGGCCACCAAGACCGAGACTACCGGCAAGGAGAAAGGCAAGCTGCTGCCCACCGACATAGGCTTTGTGGTCAACGACTTCCTAATGAGCCATTTCCCAGAGATAATGGACTATAACTTTACCGCCAGGGTCGAAAACCAGTTTGACAAGATAGCCGAGGGCAAGGAGGAGTGGACGCAGATGATGAAGGCGTTCGACAAGGACTTCGAGCCCACCGTAGACAAGGTGATGAATGCCCGCTCGGAGCACAAGGCCGGCGAGCGGCAGCTCGGCACTGAGCCCGGAACGGGCAAGCCCGTCTTCGTGAAGATAGGCCGTTTCGGGCCGGTGGCTCAGATAGGCCGCGCAGACGACACGGACAAGCCACGGTTTGCTCAGCTGCCCGCCGACAAGAGCATAGAGACCATCACGCTGGCCGAGGCACTCGAGCTGTTTAAGTTGCCGCGCACCATAGGCGACTTTGAGGGCACCCCAGTGGTCGTGGGCGCCGGGCGGTTTGGCCCCTACGTGCTACACGATAAGAAATACGTGTCGCTGCCTAAGGGCAGCAATCCCCTGACCACCACCCTGGGCGAGGCCGTGGCCGTGATAGAGCAGAAACGCAGTCAGGAGCGCCAGCGCCACATCAAGACCTTCGAGGAAGACCCCGCCATGGAGGTGCGCACGGGCCGCTACGGTCCCTACATAGCCTACAACGGCAACAACTACCACATGCCCAAGTCGGCTGCCGACCATATAGACCAGCTTACTTATGCCGAGTGCAAGCAGATAGTAGAGACAGCACCCGAACCACGTACACGCCGCCGCAAATGAGCATCACCCGTATCATACTCATAGGCTACATGGGCGCCGGCAAGACCACTATAGGCAACGCGCTGGCCCGCGAACTCGGCATGCCGTTCTACGACCTCGACTGGTACATCGAGAGTCGCATGCGCCGTACCATTAAGCAGCTCTTTGACGAGCGCGGTGAGTCTGGATTCCGTCAGATAGAGTACAACATGCTCCACGAGGTGGCCGAATTTGAGAACGTCATCATCAGTTGTGGCGGCGGCACTCCCTGTTTCTTCGACAATATGGACTACATGAACCGCCAGGGCGACACCGTATATCTCCAGGCTTCGCCCGAGGTGCTCTGCCGCCACCTGAGTATGGGTAAGACAGTCCGCCCCCTGCTCCTGGGCAAGAGTGCTGACGAGCAGCGCACCTTTGTGGCCGAACAGCTGGCCCAGCGCGAGCCCTACTACTCCCGGGCACGCCACACCATCAGCGTAGACCTCATGGACGATTTCAAAAAGATACATATAACAACCCAACGACTAAAAACACTACTCGGATTATGAAGAAGTGGACTATCGAAGACTCGCGCGAGCTATATAATATATGTGGCTGGGGCGCCTCTTATTTCAATATCAACGACCGTGGTAACGTCTGCGTGTCGCCCAGCAAGGACGGTGTTCAGATAGACCTGCGCGAGGTGCTCGATGAGCTCTCCCTCCGCGATGTCACGCCCCCCGTGTTGCTCCGTTTCCCTGATATTCTGGACAACCGTATCGAGAAGACGGCCAGTTGCTTCAAGAAGGCTGCCGAAGAGTATCACTACAACGCTCAGAACTTTATTATCTATCCTATCAAGGTCAACCAGATGCAGCCCGTGGTTGAGGAGATTATCTCTCACGGCCGCAAGTTCAACCTGGGCCTTGAGGCCGGTTCTAAACCCGAGCTCCACGCCGTTATCGCTGTCCAGTGCCAGAGCGACTCGCTCATTATCTGCAACGGTTACAAGGACCAGAGTTACATAGAACTGGCTCTGCTGGCGCAGAAGATGGGCAAACGCATCTTCATAGTGGTCGAGAAGCTCAACGAACTGGACATTATAGCCCGCGCAGCCAAGAAACTCAACGTGAAGCCCAACCTGGGCATACGTATCAAGCTGGCCTCGAGTGGCTCTGGCAAATGGGCCGAGAGCGGGGGCGACGCCTCCAAGTTTGGCCTTACCAGTTCGGAGCTGCTCGATGCCCTCCGTACCCTGGATGAGAAGGGCCTGCACGACAGCCTGCGTCTTATCCACTTTCACATAGGCTCGCAGATTACCAAGATACGTCGCATACAGACTGCCCTGCGCGAGGCGGCCCAGTTCTACATCAACCTGCACAAGATGGGGTACGACGTAGACTTTGTAGACTGTGGCGGCGGTCTGGGCGTGGACTACGACGGAACCCGCTCGGCCAACAGCGAGAGCTCGGTCAACTACTCCATCCAGGAATATGTCAACGACTGTGTCTACACATTCGTCGACGCGGCCGATAAGAACGGCATCGCTCACCCCAACATCATTACCGAGAGTGGCCGCTCGCTTACTGCCCACCACTCGGTACTGGTAATAGATGTACTCGAGACGGCCAGTCTGCCCGAGATGCCCGAGGAGTTTGAGGCCAAGGACACCGACCACCAGCTGGTCAAGGACCTGTACGAGATATGGGACAACCTGAACGCCAAGAACATGCTCGAGGACTGGCACGATGCCGAGCAGATACGCGACGAGGCCCTCGAACTCTTCTCGCACGGCATTGTGGATCTCAAGACACGTGCCGAGATAGAGAGCATGTACTGGAGCGTGTGCCATGAGATCAATACGCTGGCCAAACAGCAGAAACACGTGCCCGAGGAGCTGCGCAACATCGACAAACTGCTTGCCGACAAGTACTTCTGTAACTTCTCGCTTTTCCAGAGCCTGCCCGACTCGTGGGCCATTGACCAGCTCTTCCCCATCATGCCCATCCAGCGGCTCGACGAGCGCCCCACGCGCAACGCCACCCTCCAGGACATTACCTGTGACAGCGACGGCAAGATAGCTAACTTTGTCAAGGAGGGCCACATATCCCACGTGCTGCCCCTTCACGCCCTCCGCCGCAACGAACCTTACTACCTCGGTGTTTTCCTTGTCGGCGCCTATCAGGAAATACTCGGCGACATGCACAACCTGTTCGGCGACACCAACGCTGTCCACATCGGCGTCAAGGATGGTAAGTACCACATTGACCAGATATTCGACGGCGAGACTGTCGAGGAAGTTCTGGACTACGTTCAGTACAACCCCAAGAAGCTGGTGCGTCAGCTCGAAATCTGGGTTACCAAGAGCGTTAAGAATGGTAAGATATCGCTCGAGGAAGGTAAGGAGTTTCTCTCCAACTACCGCTCGGGTCTTTACGGATATACCTATTTAGAATAATAAGATGGAAGACAGACAGAATATCACCGTCATCAAGGTGGGTGGAGCCGTGGTCGAGGACGAGGCCATGCTGGCCCGACTGCTCGACGACTTCGCCGCCATCCCCGGGCGCAAGGTCCTGGTACACGGAGGCGGCCGCAGGGCCACACAGGTGGCTGCCCGGCTGGGCATAGAGACCCACATGGTGGGCGGACGCCGCATTACCGATGCCGACATGCTCGGCGTGGTGACCATGGTCTACGGCGGACTGGTCAATAAGAACATTGTAGCCCAGCTGCAGGCTCGCCGTGTCAACGCCATCGGCCTTACGGGTGCCGATGCCAACATTATCCAGGCCCACCGCCGTCCTGTGCGCGACGGGATAGACTATGGATATGTGGGCGACGTCGACACGGCCGACGGACGGATGATAGGCCGGCTGGTCGAGGCCGGAGTCACCCCCGTGGTGGCTCCTCTTACCCACGACGGCCACGGCTCTATCCTCAATACCAATGCCGACACCATAGCCGCTACCGTGGCCCGTGCCTTGGCACCCCTCTACAGCGTAACGCTTATCTACGCCTTTGAGAAGCCCGGCGTGCTGAGCCGCCCCGACGACGATAGCAGCGTAATACCCCTCATTACACGTCCCGACTTTGACCGCTATGTGGCCGACGGTACCATAGCCGGCGGCATGATACCCAAGGTAGAGAATGCCCTGGCCGCCATAGATCACGGAGTGGCCCGCGTGGTCATCACCCAGGCCACGGCCATCGACGGAACCCACGGCACCATTATTAAATAAACGTTAAAAAACGGCAAAATCACTCCGCGGCTGTAACTTATACCCCCGCCATACGTCATTACTATTAGAGAGACGATGAAAGAAATCAGTTTTCGTGACGATGTGCTTCCGCTGAAGAATGTGCTCTTCAGGCTGGCTCTCCGCATAACGCTTAACCGCGCCGAGGCCGAGGACATAGTACAGGAAACGCTGATTAAAGTGTGGAACCGCCGCGACTCGTGGGCCGAGATAGACTCGATAGAGGCGTTCAGTCTCGCCATCTGCAAGAACTTAGCCCTGGATGCCCTGCGCAAGAGCGCCCATCGCACCGAGACCGACGACACGCTGCCCGAGGATCGCCCCGACACCTCATCTACTCCCTATGAGCAGGCACTCAGTGCCGACCGCATGGCCATAGTACGCCGGCTGGTCGACGCGCTACCCGAGAAGCAGCGAATGTGCATGCAGCTGCGCGACTTTGAGGGCAAGGCGTATCGGGAGATAGCCGATATACTCGCCATCAGCGAGGAACAGGTCAAGGTGAGTATCTTCAGAGCCCGCCAGACCATCAAGCATAAGTTTAACGAATTTGACAAGTATGGACTATAACTATATAAAGCAATTACTGCAGCGCTACTGGTCGTGCCAGACATCGCTCGAAGAAGAGGAGATACTCCGCGCCTTCTTCAGTCAGAAGACCGTGCCTGCCGAGCTGGCCCAGTATCAGCCCCTCTTTGCCTATCAGGCAGCCGAGGCCAAGGCCGATACGCTGGGCGACGACTTCGACCGTCGTGTGCTGGCTCTCACTCAGCAGCCCGCCCGTGTTCATGCGCGCGTCATACCCATGGCGCAGCGGCTCAAGCCCCTGTTCAAGGCGGCAGCCGTGGTGGCCATCATGCTCACCATCAGTAATGCGTTCCAGATGTCGTTCGATACCAATAGTCCAGCCCTCGGCGGCGTCAGCGGCTACGATTACAACCGTGTACAGCACGGCACGTCGGTAGCTAAGGCCGATTCGGCCGTTCTCGACACCATGTCGCAGACCGGCATACAGCCTACGGAAGTGGCGCCATCGCCTATAATAAAATAGTAATTTCTATGCTTTCTCTATAAAATCATGTTTAGTAAAACAACAACGAAACTGTGAAGTTTCAATTATTCTCTCAAATTTTTCATAACATACTAACGTAGAAAGGGAGGTGCCGCTCGCAAGAGCCAGGCACCTCTCCGCTTTTTTATCCACCCGTAAGTATCCACACCGCCACCACACCGCGGGGCACCGCCACGTGCTTTGGCGTGTGGCGACAGTCATCAGGTATGTTATCCAAGGCAATAATGCAAGTGTTAATTATCAGAGTTGTTTTGTCTGTTAACTGCCTAAGTGTTACCTTTACAGATATAACTATAACAGAAGCCTAAACCGTATTAACTATAGCACAGTCATTGAGCGAGATATATCTACATCTGGTTTTTCATGTCAAGTCAGATAGCCCGAAGATTAAGGAGGCCGATATTGTACGTGCATGCGCATATATCGGTCGACTTGTCGAAGTGGCAGGATGCAATAATGTCATAGTAGGAGGCATGCCCGATCATATTCATGTTCTGCTTGTGCTGCCGAGGAATGTTACCGTGGCCCAGGTGGTTGAAGATATTAAGCGCAATAGCAGCCGATGGCTAAAGGGCGTAGATGACAGTTACCGTTCTTTCGCCTGGCAGCGGGGCTATGGCGTTTTTTCTGTCAGCCAGTCGGGCGTTGGTGCGGTCGTCAGATACATTGCCCAGCAGCAAGAGCATCATCGCAGATTCTCTTTTGCTGATGAGTATCACCGCCTCCTTGATTTGTATAAGGTAGACTATGATGATAGATTTCTGTTATGCGATTAGGTTGTTTCCGTGCGAGCTATACGCGCTGAAAGCGCAGAAGTACAAAGCCTGGGGCAACGCCCCAGGTACATAAATATTAAACTATTGTCGCGCTGTAGGCGCAAAAGTAGTCATAAGTGTTATTCCTGTAGATTGGGCGCTTGATTACTTTTGCGCCTACAGCGCGCTTTGCTATGTGCGTGGTGATACCTGGGGCGTTGCCCCAGGCTTTGTACTTCTGCGCTTTCAGCGCGTGTTGTTTGCGGTTCTATCCTTGGCGCGCTCAATGCAACCCCAAATTTTCTCATGTTCATCACGGCCGACGAAAAGACCGATCTCCACGTTTCCCGGAGCCGTCATTAGCGCGCTGGGAGCCGTCTTTAGAAAGCTAAAGGTCGGTCTTTCGTATGGCCGGGGTGGCTTCAGCTTCTCTCTTTGTAGTCGGGACAGCCGCCATTTTTCACATTTTTATTTTTTCGGATAACG
The DNA here is from genome assembly GCA_022769285.1 of Prevotella sp. Taxonomy (GTDB): domain Bacteria; phylum Bacteroidota; class Bacteroidia; order Bacteroidales; family Bacteroidaceae; genus Prevotella. Next base: position 19,040 of record JALEKD010000038.1, read on the forward strand.
ATTTGTAAATGGTTTGCTATATTTTCGGTGCTGATTGAAACAAAAGAGGCTGTGCAGATAATGTTTTTTCACTTGAAAAGTCGTTATAATGTTAATAATGGTTAACGACAGGGTGGTTTTTACCATTATTTTAGTTATAAATGATGAAAACGTATTAACTTTGCACCCCAAGTAATGGCAAAACGCAGTGAAAAGGCGCGAAATGACAGCCAAGGTGTAATGCTTTGTCAGCTTTGGCTTTCAAAATGTAAGATTGCAGGGTCGCCGAAGAGGCGGCCGTTAACGGTAAAATTGTCATTGAAGATAACAGAGAAGTGAGCTAAACAGATAAAGAATACAATTATATAGTTTACATTTATTATTTAAAGAGAGAGATTTTATGGAAAAAAGACTAACGATGTTTTTTGCCTGCCTCTTCCTTAGCATAGGAATGGCGCTGGCACAAACAAAAGTTACAGGTACCGTAGTCAGCAGTGAGGACAACGAGCCTGTAATCGGTGCGTCTGTCAAGGTAGTAGGCACTAAGGTGGGTGTCGCTACTGACATTGATGGAAAATTCTCGCTTGTAGTCAGCAAGGCCAATGCCGAGCTTGAGATTTCCTCAATCGGCATGGTTACCAAGCGAGTTAAGGCTTCTGCCAATATGCAGGTAGTCCTGGATCCCGACAATCAGACCCTTTCGCAGGTAGTGGTTACCGGTTACGGTGCCGCCAAGAAGGTGGGTGCTGTGGTAGGTGCCATCGGTACCGTGAACTCAGAGAAGCTGGGCAAGATAACCACTCCTAACTTTACCGATGCCCTGGCTGGCCAGGTGTCTGGTCTGTCTGTGCTGAGCGCAGGTGGCGACCCCTCGCAGACCGCTACCATCCGTCTGCGTGGCGTCAACTTCCTGGAGACCAGCAACCAGCCTCTGTTCATCCTCGACGGTGCGCCCATCAGCTCTACGTTCTTCAGCACACTCAACCCCGATGACATTGCTAACATCACCGTGCTCAAGGATGCCGCCTCGACCTCTATCTACGGTGCCCGTGCTGCCAACGGTGTTATCCTGATTACCTCTAAGCAGGGCCGTTACAACGAGAGTGCACAGGTGTCTGTCAAGGCTCAGTTTGGTATCTCCGCGCCTACCTCTGATGGCGCCGAGATGATGAACTCTGAACAGTACATCCAGTTCCGCGACCTCGTCGGCCAGCCTGTTACCGACAATGTGCGTAACCTGGTTAGCAAGTACGGATTTAACACCGACTGGTACAAGGAGATACTTAACGACAACGCTCCTACTTATGATATCAACGCCACTATGCAGGGCGGTAGCCAGACAGTTAACTACTATCTGTCGTACAACCACCACAAGCAGCAGGGTCTTATCGACAAGTCGGCCATGCAGCGCTCTACCCTCAACGCCCGCATCAACGCCCGTCTGAACAAGTACTTCAAGGTAGGATTTACTTCTAACTTCGGTGTACACGACTACGAGCAGAACGCTGTTTGGGCTGCTGCCAATGGGGGCCAAACTCATATTTATGTCAACGACCCATTGGTATTCGCCCGTAAGGCACTCCCCTACGATGTACCTTATTATTATACCATCGACGACAACGGCAACCTCATCAAGGGCGACCGTGCCGCTCATCTGCACTACTCTGATCTGGATGCCATCTGGTTCGACAACCAGTACCGTGCAGTCTTCCGCAAGCGCATCACCCTCAATATGTCAGTTAATGAGGTGCTCACTCCTATCGAGGGCCTTACCCTGACCGCTCAGCAGTCGCTCAACGGTTACCACGAGACCCTGGACAACCGCTATATACCCTGGATGTCGTTCGAGACACCTATGGGAGACCTCATGGGAAGCCTCGATAAACATGGCAACCTCGCCATGAACACTGGTGCCACGCAGAATCGTCTGTCGTCTTACTATCAGTACAACCTGACTCATACTGCCGAGTATCGTAAGAACTTCGGCGACCATTACCTGAACGTCCTCCTCGGTGAGGAGACTCGCATCCAGCGCTCTAAAGGCTTCGGTGCCTTTGCCTCGGGCCAGACCGACGCACGCCGTCTTATCATGGCCGCTGCCACTAAAGTAGAGGTTGGCGACCTGGAAGACTCTCAGAGCGAGGTGGTGGCCAACTCTGTATTCGGCAGCGCCGAGTACAACTATAAGGAGAAGTACTACGCTTACGGCTCTCTGCGTCGCGATGGTAGCTCTAAGTTCGCGCCAAACCATCGTTGGGGCAATTTCTGGTCGCTCGGTGCCAAGTGGGATGCCAAGAAGGAGAGCTTCCTGAGCGATGTCAACTGGCTCAATGCCCTCTCTGTCAGCGTCAACTATGGTACTACCGGTAGCGATGCCGGTCCTGGTGCCTACGATTACTTCGGCCTCTTCGGTACCGGTGGTCTGTACAATGGCGAAGGCTCTATCGGTATTGCTCAGCCTGCTAACTACGAGCTTACCTGGGAAAAGGTGGCCAAGCTCAACATCGGCTTTACCGCCCGCGTCTTCGACCGCTTGAACCTCGAGCTCAACTACTACAGCAACAAGAGTAGCGACATGATCATGGAGATACCTTACTCTTTCACCACTGGTTTCTCTTCTGGTGTGGGTAATGTGGGCAACATGACCAATAAGGGTATCGAAATCGATGCCCAGGTAGACATCCTCAAGAACCGTGACTTCAACTGGACCGTTAAGGCTAATGTGGGCTACAACAAGAACGAGATAACCGAACTCTTTGGTGGCCGCGACAGCTATACTATCCAGAATACAGGTGTACGCTACGAGAAAGGTAAGTCTTATGGTGAGTTCTATCTGCCTCGCCGTGCTGGTGTAGACCCCCGCGATGGTGCTCCTATGTGGTACGACAAGGATGGCAATATTACTAAGGTGTACAATGAGGACAACTGTACCGTATGGACTGGCAAGAACCGCTACGCCCCCTGGATTGGTGGCTTCGGTACCAACTTCACTTGGAAGGGCCTGAGCCTTATCGCCGACTTCTCTTGGCAGAGTGGCAAGTACCTGCTGGTTAACGACGATATATTCACTGCCAACCCCAAGTTTGCTACCAGCTACAACCAGCAGACCAAGATGCTCAACATCTGGACTCATCCTGGCCAGATTACCGACATCCCCGGTGCTCAGTACGACATTAGCACCTATCTGGACGACACCCTGTTGCAGAACGCCTCGTTCCTGCGCATGAAGACTCTGAGCCTGCAGTACGACTTCCCCAAGAAGTGGATGGCTGCTACACGCTACATCAAGGGCTTCAAGGTGTTCGGTATCATCCGCAACCTCTTTACCATAACCTCGTTCAAGGGCTACGACCCTGAGCCTGATATTAACTTGGTTCACTTCAACTATCCTAACACTCGCCAGTTTGTTATGGGAGCCGAGGTTACATTCTAAACATTAACACAACAGTAAAAGGAAACAAACATGAAGAAAATATATTTTTCACTGATGCTCTTCGCCACGCTGTTCGTCTCGTCGTGCAGCATGGACACTAAGCCCTTTGGTGTCCTCGATGACCAGACTGCCATTCGCGACAAGGAAGACTTGCATCAGTTCCGTAATAACCTGTACACCGGCTTCCGCAGCGCTACTGCCGGCTCTTGGCTCTACGTACAGGACCTGATGATGGATGAGTTCCACGGTGTTATCAGCAATGGTAACCGTAATGGTATCATCAATGGCGGTAATATCCTTCCCTCTACCAGCGAGATGGAGAGCTTCTGGGCCAGCTGTTACTCTCGTATCGCTGTTAGCAACAGCGTGATAGAGAAGGCCGATGGTCTGCTCGCCAAGGAAGGCCTCACCGATGCCGACAAAGCAGAGATTGGCCGTTACCGCGCTGAGGCTTACTTCAGCCGCGCTTACTTCTTCTTCTTCCTGGCCGACCATTACTGCCAGTCGTACACCCAGACCAACCCCGAGGCAGAGCACAGTGGCCTGCCCCTGAGCGTCACCTATAACCCATCGGGTAATGCGGCTATCTACCCAGACCGCAGCACACTGGCCGAGACTTTCAAGCTGATCCAGGACGACTTGGATGAGGCTTATAAGGGGCTCAAGGCCTACGAGGCCAGCGGCGCCTCTGACGTGGCAGCCCTGCTGTCGCCTAACTCGGCTTACCTTTCTTCGTACGCCATCGAGGCCATGCAGGCCCGTGTAGCCCTGGTTAAGGGCGACTGGGCTACGGCTCTGGCCAAGGCCAAGGATGTTATCGAGAGCGGCCGCTATCAGCTTACCTCCATTGCCGACTATGCTAAGCTGTGGACCGACGACGAGGGCTCTGAGGTCATCTGGCGTCCCTTCCGCAGCAAGTCTGACGAGCTTGGCTCTTCTACCGGTGGTGCTTACATCAGCAGCAACAACCAGTCGTGCGACTATCTGCCCACTTATCCTACCCTTGCCGGTTATGGCGACGGCGACTGCCGTTTCGGTGTCTTCTTCTCGGTTAACCAGACTCTCAAGGTTGAGGGCGAGAACTATATCGCTTACCAGTTCAGCAAGTTCCCTGGTAATGTGGCTCTGCGTACCGATGATACCAACAACCTCATCAATATGACCAAGCCTTTCCGTCTGTCGGAGATGTATCTTATAGCAGCAGAGGCCTGCGCCCGTACCAACCAGGACGGCTCGCAGTACATGAACGACTTCCTCGCCAAGCGTATCGAGGACTATCGGTCAGCTTCGTACACCTCTGACCAGTTGCTCAACGCCGCCCTCAAGCAGCGTAAGCTCGAGTTCATCGGCGAAGGCTTCCGTATGAGCGACCTGCGCCGTACCCACCAGGGCTTTACCCGTCAGGCCACTCACCCTGAGATTTCCGATGCCGGCCTTACTCCTATCGACAATATTATCGTTGTTGCCGGTGCCGGCCTCGCTTATACTGCCGATGACCATCGCTTCACCTGGCCTATCCCCAAGAGCGAGCTCGATGCCAATCCCCATCTGGCTGGTCAGCAGAACCCCGGTTATTCTAACTAAGACGTTTAACTCATAAAGAATACATCACAAGTATGAAATATATCAAATTATTTATGTTCCTGGCAGTGGCCTCGGTGTTTGCCGCTTGCTCTGACGACGACTCGTCGTGGAACACTGCTGCCGATGTGACGGTCAGTATGAAGACTACCGCCATGAAGGTAAAGGAGAACGTGGGCATCTTCAATGTGCCCGTCGTGGTTACCGGCGAGACCAACGGCCCTGTCAAAGTCAACGTATCTGTGAAGGAAACCGGAGACAACCCCGCTAAGAAAGATGTTAACTATCTGGTAACCGATACCACTGTTGTTATCTCAGATGGCGAGGGCAATATAGAAATCAAGGCCGTTGACGACGACGAAATCAACGACCCCCGTACATTCAGCGTTACCATCATCAGCGCAGAGGGCGCTAAGGTTGGCACGCAGGCCACTACAGAAATAACGCTGCGCGATAACGACTCAGAGTTCTATGATAAATTGCAGGGAACATGGACTATGACTTCGCTGAACAGTTCTGGAGCAGCCCAGTCATGGAAAGTTACCATCGCGGGCGACGGTGAGGATGCCGACGATTACGACGGCCACTACCTCTATGTTACTGGTATGATGGGCTATGACTTTACCACGGCAGTGCTCACGTACCACTATGACAAGGCCACCAATGCCGGCAGCGTTACATTCGATAACTTGGGTCAGTACAAGTTTGCCGATGATCTCGACTTTGGCCTTGGCGATTCTCACATGAGCGTTAAGCTGCTTAACCGGAACGGCACCTCACTTAGCTACACGCCCATTTCTGGTACATGGAGTGCCGACTTCAAGACCATTACCTTTACCCCAACTGCCACGCTTTGTGGTGGTATCTTCACCAGCTCTGACCAGTTCTCTGGCTACATCTGGTTCTCAGCCACTAAGATGGTTCTTACTAGGAAGTAATAGTCTGTAGCGTCATAGCAACATTCTATAACGCATAATACATGGAGAGCGGTTCCGTACGGGCCGCTCTCTTTTTTATGGATACCATGCGGAAGCGTGGAAAATGCTGCCTGTGTGCAGGAATGGGCTGTTGGCACATTGATGGCGGCACCCATATTCTCAATAATTTACATACGCACCCCCATGCGAACTATGCGCGCTGGTTGCGAAGACATCACCGCCATGGTCAAAGTGGCTGCATACTGCCCCAAGCCGGTCGCGGGGAAAGGAAGACAGACCTGGAAAAATAAAAAAGTAAAAAGGTAAAAAAGTAAAAGGCGCTGCCTGAGCGCTGGTATGGATTGCGGGTGCCTTAATGATGACGGTAATAGCAACTATGAAGACTATACGCAATCCCGAGTAAACTGCACGCGCTGTAAGCGCAAAAGTATAAAGCCTGGGGCAACGCCCCAGGTACATAACAACCAAGCTATTTTCGCGCTGTAGGCGCAGCAGTAGCGAAGCGTTAAATCAAGAGAACGATGCCTGCGGCCTTTGTCGTGCGTATAGGCCCACTTCAAATATCAATCATCCTTGCTGAGGTAACGCCTACGGCTACTGCTGCGCCTACAGCGCGCATTACTTATGCGGTGGTGAAACCTGGGGCGTTGCCCCAGGCTTTATACTTCTGCGCTTACAGCGCGCGCTGCTTGCAGAGCTCCCCCCGCCATGGCCCTTATGGCTGTGATTAGGCCAATGGCAGTTGTAAAAAACAAAAAGTCCGGCCCCACCATTCAGAAAGGTCGGTCTTTAGAAGTATAATGACGGCTCCCAGCGCGCTAAAGGTGGCTTCCAGCATCGTAAAGGTCGGTTTCCACGTTTTTTGCAATGGCTTGGGAGACGCTATCTGTTTTTTTGCCCTCTTTATTAATTGTTTCCCTAAATGCGGTTATTACAAAAAAAATATGTACCTTTGCCACAAATAGGCTGCACCTCGGGCATCAGAGCAAGCTCATGCCTCTCGGTTTGCACTATCTTTGTTCTCAAACCCATTAAGTATTGTCATTATGGTAGTAGTTAGTACCAGGGATTTCAGAGTTAACCAGACTAAATATCTGGACTTGGCTAAGGCAGGCGAGCGAGTAGTATTAAAATCGCGCGTAGGTACATTCCGTATTCTTCCGGAAGTTTCCTGTGATGCCGTTGATGCTCCCCGTAATCTGATGGGCGAACTTAAAAACGCATTAACTGAGGTTAAAGAAGCCATGGCCGGTACCCGTACCCTTCAATCTGCTGATAGCTTGCTCAATAAGTTGTAGTGAACATGCGGGTATCGTCATCTCTGTTTCTGACGATTTCGCCAAACAGGCTAAACGCCTCTCTAAGAAATATCCCAGCTTTAAGGACGATTACAGGAAGTTTCTCGACAGCCTTAAAGAAGACCCTTTGCAAGGTGATGAAATCGCTAAGAACATTCGGAAGATACGTATGGCCATCCGATCTAAGGGGAAAGGAAAGGCAGGTGGTGCAAGGGTTATCACTATGAATATTCTTACAGACATGCGCAGTGGTCGGGTGGTTCTGCTCGTCCTCTATGATAAGGAAGAAGCCTCTTCGGTTAAGGTAAATGTTATAAAGCAGATGGTGCGCGATATGGGTTTAGAGGCTGAATGACCTCTTGCTCCCTTTTAGCTGATGACTTTTTGCTCTTGGTGATATTTTTTGCCCTCTTTATTAATTATTTGCCCGAGTGTGGCCATTACCTTAAAAAATATTACTATTTTTGCACAGATATAGCCAGACGGCTTACACTCTGTTATCGAATGACAATAATATTAATACAGAATACAATGATGAAACGATTACTTACACTGATGCTGCTCACCATGGCAGTTATCACGGCCAGTGCCATCCCCGCCGAGCCCGGGCTGTGGCGTACGCTGAAGACAGCTACCGGCCACACCTTAGAGGTACAGCTTGTGGGCGACGAGTTCCTGCACTACTGGCAGGCCAAGGACGGCAGCTGGTACACTGAGCGCCACGACGTGCTCTACCCAGCCGATATGCAGGCCCTGCGCCAGAACGCCGAGCGTCTGCGTAGCCAGGACAGCGGCAACTATGGCCACGGCCCGCAGCGCGTGGCCGGGCAGAAGAGCGTGGCCCAGCGCGTCAGTTTTACGGGCAACAAGCGCTGCCTTATTCTGCTGGTCCAGTTCTCTGACGTGGCCTTCACCATGGCCGATCCCCAAGCCTACTATAACCGCCTGGCCAACGAGAAGAACCTCAAGGAAGGCCGGTTCGTTGGCTCTGTCGCCGACTACTTCCGCGACCAGAGCGACGGCCGGTTCAACCTCCAGTTCGATGTCGTGGGCCCCTATACCTTAGGTACTCAGGCCACTTACGGTGCCAACGATAAAAACGGCAGCGATGTAAACGCCCGCGGCATGGTGACCGAGGCCTGTCGTAAGGCTTACAATGACGGGGTGGACTTCAGTCCCTACGACTGGGACGGCGACGGCTATGTCGAGGAGGTCTATGTACTCTATGCCGGCCGTGGCGAGGCTACCAATGGTGGTGCCAACACCATCTGGCCCCATAAGTGGCAGCTCGCCTCGCCCCTTCAGGTGGGCAGCAAGTATGTCAGCGTCTACGCCTGCTCTAACGAGCTGCGCACCGAGTCTACCTATATGGGCATCGGTACCATCTGCCACGAGTTCTCGCACTGCCTGGGCTATCCCGACATGTACGACATCCGCGGCAACAGCGGCGCTTCCAATACGTTCTACGGCATGGGCACCTGGGACCTGATGTGCTCTGGCAGCTACAACGGCAACGAGTTCTGCCCTGCCGGTTACACCGCCTACGAGAAGATGGTGGCCGGCTGGATTACGCCTAAGGACCTTGAGGACGATGCTACAGTCACCGGCATGAAGACCACAGTCCAGGGCGGCGATGTGTACCGCTTTACCAATCCTGGCAGCAAGAACGAGTACTACCTCATAGAGAACCGCCAGCAGACAGGATGGGACCGCTATGTGGGCAGCTCCGGTATCATCATCAACCATATAGACTACAACGCAGCCTACTGGAGCTACAACTGCGTCAACACCCCAAAGTATGGCAATGACCACGAGCGCATCACCATCATCCCTGCTGACAACACCAAGAGCGGCCAGACCGAGTATGGCGATGCCTGGCCCTATGGCGGAGTCAACGCCCTGGGCCCCACTACTACCCCCTCGTGTGTGGCTTATAATGACAACAACGGCCTGAAGCAGATGAACTTCCTTATTAGCAACATGGCCTGCCAGGGCGGAGTGGCTTCGTTCAAGTTCACGAACTTCAATAGAGGCTCATCGCAGGAGGATTATTTGCTGCACGAGACCTTCAGCCGCAGCAACGGTACCGGTGGCAATGACGGAAAAGGCTTTGCTCCGCCCCCATTGGGCAACACCTTCGCCACAGGTACCTTTGTGTCCGACGTAGATGGCTGGACATCTAACCTGACCCTCAAGGCCGGTTTCCAGTGTGCCGTGGTGGGCCGCAATGCCCAGGCTGGAACATCCAGCACGCTCACCTCGCCCGTCATCAAGCTGGCTGCTGGCGATGTGGTTCACATCAAGTTCCAGGCAGCACCCTATGGTAAAGAAGGAGCTACTCTTGCGCTGTCAGCGGATAACGGTGAACTCGGGAAAACCCAGTTTGACCTGACACCGGGCGATTGGAACACCTGCGAGACCACCCTTACAGGCAGCGGCTCGGCTCGCCTCACATTCACAGGCTATCGCTTCTTCATCGATGAGATAGAGATTACCAGCCAGGGCGCTGCCGGCATTACCGACATAGTAACGCCGGTTCCCACGGCCAAGCACAAGGGCATCTATAGCCTCGACGGCACTTACCTGGGTACCGACCTCGACGCTCTTCCCCGTGGCCTCTACATTGTGAACGGTCGCAAGGTGGTGAAATAGAAGCCTTGAACGGTAAAAAGGCAAAAGGGTAAAAAGTAAAGGGTTGCACCCTAATGCCCCAAGGAGGACTTGGAGTAGCAAAGATACGAGTTGGGGCAGCTAAGCGCTATGCTGTAAGATGGAACGTTCTCACGATAATTGCAGCGACTGACCTTTACGATTTTCAGAGCCATCTTCGGCGTGCTGGGAGCCGCCATTAGACTTCTAAAGACCGACCTTTCTGAACGGAGGGGTCGGTCTTTCGTTTTTCGCGACCACCGTGTGTTGGCACACACCGTCATCATTAAGACACCTGCAATCCATACCAGCGTCCATGCAGCGCTTTTTACTTTTTTACCTTTTGCTTTTTTACCTTTCAAAGTGCTCTTTTGACTTTTCTAAGTCTGTCTTTCAACCCTCTTTGGTGGCCGAAAACTGTTAAAATGTTACATAAAAATAAAAAAAGACAGCTAATGTGATAGCTGTCAGCCGATTATTTTGTAATTTTGCAACCATTGTATGCCCCGTTGTCAGCCTTGGGGCACATCTCTGTCTCCTCTCGTGTCATGGAGAGGGCCAGGGCGATGCTACAGACCGCCGCCCCAGGTGCAGAGACGCACTTGACACAATTAGAAATCATATTTATACAGAATCTTTATGAAGCAAAAACTACTCATGCTGGCAATGCTCTTCGTAGCGTTCGCCATGGGTGCTACGGCACAG
>JALEKD010000052.1 GCA_022769285.1 Prevotella sp.
CCTTAATGTCGCTTACACTCCAGGCAGCGATAATGGTAATGGTCGGTAGCCCGGCTGCAGATATAGCAGGTAGTGCCGCCCGAATTGTGATAAGGGGCCATACTCGAACCAGCTGCGTACTGATGGGCATCAGGGTCATAGCCCGTGCCGCCACACTTGGGACAGGTGCCGCTGCGGTGGTTGCTGCTGCGCCCGTTGTCACGCGACGACGAACGACTGCCTCCGCTGCCCCCGCCACGACCGTCGGTCACGGTGACACGCCCGTTCTGGTCGTACCCTACCCCACTACCATCTGGATAGACCGTACTGGTAAAGGTACTATACCCCTGACCATGGCAGTTCTGGCACACCTTGCTGCCGGCACAACTCTTACAGGGATACCACATGCCACCATAGGCACGGCCGTAAGTTCCACCGAGCCCATGACATATACCACATACCTTGGTGCCATGACACCACAAACAGGGAGTAGATGTAATAGAGATAATAGACCCATCGGCCTGACGGGTGTTCTGCCTAAAGCCACCGCCAGGCAGTTCCTCGCGCCAGCTGTTGCTACCAGGCTGATAGGTGGTAGAGTAGCCATTGTTACTCTGGTTAGAAGCGACATTGTTAGACGGTTGGCTCTCCGGGTTGCCCCCACCGATATAGTGTAGCTTCATGCCCTTATCCCAGTTCTTGCTAAGCCAAGCCGTCATGCCGTTATAGTCTATGTTATATGCCTGCTGTGGAGTACGCCCTTTCAGTTTGCCATAAACCAGGAGATACTGTCCACCGCCATATTCGACCAAATGCAGACGGTAACCCTGGTTCCAAATCTTCTTCACCTCACTGCCCACATTGCCGTCGGTAGCCCAGGTATAGCCCTGAGTCTCTATATTGGTGCCCTTGGTCACTATCCACCACCACTTGCCCGAGCTGTAAGTGGCCTGGGTAAGAAAGTAGCCCGCGCTACGCTTCTGGTTATACCAGGCCTTGAGTTCGTTCAGCGTGGCATGCTTATAGCTCTGATCGGTGTAGCCCTGATACTTAGACATTACCACAAACCACTTACTCTGATTACAGGTAATGGCGGTAATGTAGTAGTCGGCATCCCACTTTTCCTTAATCCAGTCGCTGGGAAAATCGCCCGAATACTTGTAAGACTGATTGCTGAATTTGGAGTCCTTGCTCATGGCCACCGACCACCCATTCTCGGTATAGGCCACCGCGGTGATATAGCGGTCATTGTTCCAGTGCTGCTTAATCTTGTCACAGTCCAACTCATTGCCCACACCACTGGAGAACCAGTACTGCTGGCCATACTCGGGGTTCTGCTCCATGAGCATGAACGTACGGTTCTGCGCCCGCATCGCCATCAGGGGCAGCAGGAGCAGTATCGCTGTAAGGATTATAGTCTTTCGCATTTGTCTGTCAACAGTTTTTTAAAGGTTAGGAGATAAAGGAAACCCCGCCTATAAGCAGCAGGGCTTCCCTATAGGGATGCGCGAGTAGTGAGCCTACTCCCACTCGATGGTCGAAGGCGGTTTTGACGAGATGTCGTAACATACTCGGTTCACACCCTTCACCTTATTTATTATCTCATTGCTCACCCGGGCCATGAAGTCGTAGGGCAGATGGGCCCAGTCGGCCGTCATGGCATCGGTCGAGGTTACGGCGCGCAGAGCCACAGGGTGCTCATAGGTACGCTCGTCGCCCATGACGCCCACGCTGCGTACCGTAGAGAGCAGCACGGTACCCGCCTGCCATATCTGGTCGTACAGCGACACTTCTATCTCGCCATCGGTCATCTGGGCAGGCACTCCGGCGGCCAGCACCTTACGCGCCTCCTCGCCCGTGAGCTTTACCTTGTACTCGCGCAGGCCCTTGATGTATATATCATCGGCATCCTGAAGGATGCGAACCTTCTCGGGCGTTATGTCGCCCAGTATGCGCACGGCCAAGCCCGGTCCTGGGAAGGGGTGACGGGTAATGAGGTGCTCGGGCATGCCCAACTGGCGACCCACACGGCGCACCTCGTCCTTGAACAGCCACTTCAGGGGCTCGCAGAGCTGCAGGTGCATATCCTTGGGCAGGCCTCCCACGTTGTGATGGCTCTTGATGACCTTGCCGGTGATGTTAAGACTCTCGATACGGTCGGGATAGATGGTACCCTGGGCCAGCCACTTGGCGCCCTCTATCTTCTTGGCCTCGGCATTGAATACCTCTACGAAATCGCGACCTATTATCTTGCGCTTCTTCTCAGGGTCGGTAACGCCCGCCAAGTCTGCGAAGAATTTGGCGCTGGCATCTACGCCTATCACGTTGAGTCCCAGACACTCATAGTCGTGCATCACATCGCGAAACTCGTTCTTGCGCAGCATACCGTGATCCACGAAGATACAGGTAAGGTTCTTGCCAATGGCACGGTGCAGCAGCACAGCTGCCACCGACGAGTCTACACCGCCCGAGAGGCCCAGTATAACACGGTCGGAGCCCAACTGCTGCTTCAGCTCGGCCACGGTGGTGTCAACGAATGAGGCGGCACTCCAATTCTGCTTAGACCCGCAGATATCTACCACGAAGTTGCGCAGCAACTGGGTGCCCTGTACGGTATGGAACACCTCGGGGTGGAACTGCACGGCCCACACGGGGTTGGTGGTACTGGCGTAAGCAGCATATTTGACCTCCTCGGTCGAGGCGATAGCCTTGCAGTCGGCCGGGATGGCGGTAATGGTGTCGCCGTGGCTCATCCATACCTGCGAGCCAGGCTCAAAGCCCTTGAAGAGCGGGTTCGACGTGTCTACCGTCTGCAGATGGGCACGCCCGTACTCGCGGCTGTCGGCCTTTTCGACACGGCCACCCATCGAGTAGGATATAAACTGCGCCCCGTAACATATTCCCAGCACAGGCAGGTGGCCCACCAGTTTACTGAGGTCTACCTGGAACGCCTCGGGGTCGTGAACCGAGTAGGGCGAACCGCTCAGGATGACCCCGATGACGCTGGGGTCGTCCTGGGGGAACTTGTTATACGGGAGAATTTCGCAGAAGGTGTCGAGTTCGCGTACACGGCGGCCGATAAGCTGCGTGGTCTGCGACCCGAAATCGAGAATTACTATCTTCTGTTGCATGATTAATTATAATTAGGTATTATATGGTCGTAAGGAAGTTGTCAGCCTGAACTATGGTGTCCTGCTTGCCCACGTCCATGAGGCGCAGGCCAGGCCAAACACAGCCATTGATGTCGTGGCTGGCACAGGTACCCAAGTAGAAGTCGATGATGCCAAACTCGTCGGGCCACTTGTCGAGCAGGGGGAAAAGCCGGGGGCTGAACACGTGGATGCCCGAGAAGGCATAACGTTCACAGCTGTCAGGGTTCAGTCCGGCATGGGGCGAGCGCACCTCGTGGGTCTCTATATTGGTCCATCCCATGAGCCGGTGGCGCTCTTTAGGGTCAAAGAGCAGGTAGCGTCTGGTCTGGCGCTCGCTTACCAGCAGGGTGGCATCGCCATAGGCCTGGGCGTAGAAGCTGCGCAGGTCTACATTGCTCAGTATGTCTACATTATGTATAAGGATGGGCTCCGCAGAGTCAAAGAGGGGCCGGGCCTTCTTGATGCCCCCGCCCGTATTGAGCAGCTGCTGGCGCTCATCACTGATGCGTATGTCTATGCCGAAGTTCTGCTGAGCAGCCAGGTACTCCTCTATCTGGTCGGCAAAGTGATGTACGTTGACCACAATATGGGTAAAGCCCGCGTTTTTCATCTGCACAACCACATGTTTAAGCAGTGGCTCGCCGCCCACCCTGACCAGCGCCTTGGGCATGTGGTCGGTCAGTGGCTTGAGCCTTGTGCCAAGCCCAGCCGCGAAAATCATAGCTTGCATCATAGTGCAAAGTTACGTCAAAATGGTGGGAAACACAAAAGAAATTGACAAAAAAATAGGGCACCTGCACAAATAGCCACCGGGCGTTGGTCGCGGGGCGGCCCGGAGCCGTCAGCATGATGGTGGGAGCCATCAGGAGCGTGCAGCTGACGGCTCACCGGGCTGGGGTCTGGGTGGCGGTTATCCCGGCATCCAGCGGCCCCACGGGCATAGACGAGATAAAGGCCACCAGCAAGGCCGGCCCGTACCACTACGACCTGCAGGGCCTATGCACAGAGTACCCCCTCGCGCAGCATCTACATACACCAGGGCCGTAAGGTGGCAGTAAGGTAAAAAGCTAACAGGCACTATAACGCTAAAAGCCCATCTGGTGCTATTTCCAGATGGGCTTTTAATGTTACCACAAGGGCTACTGTCGGCGGGACAGGGTCTGACTGATGCCCTGTTCGCGGTGGCAGATGCGCACCTCGATGCCAAACTTGTCGTGCAGATGCTCGGCCAGGTGCTGGGCACTGTACACGCTGCGGTGCTGACCGCCCGTACATCCGAAGGAGAACATGAGGTCGGTGAAGCCACGCTGCAGGTAGCGCTGCACATGGGCATCGGCCAGACGGTAGACGCTGTCGAGGAAGGTGAGTATCTCGCCGTCGTCCTCGAGGAAACGGATGACTGGCTCGTCGAGTCCGGTGAGTTTCTTATAAGGCTCGTAGCGCCCAGGGTTGTGTGTGCTGCGGCAGTCGAATACGTAGCCACCGCCATTGCCGCTCTCGTCCTCAGGGATGCCACGGCGATAGGAGAAACTGAAGACGCGAACCACCAGCGGGCCGCGGCCGTCGTACTTAGAGAAGGTGGCCGGGCCGTCCTGGGGATGGGCGGTGTAAACATTGGTATCAGTGGTGCGGAGCCCGTCGGTGCGATTGGCCGCTGGCTGACTGATACGGGTAAAGGCGGGCAACTCAGTAAGCCGCTGGAGCATATCCATCATGTAGGGATAAGGGAAAGCGTCGCGTAGCTGGAGCAGTTGGCGCAGATTGTCGATAGCCGGGGGGATGCTGTCGATAAAGTGGCGCTTGCGCTCGAAGTAGCCACGAAAGCCGTAGGCGCCTAAGACCTGGAGAGTGCGGAAGAGGACGAAGAGGCTGAGGCGATGGACGAAGTGGCGCTCGCTGGGAACTTCGGTATAGTTGCGCAGCGACTGGTAGTACTCGTAGACCAGCTCGCGGCGCAGCTTGTTAGGATAGCGGGCAGAAGCCTGCCAGAGGAAGGAGGCCAGGTCGTAATAGTAGGGACCGCGGCGGCCACCCTGGTAGTCTATGAAGTGGGGCTGACCGTGGTCGTCAAGCATCACGTTACGTGCCTGGAAGTCGCGGTAGAGGAAACTGTCGGACGGTTCGGCCGTCAGGTCGCGCGCGAACATACGGAAGTCGGCCTCGAGCTTAAGTTCGTGAAAGTCAAGTTCAGTAGCCTTGAGAAAGCAGTACTTGAAGTAGTTGAGGTCGAAGCGCACACCGTCCTCGTCGAACTCAGGCTGAGGGTAGCAGACCGTCCAGTCGAGCCCGCGGGCACCGCGCAGCTGTATATTGGGCAGCTCGCGGATGGTACGGAGCAAGAGCTGGCGCTCGTGCTGGTTGTAGCGGCCGCCGGCATCGCGCCCGCCCTTAAGGGCGTCGTAGAGAGAGGTGGAGCCGAGGTCGGTCTGCAGATAGCGAAGCTCGTCGTCGCTCACGGCAAGGATATTAGGGACGGGTAGCTGGCGGGTACCGAAGTGGCGGGTAAGGTAGATGAAGGCATGGTCCTCATCGCGGCTGGTACCCACCACGCCGATAACCGTGTGACCGTCGGCATCATAAAAACGGTAATAGGCGCGGTTGCTTCCGGCTCCTGCCAAGGGTTCTACCCGGCTCGGGGCGGCACCGCGCCACGATGTGTATAGTTCTATCAGTCTGTCCATAACATGCTCGTTACATATTATAATATAGGGGCGGCTACGGCCACCCTGCGGACAAAGGTAGCAAAAAAATGGCAGACTATGGCGGCAGCGACCGACAAAAGTACGGGCGACAGCCAAAAAGTCCCCGTCCGCCCGGTGGCTGTGGGCCAGGGGGCAACGGGGACGGACAGCAGTGGGCTGGGGAGCATGGCGTATGGGCCGATGGCCCCTGCCATGACCGCGCTACTGGATGGTGATGTAGACGGGGGTGCCAGGCTGGCGACGGTCGAGCAACTGCATCAGGCGGTGCAGGTATATGTTAGAGTTGAGTACCATGCCGGGCTTCAGGTTCTGTCCCACCAGGATGCAGCCTGCCGTGTCGGCAGCCGTGTTACCTGCGTGGATGCGCACGCCCTCAAACTGGGGTACGCCCCACAGCAGTGGCAGCCACCGCTTGAACCGCGGGCTCAGCGTTACTACCACCGGGTAGCGCCCTTCTGGGATGGCAGTTTGCCCGCGTAGCTTGCGGGCACCGTGGTGCAGATCGCGCCAGGTGGGTTCGAGTGTGTCACAGAGATACTGGCCGTCTACCTCCATGCGGCCGATGGTATAGCCCTTACGCTTGGCTATCCGGGTCAGTTTCATTTCCATAGTCATCGTGTTTTTGTTAATGGTTAATCTATTAGTTGCCATAAGCGGCCAGCAGCGTGTGTACAGCCATGCCGGCCACGCCGGCCATCCAGGTCCAGAAGCCCAGTTCGCGGAGCCCCTCGGAGGTCTGCAAATAGCGTACTAAGAGCCGCTGGCGGTAAGAAACACAGCGCGACAGGCGGGCGAGCCGCCTACGCAGGGATAAATTGTTGTTCTTGTTCATGTTGTTCTCGTCTTTTAATGGGTTTGTTGTGCTTGTAACCGGTTACGACGACAAAGGTACAACAAGCCAAGACCGACATGAAGAATATCGGGAGGATGATATATATCTACATCGTAACACGATGAATGACAGAAAGATACAACAGAAGGAGAAATGAGGGCACGGGGATATATCAGCCCTGTACCTGGGCCACCAGGCGGTCTACCAGGTGGCGGAGGGAGTCATCGCCAGTTAGGGCGCGGTTAACCGAGGAGCGCATGTCGCGGCTGCCTAAGGCGAGGCGACGGCCATATTCGGCCTGGGTGACCGATGCGTCGTAGACACCACGTTCTATGAGCCGCCCGATGACCATACATACCAGGCGGGCGTTGAACAGGGTGTCCTTGGCACCGTTGAGCCGGGCCAGGCGATCGGCTAATGCAGTGATGAGGGTTTGCCACAGGTCATCTATATGGGACTGCCATTGAGGCGTGGCACAGCTGTCTATGCGGCGCACGTACTCGGCCACGGCCTGGCGCATACGCTGGCTGGCCCCGGAACCGTCGGCCTGACGGGTAAGGGCACCTAACAACAACTCGCAACTGACGAAGCGGCGCAAGGCATGGCGGGGCACGCGGAGATAATAGGCGATGGAGACAAAGTCGGGGATGGAGAGGGTGTACTCGCGGTGCAGGTGATGAGGGAAGGCGTCGAGCGCCTGGGCGAGCAGCTCGCGACTGATGGTCTGGTGGCGCTGGGCCATGGCCTGGAACTGGGCACTGCCGGGACACTCGTCGCTGATATGACGAGCGGTGCGCTCGCAAGCCTCATTACTGCCCATGGAGGTGATGGCCACCTCTAACCGCTGGCCATAGGCGCGCATGGTGTCGTCGTGGCTGGCTCCGAGCAGGTCGGCTATCTGCCGACGACACGCGGTGGCCTCGCCGCTGATGTCTAAGGGCGTCTGCTGCAGATACTTGTCGAGCTCGCTGATGAGCGGAGCCGTCGAGACAGCGCCCTGATGGAGCATGCTGAGTATATCGCGTTCGAGCATGAGCATTAGGAGGTCGGCGTCGCCCATCCTGACCAGTGGCAGATCGGCCCACTGGCTGTCCCACTCGCCAAAAGAGCCGTCGACAGGAGCAGGGGCCACATCGACAGAGCGCTCTACCTCGATGCTGGCCGTACAGCGCTGGTCGCCCACGTTGACCTGGGTAATATTGCCATAGAGCAGACCGTATTCGGTATCGTCAAGATAAGCGGCTATGCGGTGGCACTCATCGTTGGTAACATAGGCCACCACCTCGGCACCCACACAGGCCACGGCGGCCTCGGTGTTGCGGTGATTCTCGCTGTCGCGCATCAGCACTACCCTGCTGCCAGGGGCCTTGGCGAGCCGCTGGGCCAGCAGGGTGCCCTGCCAGGCATGATGTCTGAAACCTACGAGTGTACAGTGTATGGCGGTCATAGTGGTGGGTGGTATAGTGGTAATGGCGGATACGAGGGTTGGGTCTGATAGTGCTTGTTTTAGTATCGTCTGGCAATGGGCCGTAGCCTGCGCCTAAGTTCATGGGCATCGCGCCCCTACTGGTTACAAAGGTAACGCAAAAATATGATACAACGGCCAAAATATCGGAAGAAAATAATACAAAAATAACAACGATGAAAAGTGAAAAGGTAAAAGGGTAAAAAGGTAAAAAGCGCTCCCTGCAAACTGGCGCAGTTTTGCCGTCCGCCAGGGCTAACCACAAGAAACAGGAATACCGACCTTTAGCTTTCTAAAGATGGCTCCGGGAAGCGTAAAGGTCGGTCTCCACGATTGGCCCAACGATTATCAGCATCACAATGGGCACTTCCATCCCTGCGCCTTCTACCTTTTTGCCCTTCCCTGCGCTTTTTACCCTTTTACCTTTTTGCTTTAAAAACACCGAAGCCCGTACTCCATTGGTGGGAAGTGCGGGCTTCGGTGTTAAGGGTTGTCTATACGATGGTGACGGGTGTACTAATTGTTGCCCGAGCCACCCACGATGTCGAGCAGTTCGCTGGTAATGGCAGCCTGACGGCCCTTGTTGTACTGCAAGCGCAGGGTGCGTAGCAGCTCATCGGCATTGTCAGTTGCCGTCTGCATGGCCACCATACGGGCAGCATGCTCCGAGGCGATACTGTCAAGCAGGGCGGTATAAACCATCAGGTTGAGCAACTTGGGAACCAGCGAGCGGAGTACGTACTCCAGGTTAGGCTCCACCAGGAAGTTGTCATTAAGCGGCTTGGCTTCCTTAGCTACGTGCTGGCGCTGGCGGTCGCGCTGGCGCAGATACTCCTGGGCCTTGACCGTAGCCACATTGGAAGTGAGGTCACGGTCGTTCATCGCCCCAATCTTCTCAGTAGAAAGGTCAATGGGCAAGAAAGTACGGCGGGTGAGTATCTGGGAACCGGCACTCTTGAAGTGGTGATAGATAAGTTCGACCTTGTCTATCTCGTGAGCCATGTACTTGCGCGTAATGGCCTCTGACACCACTGCGCAGTCGTGCGCGTTGGGCTTGTCGGCCAAGGCGGAGAAATCGCCGGCCGACTGCCAGCCGCTCTTCTGCACCCGTTCAGCCACCTTGCGGCCAACGGGGTAGATGACAACATCGGTAATGTCCTGGGCCGCGTACTCGGCCACGACATGCTCCATCATCTTGAGCACATTGGCGTTGAACCCGCCACACAGCGAGCTGTTGCTGGAATAGACCACAAGAGCCACCCGCTTCACCTCGGCATGCCCCTGCTCCAGAATACTGGTAACGTCGGGGGTGGAAGCCAAGAATGACTTCAGAATGTGCTCCAGCAGGTTCTCGTAAGGCAACATATTCTGTATGGCGACCTGAGCGTGATGAAGTTTGGACGACGCTACCATCTTCATGGCACTCGTTATCTTACGGGTGCTGTTGACACTGGCTATGCGGGTCTTTATTTCTTTCAGTGAAGCCATACGCGCTTATGCTTTAAACAGGGCGGCTACGCCCGACATTACTTCCTCGATGGTCTTGGTTATCGTATCGTCTATTTTGCCTGATGCCAGGGTGTCTATCACATCCTGATGCTGTGAGCGCATCTGGTCAAGGAACTTGTCCTGACACTGGCGGACGCGGTCAACGGGGACATCGCGCAGCAGGCCATGGACTCCGCAGTAGAGAATGGCTATCTGCTCGCCTACAGGCATAGGAGAATACTGCGGCTGGATAAGCAGCTGATTGTTCTTGCGGCCTCGGTCGATGGTCATGGCCGTCACGGGGTCCATATCGCTTGAGAACTTGGAGAAAGCCTCCAACTCGCGGTACTGGGCCATGTCTGTTTTGAGCGTACCGGCTACCTTTTTCATACTCTTGACCTGTGCTGAACCTCCCACACGCGACACGGAGATACCCACGTTGATGGCGGGACGGAAACCCTGGTTAAACAGGTCGGTCTCGAGGTATATCTGACCGTCAGTGATAGAGATTACATTGGTAGGGATGTAGGCCGACACGTCGCCAGCCTGCGTCTCGATGATAGGAAGGGCTGTGAGCGAGCCACCGCCCTTTACATGACCCTTCATACATGCTGGCAGGTCGTTCATCTGCTCGGCTACTTCCTGCTGGTTGTTGATGCGGGCGGCACGCTCGAGTAAACGAGAGTGCAGGTAGAACACATCACCGGGATAAGCCTCACGGCCAGAAGGACGGCGGAGGATAAGCGACACCTCGCGATAAGCGACAGCCTGCTTGGAGAGGTCATCGTAAACCACAAGGGCTGAGTAGCCGCGGTCGCGGAAGTACTCGCCGATGGCGGCACCAGCAAACGGGGCGTAATACTGCATGGCAGCAGGGTCGGCAGCAGTGGCGCTCACCACAATGGTATAAGGGAGAGCGCCGTGTTCCTTCAGGTTCTGCACCAAGGCTGCTACAGTAGAGGCTTTCTGGCCAATGGCCACATAGATACAGTAAACAGGATGGCCAGCCTCGTAGAAACTGCGCTGGTTGATAATGGTATCGACGGCGATAGCGGTCTTACCCGTCTGGCGGTCTCCGATGATAAGCTCGCGTTGGCCACGGCCGATAGGTATCATTGAGTCGACAGCCTTCAGACCGGTCTGCAGTGGCTCCTTAACGGGCTGGCGGTAGATAACTCCGGGCGCCTTGCGGTCCAGAGGCATCTCGAACGAGCCCGTGAGGTCTATCTCACCCAGGCCGTCAATGGGCTGACCCAGGGGGTTGACCACGCGGCCCAGGAAGTTGTCATTGACACGGATAGAGGCAATGCGGTGTGTGCGCCTAACGGTCTGTCCCTCCTTAATGCCAGCTGTGGGGCCCAGAAGCACACATCCTACGTTGTCTTCCTCCAAGTTCATCACGATAGCCATGGTTCCGTTCTCAAATTCGAGCAGCTCGTTGGCCTCAGCGTTGTTCAGCCCGTAGATACGGGCCACTCCGTCGCCTACCGTCAGTACTGTACCAACTTCATCGAACTGCTCGCTGCTGACAACTTGGTTAAGCTGCCGGAGAAGAACCTCAGATACCTCACTTGGTTTTATTTTATCTGACATATTAATAGTGTTTAATTGGCCATCTGCCATCACCGTGACGGTGTAGCAGGTGGCCCGTTCATTCTTTAGTTACTTTAATTCTGCAAGAATTTTCCGGAGCCCGCTCTTGACGCTGGCGTCCATACGATAGGTATCGTACTCGAGGATAAACCCGCCTATGATATCTGGGTTGACCTCTGTATTAAATTCCACAGTTCCACGAGTTTTGCTTTCTACCATCTGCCGCATCTTCTCCTCTATCGCGGGAGTTACGGCAGTGGCAGTAATCAGCCTGCCACAGGTGATATTCTTCTGTTTCCTATAAAGCGTAACATACGAGGCGGCCATAAACTGCAGAGCGTTCTCTCGCCCCTCTTTCAGGACAAGTGCCAGGAAGCGGCGGGTCAGCTCGGTAGGCTCAGAGCCTGTCGCCGTGACCAGCAGGGCTTCCTTCTTATCGGCCTGAAGCATCGGGTTGGCGATAGCCGAGCGAAGCTGGGGAACCTCCAGGTAGCAACGGCCCAGACAGAGCATGTCGCGGCACACGGCGTCCTCGTTATTCAGCTCAGAGGCGCTCTTCAGAAGAGCGCGGGCATATCTCACAGATATCACTCCTAAATCCATAGCCTATCAGTTGTTTTCTTTATGTTGTGGAATATCATCCAGTATTCTGTCTATCAATGCCATCTGCTGGTCATTGTCAGACAGTTTCTCACGTAGTAGCTTCTCGGCTATCTGCACAGAGAGCTCAGCGACCTGCGAGCGTACCTGGCGCATGGCGTTCTGGCGCTCGCTGTCTATCTGCTGGCGCGCCTCGGAGAGCAGTCGTGCTCCCTCGTCACGTGCCTGTCCCTGCGCCTTCTCTACAATGGCATCGCGGGCAGAGCCGGCTTCCTGAAGAATGTGGGCCTGTTTCTCGCGAGCCTCTTGTAGGATAGCGTCTCCTTCCTGCCTGACGTTTTCCAGGCGCTCGGAGGCTTCATGGGCCTTACGCAGACTGTCGTCGATATACCGCTTACGGTTTTCAACCGAACCGACTATCGCCGGCAGCGCATATTTGGCCAAGAATCCAAGCACCACCAGAAACGCCAGCGCCATCCAGAAAAGAAGTCCTAAATCAGGTGTCAGTATTGATGGCAAATTCATTATTCGTATTCCTTTCTTTGATTAGATAAGAAACGCACAGGCTGCAATAGCGAAAAGGGCACAACCCTCGACAAAGGCAGAGGTAAGAATCATGTTGCCCATGATCTTTCCTGAAGCCTCAGGCTGGCGTGCGATGGCGTCCATGGCCTGTCCGCCAATCTTACCGATACCCAAACCTGCACCAATAACTGCAATACCTGCACCCAGACCGCAGCCCAGCTTAGCCAGACCTTCTGCGGCTAATAAAGTTGAAATAATCATAGTTGTAATGTGTATTTGTTGTTAAATTTTAATTGTTATTCTAATTCTATTCATTACCGGCCTGACACCCTACTCGGCCTCAGGCTCCTTGTGAGCCAGCCCGATGAACACGGCACTTAGCAGGGTAAAGACATAAGCCTGTACAAAGGCCACCAAAAGCTCCAGACAGTTCATAAAGAGCAGCATGACCGCGCTGAACAGGTTGAGCCCGATGCCAAAGCCTACGCCCAGCGACCAGCCGAGGAATATCACGCAGGTAAAGCTGAGGATTACCGCATGGCCAGCCATCATGTTGGCGAAGAGACGTATCATCAGCGCAAAGGGCTTGGTGAATACGCCAAACAACTCAATGACGGGCATCAGGGGAATAACCTTGAGGAACATAGGAACCTCTGGCCAAAATATATCCTTCCAGTATTCCTTGTTGCCGAACAGGTTGATGGCTATCATGGTACACACGGCCAGGAAGAGCGTTATGTTGATGTTACCCGTAACATTAGCTCCACCCGGGAAGAACGGTACCAGACCCACCAGGTTACACGTGAGGATAAAGAAGAACACCGTGAGCAGATACGGAGCGAACCGCCGGTACTGGGCCTCGCCTATTGACGACTTCACGACATCATCGTGGATGGTCATGACCATCAGCTCCATGGCTCCCACAAATCCCTTGGGTGCCTCGGCCAGCTCATCGTGTCTGCGGTACCACCGGGCACAGCACCCAAATACTACCAGCATCACAGCTACGGCTATCCATATCTGCAACACATCCTTGGTAATGCTCAAGTCAATGGGGCGCTCGCTGGTGCCGCCTGGCATCTTCTCATAGATTTTCCCGTGATGTGCCGCGTCAAAGTAGAAGCCCTTGGGCAGCGTACTCGCGGTACAGAAATGCCACTCGCCCGTAGCACCGCTACGGATGATGATAGGCAAGGGGATGCTTAGGTTCTTGCCCTGATACGTGGCAATGTGCCACTCATAAGAATCAGCCAGATGTTCCAGCACTATCTCCGGAATATCCAGTGTCCCCTGCTTGCCGCCGTTGGCCGCCATGGCGTGCCAAGGTGCCAGCGCCAGCACCAAGAGCAGTATGAATGTTTTAATCTGTTTCATATCATATATATTAATGTAACACGACTTACTCCCTCGTGCCCTTCTTGCGCCTGCGGGCAAAGAACAGGGTATGATGGAGGAGCACTGCCACATAAAAAAGAGCAAAGATCAGGATAAAGGTTCCCATATCGGCCTTGCCGGCCTTGCCGGTCTTGCCGGCCAGCAGGAAGTAGACAAACATCACCACCAGGGCCACCATGAACCGGAGACCAGATACCGCCATGAAGAAAGTGGGCATACTGTCGGGCGACCCGGCAGCCACCTTTCTCCAGGCTATGGCATCGGCCACCTCGACCACCAGCGCATAGGCCGCACTGACAGCCAGCGGAAGCACCAACGATGGGTACTGCGAAGCTACCAACAGCAACAGGAAGAACAGGGCGGCACAGAGGCTTACCCCCTGCCGCAGATATTTCCAATACCGCTTCTCGATGCTGTCTGGGCGATTATCCATATTTGTCATTCGAGAGTTTATAATTCTACACACAAACTGATTTGATTCTTCTGAACCTCGACAAATCCTCCCCGGATGGCCAACTGGGCCCGTTCGCCCTGAACAGGCTTATAGACCACGGTGCCCTTCTCGAGCGAGGATATCAGGGGCGCATGGCCGTCCAGCACCTCGAACTCGCCGAGGGTACCGGGCACCGTAACGCTCTCCACCTCGCCGGTGAAGATTATCTTCTCAGGAGAAATAACTTTTAGTGTCAGCATATAGATACCTTATTATATATACATCCTACGCCTGGGCTGCAGCCAGCAGCTTCTTGGCCTTCTCCTTGGCATCCTCGATGGTTCCCACGTTGAGGAATGCCTGTTCGGGCAGGTCGTCTACCTCGCCATTCAGGATGGCGTTGAAGCCCTTGATGGTATCCTCGATAGGCACCATCACGCCTGGCAGACCCGTAAACTGCTCGGCCACGGTAAATGGCTGCGAGAGGAAACGCTGTACACGGCGGGCGCGGTTCACAGTGAGTTTGTCCTCGTCCGAGAGCTCGTCCATGCCGAGGATGGCGATAATGTCCTGCAACTCATTGTAACGCTGGAGCAACTGCTTAACACGCTGGGCGCACTCATAGTGCTCCTTGCCTACAATCAGGGGATCCAATATACGCGAGGTACTGCCCAGGGGATCTACGGCAGGATAGATACCAAGCTCAGCTATCTTACGCGACAGCTCGGTGGTGGCATCCAGGTGCGAGAAGGTGGTCGCAGGGGCCGGGTCAGTCAAGTCGTCGGCCGGCACATATACTGCCTGCACCGAGGTGATGGACCCGTTCTTGGTCGAAGTGATACGCTCCTGCATGGCACCCATCTCGCTGGCCAGCGTAGGCTGATAACCCACAGCCGAAGGCATTCGGCCAAGCAGGGCAGACACCTCTGAACCAGCCTGGGTGAAGCGGAAGATGTTATCTATGAAGAACATGATATCAGCTGCCTCTCCGTTCTTGCCTCCGTGGTCACGGAACTCCTCAGCCACGGTCAGTCCTGACAGGGCCACCGACGCACGTGCCCCAGGTGGCTCATTCATCTGGCCATAGACCAGGGTGGCCTGACTCTTGGCCAACTCCTCCTTGTCAACGAGCGAGAGGTCCCACTTGCCCTCCTCCAGGGCCTTATTGAAAGCCTCTCCGTACTTGATAACGCCGCTCTCCAGCATATCGCGGAGCAGGTCGTTGCCCTCACGGGTACGCTCGCCGACGCCAGCGAATACCGAGTAACCGTTGTGGCCCTTGGCTATGTTGTTGATAAGTTCCATGATGAGCACGGTCTTACCCACGCCGGCACCACCGAACAGTCCGATTTTTCCACCTTTCATGTATGGCTCCAGCAAGTCTATCACCTTGATACCAGTAGCCAGCATTTCCTTATGGGTAGACAGTTCGTCAAACTTAGGGGCAGGGCGGTGGATGGGGTACGAGCCCTTCATGTCCAACTGATCCATGCCATCAATAGGCTGGCCGATGACATTCATCATACGGCCCTTAATCTGCTCGCCTGCCGGCATGGTGATGGGGCTTCCCGTAGGTATCACTTCCAGTCCTCGTTGCAGACCATCGGTGTTGTCCATGGCCACACAGCGCACGGTGTCTTCACCGATGTGCTGCTGCACTTCGATGATAAGCTCCTCGCCATTAGGGCGCTTCACCTTGAGCGCCTCATAAATCTTGGGGAGCACCTTCTCAGCTTCCTCACCCTTGGTATCGAAATATACATCGATAACCGGGCCGATAATCTGAGAGATGCGTCCATTTATCTGTGACATAAGCTATGTATTTTGTGATTTGAATATTCTTGTTAATAGTTTTAGATGCTAAGCTCGTCGAGTACCTTGATGAGCGACTTGTCAAACGGCTTGTCCGAGCGGATGGCCTCCGACAGTGGCACGTACACTATCTCGTTGTTGCGCACGCCCACCATCACGTTGCGCTGGCCCTGCATGATGGCCTGGATGGCTCCCACACCTGTGCGAGAGGCCAAGATACGGTCATGGGCCGACGGACGGCCGCCGCGCTGCAGATGGCCTAAGATAGATACACGCACGTCGTAGCCGGGGAACTCCTTGCGTACACGGTCGGCATAGTAGAGGGCACCGCACTTGGGGCTCTCAGACACGATAACGATGCAAGAGCGCTTAGACTTACGTATGCCGCGCTCCATAAACTGGGCCAACTGGTCTACATCGGTAGAGTCCTCGGGAATAATGGCAGCCTCGGCACCCGAGGCGATGGCGCTGTTCTGGGCCAGGAAGCCTGCATCGCGCCCCATAACCTCGACAAAGAAGATGCGCTCATGGCTCTGGGCAGTGTCGCGGATGCGGTCCACACACTCCACGATGGTGTTCATAGTGGTGTCGTAGCCTATGGTCGAGTCGGTGCCGTAAAGGTCGTTGTCGATGGTACCGGGCAGACCCACGCAGCACACGTCGAACATCTCGGCGAAGTCGCGGGCACCGGTAAGCGAACCATTACCTCCGATAACTACCAGCGCGTCTATCTCCTCTTTCTTCAGGGTCTCGTACGCCTTTTGCTTTCCTTCTTCAGTCATAAACTCCTTGGAGCGGGCTGTCTTCAGGATGGTTCCACCCGACATGATGATGCCGCTCACGTTCTCCGTGGTGAAGTCTGCGACCTCGTCGTTGATTAGGCCGTCGTACCCGCGGTAGATACCCTTAATCCTAAATCCATTACAGATGCCCGAACGGGTTACCGCCCTGATGGCGGCGTTCATGCCGGGGGCATCGCCTCCAGAAGTAAGTACACCGATTGTTTGAATCCTTGCCATATTTATTTTTTATTTCAATTTCCACCTATTTATATTATAAGCATCAGCACCAGGCCGATAGCTGCGCCTACCAGGGCTTTCCACCCCACGTGGCTAAAGTACCACCCTAACCTTACACGCCCGGCCCGCAGCAGGGCCATGCCGCTCATGGAACCTATGCAGAAGATGTTGCCGCCCATGGCGGTGGCAAAGGCGATAAGGCTCCAGTACCCGTCATTGAGGGGGCACTGCTTGCCGAGGGTGAAGAAACTCACCGCCGAGGCAAAGCTATCTAAGAAGGTGCTCACGCCACCGGCCACGACACCCATGAGCCACGGCATGCCGAGATACACGTCTATCTGCCGGGTCAGCCAGCTCACGGCACCCGTCTCCTGTACCACGCCCACAGCCAACATGATGCCCATCACGTAGAGCATCATCTGTATGACGCCATACTGTAACACCCGGGGTATGCGGCGCTGTATCATCTCGTCCACGTTCATAAACCGATGGTTCATCACCTCATTGACTATCCACAAGACCGACAGCACACAGAACGCACCCAAGAATGGGCTCAGCTTAGTAATGCTGTGAAATGTGGGGATGAACCACAGACCGCCAATGCCCACGATGAGCATCAGCAAGCGCTGCCATACGTTGAGCCTGGTATCGTCGCCACGATAGGGCATGGCCACCCACTCGGTATCGATATGCTCAGGCAGACTGCGACCTATCCACCAGGTGGGCAACAGCCACGCCACCAAGCAGGGAACCGCCATGGACAGCGAGTAGGCCGTGGGCGTAACGTGCCCCATGTTCCACAGGAACAGGCCCGCCGGGTCGCCTATCACGGTGAGGGCTCCGCCGCAGTTGGCAGCCAGCACGATGGCCGAGCCGTAGTACAGCCGCGACCGCCAGTGGGGCACCACGCGGCGCATCATAGTGAGCATCATCACCGTGGTGGTGAGATTGTCCAGATTAGCCGATATGACAAAAGTGGAAAGCGACAAGGCCCACAGCAGCCTACGGCTACGCCGGGTCTTCATCAGCTGGGTAATAAAGTCAAAACATCCGTTGTTGTTGAGAATCTCGACAATGGTCATCGTGGCCAGCAGAAAGAGCACTATCTCGGCAGCCCGGCCCACATACTTGAGGAACACGTTCTGCGCGATGTACTCCTTGACCACTACGCTGGTAGTCCTGGCGCCAGCCAGGAAGTCGGTATAATCAGCCAAGTGCTGACTCATCACGTAGTCGGTACCATAGCAGATGTACAAAATCCATCCTACTGTTCCCGCAAACACAGCAACAGCGGCCTTGTTCACCTTTGTCAGGGCTTCCGTGGCAATCAGGATGTAGGCCAATACCAATATGACTACTATGACGAGTGTCATCGTTTCTTGTTACAATATGTAGATGGCTGCTCGCCGTCAGCATGGGAATAACCACGCACCCGAGGCACCGCCAATCTTCTGCAAAGATAGCCAAATATTATGAAAACGGACGAAAAAGCCATAGTTTTTTTTCATAGGTTTAACAAACTTTTAAGCCATTGTAACGCTAACGAAGCCCAAGAGGACAGCTATGGGGGTCTTAATGGCTAAGCAGAAGATTAACAGCTATTTATGACAGCTATACATACTATCGGAAAGTACGATTACGCCCACCCTCGGACGGCGGGGCCTCACAGCTTCGGCCGAGGCCATCCACAACACAGAGCCGGCCATCGGCATAACAGCCCGAGGGGCCTCGGTTACAACCTGTGTAGCCAGCGCTTGAGCCCGAAGTACACCTGTTCCTGCCAGCAGAACAGGCGCCAACTGCAGCGCAGGGGCATATAGCCCAACTTGTAATGATTGCGGGCGTAGAGACGGCTCACCTCTATGCCACGCCACACGCGGCGCATCTCGGCCTGTGCCCGGCGACGCATCCAGGGGCCCATGTCGCGGCGGTGCAGGTAGTAAAACCGGTAGCAGTCTACCAGTACCAGCCAGCGCACGTTCTCGTACTCGCTGAGCACGTCGTCGGCTACGCCGAGTTCCATCAGTTGCCGCCGCATACTCTCATTGGCCCGCAGGTAGTCAAAGTGGCGCAGGCTGACCTGGTGGGTAACCGAGCCGGCATGCTGACGGTAATAGTAACGGCCGTGGCAGCGACGCACATGACGCGATATATAATAATGTATGCGCGTAGTATTGTCGTCGCTATAAGCCCGGCACGTGTCGTCATAAGGATAGCGGTGGTGTATGCCTGCACGCACCATGTACACACCGTGTATCTGCCAGGTAAGGCTCTTGCGAAAAGCCTCGTAGCCTGTCAGGCAGTCAAAGGGCTCGCTCTGGGCCAACTGCCAGTCGTCGGCCGAACGCCACATCACTACGTCAAAGAGCACGCAGTCGGTATCTGGATAGCGGCTGAACACGCTGACGGCCTGTCCAATAGCATCAGGGGCATACCAGTCGTCGGCATCCAGGAAGCAGATGTAGCGGCCCGAGGCCAGACTGAGCGCCTGGTTACGCGCATAGGCTTGCCCATGGTTGGCCATAAGCGCCAGGCATTTTATGCGGGCATCGGCCTGGGCATAGCGCTGCGCTATCTGCAGGGTGTGGTCGGCCGAACCGTCGTCGACCACGATTACCTCTATATCGGCCAGCGTCTGACCCGTCAGCGAGTCCAGACACTGGCCCAGGTACTGCTCGGCGTTGTAGGCCGCCACCAGCACAGAGCATACAGGCGTCGCAGTGCTCATACATAGGGCCCTCCATCAGTTACCTGGTGCCGCCGTTGCCGCACGAAGAGCCACCGCGAGCAGGCCAAGCTCAGCGCGAGCAGCACCACTCCCCCACCCCAATAGGCCCACGTCGACGGCACACCTGCAAGCAGATGGGCTGCCACCACAAGGGGCAGCTGCAGGGCCACGCACAGCAGTGTGGAATGTGACGGCCGGTAACCATAGCGCCAGCGGTTATACACAAGCAGTAGGGTCAGGTCCAGCAGGGCACCCATGAGCAGGGCCACGCCAGTACCGGTAATGCCCCATCGCCCGAAGCACACGTACATCAGTGGCAGTATCATCACCACGTAGGCACTCTCCATGAGCAGATACGAGCGAGAGTCGCTGCGGCTCAGCGGAATATAGGCCATGGGCAGCTTGACGGCTCGCACCATGAGGGCCACTATCGTGAACCGCATCATGCCTGCGACGGGCATGAAGCGGCCGCTGAAGAGCAGGGGCAACAGCACGGGCAGCCCGAACATGAAGGCCACCAACAGCGGGGCGATGAGCACCACCGACACCTCTATCTGCCTGTTGACACAGCGGTTCATCGCGGCCCCCGGGGCGGCCACGGCCGAGAGCCGGGGGAAGAAGTCGGTCTCCATGGCGGCAAAGACCATGCCGCCATAGGTCATCGTCATCATGTAGCCGGCATTGTACAGCCCCACCGTAGCGAGCGACCCGGCCACATTGAGGTACGAGCGTATCGCAAACTCCATCCCGCTGCCCATCATGCCTACCACGACAAACGAGATGCCCAACCGCAACATTCTGTCGCCCCGCCGCAGGAAAGCCAGACTGAGCGACACGCGCGGCGGAAACACCCTGAACGAATAGGCCATGGTGAGCACGGCCTGTATGAGGGCCGCGGCCACCAGCGAAGGCACTATGGCGGCCTCGCCGTATATATAATAAAGAGGTATGGTAACCACCAGCACGGCAAAGACATTATAGACCGACACCTTGGCCAGCGCGCGCAACCGCCTGACGGCCTTGAGCACCGCCATCTCGCCTCCCGTAAGGGCCATCAGCGCCACTACGGGCGACAGGAGCAGATAGTGCAGGGTGTGGCTGCCCCAGGAGAACGAGCAGCTGTCTACCAGTGGAGCAGCCAGCACACACGCCACCAGTCCCAACAGGGCCACCACCACGCTCCATGACCTCACCAGGCGCACCTGTTCGGCCAGCGCAGTCGCATCGCTCTGCTCGTAGGCTTCCGAGAGGGTCTTCACGCCACTTACCGACACGCCCATGTTAGTAGAGTCGGACACCAACTTGACGGTAGAGTTGAAGAGCGATATGAGACCCATGCCGTTAGGGCCGAGGATGACCGCCACCAACTTGTTGCGTATCATCCCCACCAGTATGTTCAGCCCCTGGATGCCCCCGAATAGGCTGGTGTACTTCAGTATATGTCTATAGGAGTCTGTCTGCCGTTCCATTCTACCTAATATAACGCACAAAATGCCCAATTATTTCCACGGGCATAAAAAAAACGATTTTGAAAAGTAAAAAGGCAAAAGAATGAAAATGTAAAAAGCCTGCCAGTAGGCTGGTGATAAGCTTCTGCACATCAATGGCCATCGCGGGAGATAAAAAGACTGACCTTTACGTTTACCGGAGCCACCTTTAGAAACGTAAAGACCGATCTTTCCATTTAGCGCGATGGCCATTGTTACACAACAAGCCAGTGCCAGAATACCAACAGCGTTTTTTACATTTTCATTCTTTTGCCTTTTTACCCTTCAAGATTCTTTTCCCCTTCCCATGACCAACGCGAGCATGCCGAAGCATGGCCTTGGTATCTGAAACGAGGGCCACCGCCTTTACCGAACAGACCTCGTCGACCGAGGAAGCCACGCTCATTGTCAGCACGGTAGGCACGGTACCAACAGAGATAATGAAAAATATGCTAAAAAAATGTAGGAAAAATTTGCAGGTATCAGATAAAACCACTACCTTTGCACACGCATTTGAGAAACAATGTTTGGCTATCAGAGCGATACCCCTGGAAGGATGGGTGAGTGGCTGAAACCAGCAGTTTGCTAAACTGCCGTACGGGTTTACTGTACCGGGGGTTCGAATCCCCCTCCTTCCGCAGGCAGAGTTTGACAATGCAACTAACGGTCGGTTCATCTAACGGTTAGGATACAAGATTCTCAATCTTGGCATAAGGGTTCGATTCCCTTACCGACTACTCCGAGTCCACTAAACCATAACATTAGCTCAGTAGCTAATATGGTAGTGGACTTTTTTCGTATCTCCCCCCACCTCGCCAGCCGCCCCGGCACACCGCAGCACATTCTCTGCCTTTGCATCGGCCACCCACAGGTTCTGGCCAACCGTCACCTCTCATTTATTCAGGGCGACCGGCACAGCCAGAGCATCTATTCACGGGAACAGCGAGCAACAAAAATCCCCACGGGGGCTACCGTAGGGATTTTTGTTGTCATTATGCTTAGCAGGATGATAATCAGATTTCTTGCTTAGCTGCTGGTTTCATCCGGAGTTCATACAAATCGGACCGGCGGTCACGCAGATTGCGCACCGAGCCATACGTGTGGAGCTCGTTGAGTAGGTTCAGGTCTACGTCGGACACCAATATCATCTCCGTATTGGCCGTGGCCTCGGCACGCTTGCCATCACTGGGGAACGCAAAGTCGCACGGGGTAAACACAGCCGACTGCGCGTACTGTATATCCATGTTGTGTACACGCGGCAAGTTGCCCACGCTACCGGCTATGGCCACATAGCACTCGTTCTCGATGGCCCGGGCCTGGGCGCAGACACGCACCCGGGTGTAGGCGTTCTGCGTATCGGTCATAAAGGGCACGAAAAGTATCTGCATGCCGTCGGCCGCCATGAGCCGCGACAGCTCCGGGAACTCTACATCATAACATATCAGGATGCCAATCTTGCCACAGTCGGTATCAAAGGTCTGCACACGATTGCCGCCGACCAGTCCCCAACATTTCTGCTCATCGGGGGTGACATGTATTTTCTCGTACATCTCGTACGAACCATCGCGACGGCACAGGAAGCCCACATTGTACAGTCCACCGTCCTCCTTGACATAGGGCATGCTGCCCGTAATGATGTTGATGTTGTAACTGATGGCCATTTCGACAAACTTATCGCGTATCTGTTCGGTGTACTGAGCCATGGCCCTTATAGACTGAGCCTCGCCCATATCGTTGAAGCGCGCCATCAGCGGTGCATTGAAGTACTCGGGAAAAAGGATAAAATCGCTCTTATAGTCACTAACCGAGTCAACGAAGAACTCAACCTGCTCGAAGAGGTCATCCAGGGTCTTGTAAGGGCGCATCTGCCACTGGACCATTCCGATACGCACCGTGGGACGCTTCTCAACCGGCGAACTGGTTGGGGGCTGATAGTAGATATTGTCCCACTGCAGCAGGGTGGCGCAGTGCTTGGACTCTTCGTCGTTAGGCAGATAATTGCGTATGACACGGCGCACATGGAAATCGTTAGAAAGCTGGAAAGTGAGTACAGGGTCGTAGATTTCACGCGAGCGAACTTTCTCGATGTACTCTTTAGGACGCATAGTGTCGGCATACTTATGGTAATTGGGTATTCGCCCACCAAACATGATAGCCTTCAGGTTGAGTTTCTCGCACAGTTCCTTACGATACTCGTACATACGGCGGGCCAAACGCATGCCTCGGTAGTCGGGGTGGATAAACACCTCGATACCATATAGTATGTTACCATTGGGATTGTGGGTATTAAAAGTCTCGTTGCCTGTAACCTTGGCGTAGGTGTGGTCGCCCTTGACCATATCATAGTCGACAATGATGGAGAGGGCGCACCCCACTATCTTGTCATCAACGATGATAACCACCTGGCCCTCGGGAAAAATGGTAAGGAGCTTCTTAATCTGCTGACGGGTCCAGAAGACATCCGAGTCAGCATAGATACGCTTAAACGAACGGGCAAGCTGCTCGTAGTCGTCCATCTGGAGATTGCGGAGTTCGACCTTGTTGCTGTGTGACGTTTCCATAAAACAATTCTTTATTATACTTGTCGCCGCAAAAGTACGAAGAAAATGGGTAAGAGCCCTCTTCCAGACCGTATTTTTTTTATGTTGGGCGAGCAGAAAAAACACTCCAGCCGCCCCGACAGGGCATCTGGAGGTGCGCCGACTACCGGTGGAACACTAATGACTTGGGCAGTTTTACCCACTTGCGGTTGCGGGCTATCTTCAGGACACTGCCCTTCTCCTGGCGCAGGGTATAGGTACCGTCGGGGTTGACCGTAAGGGTGGCCGTAAGGTCTTCGCTGCCATAGTCGTTAATCACGGCGATGGTGGCCTTGGCATCGGTCTCCACCTTGGCCTCGGTAAACAGCCATTTACGCCCATCACACTCATCGCCTAAGTAGCCTGCCAGCTGCCCCAGTATCTCCTGGCCGGGCACTACTATCCGCTGACGGTAAAAATCAATATTGATATACACCTGGTACTCATCGTTTACCATACGGCCCTTGAAGTTGGCGGGCTTCTGGGCTATAGCTGTAAGTGAGGCTGCCATCAAGAGCAGCAATACAATCCTTCGCATCATAATTATAAATATAAGCATAGGAGCCACAGGCCCCTCTGACGGCAAAGATAGTACTTATATGGTAAGTAGCAAAGGTTTTTGACAAAAAAATGGGAACTTCGGACACAACCGAAGTTCCCACGCGTGTTCTGAGAACCATTCTGGTGACTCCGTTGGGATTCAAACCCAAGACCTTCAGAACCGGAATCTGACGCTCTATTCAGCTAAGCTACGGAGCCATAACTGCCTGCAAAGTTAACCAAATCTTTTGAACTGTGCAAGCAACTGCGAGATAATTTGCGACCACTCGCAGAAAGTTAGCGACAATCACAAAAATAATGCAAATTGATAAAAATACATGCCATTATGATTGCAATTTATAATTTAATCATTACCTTTGCAGTCAAAATAACATTTGTATGAGCAATTTAATTATTAACAAAGACTATAAACGACTGCTGGACAGGCGGCAGACTGAACAGGGAATCAAACTGGTAAAGGATTTTTTCCAGCAGAACCTATCGACTGAGCTGAGGTTGCAGCGCGTCACAGCGCCACTGTTCGTGCTCAAAGGACTGGGCATCAACGATGACCTAAACGGTACCGAGCGACCCGTAACCTTTCCCATCAAGGATCTGGGCGATGCCCAGGCCGAGGTGGTTCACTCCCTGGCCAAGTGGAAGCGGCTCACCCTGGCCGAATACGACATCCAACCGGGCTACGGCATCTACACCGACATGAATGCCATACGTGCCGACGAGGAGTTGGACAACCTGCACTCGCTCTATGTGGATCAGTGGGACTGGGAAGCAGTCATCCAGCGCGAAGACCGCACCATCGCGTTTCTCCGCAATGTGGTCGAGCGCATCTATGCAGCCATCCGGCGTACCGAATACTTAGCTTGCGAGACCTATCCACAGCTCAAGCCGTTCCTGCCACAGCAGATACACTTCATACACAGCGAAGAGCTGCTGCAGATGTACCCCACGCAGACACCCAAGGAGCGCGAGGACGCGATATGCAAGAAGTGGGGAGCGGTATTTGTCATCGGCATAGGCGGAAAGTTGGCCGATGGAAAGAAGCACGACGGTCGGGCGCCCGACTACGATGACTGGTCTACCATAGGCGAGAACGGCCGCGCAGGCCTCAACGGCGACATCCTCATCTGGTACCCCATTCTGGAACGCTCCTTTGAACTCTCGTCGATGGGCATCCGTGTTGACCGCGATGCTCTGCTCCGCCAGCTGGCCATCGAGGGTCAGCAGAAGCGCGAAAAGCTCTACTTCCACCAGCAACTACTCAACGGCAAACTCCCCCTCAGCATTGGCGGCGGTATAGGCCAGAGCCGTCTGTGTATGGTACTGCTCCACAAGGCCCACATCGGTGAAATCCAGGCCAGCATCTGGCCTGAGGAAATGCGCCAGGCGTGCCGGGAACACGGCATGCCACTGATATAAACCAGCGAACCCTTATATAGTTATCAAAAATCAAGTAAGTGTGTGCCACAGCTACCCATTGTTAGCGCCATGGGTGCTGTGGCACGTTTGTATATCAGCGTTTCTCAAAGTGCTGATAGTCCTGGCAACTGCGCCAGGCACCACCCCACTGGAAACCATGCTGGATAAAGAGCCTGTAGCATAGGTCGCCCTTCTCCAACTTATAATTAAATGTACGGTTACGATGAATGTATGCGCCGGCGGTAGCTGGCTGAATAACAAGGGTGCCATTGGCCCGACGTTTGACGTAAGGATTGTAGAGGGGATTGATGTCGACCGCCATACCACGGCCATGGGCTGATACATGACTGCTGCCAGCTACACGGCGATAACAGAAACAGCTGGTATTGTTAGCGCGCATAGACTGCTCGTCGTCGGCACGGTACTCGTCAATAAGAACCATACGTTCTATGGGGTAGTGGGCCTCATAGAGTTGGCGGAAGATGGTAAGCAGGTCGTCGGCAACACGGCGGTTACAAACCATCTCGCCTAAAAGGATGCGACCGCTCAGGTCGTAATGGAGAACCTGCAGATAACGCAGATCGGTACGATGCACGTAGGGGTCGTCGACATACGAATAGCGCATACGGGCAAAGACCTTGTCGCTCAGCGCCGAGGCACGGAAGCATCGGTCTACGCCATAAGCGGTCACCTCGCTGGAACTCACCACCGTGCCAGCCCGCCAGTGGGCAAAGACCGACAAGGACGATCCACCGCCTGCCACCCCAGCCATAGGGACGGCTAAGAAGACGGCGGCCACTAACCACATACGTATTGTGGAAAACACAGACATAACTTACAGCTACTAAACCACTGACGCTCAGTCGTCCGTGACAATGACCGTAACCCCGCGAGCCGCCTGGGCACCCATTACCAAGGCCTGCTCGATGTCGGCCGTCTTAGATGGGCCCGAGATGAACGAGCCGAAGCCGTAAGAACTCATCTCTATGCGGTCATAGGCTTGGTGCATATTGCTCACGATACCACTCTTGGGCAGCACAATGACCAGGTACTCGCTGATGAAGCACACGGCTTTCTCCTTCATATCCTGGGGTACCCACACGCAGCCATTTTCAGCCACGCCTACCTGTCCGGCCACTACGCCCACGTCCGTACCGTTCAGGTCCTGGGCTTCGGCCACGGTGTCGGGGTTCAGGGTGGCTATGGTGAGCTGTGACAGATTAGAGGCGATGACACGTGCCTCAGGATAAGCCCTACGCACCAGGGCATCGAGAGTGTCGCCGGGGGCGGCCATGATGACCTGACTGCCCACGGTATGGCTCATCTCGACAAACTGGGCCAGGGGGTCGGCATAAGTGATGCCCTGGACAGGGGCTGCGGGCATGTCGTAAGCCGTAGTGGTGGCGGCCCGCAACTTGGCTAAGAGTTGTTCTTTATAGTTCATAGTTATTTTACCTTTCCTTTCTTCCACAATGTGTGGAACGACTCACGGGCGAAGTGCGGCATGGCATGGCCCACGCCCCAGGGGTTCAGTGGACGTATATGAGTGAGGTTATCGGGCACCAGGTTGGCCAGCGGAGCCAGGCTCAGGGCCGACGCATAGAGCGCAGGGTGCTCGAAGAGCAGTTCCATTCCCTCCGACATGAGCTTCTTGGACTCGTTGGCCCGGCCGAGGCCGTCCAGGCGCTGCCGCCACAGGTAGACCTGCGAACCGGGGTTTACATGGGTGGGACAGACATTGTCGCACGACAGGCAGAGGGTACAGGCCGACACGTTGTCGCTATACCGGCGCGGGTCGCGCAGCATACCTAAGTTGATACCGATAGGGCCAGGGATGAAATAGGTATAAGAGTAACCACCCGAGCGGCGATACACGGGACAGGTGTTCATACACGACCCGCAGCGTATGCACTTGAGCGTCTCCCAATGGTCTGGGTCGGCCAGGATGTCACTACGGCCGTTGTCAACCAGTATTACGTGCATCTCGCCACCAGGACGGGCCTGGCGAAAGTGGGATGTATAGGCGGTAGTGGGCTGTCCGGTGGCCGAGCGGCACAGCAGCCGCTGGAAAACGGCCAGCGACTGATAGTCGGGAACTATCTTCTCGATGCCCATAGCCACCAGGTGCAGCTTGGGCATGGACGTGCTCATGTCGGCGTTGCCCTCGTTGGTGCAGACCACCACGTCGCCCGTAGCCGCCACGCCAAAGTTGCATCCCGTCATGCCTGCCCCAGCTTCCATAAACTGGTTGCGCAGATGCTCGCGGGCGCAAGCCGTAAGATAGGTAGGGTCGTAGTTGCCTGGCTCATGGCTGATGCCTTTCTGCTCGAACATGCGGCCCACCTCCTCGCGCTTCAGGTGGATGGCGGGCATCACTATGTGACTGGGCTTCTGGCCCAATAGCTGCAGGATGCGCTCCCCCAGGTCGGTCTCTACCACATCTATGCCGTTGGCCATTAGGAAGGGGTTCATCTCGCACTCCTCGGTGAGCATGGACTTGCTCTTCACCATCTTGGTAACGCCATGCTGGCGCAGAATGTCGAGCACGGTATGGTTAAAGTCGGCCGCGTCCTTGGCCCAGTGTACCACTACGCCCCTGCTCTCCAGCTGCACGCTGAACCGTTCCAGGTAATCAGCCAGATGGGAGATGGTGTGGCGCTTTATCTGACTGGCTTGGTCGCGCAGCTGTTCCCATTCGGGCAGTCCAAAGGCCATATCATCGCGCTTCTGACGTACAGACCAGAAGGTGGCGTCGTGCCAGGTAGTCTTATCGCGGTCTTCGTTGAAACGGCGGGCCGCTTTGGCATGTAAAGTACTCATAATCCTGCTGCTAATATCTGAACTACATGAATGAACTGGATAGAACGGTGCTGACGGCGGGCTATGCCCTGCATGTGCATAAGGCACGAGGAGTCGGGGCCGGTAATGTACTCGGCGCCGGTGGCCTCATGGCGATCCAGCTTGTCGCTGCCCATGCGGGCCGACACGTCGGGCTCCTCTACGGAGAACATGCCACCAAAGCCGCAGCACTCATCGCGGCGCTCGGGCTCGCGGATGGTGATTCCATCGACCAGCCGCAGCAGGTCTATGACCTTGTTGAACTGGGGTACATGGCGCTCCGAAGGCGACGAAAGGCCCAGTTCGCGTACGCCGTGACACGAGTTGTGTATGCTGACCACGTGGGGGAAATGGCTCTTGAGGCGCTGAACCTTGACCACGTCGTGGAGAAACTCAACAACGTCCATAATCTTTTTCGAAGTAAGGCACTCGTGGTTGCCGTGAGCTAAGCGAGGATGGTAGAGCTTGACAAAGGCGGCACACGAGGCCGAGGGGGCCACGACGTAGTCGTAAGGGGCAAAGAGTTGGTCAAAACGGCCCGCTATCTTGTCGGCCATATTTTCGAAACCACCGTTGGCCATGGGTTGGCCACAGCAGGTCTGGCCCTCGGGATACTCTACATCGAGTCCCAAACTGACCAACAGCTTGTAGGTGGCCACTCCCACCTCTGGGTATAAGGCATCGACATAGCAGGGAATAAACAATCCTATCTTCATTCTGTCACATGTATGTTCTGTAATAACTATCCTATTGTTAGGCAGTGCAAAATTACCAAAAAAATAAGACAAGTCACAGGGCCTGAGCTACTTTTTTTTCAATAGTTGCCACACATATCTGCCCCGGAAAGGCCAGGGGAAGCAGAGAGGTTGCCAGTGGGCAAACCAGAACGGATGGGAGGTTACTCCTTATTATAAAGGCGGCCGAGGAAGCAGTCTAAAAAGTCTTTAAAAGAGCTAGTGGCTATGCAAGTATTGCCCCCCACGCAGCATTTAATTACCGAAAGCTTTCAAAGAGAACAATAAAAAAATCATTAACGCAAACAAGGACAAAAAAATGAAGACAATTAATTTTTTCAAGTTTACAATGACAGCTATCAGCTGTGTAATGGCCCTCACGATGACCGCCTGTAGCGATGACGACGACAATACCCCGCAGCTCAAGTTTAGTACCAACAAGATAGAGATGGCCGCCGGCAACGACAGCGTGATTATCGTCAAGGGCGGGAGCGCTCCCTATACGGCCACATCGACCAACAGCGAGATAGTCACAGCCACTACCCAGGGCGACAGCATCATCATCGCCGCCGTCAAGGACGGCACGGCCACCATCCAGGTTACCGACCATGCCAAGTTGACCGGCAGTATCAGCATCGAGGTAAAGGCCGACGCCACTCTGACTCCCGACAAGGACCAGGTAAGCGTTAGCGTCGGGCAGGAAAGCACCGTTACCATCAAGGATGGAACGGCTCCCTACGCAGCCACCTCTAAGGATGCCGCGACGGCCACGGCTACCGTAAAGGATAACACGGTAACCATAAAGGGCGTCAAGGTGGGCACCACACAGGTGGTTATAACAGATAAGGACAACAAGACGGTAACGGTGAGCGTTACCGTAAAATAGGAATATCCTAACGAGGTTATTACGATGACAATAAGGTGGCCGCTGACATTAGTGGCCACCTTATTATATATAGGTATATACACCGCAGGGTCATAGGGTCGGCCAGCCATGGCCAGCCACGTGCGCGCACCCCCTACCCTACCGGCCACTTAGGCTATGGTAAGCCCCAGGCGGTCTACAAGTTTTTCTATGGCCGGGTTGGCCTTGCGCATGGTGTCCAGTACCTCGCCCTTAGTGGGAATAGGCTTCTTCTCGGTAGGCGCAGCCACCCGTACGGTAAGCGTCAGCTGGTCATTGGCCAACGCTATCTGCAGCGTGCGCTCTATACGGCCCTTAATGTCGGTTATCTGCTTGCCCAGGATGTTATTGTCGGCCACCACCTCCACCGCGGGATAAGTAAGTATCCTCGGCTCGATATTCTTGAGACGCATGGCCAGTCCGCGCATGGCCTGTGGCATGCGGTTGCACATACTGCGCCACTCTAAGCTCAACTGCTCCTCGCCAAATTCGGCCGGGGCCGCCTCGGGAGCACTCAGCTCGGCAATAGGTTCATCGTCTGTCTGGCCCGGAGCCTGCTGCTTGCCTTTGAGGATAGACCCAAACGACAGGGAGGAGTGCAGACGGATACCCTTAACCGGTATCTTGGGAGCCGGAGCCGGCTCGAGGGTGCTTGCCAAAGGCTGTACAGTCTCCCTGTGAGCCGCCGCCTTTGATGGACGGGCCACAGGTTTCTCAGCCACGGCCACCTGCTTGACCGTTTTAGGCTGCGAAGCTGTAATATGCTGAAACAGGGATTTTAATCGTTTAGGGCTACGCCCCGCGGCAGGCGTATCGTCGGGCTGCGTTATCTGCGCCACCTCTATCAACGTCAACTCGGCCAGCAGTCGCTTATTGCTGCTCTGGCGGTAGTTGACATCACACTGATTGAGTATGCGGAGCGCCTTGTAGAGAAATGGTATCGTACACTTCTGAGCCTGGGCAGCATAGCGTTCCTGCTGTTGGCGACTCACTTCGAGGAGCGGCAGCGTAGCCGGGTCGCGCGCCATGAGCACATTGCGCACATGGCTGGCCAGCCCAGTGATGAGCAGTCCGCTGTCAAAGCCCTTGGCCAGTATCTGGTTAAACAGTACCATGATGTCGGCGACCTTGTTCTCTAAGGCCATGTCCACTATGCTGAAGTAGTAGTCACTGTCCAGGATATTCAGGTCCTCGAGCACTTTCTTGTAGGTTATGTCGCCCTGGCTGAAGCTGGCGGCCTGGTCAAAGATAGACAGCGCGTCGCGCATGCCACCATCGGCTTTCTCGGCTATCATGTGCAGCGCCTCATCTTCGGCCTTGATACCCTCCTTGTCGGCCACCATCCGCAGATGGTTTACGATGCCGGGCACCGTCATACGCTCGAAGTCGTAAATCTGGCACCGGCTGATGATGGTGGGCAGTATCTTGTGCTTCTCGGTCGTGGCCAGGATGAAGATGACATGAGCTGGCGGTTCCTCCAGGGTTTTCAGAAATGCGTTGAACGCCGCTGTGGACAGCATGTGAACCTCGTCGATGATAAACACCTTGTAGCGGCCCACCTGAGGGGCTATGCGGGTCTGCTCCATGAGCGCCTTGATATTTTCGACCGAGTTATTGCTGGCCGCATCAAGTTCGAAGATGTTGTACGACCTCTGCTCGTTAAACGCCCGGCAGCTCTCGCACTCATTACATGCCTCACCGTCGGCCGTGGGGTGCATACAGTTAATGGCCTTGGCGAAAATACGCGCACAGGTGGTCTTGCCTACACCGCGGGGACCGCAGAAGAGGTAGGCGTGGGCAAGTTTACCACTACGCACCGCGTTCTTCAGCGTGGTGGTAAGGGCCGACTGACCCACAACTGAGTCAAAGGTCATGGGCCTGTACTTTCTTGCCGATACTATGTATTCTTCCATACCTATATATATAATAATGTATATCTGTCTAACCGTTGCGGGCTCTCCGCGGGCTACCATTTGCCACAAGGGCACACCCCGGGTGATGCCCGCCATCACCCGGCATCTGCCCGGACGGCCAAGAAAACGTCTCTCTTATGCCAAGAGAGAGCAAACTGAGAGCCATGAGCTTGCTCAGATGCCTAAGCGCAGCCTCTCTTATGCAAAAGTAACTAAAAAAGTCGAAAATTTCAATTATATTGATTATTTTTGCAAACAGAATTACAGATTATGGTCTTTCGCAAGCAAGTTATAGGCGGTTTACTGAGCCACTACAAATCTCTTATCGTAGTGGTACTCGGCATCCTGATGGTTGGCGTATTAGGCGACAACAGCTTCAGGAAGCGCATCCAGTATGAGCTGCAGATTGACGACCTGGAGAACGAGATAGACAAGTACAACGCCCAGAACGAACACGATGCAAAAAAACTGAAAGAACTTAGACAGAACCCTAAAGCTATCGAGAAAGTGGCCCGCGAGCGTTACTTTATGAAGACCGACAACGAGGACATTTTTGTACTTAGCGATGACGAGAAACCCGTTAACGATGATGAAAAAACTCAATAACTGGCAGAACGCCCTGTTCCTCATTGGTGGCCTACTGATGGTCATCGGCGCCGGATGTTACTGCTTCCTGCTGGCACGCGAGGTCGTGTGCTGGCTCTTCTTAGCTGGTGCCTGCCTGTTTGCCGTCATGCAGATGATGCAGACCTACGAGGGCAGCGAACTGACCATCCGCCGACTCAAGCGCATACAGAATCTTGCCGATATATGCTTCATTATATCCGGCATGCTCATGGTCGATTCTGTTTATAACCTCATCCTACCCCTGTTTGACAGCAAGGACGGAGCTGGTTACTACACCTATATACAATATGTGTATAACAAATGGGTCATACTGTTGCTCATAGCAGCGCTGTTAGAGCTATACACCACCCATCGGCTTGATGCAGAGTTGAAGAGATTAAAAAATACTTAAAAGTAGGTGCTCATCATTTAAATTGAATGAAAAAACAGCGGTAGTTCGGCAATCCGTGTTATCTTTGTAGTACTTACGGCACAGCCCGGCATTGCTCCGGCAACCAGGCTGGCCACGCTCCCGACAGGCTATGTCGGTATAAAAAATGAACTAAAAGCTATTTATGAATAAAGTCTTATACA
This sequence comes from Prevotella sp., assembly GCA_022769285.1. Classification (GTDB taxonomy): domain Bacteria; phylum Bacteroidota; class Bacteroidia; order Bacteroidales; family Bacteroidaceae; genus Prevotella. Next base: position 33,356 of record JALEKD010000052.1, read on the forward strand.
CCTTTATCGCCCTGTTGACGCTTACATCATGTGCGAGTTCGTTTGACATTCAGGGAACCTCTAATATTTCCACCCTGGATGGCCGTAAACTTTACCTGAAGGTTCTTGCAAACAACGAGTTCAAGAATATGGATTCATGTGATGTCGTTCACGGCAAGTTCTCATTCACTGGAACGGTAGACACCGTCCGCATGGCCAACATCTTTATGGATGACGAAAGCGTAATGCCCATTGTACTCGAAGCCGGCGACATTACCATCAAGATAGACAACACCCAGCAGGTGGTGAGCGGTACTCCGCTCAACGACAAGCTCTTCCAGTTTGTCAAGAGATACAACCAGATTAAAAATCAGCAGGCCGACTTGGTTCACCGCCACGACCAGGCCATTATGAACGGCAACGACATGAGCGTGGTCAACGCCCAGCTCAACGCCAGGGCCGAGAGCCTGACCCAAGAGGAAGACCGGCTGGTTACCAACTTCGTTACCGACAACTTTGACAACGTCCTCGGGCCTGGCGTGTTCTTCATGGTTACCATTGGCAACGAGTATCCCATCCTTGACCCTTGGATTGAGGATATTATGAGCAAGGCCACTGATAAGTTCAAGAACGACCCGTACGTTAAGGACTACTACGCCAAGGCTCAGGAGAACCAGCAGATTATGACAGGCATGAAAGACATGCCGGCACAGGCTCCGCAGCAGCCGATACAAGCTGCGCCCACGCCCAATGAACTGGCACAGCCTGGAGAAGGTAAATAACAAACACCGATGTCAACACTTATTTTTGGAGGAACCATCGTCAATGAGGGCAACACGTTCGGTGGCTCACTACTCATTGACAGAGACCGGATAACAGAGATATTCAGAGACGGCAAAGCACCCCGTGGCACCTATACAGATGTAATAGATGCCACGGGATGTTTCGTATTGCCCGGCGTGATAGACGAGCACGTCCATTTCAGGGAGCCAGGACTCACCCGGAAGGCCGACATGGAGAGCGAGAGCCGCGCCGCAGCCTACGGAGGGGTCACCTCGTACTTCGACATGCCCAACACGGTGCCGCAGACCACTACGCTCGAAGCCCTGGATGCCAAATTTGAGCTGGCCAGCACCAAGAGCCATATCAACTACAGTTTTTTCTTAGGGGCCACGGCTGCCAATACCGAACTGTACGGTCAGGCCGATGCCCACCGCATCCCCGGTATAAAACTCTTCATGGGCGCTTCGACGGGCAACATGCTGGTTGACGGGGCCGATGCCCTTGCCACTATTTTTGACAGATGCGCCCAGTTGGGCTTGCCCCTGATGACCCATTGCGAGGACACCGCCATCATCAACCAAAACATGGCCAAGGCCAAGGAGATGTACGGGGACGACCCCGCCATAACCCTTCATCCACAGATACGTAGTACCGAGGCATGCTGGACATCGACGGCCAAGGCCGTAGCCCTGGCCCGACAGTTTGGCACCCACCTACACGTGGCCCATGTTACCACGGCCCGCGAGCTCACCCTCTTTGGCCACGACCCGCTCATCACGGCCGAAGCCGTGATAGCCCACCTGCTCTTTACCGATGCCGACTACGCCACGCGGGGGGCACTCATCAAGTGCAACCCCGCCGTAAAGACCGCCACCGACCGCGCAGCACTCCGCGAGGCCCTTACCAGCGGTACCATCTATACCGTGGCTACCGACCATGCCCCCCACCAGGCTGCCGACAAGCAAGGCGGATGTGCCCGGGCCGCCTCGGGCATGCCCATGATACAGTTCTCGCTGCCCGCCATGCTCGAACTGGTAGACGGCGGTGTGCTCAGCATAGCCCAGGTAGTCAGCCTGATGTGCCACCACCCCGCCCAGTTGTTCAGCGTACGCGACCGTGGCTATATCCGCAAGGGTTACAAGGCCGATATAACCATCGTAAAACCCCACTCGCCCTGGACGGTAACGCCGGAGGTAATACAGAGCAAGTGCGGATGGAGCCCACTTATGGGCCACAGGTTTAACTGGCAGGTGCAGTCCACGCTGTGCAACGGACAGATGGTCTACCACCAAGGCGAGTTTGACACGGCCAGCCGCGGCGAGGCCATCTTGTTCAGATAGCCCCATGATAGCCCGCATACTGATACCGATGCTACTGCTGATAGTGTTACCCGATGTCTATCAGTGGCTACACACCATCCGCCGGCGCCATTACCCCTGGTGGGAGCGTCTGCTATGGCTATTGCCGGGCCTGGCCATGACCGCGTTTACGGTAGTGCTGGCCACCACACACAACTTTGTACCCACCGACTTCTACTGGATACGGCTCTATATGGCCTTGGTGGGCGTGTATGTGCTGCCCAAGTTTCTGTATGTACTCTGCTCGGCCATCGGCAGCATGATATGCCGATGGCGACACAGCCACCAGAACTGGGGCCGGCTGGTGGGGACAGTGCTCTGCGGTGCCCAGTTTTTTATCTTTGTCTATGGCTATACCATAGGGTTCTCGCGCATCGAGGTGCGCCATGTAGACCTGTATGTAGACCGTCTGCCGGCCCGCTTCGACGGTTTCCGCATAGCCCTTTTCTCTGATGCCCATGTAGGAACTTACATACACCGCCACCGCGATATCCTGCGACGGGCTGTTGACAGTCTGAACGCACAGCGGGCCGACATTATCTGCTTTGCGGGCGACCTCCAGAACGCCCTGCCTACCGAGATTACGCCTGTGGCACCCCTGCTGAGCCGCCTACACGCCCGCTACGGGGTGTACTCGGTCTTGGGCAATCACGATTACAGCATGTACACCGAAGGTTCGGCCTCCGACAAGGCGGCCCATCAGCGACAGACCATAGAGATACAGCAGCGCATGGGCTGGCAGGTGCTGCGCAATGAGCACCGGGTTATCCGGATAGGGACCGACTCGATATTCGTAGCCGGCATGGAGAACGATGGCGAGCCTCCATTCCCCGCCATGGCCGACGCACGGGCCACCATAGCCGGCATACCCGCCGGGGCGTTTACCGTGATGCTCGAGCACGACCCCTCGTCATGGACGCGCACCATACTGCCCCTCACCCAGGCCCAGCTCACCCTGAGCGGACACACGCATGGCGGTCAGCTGCAGATAGGGCACCTGCGCCCCACCCAGCTACGGTACCGCTACGACTTAGGACTGTACCGCCAGGCGGGCCGTTACCTCTACGTGTCGGCCGGACTGGGCGGCGTGGTTCCCTTCCGCTTCGGCGTGGCTCCTGAAATAACCCTCATCACATTACACTATAAACACCAATGAAGTATCTGTACTATTGTTATCAACTTGTCATCGTACTGCCACTCTTCGCGGTGGCATCAGTCATCACATCGGCGGTCACCGTCATCGGGTGTATCGTGGGCAACGGCCATATCTGGGGCTACTATCCCGGCAAATGGTGGTCGCGCCTGATAGTAAGCCTGCTCCTGCTACCTGTCAGAGTCGATGGGCGCCAGCACTTGCAGCGCGGCCAGTCGTATGTCTTCGTGAGCAATCACCAGGGTGCCTTCGACATCTTCCTGATTTATGGTTATCTGAACCGCAACTTCAAGTGGATGATGAAACGCAGCCTGCGCAAGGTTCCCTTTGTCGGTATTGCGTGCGAGTACGCTCACCACATCTTTGTAGACAAGCGCGGGCCGAGCAAGATACGTGAAACCTACGACCGGGCACGGGCTACGCTGCGCGAGGGGATGTCATTGGTGGTGTTCCCCGAGGGCGCGCGCACCTTTACGGGCCACATGGGGGTGTTCAGAAGGGGTGCCTTTATGCTGGCCGATGAGTTGCAGTTGCCCGTGGTACCACTTACCATCAACGGGTCGTTCAATGTGCTGCCCCGCATGCGCGACGGCCGCTTCGTTAACTGGCACAGGCTCTCGCTGACCATCCATGAGCCCATCTGGCCCACTGGCAAGGGTATAGAGAACGAGAAACAGACCATGGAGAAGGCTTACCAGACCATCATGGACGGCTTAGTCCCCGAATATCAGGGCTACGTAGAGAACCGCGACCAATAAGGGTAAAATAGTAAACAGGTAAAAAGTAAAAAGCGCTGACTGCTGGCTAACCCACAAGACAGGCTGGACTGAAAACGCTGATTACGGGCTTACCCCTAAGGCTAACCATGCCGAAAAAGATGATGTCAGGGTGGCCCTTAGTTGTCGGCCCGACATCTTTATATATAATAAGGTATAACCAAACGGCGGCGGGACTACGGCCTGCAACCAAGGCTGCTGCCGCAGCCACCTTTAGTGTGGTAGACGTAACCAAGAACACCTCGGCATGGACCAAGGTGGCCACGCTGACCGACATGGTAAAGCTGAGTGCCAAGACCAAAATGTCAGAGTACTACGTTTCACCCAAACTGACGGGCAACTACCGTTACCTACGCTTCGTGGTGACCTACTCGCAGCTCTTCAAGAACGGTATCCGTACTGACAGCCATAAAAACAAGGGCATCATGGGCTATGAGTATGGCGAGTTCCAGGTGTACAGTGACGAGAAAACCAATACCTACGTCTTCAACACGAGCAAAGGCCAGTTTGAAAAGTTGTCGGCCGATGTTACCGCTCCATCAGATCTGGCTTATATCCAGGTGTATGGTACCACGGCTTCCAGCCTGAGCCTCTCGACCATCACTGCCATCGAGCAGATTACTACAAGCGGTACCCATACAGGTGACGATGCCTACTACGACCTGACCGGCCGCCGTATAAGCAATCCTGCTGCCGGTGTGTACATCCACCAGGGCAAGAAGGTGGTTATCAAGTAAACTCGCACACTGCATCCCCGCGGCTGCCAAGCCGCCCCAAATATCACGGCCCGCCGTACTGCTCATCCTGGCAGTGCGGCGGGCCGTTGCTGTATGGACAGAGGCCAATCTGTATGATGAAAGGTAAAAGGGTAAAAAGGCAAAAGAGTAAAAAAGCGCTGCTGGCAAACTCTCATAGAAGAGCCAACGAGCATCATGGTAGATGAAAAGACCGACCTTTACGTTTCTAATGACGGCTCCCAGTCCGCTAAAGACGGCTCCGGGAAGTGTAAAGGTCGGTCTCCACAATGTAGATTGTTACTTCTTGTCGTATGCGTGTGCTGGATAGTCGATGGTGTAGTGCAGTCCACGGCTCTCCTTGCGCTCTATAGCCATGCGGGTGATGAGGTAGCCCGTGTTAATCATGTTGCGCAGCTCGCAGAGGTCCTTGCTAATCTTGACGCGCTTAAAGAGATTCTCTGTCTCTTCGTAGAGAAGATCCAGACGGTCCCAGGCACGCTTGAGGCGCAGGTCGCTGCGTACGATGCCCACGTAGTTGCTCATTATCTCGCCCACCTCCTTGACGCTCTGGGTGATGAGCACCTTCTCCTCGTTGGTCAGCGTGCCCTCATCGTTCCACTCGGGCACCTTATCGTTGAAGTCGTACTCGTCTACGTGTTCCACGCTGTGACGGGCAGCCGTCTCGGCATATACCACCGCCTCGATGAGCGAGTTGCTGGCCAACCGGTTGCCGCCATGAAGCCCCGTACACGAGCACTCGCCTATGGCGTAGAGCCTGTTGATACTCGAGCAGCCGTTCAGGTCTACCTTGATGCCGCCACACATATAGTGTGCCGCCGGCCGAACAGGTATATAGTCCTTGGTAATGTCTATTCCGATAGACAGACACTTGGCATAAATATTGGGGAAGTGGTGGCGGGTCTCATCGGGGTCCTTATGGGTAACGTCGAGACACACATGATCCAGGCCGTGAGTCTTCATCTCGCGGTCGATGGCGCGGGCCACGATGTCGCGGGGTGCGAGCGAGAGACGGGGGTCGTACTTCTCCATGAAACTCTCGCCGTTAGGCAGGCGCAGGATGCCGCCGTAGCCACGCATGGCCTCGGTAATGAGGTAGGCAGGGTGGGTCTCGCCGGGATGATAGAGCGATGTGGGGTGAAACTGTACAAACTCCATGTCCTGTACCGTTCCCTTGGCCCTATAGACCATGGCCTCTCCGTCGCCCGTGGCTATGATGGGGTTAGTGGTGGTCTGGTACACGGCCCCGCAGCCTCCGGTACACATCACGGTAACCTTGCTCAGATAGGTATCCACCTTCTGGTTCTCGGGATTGAGCACATAGGCTCCGTAACAGTTGATATAGGGAGTGCGCCGGGTAACCCGGGCGCCCAGGTGATGCTGGGTGATAATCTCTACGGCGAAGTGGTTTTCCTTGATATCTATGTCTGGGTTGTTGCGGACGGCCTCCATAAGTCCGCGCTGTATCTCGGCCCCCGTATCGTCGGCATGGTGCAGTATGCGGAACTCCGAGTGACCTCCCTCGCGGTGCAGGTCAAACTCACCGTTGGCCTTTCGGTCGAAGTTGACACCCCAGCCGACCAGGTCCTTTATCTGTGCGGGCGCCATGGTTACCACCTGCTTCACCGCCTTGGGGTCGCTGATGTAGTCGCCGGCTATCATAGTGTCCTCGATATGCTTCTCAAAGTTATCCGTCATCAGATTGGTTACCGAGGCTACTCCCCCCTGGGCGAAATAAGTGTTAGCCTCGTCGAGCGATGTCTTGCATATCATGCAAATCTTTCCCTTATGTGCCCTCGCTACCTTGAGCGCATAACTCATACCAGCCACACCAGAGCCGATGATGAGAAAATCGTACTTGTAAACCATAATGTTAATTATTTCGGTACAAAATTAGTAATTAATCCTCAAAAATAGAATGATTACTAATATATTTTCGTAATTTTGCAATCACTATTATGACAAGGGTCTTCCACCATCAGTTTACGGTTCCTGCCTTATGCGGCATCGTACTCGCGGCTGCGCTCACTTTCTACTTTTTCTGGCAGAAGATGGCCATAGCCGGGGTGCTGGTAGCCGGGCTATGGGTACTGATGACAGAGCGCGTGCTACACACTACCTACACGCTGACCGATGATAAGCTGGTCATTAGCCGCGGACGATTCTCGCGCGGCAGCGCTATCCGCCTGGAGACCATTGTGGGCTGCACGCCCCTAAGCCACCTCTTCGGACTGTCCCATTACCTGCTCATCACCTATGGGGCAGGCCACGTGGTGAGCGTACAGCCTCAGAACGAACGTGAATTTATAGCTGAACTGCAGAAAAGATTGCGACAATGACACGACTACACATATATATACTCCTCTGGCTGCTCATGGCGTTAGGGGCCACGCCCGCACGGGCACAGGTGAGCACTACCCAGACCGAGTCCGAGGAGGACGACCGCGAGGTGGCCACCGGCGTACTGCCCATAGACTCGCTGGGACACGACAGCATAGCCATGTCTTGGCCACAGGCCATACAGCGACACATAGACCATCTGCTCAAGAGCGACATGTTTACCACCTCGCAGGTGGGACTGATGGTGTACGACCTCACGGCCGACTCGGTCATCTACAAGCACAACGAGCGACAAATGATGCGCCCTGCCTCGACTATGAAGCTGCTCACGGCCATAGCCGCCATAGACAGGCTGGGCGGCTCGTACCAGTTTAAGACCGAACTGTGCTACACGGGCAAGATAGAGAACAACACCCTGACCGGCGATGTGTACTGCGTGGGTGGCATGGATCCCAAGTTCAACAGCGATGACATGGCGGCCTTTGTGGAGAGCATCCACAAGATGGGGGTAGACACCATCAGGGGGCACCTGTATGCCGACAAGAGCATGAAGGACTTTGACACATTAGGCGAGGGCTGGTGCTGGGACGACAAGAACCCCACCCTGACGCCCCTGCTGTACAGCCGTAAGGACAAGTTCATGGAGCGGTTCGAGGCCGACCTCCGCAAGGCGGGAATAGTGGTTCAGGCGTTTAGCGCCACGGCCGACAAGCCCGACTCGGCCTACTGTATCTGCGCGCGGTACCACACTATAGACCAGATACTCATGCAGATGATGAAGGAGAGCGACAACCTCTATGCCGAAGCGCTCTTCTACCAGATAGCAGCCTCGGGGGGCGACCGGCTGGCATCGGCCCGCCAGGCACGGGCCTACATACGCCGTCTTATCGACAAGACGGGGCTCAGGGGCAGCCAGTACCGCATAGCCGATGGTTCCGGACTCTCGCTCTACAACTATGTTTCGGCCGAGTTAGAGGTGCGCCTGCTCCGCTATGCGTACAAGTACCAAAATATCTACCTGCACCTGCTGCCCTCGCTGCCCAAGGCAGGAGTTGACGGCACCCTGCGCAAGCGCATGAAGGGGGTCTTTACCAAGGACAATGTAAGGGCTAAGACGGGCAGCGTTACCGGGGTGTACTCGCTGGCTGGCTACTGTACGGCCTCTAATGGTCACCAGCTCTGTTTCGCCATCCTCAACCAGGGTGTCATGCACAGCGCCAACGCCCGCAGTTTCCAGGACCGTGTCTGCGAAGTGCTGTGTGCACCCCAGTAGGGCCAGGACTACTTTTTTGGCCACCGCCCCCGTTTTTCTTGACTATTTTCTTTGTTTTTCCTATCCTTTATACTACCTTTACAGCCCTAAAGAGCATGTAAATGATGAAACGCATAATTCTATCCGTCATAGCGGTATGCGTCTGTGTCAGCGCCTGGGGCGCAGAGGGCGACTATATCACGTTCAGAATGAACGACACACAGCACAGCGAGGTGAGCTATGCCGTGGGACAACAGGTTGACCGGCTGGTGTTTAGCGCTGGCAAGCTGCTGGTACAAAAGGGCCAGCAGGTGGTAAAGAGCTTTGACCAGGCTGCCCTCGGCCGCCTCTACTTTACCAGCACACCTACCGCCATCACGCTGCCCACTACGGCCGAGACCACGACCGAAGGCCTGGTATATGGTCTTGACGGTACACTCCGTGGCAACGCCAGTCAAATAAAAACGTTGCCCAAGGGAGTTTACATCCTCCGCCAAGGCAACGTTTCGCATAAGATCATCCGAAAGTAACGCCCCGGTTCAGACCATAAAGGGGGCTACCTGGTTGGTAAGTTCTACGAACTGGGCGATGGTAAGCTGCTCAGGGCGCATGGTCATCAACGGCCCGGCAAAGAACTCCTCGCCCGGCTTGACGGCTCCGAACATCTGCTTGATACTCACCCTAAGCATCTTGCGCCTCTGGTTAAACACAGTCTTAACCAGCCGTTTAAACAAGCGTTCATCACAACCCAGGTCGGTTACTGCGTTGCGCGTCATGCGTATCACCGCACTCTTAACCTTAGGCGGTGGATTAAAAACGTTTTCATCTACGGTGAACAAGTACTCCACGTCGTACCAGGCCTGTATCAGTACCGACAGGATGCCGTACGTCTTGTTGCCCGGCTGGGCTGCCATGCGCAGGGCCACCTCTCGCTGTATCATGCCGGTACAACATGGGATGAGGTCTTTATTCTCCAGCATCTTAAAGAATATCTGCGACGATATATCGTAGGGATAATTGCCCGTCAGGACAAACTGCCCACCGCCAAAGATGGTGGTCAGATCCATGCGGAGGAAATCCTCGCCGATAATGTTGTCCACCAATTTGGGGAAGCGGTCGTGCAGATACACCACCGACTCCTTATCTATCTCCACGGCCTTGACGGGACGCGGCTTGGCCACTAAGTACTGGGTAAGCACGCCCATACCAGGCCCTATCTCTAACACGGGCAGATCCGGACAGGCATCTACCGTGTCGGCTATACGCTTGGCGATAGTAAGGTCGGTCAGGAAGTGCTGTCCTAAGTTCTTCTTGGGTTTTACCTGTTTCATATAGCACTCAGAGAAGGGTTATCGAATAGAGGTAGATAACCGCGGCAGGTATGGCCATAAGCGATGAGTCGAAGCGGTCCAACATGCCACCGTGGCCAGGTAACATACGACCGCTATCCTTGACTCCCAGCGTGCGCTTGAACAGGCTTTCGACCAGGTCGCCCCACGTTCCGAAGACCACGCTGACCAGCCCAAGTCCCATCCATTCTACCACACTCAGGCCTGCCATGCCCATGAACCTGTTATCCCAGTAGCCTATCACGGCGGCCACCGCCACCACCAGCAAGCCGCCTCCTACGCTGCCCTCCCACGTCTTTCCGGGGCTAATGCGTGGAAACAGTTTGTGGCGGCCTATCAGTGAACCGGTGCAGTAAGCCCCGGTGTCGTTAATCCACAGGAATACAAACACCGAGAGGGGCAGCAGAAAGTTGTAGGTAACAAGCCCATCGGGCGACTGCCTGAAGGCGAGCACATTGATCGTGGCTAAGGGCAGGGCGATGTACATCTGTCCTAACATGGTATAAGCCCAGTCGTTAATGGCATTGGTATTGCGCGCATAGAGTTCGCTGATAAACAGATAGACCACCGTAAGCAGATAGGGCACAAAGACGGCATTGGTCTGGATGTACCCGCTGTTTATGCCTGCCACTGCTATAAAGAAGTACACACCCGCCACCGTAGAGATAAACCTGTTTACGGCAACATTCTCGACCTGATTAACCAGGCCTGCGTACTCCCACAGGGCCAGACCCGTGATGAGGGCAAAGAGCAGTATCATGGTAAGGAGCTGGATGAACCCTGCCACCATGATGGCCACAAACAGCACACCCGTAATGGCCCTCGTTATAAAGTTCTTCATCTTGTCAGTCATAGACTTACTCTCCTTTCTTCTCTTCGGGTTCGCCCTGTTGCTGGCCGGGCTGACTGGCCGGGGCCGTGTCCTTGGCGCTACATTTCTCATCAGCCTGGCGAGCCTGCCGGCTCTCAGCCTGCTGACGCTCATGCTCAGCCTGAGCCTCCTTGACCGCGTCGGGCATGTCCTCAAGCTTAGGGGCCGCCGCCTCGTTAGCTTCGATAATCTCCTCAGAACGGCTAACCCACGGACGCTTGCCGAAAATTTTCTCAACGTCCTCAGCAAAGATTACTTCTTTCTGGAAAAGCAGCTCGGCGAGCTTACGGTGACCCTCGGCATGCTCGCTGAGTATCTGCTTGGCGCGGGCATACTGGCCGTTGATAGTCCGGAGCACCTCCTCGTCCATAATCTTGGCTGTAGTCTCAGAGTAAGGACGCTGGAACTGGTACTCCTGGTTGTTGTAGTAGCAGATATTGGGCAGCGTGTCGCTCATACCGGCATAGGCCACCATGCCGTAGGCGCTCTTGGTGGCTCGCTCCAGGTCGTTCATGGCTCCGGTCGAGATACTGCCACGGAACAGTTCCTCGGCAGCCCTTCCGCCTAACAGGGCACACATCTCGTCGAGCATCTCTTCCTTAGTGGTGATGACGCGCTCCTCTGGCAGATACCACGCAGCACCCAAGGCCTGGCCACGGGGTACGATGGTAACCTTGATGAGTGGGTCGGCGTGCTGGCAGAACCACGATATGGTGGCGTGGCCCGCCTCGTGAATGGCTATGGCTCGCTTCTCCTCATTGGTCATTACCTTGGTCTTCTTCTCCAGGCCACCGATGATACGGTCTACGGCATTGAGGAAGTCCTGCTTGCCCACGTGCGTGCTATTGTGGCGCGCGGCTATCAGCGCGGCCTCATTACACACGTTGGCAATATCTGCGCCCGAGAAGCCAGGGGTCTGCCGGGCCAGGAAGTCTACGTCTACAGTATCATCTCTCTTCAGGGGTTTCAGGTGAACATTGAATATGGCCTTGCGCTCGGCCAGGTCGGGCAGGTCTACGTGTATCTGACGGTCAAAGCGGCCTGCGCGCAGCAGGGCCTTGTCCAGCATGTCCACGCGGTTGGTGGCGGCCAGCACTATGACACCCGAGTTTGTTCCAAAGCCGTCCATCTCGGTAAGCAGGGCATTGAGCGTATTCTCCCGCTCATCGTTGCCACCCGTGGCAGGGCTCTTGCTACGTGCCCGGCCCACGGCGTCTATCTCATCGATGAAGATGATACACGGGGCTTTCTCCTTGGCCTGGCGGAACACGTCGCGCACACGGCTGGCACCCACTCCGACGAACATCTCGACAAAGTCGGAACCGCTCATAGAGAAGAAGGGTACGCCCGCCTCGCCTGCCACAGCCTTGGCGAGCAGCGTCTTACCCGTTCCAGGCGGTCCTATGAGCAGGGCACCATGCGGTATTTTTCCACCGAGCTCCGTAAACTTGCCCGGGCTCTTCAGAAATTCCACAATCTCCTCTACCTCTTGCTTGGCGCCCTCTTGCCCAGCCACATCCTTGAACGTTACGCCCAGCTCGCCGGCCTTCTCATACAGCTTGGCCTTACTCTTGCCCACGCTGAACACTCCGCCACCTGCGGCACCGCCGCCACCCATCCGGCGCATCATAAATATCCATATAGCGATAAGCAGGATGAATGGGCCGAAGCTGTACAACAGGTTCATCAGCCCGCTATTGTCCTTGCTCTCGTAGTCATAATCCTTGAGTTTGCCACTGCGCTGAGCCGCCAGGAGGAAGTCCTCGACCTTATCGACCGATCCGTAGTTGACCTTGACGATCGGGTTCTGCCCCACCTTATCTGCGGGCAGATGGAAGACGGCCGGTATGGCCTTGGGAGCCACGTACATGCGCAACTGGCGTTCATTGTTGTTGATAATGACCTTGCTGGCATATCCCTTGGCCACATACTCCTTGAACTTGGTGTACGTGGCCTCCTGGGTAACGCCTTCTACACCCAGCAAGTTGCCTCCGCCCGACAGGGCGAAGAACACCAGGAAAACCAGCACGGCTATGTAGAGCCAGTTCATATTGAACCGGGGCATCTTGGGCTGCTGGTCGCCTGGCCTATTGTCAAATGGATTGATATTGCTCATCGTTGTTACTATATATATAATAAGGTGTGTTTTCTCAGTCTATATCGGCCACACGGGTCAGGCTGGCGTCTTCCCACAAGTGCTCCAAATCGTAGAAGGAGCGAACCTCGGGCAGGAAAATGTGTACCAGCACATCAACAAAGTCGATGGCCACCCACTGGTCGGTCTCCAGGCCCACCACGCCCACGGGCTTTTCACCCCGCTCCGTACGCACCATGTCGCCCACAGACTCGGCTATAGCCTCAACCTGTGCTGGCGAGTTGCCCTGGCAAATCACGAAATACTGGGCGATGGCCCCATCTATCTTACTCAGGTCGGCCACCACTATGCCCGTACCCTTCTTTTCCTGTATCGCTCTGGTTATCGTTTCAACCAATTCTGCTGCAGTTGTCATTCAGTCCTTTATCATTATTATTGTTATGCAAAGTTACGCCTATTTATCCGAATACGGCACGTTTAGACGACTAATTTGATTTTTTTTATGAAAAAACGAACGATTTGTTTGGCCGGTACAAAAAAAATAGCTACCTTTGCACTCGCAATCAGGATAATGGTTGTCACAACAATGGGATATGGTGTAATGGTAACACTACAGATTCTGGTCCTGTCATTCTTGGTTCGAGTCCGAGTATCCCAACCAAAAGCCAAGCACATCAGCTTGGCTTTTTTCGTATCTGCCCCACAGGTGCCCGCTGCCGCCGCCACACGGGTCACCAATCACAAATTTTGAAATCGGCAACAGCGCGGGAGCAGAGAACCACTCTGGCATAACAAAAATTATCATTAGAATCGTGAAGGCCGACCTTTACGTTTCCCGGAGCCGTCTTTAGAAAGCTGGGAGCCACCATTAGGAACGTAAAGACCGGTCTTTTTATTTCCTGCGACTGCCATTGACGTGCAGCAAGCTAGCACCAGCTTGCAGGGAGCACTTTCTTCTTTTTTACCTTTCTACCTTTTTGCCTTTCTGACGGTCCTGGCCGTCCTGATGGTCAATCACTGAGCTACGGGCAGAAACAAAAAGAGGGCTGGCCCCAACTAAGAGACCAGCCCTCGCAACAGTTAACCAATCAATTACTTCACTTCTATATGCTTAACATTGTCTTTCACGGCAGATGGGGCCACTTTAGGAAACTCTATCTCAAGGACGCCGTCGCTAACCTTAGCGTTGATTTTCTCGCGGTCAACATTATCAGGCAGCTGATAACTCTGCTGATAGCTGCTGTACGAGAACTCGCGACGCAGATAGTGTTCTTTCTTATTCTCGTCCTTGTTTTCAGTCTTGTTCCCAATGGCCACGTTCAGGAAACCGTCCTTGCCTATGTTCATGTGTACCTGCTCCTTCTTCAAGCCAGGCACAGCGACCTCCATGACGTAGGCTTTCTCGTTCTCCTTAACATTGACAGCCGGGGCGGTAGCATTGGTGTGAGCCACGACATCGGTATCAAAGAAATTGTCATTAAACCAATTGTTCAACCAATTCATTGAGTTATTTCTACGAACTAACAACATAATTAATCCTCCTATTTCTAATTTTTATCGTTTATCTTTCGAGCGCCTCGGGCTTGCTCCGGAGGTTTTTGAGCCTCCTCGGTGTTGCCCTCGGCGTTCACCCTATCCTTAGGCAACAGGCATGCCCATCGCGGAGATTGTGACAATCTGTCAGTCCACCGTGCCAGAATGACACAATAAGCCAACAATTTTAAGCATTACTGCCAGCAAGGGGGCCCTGGCGGCAGTGGCTGTATCCGCAGCAGCTTACACTCTGTAAGTAGCCACCAACATAGGCGGGGTCACCCTCATGTAAGGAGCCGGAGAAAATATCTGCACTTTTATTTTGTTTTGCGCCCGATTTATGGTAATTTTGTCAGTGATAAGTACATTAAACAGAAAAGACAATGAAATTAGTAGACCGCTTTTTAAGCTATACAAAGTTTGATACACAGTCGGCCGAAGACTCGCAGACTGTGCCAAGCACCCCCAAGCAGCTGATATTTGCCAAATATCTGAAAGAAGAACTGGAAAACGAGGGCCTGGACGATGTGGAGATGGACGAGATGGGCTACATCTACGCCACGCTGAAGGCCAACACCAAGAAGAGCATACCCACCATCGGCTTTATATCGCACTATGATACCAGCACCGACTGCAGCGGAGCCAACATCAAGGCACGCATCGTCAAGAACTACGACGGAGGCGACATCGTGCTGTCTGAGGGTATCGTGTCGTCGCCCAAGAAGTTTCCCGAGCTGCTGGAGCACCGTGGCGAGGATCTCATAGTGACCGACGGCACCACCCTGCTTGGCGCCGACGACAAGGCGGGCATAGCCGAGATAGTAGAGGCCATGTGCTATCTGCGCGACCACGACGAGATAAAGCACGGCGACATACGCATAGCCTTCAACCCTGACGAGGAGATAGGCATGGGTGCCCACCACTTCGATGTCGAGAAGTTCGGCTGCGAGTGGGCATACACCATGGACGGTGGCGACATTGGCGACCTGGAATACGAGAACTTCAACGCCGCCGGCGTCAAGGTCTACATCAAGGGAGTAAGCGTACACACGGGCTATGCCAAGGGCAAGATGGTCAATGCAAGCCGCCTGGCCTGCGAGTTTAACGCCCACATCCCCGAGACAGACATCCCCGAGACCACCGAGGGCTACCAGGGCTTCTACCACCTGCTCGGCATAGAGAGCCACACCGAGGGTGCCAAGCTGAGCTATCTGATACGCGACCACGACCGTGAGAAATTTGAGAATCGTAAGCAGTTTATCGAGAAGATAGCGCAAGAGATGAACCAGAAGTATGGAGAGGGAACCGTAAGGGTAGAACTGAAGGATCAGTACTACAACATGAAAGAGAAGATAGACCCCAATATGCACGTAATAGACATCGTGCTCAAAGCCATGCAGCTGGCGGGCGTCCCCCCCAAGGTGGAGCCTATACGCGGAGGTACCGATGGCGCACAGCTGAGCTTCCGCGGACTGCCCTGCCCCAACATCTTCGCCGGGGGTGTCAACTTCCACGGGCCATACGAGTTTGTCTCGGTTCAGGTGATGGAGAAGGCGGTCCAGGTGATTACCCACATCTGCGAGATAACGGCAGCCTACAACGACTAAGAGATACATCCATACTGCCCCGGCCCTCGTCGGGGCAGTTTTTTTATTCCTATTACCCCCAAAGACTATGGCTGAACTACCCGCACTGGTCAAGGACCTGGCCCTCATACTGGTGGTGGCCGGCGGAGTGACCCTGCTGTTCAAGCGGCTACGCCAGCCGCTGGTACTGGGCTACATTGTGGCCGGATTTCTGGTCTCGCCCCACATGCCGTACACCATGTCGGTTATAGACAAGGGCAACGTACAGACCTGGGCCGACATCGGCGTCATATTCCTGCTCTTCTCGTTAGGGCTGGAGTTCTCCTTTAAGAAAATACTCAAGATGGGCATGGCCCCGGTCATCGCGGCCATCACCATCATCTTCTGCATGATGGTCACAGGTACCCTTACGGGCCACCTGTTTGGCTGGGCACGCACCGACTGCATCTTCCTTGGCGGCATGCTGGCCATGTCGTCTACCACCATTATATATAAGGCGCTCGACGACCTGGGGCTACGCCAGCAGAAATTTGCCGGCCTGGTTATGAGCGTGCTGATACTCGAGGACGTCATGGCCATCGTGATGATGGTCATGCTGTCGGCCTTTGCCACGGGTGCCAACCCCGACGGAGGCCAGATGGTAGCATCGGTGGTCAAGATAGGTTTTTTCCTGACGGTATGGCTGGTGGCGGGCATCTTCTTTGTGCCGCTCTTCCTGCGCAAGACGCGCCGGCTGATGAACGACGAGACTATGACCATCGTGGCGCTGGGCCTGTGCTGCGCCATGGCATGGGTGTCTACCTTGGTGGGATTTAGCAGTGCCTTCGGCGCCTTTGTCATGGGCAGCATCCTGGCCGAAACCATCGAGGCCGACAAGATAATAAAGCTGGTCGAACCGGTAAAGAACCTCTTCGGGGCCATCTTCTTCGTGTCGGTGGGCATGCTGGTAGACCCCAAGATACTGGCAGACTACGCGCTGCCCATCACGGTACTGGTGGTGGCCATCCTGATAGGCCAGGCTGTGTTCGGCAGCATGGGCTTTATGCTCAGTGGCCAGACCCTGCGCAACTCGATGCGCTGTGGCTTCTCCATGGCCCAGATAGGCGAGTTCGCCTTTATCATCGCCTCGCTCGGGCTGTCGCTCCACGTCATAGGCGAGTTTCTCTATCCAGTGGTGGTAGCCGTGTCGGTCATCACCACGTTTCTGACACCCTACATGATGAAGGCGGCCGACCCCTGTTACACCTGGGTGGAGCGCCACATGCCCACCAAGTGGGTGCGCAGGCTGGGCCATCTGAACATAGCCACTCACTCGGCCTCGGCCGAGGCGGCCAACTGGCAGGCACTTATCCGCAAGCTGGTGGCCAACACGCTGATATACGCCACGCTGTCCACGGCGGTCATCACGCTTATGTTTACCTTCGCCCTCGCCTTTGCCCGGCAGATACTGCCCCACTGGTGGGCCAACGGGGCATGCGGGGTGGTCACGGTGGCACTCATCTCGCCCTTCCTGAGGGCCATCATTATGAAGCACAATCACAGTGAGGAGTTCAGAGCCCTCTGGACGGGCAACCGCATTAACCGGCTGCCGCTGCTGTTTACCATAGCGGTGCGCATCGTCATCGCGGGCGCGTTCCTGTTCTACATCTGCAACTACCTGGCCCGGTTTACTAATGCGTTGGTCATCACGTTGGCCGCGGTGATTATCTGCGCCATGGTAGTGTCGCGCAAGCTGAAACGCAGCAGCATCCGCCTGGAGCGCCTCTTCGTCCAGAACCTGCACTCGCGCGACATCGAGGCTCAGGTTACGGGTCGCAAGCGTCCGCTCTACGAGGGCCACTTGCTGGACCGCGATCTCCACATATCCGACTTTGACATCCCCACCGACTCTGAGCTGGGCGGCAAGAGTCTCAACGACCTGCAGCTCCGCCAGCGCTTCGGCATACACATCAGCAGCATTCTGCGTGGTCACCGTCGCATCAACATTCCGGGTGGCGACTGCCTGGTGTTCCCCGGCGACCGCCTGCAGGCCATCGGGAGTGATGATCAGTTGCACGCCTTTGGCACCTATGTGTCGCAGGGCCTCATACCCGAGGATACCGACATCGAGAAGCGCGAGATGAAGTTGCACCGCATGGTTATCAGGCATGGTAGTCCTTTTATCGGCAAGTCGCTCAGAGACAGTGGAATCCGCGAGCACTACGACTGCATGGTGGTAGGTGTCGAGGAGGGGCAGCAGAACTTGACCATGATAACTCCCACGCGTCCCTTTGAACAGGGCGACGTGCTCTGGGTAGTGGGCGAGAGCGAGTCGATAGCGCACCTGCTCCAGGCATAGGTTGCCCCACACAAACTGAAAGCCCGGAGCAACGACAGCATAATGCTTACGCATCACCGTCACCGCTCCGGGCCTGTTTATGAAGGTTGCCAGCCGGCCATTTGCTAATGACACCAGCCTGTAAGACTTATCTTACCAACACCTTAATGCCCTTGACGATATAGATACCAGACGGCACGCTTACATGCAAGGCAATGCCAGCCTGGGCAACAACATCCTTTACCTTTCTGCCATCAACGCCGTATATTGCTATCCCCTCCGTCTTGTCGGCAAGAATGATGACCTCGCCCTCGCCGCTTCTTACCGTCACGCCATGTCCAGCCTCAACATTATCGATACCCACGGTCTTTCCAGCAACATATACAAACTGCATATTGGCCGGCACCTGGAAATATCGACCACTGCCATCGGCCAGCTCCAGCTTGTACATATAATTGGCCATGCTTACAAACCTAACCGGGGAGTCGTCAGAATCCATATAACTCATAGAAAGAGAACACTGCATAAAAGCAAATCCCGTCTCGGAGGGGCTCCAGGTCTCCTCAATATATGTAACACTTCCATCATTAGGCACATTAACCGTCTTATAGCCTTTCCAGTACCTCTGGGAACTGGCAGGGTTGGAAGCACTTATAAAATACCTGACCTCGCCCTCGGCACCTATGTTCGTAAAGCCCATCCGTACCCGAACAAAGTCATCGTTTACCTTAGGTGCCTTTACCTTATCGGTGCCATAGAAGGCCCGTTCGGTCTCGTATTCACCAGGAGTAACATTAGTCTCTACACTCGCCAGAACCAGCACAGGCTTAGCAGCTTTGCCAACCGTAACTTTCTGCATGGGCGAGATAGTCGCGCCAGATGCGTCCCTAAGCCATACATAAGCATCTCCCTCACCAAGAAACTGGAAAGAGCTGACCGTAATCTGACGGGTTATCGTCGAGTGGGCACCCACGACGATATCAAGTGTCGTGGTCTTCTCTCCTGCTGACTCATCTTCAGTGTCAGACAGCCAAAAGGCTACTTCGCCTACATAATCATCCTCATCACCATTGGTTAAGGTTACTTCAAATATGCCATCATCATAAGCATGCAACTCGCCTACGGGCTTCAGGGTAGCGCTCAGCATGCTCTTGGTCATGGAGAGCTGGGTATCAGTTGCGGTTACCTTGTACGGAGCAAGCCCATTGGCGTATGCACACTTATGCCAGGTATTCTCACCACTGGCGCAGTAAAGGGCATAGATGGTATAAGTGCCAGGAGCCGGGCTCCAGTAGACTTTGGTGGTAAAGAACAGACCACCAAGCTGTACTTTGCTGTCAATCTGGGCTATCGGAGTATAGCCGCCTTTGCCATCACTGACACCGTAAGCCAGTTTGCCGCTAAAGGTGTCATCGGTATTGGAAAAGAACGCATCACCGATTGTCAATTGGAACGAGCCCGACGCGTTCTGGCGTACTCCCTGCGTGATAGTAAAACTTGATTTGTAGCCATCGCGATTGTACTTGTAAGCCTGAACCAGCGGCAAATTTACCAGGGGCTCATCGACAATGCCATTATCCGGCTGCATACCGATAATCATCATACAGTCCTTACTATATCCATCCTCGGCATTGCCAGACCCGATGCCACCCTTGTCAGGATTAAGGATAGTGATGTCAAAATAGCCGTCCTGATTGCCATTCCATCCCCAATTAATATGATAGAGACCCTCGCCGTCGCTTCCGTCGCAAACAAACAGATGGCCGGCATCCGAAGACCGTCCACTATAAAGAATGGGGCGTCCTGCTTTGAGTTCGTTGTCAATGAGGGTAATCCACTCGGACAGGCTAAACGACGAGCGACTGACAGTAAGCATAAGATCTTTGTCGTAGCCAAAATAAGTAGCCAGCTTCTTATGGGTAACAACGGCTCCCGAGCTGGCACCATAATCCATCTCGACAGCCTTGCCACAATGCAACATCAGCTTGGCCACTGCATCGGCCTCGGCAGTGGTATAGGCCGATTTATACTCAGTCCGCATGTTGTCCCAGTCGTAGGCTTGCCCACCAGTTTCGCCCCGTACGCTAATATTGTTAGTAGTGGTGACGTAGCTGGGTATGTCGGCTTTCAGCTCTTTAGGGTATTTCCAGTAAGCCATGACCTGTGCCATGGCCGTGGCCACACATCCTGTCACAGAGCGTTTCCCTGTAGCATAGTAGGGGCACAAGTTGTTAAAGGGAGTACCCTGCCCCCAGTGTACGTTAACCAGCGGACTCACCGCAGGTGCCACCGTCACGCCCCGACGTTCCTCAAGCGTGCGCTGGGCCTTCCCATCGCCTGCCTTTACAGCCTCGACCATATTGCTGTACTCCTTTAGGAAATACGTCATAGCCTCAGGCACCATACTCTCATCATAGGTGCCACTGGCAGAATAGCCCACGATGTCGGGCATACTGTCATCGCCAGACACGATGGTAAATCCCTTGTCGGTACCGTTTGGGAACACATAGTAGTTGGCTACTTTCCGTACACCATCAACAACCCCGTTGATGGCTTTAGCCCGGGCCATAGCCTTACGGTCTACTGTCAAGCCAAGACGGGTTGCCTGCGTTTCAGCGATTTTCTGCGCTTGCTCGAATGTTCGTGGCCCACTCCATGCCGGAAGTGCCACAAAGAGCCCAAGCGTCATTACGAGGAATAGAGTTTTCTTTTGCATAAAAAATGGTTTTTAGTTAGTATTTGGTTTATACCCGGACAAAATTAATGATTGTCAATGATATAAACAAGTGAAACCGCTGTTTTTTTTACAAAATCAGATAAACACGCCGCCACATACTGCTCAATCAATACCACTGGACAGCATTAGAGTAGCCACTACGTTTGTCGTACTTTAGGGCATCGGTAAGCGTCGCTGCGTTGCAGCGGAAGGTGAAGTTGTAGCTGGTGTACGGGGCGAGCACCACTTGGCAACTCATGTTGAAGCAATGGAGGTCGCGCTGAAGCGAGGCAGTGGTCATACTAATCTTGTGGTTGTCAAAATCATAGCCAGAAGAAAAACTGATATTCCATCCGTCGCTGATACGCAGGTTACCACTCAGATTAACGGTCTGGGTAAACTTGTAGGGATAGCGCATCGTGTTGTAGTTGAACTTCTTCAAGTCCCTGTTCTCACTCATCGTAATACCATAGCCCACAGTAAGCGACCAGGGCATAGAGAAGAGCATGTAGCCGTCGCCATCGGTCTGGGCCTTGCCCGTGTCTTTCTTTTTCTTGGCACCGCGCTGGCCCTCTATCATATCTTCGTCCACGTTACTCTCTATATCGGTGTCCACGCCTTCCTTATTCTTGCGATTGTAGAAGTCTTCATCGTCTTCGGAGTCACCGCCAAACAGCTTGCGCAACTTCTCAGGAGTAAGGGTGAACGAGAAATTCTGCGACATACCCTGGAAACGGCCGAAACGACCACGCCCCCACTCTGTATGGTTGCCCACATAGGGTTTACCGTTCTTATCCAACTCGTAGGCATAAGTGGCAAACACGGCGTGGAGGTTAAAGGTGTAGCTCTTCCACCATTTAAGACGGATATCCATGCCCAGGTCGCTCCACTGCTTCTCTTTGGCCGCCATGTTGTACGACATCTGAAGCCCGAAGTTATCAATCAGACTGATTTTCTTGTAACCCGTAGAGTCCTTGTCGCTGCGCACCTTCATCTCGAGGTTATTAGCCAGGCTAAAGGACAGGCTACCCGTACGGCCACGGCTGGGGAACCCGAAGGCACTACCCTCGTAAGGCGAATACTCGACCAGGTCTACGCTACCGTCGGCATTGGTACGCTGGTAGGTCTGATAATAGCCGTAACGCGACGACCCGAAATCGGGCGCATAGCTGAAACTCACCTGTGGAGTTACCACATGGCGGATGGCCTGTATCTTATCGCCAAACAGTTTACGGCTCGGGACGTAGAAACCATAAAGTTTGGTACTGGCACTCATAGAGAAATTCCAGTTATAGACATTGTGGAACCCATAGACAGTATCGTTCTCCACCTGCTGGGTCTCTTCGTTCCACAAACGGTTTACCTTGCGGGTGTACATACGGTCGGTAAAGTTGAAGGCAGGGGTGACATTGATGTAGTTGAACAGCGTAAAGGAGCCCGAGACGGGGATGCTGTGCTGCATACCGTTGCGCCAGTCCTTGATAAGGTTCGACGAAGCCAACTTATCCTCCTTAGTGTTGATAGAGTTGGTGAGCTGGCCCGTATAGCTCAGTGCTATTTTCTCATACCAGCGCTGCTTGCCCACCGCGTTCTTACGCCTGAACGGGTAGAACCTGCTTATCGAGATATTGAGGTCCGGCAGCGTCAGGGCGATGGTCGAGTCGCGCATATTCTGGTTCAGGTTGGCCGTAGAGCTCAGCGTCATACCTATGCTGGAGAACGTAGTACTCCAGTTGACCGACGAGGTACGTGTACTCTGCGTCATGGTCTGCGGGTTGTACATGCTGTTCAGGTTATTGCGTTCATAGCTACTCGTGGCGAAGTTCACGCTGGCCGAAAGAGAACTGAAAGGATTGGCCTTGGCATCCTGCCGATGGCTCCACTGTATCTTGAAGCTGGTCTGTCGCTGGTAATCGGGCATGCCCTTGTCGCCCGTGCGGGTGTCCTGGAAACTGGCCAGGAAACTGCCACTATACCTATAACGCTTACGATAATTGGTGGCCATACTGAGCCCCCACGAGCCCTTGGTATACACCTCGCCAAGCAACTTGAGATCCCACTTGTCGCTCATGGCGAAGTAGTAGCCGCCGTCGCGCAGGTAGAAACCGCGGTCGGCCTCATCACCATAACTGGGCATGATGAAACCCGACGAGTAGCTCTTACTAAAGGGGAAGAAGCCATAAGGGATGGCCAGGGGCAGGGGCACATCGGCCACCACGAGATAAGCAGGGCCGAAGACGACGTCCTTGTTAGGACGCACCTTGGCGCGAGAGAGGGCGATATAGAAGTCAGGGTGCTCAGCGTCGCACGTAGTATAGCGGCCGTGCTTCAGATAAATATCCCCGTTGTCATTGCGCTTGGACAGTTCGCTTGACAGGTAACCCTCCTCCTGGTGAGTAGTGACGTTATTGATAAATCCCTTCTTGGTCTTGAAGTTAAAGGACATGGTGTCGCTCTCATAAGTGGTCTCGCCCATGGTGAATACGGGCTTATTGCGTACGCCGCCCTTCTCCATCGAGTCCGGGGTACCCACTGCGTGTACCAGGCTGCTGTCCATGCTCATGGCTATCCGGTCGCTGTTAAGCTCCATATTCTCATACTTCACTTTGGCCGAGCCATAGATATAGGCGCGCTTGGTGCGGGCATCATATACGAGCGAATCCTCGCCCGAGTAGGTTACCGGAGCATCAATGCCATTTTTCTTAGAACGGTTTATGGAGTCCAGGCGTATCGAGTCATCGACAGCCTTGTTGTGGCGATAGATGGCAAGCTGCAGCGAGTCCATTTTGGTGGTATCGGGCTCCACGCGCAGTACTTTCGTGCCTTTCAGGGTATCCTTGACGAGTGCTATGGTGTCTGCTTGAACCTGCCGGGCCTTCTTCTTGCCCACAGGCATAGCCGTACGGGCCATCACGACCATGACGACCAGGAAGAGCAACGCTATAACCGACTTACTTCTCATCAGAAGTGCAAAGTTAGCTATTTAATATATAATAATGTATGATTTTTCCGATTTTTAACGCTCCTCGAAGAGTTTTTTCCAGGCGCGGAAACGCGCCACGCCATCACTCCCAAACTTGGCCAGACTGCGTTCGGCCTGCTCGTAGCTCTTCTCCTGTTCCAGGTGACTCTTGGAGTAGAATTTGTCAGCATAGCAGATGAGCTGCTCTTCGAGTGTCTCGGGCAGGAAGTTCTGGGCAGGAAGCGGCAGATGCTGGGCCAGAATCTCCTGACGGGCCAGGCCGGCGCCGGTGTGACGCTCGCACACGCGGGCATGGCGGGGATAGCCCTCGGCACGCAGCATGTCGGCCCCGATACGGCCATGGCAGATGTAGGGTTCACTGCCCATACAGCAGATGGATGGGGCGTAACAGCGCACGATACCTATGTCGTGAAGCATAGCTGCCTCGATGACGAACTGGCGGTCGAGACCCATCTCGGGATGGTTATCACAAATACGCACAGCACGCCTCATAACGAGCGTGCTGTGCGCAGTAAGTATATGACGGAGCTCGTTGTGCTCCGGATAATATTTGTCTATAATTTCATCAATCATCGGCACCGGGACGCTGAATATAAGCTATCACATCGCCCTTGTTGACCTTGCTGCCTTGCTTGGCATTGATCTCGACGAGCTTGCCACCCAGGTCGGCAGGCACAGTAACGAACTCGCCCCAAGGAGCCTGAATGTAGCAGAACACATCGCCCTCCTGGTACTCCTTGCCGATAAACGGCTCGACAGCAGGAGCGGCCTCGCCATCGCCCTGGAACTCCCAGAAGAGCTGACCCTTGACGGGGCTGACTATGGCATCGGCCTTGGCATGCTTAAAGGCTGCCAGCTGTTCAGCACTGAGCTGGCCGCCGAGCTTAGCGTCCTTGGCTTTCTGCAGATCAGCGAGGAAATTCTTCTTAGCCTGACCGCTACGGTAGTTGCGGTACTGCTCGGGGTGCATGGCCAGTTCGAAGAGTTCCTCATCGTCCTGTCCGTAGTCCCAGCCATTCTCGTCCATCTCCTTGCGGAAGTCATCAAGAGCATCGGTAAGCAGCGTGTGGGCGTCGACATCGGTAAACTCGCGGCCCTGCTTCTTGGCCAGTTCTACCAACTCGGGAGCTATGGTACCAGGTATCTTACCACTCTTACCCAGTATCATGCCCCACATGGCCTCGTCCATCATCACGAAGCGTCCCTTACCCTGCTCGAGTGTAAGCAGGTTCATCAGGGCTATGTTCTTGGTGTACTGGCTGAACGGGGTAACCAGGGGTGGGTATCCCACACGTGGCCACACGTACTCTACCTCGTCGAAGAGCTTGATGAGCAGGTCGTCCATAGACAGCTCGGGCTCGCCCTTCTTCTTGCGGATATTGTTGATGGTTTGGCGCATGCCGCCCAGGTCGGCCATCATGCTGCCCATCATTCCGCCAGGCAGGCCGCAGCCTAAGAGCAGCGAACTCATTATCTTGTTCTGCGGGTTGATGAAGTATCCGAGCCAGTCGTCTATGAACTCCTGTGTCAGGGCACGTGCCTGCATGTAGGCGCTCATGTTTATCTCCGGCACGTCAAATCCCTCGTTCTTCAGCATGCTTATTACCGAGATAACATCTGGGTGTACCTTGCCCCAGGCCAGTGGCTCGATGGCCGTGTCTATGATGTCGGCGCCATTGTTGCACACCTCGAGTATGCTGGCCATCGACAGGCCGGGGCCTGAGTGTCCGTGATACTGGATGATGATCTCGGGATGCTTATCCTTGATCATCTTGGTCAGCTTGCCCAAGAAGGCGGGCTGGCCGATACCTGCCATATCCTTCAGGCATATTTCCTCGGCACCGGCAGCTATCAGCTCATCGGCTATATTGCTGTAATATTCGAGCGTATGTACTGGCGAGTTAGTTATACACAGCGCGCACTGGGGTATCATGCCGCCTTCCTTGGCCCACTTGATTGAGGGCTTGATGTTGCGCACGTCATTCAGGCCATCGAAGATACGGGTAATGTTGGTACCCTGCTTAGCCTTGACCTTGTACATCAGTGCGCGCACATCATCGGGGACGGGGTACATACGCAGGGCGTTCAGACCGCGGTCGAGCATGTGTGTCTGTATACCGGCATCGTTGAAGGGCTTGCAGAAGGCGCGAACTGCCTCATTGGGGTTCTCGCCAGCCAGCAGGTTCACCTGTTCAAAGGCGCCGCCGTTAGTTTCAACACGGCTGAAGCAACCCATGTCGATGATAACAGGAGCTATACGGGCCAGCTGATCCTTGCGGGGCTGGAACTTGCCTGAGCTCTGCCACATATCTCTGTACACGAGACTAAACTTGATTTTCTTTTTCATATTTCTGATTATTATAATTCCATTAGCGTTATTCAACTTGCAAAATTAGATAAAAAAAATCAATTACCCGATGATTGCCCGCATTTTTTAGGATTTTATTACTACCGACAGGGTTGTCAGACCAGCAGCCCAGACCATCGCCACGGGTACCGGAACCATCAACGCCCGTGCTGACGAGCCTATCCTCTTAGTAGGAGTCCTCATCCGACTAACAGCCGATACCAACACGATGTAACCGACAGTCTTTCAGCACACAGACGACCATCCCTGCCACGTTGCAAGTTCCCTATAGCTCCATCCGAAGACTTAGGATGTAGGTTCTATGGTTCCGGACGCACATCCCGTGCTTCCACATCTACGTCCTAAGCCTTCGGACAGAGTTTGGAGAGGCCACGGTGACGGTGTCGGCGTACACCTTATAAAATATAAGCACCGGCGCCTCAATACTACAAACCGAAAGATTCTTCGACTTTTTCTTTGCAGCACCTTCGGCTTGCACTACCGTTATGGCAGCCGCCATGAAGGTAGCCTGCGCCTCTGAAATAAAAACAATTAATTGTTTTGTATTTCGCCCGACTTACACTACCTTTGCAAAGAGATAAGATAAAGACTAAGAACTATATGATAATAAGAAATAAAGTTATGGCCATGGCGTTCGCAGTACTGGCCATCACCATAACAGCCTGCAAGGGAGGTCCGGCTGGGGCCCCGACTACGCGCAATGGGGCCTCGACCGACGAGCTGAAGCTCAAGGACGACAAGACGGTGTACGGCCTGGCCTGCGACGGATGCACTGACTCGGTAGTGTTGCTCTTGCCCAACGACGGAAGCGACCCCATCAAGTACAATATCATCGATGCTACCCGGCGAGGCAAGATTATGGGCCAGCTCAAGGTGGGCGACTGGATAGGAGTGGTGGTCAACGAGCAGGATCCCAAGGTGGCCGACATGGTGATAGACCTGGATCAGCTCAAGGGCATCTGGTGCTACATAGTGATGCCTAAGTTGAAGGACTACGACTCTATGAGCGAGCGGCTGCAGCGCCGCATTATGCGCAATATGCCCGACTCGATAAAGGAGACCTATCTTATTCCACGCGAATACGGCTTCTGGATGAAGCGGCAGTGGTCGTGCCAGAGCGTGGGGTACATGCGCGAGCAGACATCGCTGGAAGATGAGAGCCCCGTGGTATATCCCCCATTAGGATTCTTCACTGCCTGGCACATCTGGAACGGCAAGCTGGTCATTACCAGCGGTACCCCCAAGTTTACCAAGGACAACAAACTCACTGTAACCAACCTTACCAACGACACCTGTACCATAGAGTACTTCAAAGGCGACTCGCTGGTGCTATCGAGCGACGGCATATCGCGCAGCTATTACCGCAAGAACAACATAGACGACATCAACAAGCGCGCCAAGGCCATCGCCGCCACCCAGGCCAAGAAGGCGCTCAAGGATGCTACGTCAGCCCAATAACCCCGACGGCCACTACGACAGACGCCGCATGGATTGCTCATTTCCATGCGGCGTCTGTCGCCTATACGGGTAGCCCCGGCTGGCGGGCTGCTACCTGTCCAGGTCGTGGTTCATAAAGCGGTGTTCGGCCAGCTTCTCGTACTTGGTACCAGGCTTACCATAGTTGGCATAGGGATAGATACTGATGCCGCCCCGAGGGGTAAACAGCCCTGTCACCTCTATATACTTAGGCTCCATGAGCCTGATGAGGTCTTTCATGATGATATTGACACAGTCCTCGTGGAAGTCGCCGTGGTTGCGAAAGCTAAACAGATACAGCTTGAGGCTCTTGCTCTCCACCATCTTGACCTCGGGAATGTAGGAGATACGTATCTCAGCGAAGTCGGGCTGCCCGGTGATGGGGCAGAGAGACGTAAATTCCGGGCAGTTGAACCGCACCCAGTAGTCGTTGCCCGGGTGCTTGTTAACGAATGTCTCCAGCACCTCAGGGGCATAGTCTGTGGCGTACTTGGTGGCCGCGCCAAGCTGTTTCAGGCCGTCGTGAGTTCTATCCATAATCAAATATTGAAAATTTTCAGTACATTATAGTCCACGCCATTGTCGTACACGTCCTCGCCCTCGGCAGCCTTGACATGGCGCACCACCCGTATGGTTACCGGCAGGGCCACCACCTCGTAGAGGGTCTTGAGCACCACCTGACAAAACATCAGCACGGGTATCTCGGCAAGGGGTATGACACCCCAGAAAGCCAGAGGGAAAAAGATGAGCGAGTCGGCACTCTCGCCAGCCACCGTGCTCAGTATGGCACGCAGCGAGAAGCGCTTACCGCTGGACTTTATCTTCATGCGGCTCATCACGTAGGCATTGGCAAAGGACCCTGCGAGAAAGGCGGCAAACGAGGCTGCAGCCACACGGGGCGCCAGTCCGAAGATGGCATGAAAACCGGTGTCATTGGTCCAGTAGGGAGCGCCCGGAATCCAGTCTGCCAGTGCCCCGACCAGCGTGAAGAAGAAATTCATGGCAAAGCCCACCCAGATGAGTAACCTCACCTTACGGTAGCCCCACACCTCGCACACGCAGTCATTAATAATATAACTAATGGGGAATACGAGCAGTCCGCCGGTAACGCTGAACTGGCCCATGGCAATCTGCTTTGTCGCAAACACGTTTGACGCAATCAGGCAAACGCAGAAGAGTATGCCGAAAAGCATAAACAGCATACTCACGTTCTGTCTATTTTTATCCATTTCCTTGTTTTGTTAAAGGGGGTTGAGCAAGTACCCCTGTGTTTATGGCTGCAAAGTTACTCAAAATAGCCCACAAAATGCTGGTCTTAGTGAAAAAATTTACCATCAGGGCCTAAAAATTAGCCATTTTCAGTAACTTTGCATCTCGTAACCATGCTACTGTCTATCATCATCCCCGTTTACAGGACAGCCGACACGCTCGACCGTTGCATAGAGAGCGTACTGGCTCAGGCCGGCAACAGCGAGATAATCCTGGTTGACGACGGCTCGCCTGATGTATGCCCACAGCTATGCGACGAATGGGCCGGGCGCGACAGCCGTATCTGCGTGATACACCAGGCCAACCAGGGGCTCAGCGGTGCCCGCAACACGGGTATCGAGCGGTCGCGGGGGCAGTACTTGGCCTTTATAGACAGCGACGACACCATGGCTCCTACTGCCCTGCCCAAGCTGATGGAACTGCTAAAGGCTCACCCGGAATACGACCTGACCGAGTTTCAGGCCACCATACACTACGGCACCGCCCGTGCCCACACCCTACCCCTGACCGACGGGGCCTATACCGACTGGCGACAGTACTGGACAGCCACCCGCGGCTACACCCACACCTATGCCTGGAACAAGCTGTACCGCCGCACGCTCTTCGACCACATCAGGTTTCCCCTGGGCCATACGTTCGAGGATGTCCTCACCATTCCCAGCCTGCTCCAACAGTGCCATGTCATCGGCACCACCACCATTATGGGCTACCACTACTACGACAACCCCAACGGCATAACCCACCAGGCATCCGGGCACGACCTGGCCAACCTGTTAGAGGGCCATTGCCACATCCTGCCCCTGGTGAGCAACGCCGACTACTGTGCCCATGTGCTCAACATAGCGCTCGATGTACACCACGCCACGGGCCGCGTGCCCCAGTTGCCACAGATGCCCTACTGGCAGACACCCAAGTTATTAGCCCACCGATTATTAGGACTCAAACTCTTATGCAAGATACACCTATGGATAACCCGACACCACTGATCAGTTTTATCATTACCTGCTACGACCTGCCAGCCGATATGCTCAACGCGTGTATAGCCTCCATACGCATGCTGATACTCTTGCCGCACGAGCGCGAAATCATAGTCATCGACGATGGGTCGGCCATACCGGCCCTCACCGACATAGACTCGCTGAAGGACGAGATAATCTATCTGCGGCAGCCAAACCGCGGCCTGTCGAGTGCCCGCAACATGGGGCTACAGGTGGCCACGGGCCAGTACATCCAGTTTGTCGATGGCGACGACAGCCTGGTACAGGCCCCTTACGAACACTGCTTAGACATAGTGCGCTACCATCAGCCCGACGTGGTCACCTTTCGACTCAGCGACCATCCTGATGCCACCACCCCTTACTCCTTCGAGGGCCCCATGGACGGCGCCACCTACATGCACAACCAGAACATACGGGGCACGGCCTGCGGGTATATCTTCAGCCGTCAGCTCTTAGGCAGCCTACGCTTCACGCCCGGCATCCTGCACGAGGACGAGGAGTTTACACCCCTCCTGCTCCTCCGCGCTGAGCGCCTGTACTGTACCGATGCCAAGGCGTACTACTACCGTAAGCGCGACAACTCTATCGTACACGACATCACCCCCAACCATATAGACAAGCGGCTGGCCGACACCCTCGGCATCATAGGCCGCCTGCAGCAGTTGGCCCAGACGCTGCCCGGGCAGGAGCGCGTGGCCCTCGGCCGCCGTATAGCCCAGCTCTGCATGGACTACCTGTACAACACCATCCGCCTGACGCACAGCCGCCAGCGCCTGAACGATGCCACCGAGGCCCTGGGGCAGCTCGGGCTGTACCCCCTGCCTGACAGGCATTACACCCGCAAGTACCAACTCTTCCGCCGCATGGTCCAGTCGGGCATAGGCAGAACATTACTGCTCCACACGATAAGATAAAGAGGCTTATGAGAGTATTACTGATGGGCGAGTACAGCAATGTACACTGGACACTGGCCGAGGGACTGCGCAAGCAGGGCCACCAGGTGACGGTAGTGTCTAACGGCGACTTCTGGAAGGACTACCCGCGCGATATCTCGCTGGTGCGCCGACCTGGACACCTCGGCGGCATGTGGTATATGGCCCAGCTCTACGCCCGCCTGCCTCTGCTACGCGGCTACGACGTGGTCCAGTTTATCAACCCTATGTTCTTAGAACTGCGGGCCGAGCGTGTAGAGCCTATCTACCAGTACCTGAAGCGCCACAACGGCCAGCTCTTCTTAGGTGCCTATGGCATGGACTACTACTGGGTTCACGAAAACATTACCCGTATGCCCCTGCGGTACAGCGACTTCAACTTCGGCCACACCCTGCGCACCGGGCCCGAGGCCGAGGTCTACATCAAGGACTGGATAGACACCGCCAAAGGCCGACTTAACCAGCTCATGGCTCGCGAGTGCCAGGGCATTATAGCCGGCCTGTACGAGTACTGGACGTGCTACCACCCGCTCTTTGCCGACAAGACCACATTTATACCCTACCCCATACACTGCCGCGATGACCAGCCCGTAAGTACCCACGACCGCCTGCGCGTGTTTATCGGCATCAACCGCGAGCGCTCGGCGTACAAGGGTACCGACATCATGCTCCGCGCCGCTCAGGATGTGGCCCGCCGCTATCCTGACAGGATGCAGCTGACGGTGGCCGAGAACCTCCCCTTCAGCGAATACACCAGCCGGCTGGCCGACAGCGACGTACTGCTGGACCAACTGTACAGCTACACTCCCTCTATGAACCCCTTAGAGGCTATGGCTCATGGCATCATCTGCGTAGGGGGCGGCGAGCCCGAAAACTATGAGATACTGGGCGAGAAAGAACTGCGTCCCATCGTCAACGTACAGCCCACGTACGACAGCGTCTATGAGGAGCTCGAAAAACTGGTTAACCACCCAGAACGCATAGCCCCGCTGAAGCGCCAGAGTATAGAGTACATACGCCGGCACCATGACTATATCAAGGTAGCTAAACAATACGAGAAATTATACTGCGGCCGATAGTCCACAGGCTATCGGCCCACTGGCCTTAGCCGTCTTCGCTCACGCTGAGCATGAGGTAGTGGCGGCTATGGTCTGTTATACGGCAGCGGTTGTCGGGCCGCTCGCCCACCAACCACACGATGCGCCCCGTGGCATCGGCCACTACCAGTTGGGCGCGCTTCTCCAGCACATTCTTCTTACGGTCTGTAAGATAATCGCTTACCAGTTTAGAACCCGTCATGCCCAATGGCACGAAGCGGTCGCCCTGCTTCGTCCTGCGCAGAGTGAGCGGCCACGCTATGGAGGCGGCGTCGAGCGTGGCACACATGGCGGTACGCGACAGGACGAACCCACTATCAACAGCTCCCGTCTGCACACGCAACTTCAGTCGCTCGCCATAACGGTAGAGTCCCGGCTCGGGCACCACCAGGGGCGTGGGCTGTGTGGCAGGCTGTACGGCAATGACAAAGGCGTCGCGGTCGCGCACCACGACATGCGAGGCCGACCGCCACTCCATGCCGCTCTGCGCGTCGAGGCTGGCGGCCATGTCCTCGACCTGTGCCGGGGTGAACCCTAAGCCACGCAGGCGGTGCCAGAGCATGTACTCAGCACTGGGCTCGCGGCGCAGGCGGTCTATGGGCAACCTCTGGCCCTCGTAGGGGGCATGCAGGGCCTGGCTGTTGGCCACCCGGGCCACCTCGGCGAGGCGTTGGGAAGTCTGGTAAATGGAGTCTATGACTGAGGGGTTGATGGTCTGGAGCAGGGGGATGACATTCAGCCGTATCTTGTTGCGCTTTACATCGTTTTTCAGGTTGGTACTATCGGTTACATAGTTCTGCCCATGGTCGCGGAGATAGCCGAGGATGTCCTGTCGGCTTACGCCTAAGAGGGGGCGAACCACGTGGCCGTGACGGGGAGCTATGCCCGTAAGGCCGTCGATACCAGTGCCACGGAGCAGATTGAGAAGCACGGTCTCGACGCTGTCCTCGCGGTGATGGGCCACACAGATGGTGGCGGCGCCGATGTCGCGGCGAAGCTGTTCAAAATAAGTATATCTGAGGTCGCGTGCGGCCATCTCGATACTCACCTTGTGGGCAGCAGCATAGGCATGGGTGTCAAAGTGGGCACGGTGAAGGGTTATGCCGTAGCAGTCGCACAGGCTGACGCAGAACTGCTCATCGCGGTCGGCCTCGTCGCCACGCAGATGAAAGTTGCAATGGGCGGCATCGACGGTATAGCCCAGTTCGTGAAGCACCAACAGCAGGCACACGCTGTCGGCCCCGCCAGACAGGGCCACGATATGGCGGTCCGTGCGGGCCATAAGCCCATGGCGGGCGATGAACTGCTGTACGCTATCACTCAACATAGAGCACCAGTCCCTTGAGATATTCGCCCTCGGGGTGATAGATGTTGATGGGGTGGTCGGCCGGCTGATGGAGCTGGTGCAGGATACGCACCTTGCGGCCAGCCTGGGCAGCAGCGGTAAAGACAGCGTTGCGGAAATGGTCCTTGGTAACCACCTGCGAGCAGCTGAAGGTAAACAGGATGCCACCATGCTTGATGCGCTCGAAGCCTTTGACGTTAAGGCGAGTGTAGCCCTTGAGCGCATTGTGGAGGGCAGCGCGGTGCTTGGCAAAGGCAGGCGGGTCAAGTATGATGAGGTCGTACTTGTCATCATGGGCATCGAGATACTTGAACGCATCGTCGCAGTAAGCCTCGTGGCGGCTGTCGCCGGGGAAGTTCAGGGCCACATTGAGATTGGTCAGTTCGATGGCCTTGGCGCTGCTGTCTACCGAGTGGACCGACTGGGCACCACCCCGCATGGCATATACCGAGAAGCCGCCCGTGTAGCAGAACATATTGAGTACGTTTCGGCCGCGGGCATAGTGCTCTAAGAGTAGCCGGTTCTCGCGCTGGTCTACGAAAAAGCCCGTCTTCTGACCCTTGAGCCAGTCGACATGAAACTTGAGACCGTTTTCCACAGCCGTATTGTCATCGCTGCCCCCATAGATAAAACCGTTCTCCTGGCGCAGGTCGGCTTTGTAGGGCAGCGTGGTTTCGCTCTTGTAGTACACATTGGCTATACGGTGGCCCATAACATGGAGAAGCGCCTGGCACACCTCGTGGCGACATACGTGCATGCCCACGCTGTGGGCCTGCATGACAGCCGTAGCCCCGTAGCAGTCTATGACCAGCCCAGGCAGATTGTCGCCCTCGCCGTGAACCAGCCGGTAGGTATTGTTATCGGGATTGTCGGCTATGCCGATGGCTATGCGCATCTGCAAGGCCGACTCCAGCCGGCTCTCCCAGAATGCAGCATCAATGGGCACCTCTCTGAACGACAGGACGCGTACGGCGATGGAGCCTATCTGGTAATGGCCCACCGCCAGGAACTCTCCCGTGGAAGCACAGACATTCACTACATCGCCCTCGGCTACTCCCTCGTCGATATGACTGATGGCGCCCGAGAAAATCCATGGATGAAAACGGCGGAGGCTTTCTTCCTTGCCCCGCTTGAGTGTTACGGTACGGTATATTGTCATTGTTCTGTCTTTTTAGTGTTAGCACGGGGCGTGGGCTCAGGTTCAGGGGCGATGACCAGTTCGTAGTCGCCCGTACGCGACAGGCGGCAAAGCTCGTCATAGAGATTGATGCAGGTCCAGGCATCCGTGGCAGCGTACATACGCTGGCGGTCGGTCAGCACGTCGGCCTCCCAGTTGGTGAGGCGCTGGCGCTTACTAATCTTCTGATGGAACAGGTTGGCGTAGAGTTTCTGGAGCGACATGTCCTCGATACCTATGCGGCCCACCTCGTCCTGTAGGTCGATGAAAGCACCAGGAGTAAACTCGGCGCGATGGTGGAGCGAAAGCAGGTCGTTGTTGAGTGAAAGCCCCACCATGGGCACAGTGCGGTTCTCAAGCAGCCGGATAATGGCCGGAGTAACACCAATATAATTAAGGCGAAACAGAAAACAGGTATCGTAAGTAGATACCTGCAGCAGAGCCACCTTGTAGTTTTGGCCCTTCTTAAATGCGGGTCGGGTCTCGGTGTCTACGCCCAAGATGGTATGCGACAGCAGATAGTCGACAGCCCGGTCGGCCTCGCCAGGCGTCATGATGGTGATAATGCGCCCGGGGAACGACACCACGGGCATAGCGGTAATCAGGTTCTTGTCAAACTTGTTATAAATAATCTTTTTCATTCTTCTGCTCTGTAGCATGGTGAATATGGGGACAGCCCTGCCGGACGGCACAGGCTCCCACAGCCCGATGGTAACCGCTGACCGCCACAGGGCAGCCCGTTCCCCATCAGTCTACGGCAAAGGTAAGCATAAAAACTGAGATAAGGGTGCATAGCGCCGTTTTTTTTACAATCGGCAGCATTGCCACCTTTTTTCCCGTCTTCGGTTATCTTTTCATAGTTACCGACGTAGACGGTGCTTCTTGTAATCGTGTCACCGGACAGCAACTCTGTGTACCACCGTTGTTGGTCAGGCCCATAGACAAAATCCATCCAGAGGTTTTTGCCCGTATCCTCTCTTCCCTAAGTCATTAAAAGTGGTGTTCAACGCTTCACCTGGAATATCCCCTTTGACATTCTCCACTTCCGTGACGGCATGAGGGCGCACGTTCTCGTCATACGAGTAGTTGCCCACGCCCTGCTTAAAAAGGATGTTGCCGTTGGGAGCATAGTCGATTTTATCCAATATGACATAATCTCCAACTTTCACAGAAACAAGCCGGTCCTGGTCATCGTAGACATAGGTTTGGGGATTTCTTTGGTATCTCTCGCTCGACAGCAGGTTACCCGTAGCCCCGTCGTAGGTCTCGCTGAAGCTGGACAATACCGTATTCCCGTTGGCTACCCGACGGCTACTCTCATATCCCCGGCTGTCCAAGGTACGCGTGGCGGTAAGTTTCCCTAAGAAGGAGGAGCTACTTACCAGTCCGTCCGTGCCCTCCATCTTATAGATAACCTTGTCACCGACTGCCGACTGCGCCTTGTACCCGTACTTATCGTACTGGTAGGTCACCTCCAAACCACCTGGGTAGGTGGTCTTTGCCAACTGGTTATTGTCGTTGTAGGCATAGGCGAAACTATAGTTTCCTTTTCCTTCTACATGTCGCCGCTCAGTAGC
>JALEKD010000044.1 GCA_022769285.1 Prevotella sp.
GTACTACTACTCTTCTGTTATATCTTAAATCTGTCAAAGAACTCTTTCCTATGCGCTTGAGAAGTGTTTCGTTCTCGAAAGCGGATGCAAAGGTATAGCTTTTCCGCACACTAACCAAATGTTTTGCAAAAAAAGTTAAGGGAAATCTTCGGCTCTTGACATATATCAAGCCGAAAAGAGATCACTGGAGGCGTACACCTTATTATATATAGCGCCCCGGAGAGCAGCGATGGGATGAATGGGGACGAACGATGGGTAGGAGGATGCGGAGAAATTGGGGTGAAAGAACGTGAGGAATGGAAGTACCTACGCCCGCCTCATAGCGGCCGACCGCGGCAGACCCATGGCCGTATTCTGCGCGCTGACGGAAACTCCCGGCATCACAAAGACGGCTGCGGGAAACAGAGAAACCGGTCTCCACGATGCTAAAGACAGCTCCCAGCGTGCTAATGACGGCCATTAGACACACAAAGACCAGCAGCAGAAATATAGGAGAAGTGGCAAAGGCCGTAGCAGGCGCGCCCTACAGATAGGCAAACACAAAAATGGGCGAGTTCCCCCGCCCAAAAAGTTTTCACAACGGAATAATCCTTATTGTGATTAGCTAGAAATATGGGCAAAGTTAAGATTTTTTCCTGAACTTCAGTCAATATTTTAAAGAAAATCGCTATTTTTGCAAAAAATAGGCATCGCCTTGGCTATCAGAGCAAACTCACGGTGCCCAAACGGTACTGTTCTTACAGAATACAGAAAGCGCATTGCTCCCCGAGCAAACTACTGGCGCTCGGCCTGCACACTCTTCGCAGAAGACAGGCCTTGACACAACGGTAGCAAGGGCACACGGCTGACAGCCATACCATCACAAACTTAAACACTGATATCTAACAACCGACCCTATGGGACATATCTTAGGATTAGACTTAGGCACCAACAGCATAGGCTGGGCCGTAATAGACAACGAGCGTAACACCATCATCGACGCCGGCAGCCGTATTATCCCTATGGACGCCGCCACGATAGGCGACTACGAAAAGGGCAACCTGAAATCGGCCGCGGCCACACGGACTGACTTCAGAAGCACACGACGGCTTATCGCCCGCGCCACACTACGCCGCGAGCGACTGCTGCGAGTACTCCATGTGATGGGATTTCTGCCCAAGTCATTCGCCGAGCAGATAGACTTCGACCAGCATCCCGGCCAATTCAAAAATCACGGCGAGCCCCTGCTACCTTATTATATAGGAGAGGATGGTAAAAGCCATTTCCGCTTCATGGACTCGTTTGGCGAGATGATAACTGATTTCCAGCGACATCAGGCCGACCTGGTAAGCAACAACCGCAAAGTGCCCTACGACTGGACGATATACTACCTACGCCAGAAAGCGTTGACACAGCCTGTCAGCAAGGAAGAGCTGGCCTGGATAATACTGAACTTCAACTCTAAGCGAGGCTACTACCAGCTACGCGGCATGGCCGACGAGGCCGCTACTGAACCGACGGAGAAAGGAAAAAGGGTAGAATACCAGCTGCTGACCGTGACGCACATAGAAGAAGAGGACGAAGACCGCAAGAAACGGGGAAACAAGTGGTACAAGATAATCTATGACAACGGGGGAGTACGCAAGGTGTCGGCCCCAACCATGCCCGACCTGTTAGACCAGCAGATAGGAGCCATAGTGACCACCACCCTGGACAAGGAGGGCAATATAAAAAAGGACAAAGAAGGCCAGCCGATGATAAGCATACGCCAGCCCAAGGAGGACGACTGGACACTCATCAAAAAACGCACCGAGCACGACCTGGAGAACAGCGGCCTCACCGTGGGCAGCTACATATACGCCCATCTGCTCCGCGACCCGTCGGTCAAAGTAAAAGGCCAGCTGATACGCACCATAGAACGGCATTACTATAAGGATGAGCTGGAAAAAATACTGACCAAACAGCAAGAATACATACCCGAGCTGACCGACCCACAGATGCTGCAAGCCTGCATACAGGAGTTGTACCGCAGCAACGAGAGCCACCGCGACTCGCTCCGAGAGACCGACTTTACACGGTTCATCATAGACGACATCATCTTCTACCAGCGTCCGCTGAAAAGCAAGAAGAGCCTCATAGCCAACTGTCCGTTAGAGACTTACCGCTACCGCGATGCCAACGGCGAATGGCAAAAGCGCCCCATCAAGTGCATCCCCAAGTCGCACCCTCTGTACGAGGAGTTCAGGCTCTGGCAGTTTGTCAACAACCTACGCATCTACAAGCGACAGGATGAGGTAGACGGCAAGATGGTGACCGACCGCGACGTGACCAGCCAGTTGCTGCAGTCGCCCGAAGACGCAGCCCGACTATTCGACCAACTCTCCGACCGAAAAGACATCAAGCAAGACCAACTGCTAAAGGACATCGGCTTAGGAAAAGACCGCACCGAGTACCGCTGGAACTATGTAGACGACCCGGGCAAGAGTTACCCCTGCTGCCCCACCACGCACGAGATTAACAGCCGGCTTAAGAAGATAGGCGGCCATGCGCTCGGAGCTCAGGAGGTTATTCACCTGTGGCACATTCTCTACTCGGTAGACGACCCCATCATGTGCCAGAAGGCACTAAGCCATTTTGCCGAGGCCCACCAACTGCCCCAGGGAAGTTTTGTCAACGCTTTCAAGGACTACGCACCCGACAGCAACAACTACGGTGCTTATTCGGAGAAAGCCATCAAGCGCCTGTTGCCCCTGATGCGCCAGGGACACCGCTGGAGCGAAGAAACCATAGACCCACGTACCCGCCAGCGCATAGACCACCTCATAGACGGCGAAGCCGATGACAGCATTACAACCACGACGCGCAAGAAATTGAGCGGCTGCCGCTGCCTCTCCGATTTTCAGGGCCTGCCCACCTGGCAAGCCGGCTACGCCGTATACGGGCGCCACTCTGAAGCCACCGACACTACCCGCTGGGAAAAGCCCGAGGACATAGACGCCTATCTGCGCACCCAGCTCGGCCACCACTCACTGCGCAATCCGATAGTAGAGATGGTAATCAGCGAAACGCTGCGCGTAGTACGCGATATATGGCGTGCCTACGGCCAGATAGACGAGGTACACGTAGAGATGGGGCGCGACCTAAAGCAAGATGCCAAAAGTAGGGCGCGCACCACCGACACCATCTTAGCAAACGAGCACACCAATCTGCGCATACGCACGCTGTTACAAGAGTTTGCCAGCCCAGACTGTCAGATAGAGAACGTACGCCCCTACTCGCCCAGTCAGCAGGAACTGCTCAAGATATACGAGGACGGAGTACTCAACGATACCGGCATAGAGCGTAGTGACGACATTGATAAAATCATCAAGGAACTCGGTTCTTCTTCCAAATCGAGCCACGTAAGCCATAATGACATTCTGAAGTACAAGATGTGGCTCGAGCAGAAGTACAAGTCGCCCTATACGGGGCAACCCATCCCCCTGAGCCGCCTGTTTACCGCCGACTACGAGATAGAGCACGTCATCCCCCAGTCGCGTTACTTCGACGATTCTTTTACCAACAAGGTTATCTGCGAGAGCGAGGTTAACAAGGACAAGGGCAACATGCTGGCCTACGAGTACATCTGCCAGCGGGGCGGCAGCATCGTCAAGGGCAATATGGGCAAGGACATACATGTGCTGGACAGGAAACAATACGAGGACTTTGTAGACAGGCACTACCGGCACAGCCCTGCCAAGAAGAAGAAACTGCTACTCAGCGAAATTCCCAATGGTTTTACCCAACGCCAACTCAACGACAGCCGCTATATGAGCAAGAAGATACTGAGCATCCTTTCTTGCCTGGTACGCCAGGAGGGCGAGCAGGAGGCTACGGCTAAGCGCGTCATCGCCACCAATGGTTCCATCACCGACCGGCTGAAGAAGGACTGGGGACTCAACGATGTATGGAACGGCCTCATAGCCCCACGCTTCATGCGGCTTAACGAGAAGACCCACACACAGAACTACGGGCAAGAGGTGAACCATGAGGGCAAACGCTATTTCCAAATCAACGTACCCCTGGACATCTCGGCCGGATTTAGCAAGAAGCGCCTGGACCACCGCCACCATGCCATGGATGCCATCGTCATAGCCTGTACCAGCCGCAATATCATCAACTATCTCAGTCATGCCAATGCCGCCGCCCCAGAGGAAGAACGGCAGGACATAAAGCATGCCGTTTGCCAGAAAGTGAAAACCGATGAGCACGGCAACTATGTATGGCGTATCAAGAAGCCATGGGACACATTCACACAGGACACGGCCGCACAGCTGCAAGGCATCATCATAAGTTTTAAGCAGAACTTGCGCATCATCACCCGCTCCAGCAATCGCTATACGCATTACGAGAATGGCCAGAAAGTGGTTAGCAGGCAGACCAAAGGCGACCAGTGGGCCATACGCAAGTCGCTGCACACGGCGACTGCTTCTGGGCGCGTCAACCTCTGCTACCAAAAAGAAGTCAGTTTCAAGGAAGCCCTTAGCAACCGGCAAGCCATTGTGGACAAAGAGATTAAAGCCGACCTTGCCAGGGTCATCGTCTCTTACAGCAACAACTTCAACCCACAAGCCATCTACAGATATTACAAAACCCGCAACTTCAAGACCGAAGATGGAAAGGGCAAGGATGTGAGCAAGGTCAAGATATACTACCATACCGATGACGGCAAGAAGCCCATGTCGGCCACTCGGGTAGCCATCGACGGCTCTTTTAACAGGGCTAACATTGGCAAAATATCCGACACTGGCATCCAGAAGATTATGCTGGCCCATTTAGACAGATACAAGGACTGCGGCAAAGACCGGCCAGACTTGGCTTTCTCGCCCGAGGGCATCGAAGAAATGAATCGCGACATCAAGGTTCTTAATGGTGGCAAAGACCATAAGCCCATCTATCATGTCCGCAAGACGGAAACGCTCGGCATGAAATTCCGCATAGGTAACAATGGAGCTAAACGCCACAAATATGTAGAAGCCGACAAAGGTACCAATCTGTTCTTCGCCATCTATACCAACGAGAATGGTGAGCGCACATACGAAAGTATTCCGCTGAACATAGCTGTTGAACGAAAGAAGCAGGGCGAGCCCGTAGCCAGTTCCACAAACGAGAATGGCGACCATCTGCTATTCGTCCTTTCGCCCAATGACTTAGTCGTCTTGCCAGACCTGGACAATGGGGAGAATATATATAAGATGGTGTCGTTTACCGGCAACGAGGTATTCTTTATTCCTTGTAATGTTGCTACGGTTATAAGCAAAGGGAGTGAGTTTGGTTCCCTAAATAAAATTCAGAACGTTAATGGCATTAGTATCAAGCAATGTTGTGTAAAAATCACCGTCAACCGCCTCGGCCATATCGTTAAAATCCACAAATAAGGAAAGCTACCAATGATAAAGAAGACATTATATTTTGGTAATCCGGCCTATCTGTCACTCGCCAACAAGCAACTGGTTGTCCGTCTGCCTGAAGTGGGGGAAAGCAAGGACTTGCCTGATATTATCAAGCAGTCGGCCATAAAAACCATCCCCATAGAAGACATCGGGGTGGTCATCTTGGACCACAAGCAGATAACCATTACCCAGGCCGTAATAGCCGCCCTGCTCGACAACACCGTCGCCCTCATCACCTGTAACGACAAGCGCATGCCTACCGGGTTGCTACTCCCGTTGCAGGGTAACAACACTCAGAACGAGAGGTTCCGCAAACAGATTGAGGCCTCGCTTCCACTAAA
Organism: Prevotella sp.; assembly: GCA_022769285.1. Taxonomy (GTDB): domain Bacteria; phylum Bacteroidota; class Bacteroidia; order Bacteroidales; family Bacteroidaceae; genus Prevotella. The sequence continues at coordinate 5,753 of JALEKD010000044.1, forward strand.
GAAACAGCTATGGCAGCAAACCATCAAGGCCAAAATAGACAATCAGGCCACGCTATTAGAGCAAATTATCCACCGCCAGGCCAAGACGCTCCGCCGCCTGTCCAGCGAGGTAAAGAGTGGCGATACCGACAATTGCGAGGCCCAAGCTGCCGTATATTACTGGCGCAATCTGTTTCCAGACATTCCAGACTTTGTACGGGGCCAAGAGGAGGATCCGCCGAACAACCTGCTCAACTATGGCTATGCCATTCTGCGCGCCGTAGTGGCCCGTGCGTTGGTAGCCAGTGGGTTGCTGCCCGTATATGGTATCTTCCATCACAACAAGTACAACGACTTCTGCCTGGCCGATGACATCATGGAGCCATACCGTCCCTTTGTAGACCAGGCGGTTATCTGTATGATGGCCAAGTACGATGACCTCAGCACGCTAACCACCGAGATGAAACGCGACTTACTCCAAATACCCGTACTTGATGTCAAAATCTCCAACAAGCGTAGCCCCCTTATGATAGCAGTTTCCCAGACTACTGCAAGTCTGGCCAAATGCTTCAACGGCGAGGCGCGCAGAATCGCCTATCCATACTTCCCATGAGCCTTGACCGCCTCAACGAATATCAGATTATGTGGGTATTAGTCTTATACGATCTGCCAACCGACACTAAGAAAGACAGGAAAATAGCCGCACAATTCCGCAAAGAAATCATGGCCGACGGTTTCACCATGTTTCAGTTCTCTATCTATGTACGGCATTGCGCCAGCATGGACAATGCCAATGTGCATATCAGACGGGTACAATCCATCTTGCCCGAGAAAGGCAATGTAGGCATACTATGTATCACCGACAAGCAATTCGCCGACATAAAAATTTTCTTCTGCCAGAAAGAAAAGCGCCCTAACGCTCCTTATCAGCAACTCGAATTATTCTAATGTATCATAGGCTATCAAGAGCTAACCAGCAACCCTCATTAACAAAACAAAGGGGACATTTCGCGCAACCGCGATAACATCCCCTTTATCCTCAACAACTTTTCTCATTTCTATCACCATCCTTATACCATTGAATATCAATATATTCAAGTATTCGAGTTGTTGATGGCCGTACAAAGGTACGAATTTCCTAGCTAATCACAACGATAATAGAATAAATAATGATTAGATAAATGTTGTTGATGGCCGTACAAAGGTACGAATTTCCTAGCTAATCACAACCCCCTGGCTGTATAATGACATGCAGGTTTCGTTGTTGATGGCCGTACAAAGGTACGAATTTCCTAGCTAATCACAACTATTAGTTCCTATAATAGTATAGATTAGGGGTTGTTGATGGCCGTACAAAGGTACGAATTTCCTAGCTAATCACAACCAGTTCACCCAGCTCGTCATTGTCATCGTAGTTGTTGATGGCCGTACAAAGGTACGAATTTCCTAGCTTATCACAACACAGTGTCAGTAATAGGCCCACGCAAATTTGTTGTTGATGGCCGTACAAAGGTACGAATTTCCTAGCTAATCACAACCGGGCTGAGATGCGTTGCTTCTATCTTGAGTTGTTGATGGCCGTACAAAGGTACGAATTTCCTAGCTAATCACAACGATAGTACTGCTTTTGGTTACGCTCCACGGTTGTTGATGGCCGTACAAAGGTACGAATTTCCTAGCTAATCACAACTAGGCTTTTTCTTTCATTTTAAATAGTATGTTGTTGATGGCCGTACAAAGGTACGAATTTCCTAGCTAATCACAACCGCGGTTTCACAACTACCCAGATGGCCAATGTTGTTGATGGCCGTACAAAGGTACGAATTTCCTAGCTAATCACAACATCCTTGCCTATCATTTACTGCTCCTGATAGTTGTTGATGGCCGTACAAAGGTACGAATTTCCTAGCTAATCACAACCGTCACCGATAATAATTACGTTACCTCCTGTTGTTGATGGCCGTACAAAGGTACGAATTTCCTAGCTAATCACAACAGCTTGGTCGCTGCTGTTCGCGCCCGTGTAGTTGTTGATGGCCGTACAAAGGTACGAATTTCCTAGCTAATCACAACTGAGTGCCAGAAGGTATCTAACGTCAAGGAGTTGTTGATGGCCGTACAAAGGTACGAATTTCCTAGCTAATCACAACGTCATAATTTAATTGTTGTTTAGCGGGAAAGTTGTTGATGGCCGTACAAAGGTACGAATTTCCTAGCTAATCACAACAGCAAATTTAATAACAAAACAAAAATACTGTTGTTGATGGCCGTACAAAGGTACGAATTTCCTAGCTAATCACAACTATAATAGCATCCTCCGCAGCCTGTGTCAAGTTGTTGATGGCCGTACAAAGGTACGAATTTCCTAGCTAATCACAACGATTTCTGCACCGCTAAACTCCATCATGCCGTTGTTGATGGCCGTACAAAGGTACGAATTTCCTAGCTAATCACAACTTCGGGGTCGTACTTGGCGATGGCAGCAGTTGTTGATGGCCGTACAAAGGTACGAATTTCCTAGCTAATCACAACTCCACTAAACGCCAAGTAATACCCATTCTCGTTGTTGATGGCCGTACAAAGGTACGAATTTCCTAGCTAATCACAACCACCGTCGGCACGCTCGTTGTGTCGCCCTGTTGTTGATGGCCGTACAAAGGTACGAATTTCCTAGCTAATCACAACGTCATAATCGTTAATTGTTGTTGAGTGGGAGTTGTTGATGGCCGTACAAAGGTACGAATTTCCTAGCTAATCACAACCATCTAATTCTTATTTCTTAAATTTGGTGCGTTGTTGATGGCCGTACAAAGGTACGAATTTCCTAGCTAATCACAACAGATGAAGGATGATGAATGTGGAGAGCCGGTTGTTGATGGCCGTACAAAGGTACGAATTTCCTAGCTAATCACAACTAATACTGCCAAAGACATGGCACAAAAACGTTGTTGATGGCCGTACAAAGGTACGAATTTCCTAGCTAATCACAACTTCGGAAAGGTATTAATAAACTTGAACAAAGTTGTTGATGGCCGTACAAAGGTACGAATTTCCTAGCTAATCACAACAAGCCCGTAATTTTAGCAGCTCAACTGCGGTTGTTGATGGCCGTACAAAGGTACGAATTTCCTAGCTAATCACAACTGTAAACACAAAACGGATGTTGTTGCAAAGGTTGTTGATGGCCGTACAAAGGTACGAATTTCCTAGCTAATCACAACAGAATTACCATTAATACTAAAAGAAAGATTGTTGTTGATGGCCGTACAAAGGTACGAATTTCCTAGCTAATCACAACCGTCCGGAATAGAATCCTCGTTATCGTGCCGTTGTTGATGGCCGTACAAAGGTACGAATTTCCTAGCTAATCACAACTCGCTCTCTTAGGAGAAATGACTGCTCGGTGTTGTTGATGGCCGTACAAAGGTACGAATTTCCTAGCTAATCACAACCCACATGGCCGTAGGCATGATCGTACAATTGTTGTTGATGGCCGTACAAAGGTACGAATTTCCTAGCTAATCACAACAGAGAGAAACGTTCGCCATTGCCCTACCCGTTGTTGATGGCCGTACAAAGGTACGAATTTCCTAGCTAATCACAACGGGAGTCCTCTTGCATACCCAACATCTTCGTTGTTGATGGCCGTACAAAGGTACGAATTTCCTAGCTAATCACAACGCCGAAATCTGAATAATCTTTCATCGCTCAGTTGTTGATGGCCGTACAAAGGTACGAATTTCCTAGCTAATCACAACGTTCCATCCTTTAGTCTTTTTCGGGTTAAGTTGTTGATGGCCGTACAAAGGTACGAATTTCCTAGCTAATCACAACACCTGAAGGCTAAACTTATACGCGCGTGGGTTGTTGATGGCCGTACAAAGGTACGAATTTCCTAGCTAATCACAACAATACCTTCTATAATAGTCTTGTATAGTCGTTGACAACTGGCCTTTGTAGTCGCCCATGTGCCGTACAACTGAAAGGAAGCGTAAGACTTCCATTCGTCGCAGGTGCTCAGTATAATTATTCTTTCCATAGATCAGTATGTTTTTAAAAAGTTCATAATATTACTTAGCCTTGTTGCACTCCACATCCGTAATAACTCTCACCTTAACGTGATAATTATCGGCTTGCTTAAAAGACGCATCCGTAATAGCTTTATAGATTGCATTGTAGGCATGTATATTGTTGTGAAATATTTCAATAATAATCGTTTCTTTTTGTAATTTCATATTTTCCTGTCGTTTTTTGTAGGTTCTATAATATTCGTTTCGTACCACACAGCCGCCTGTGCCATCGTGTCCTTCAGATCCTCTATTATCTGCTTGTAATTGTTCTGAGTGATGGCAATGTGCCGTTCTGGATGTTTCCCGTCGTGGTCGCCACTTGCCAGGTGAATGATGCAGAATGTGCGGTCGGTATCGTGATGGGCTACCATGCCTCGCTCCTTGAGAGCTGCCACCGTGCGGTCGAAGTCTGCCGGAGTGGTAGGTATTACCTGCAACACGCTCCAGGGGCGTTCCTGAGCCGTGAGGAGCGTCTGCCCTTCCTGCTCACTGAGCAGGAAGGAATGAATTGTTTTTGATGCTTTCATTATTTCTCCTCCTTCGCTAATATTTTTCTTACGCTAGTTGTTGATGGCCGTACAAAGGTACGAAGATTCTACCTAATTACAACACATACGTGGAAAGTATATTCTCACAGAGGGTTATGGGCGACCACACAAAGAGAGGCCAGGCGACGATTTCCATCGTTTTGAAACGCAACAAATATTTTTCCTTTCTTTTTTGTTATTCCCATCTTTAATTATTAGAAGAGCAAACCAAGTGGGCCAGCACACTGGCTGCTCGATTTCATGTTTATTCTCCAACGGCGAAGAGGTGTGCCTGCTTCGCTTTTTATAGCTTACGTCTGCGAACGCTGCCCGACAGGCCTGCCACTATTGCTTCTTAGCGAACTACCATTCCCAACACTCTTGGCATTTTGAAAGCACCTCTATATCTGGCTTGTACATTTTCCGACTCACCCTATACAGTAAAGGAAAACATAATTGGTTTTAGTGAAATAAAACATGGAAGATGTTAAGGAGGTGGCGGGAAGAGCGGCAAGGACAAGGTAGTGGGAAAAATGCCGAAAGCGACAGGCAGCAAGTAGGAAGAAGATAAGAGAAGAGGCAGAGAGGGCAACCAATGACGGCGCCCTCCCTGTGAAGTCCTGGAGAGTCCAAGCATAATGCCGGGATACAGTACCGGCAACTAAAAAGCTATAATGCCATGGTAATTGCTATTGGTAGGCTGCGCATCGCTATATACTTAGTATTAGCGATAAGACGCGTTAAGCGTTGAGCGGCGGGGCAGTGTAGTTAACGCAACATCTATTACCGCCCCTTATAGCTTTTAATCGTTGCAAAGGTAGCGCAAATCGTTGACACCTCAAAGCGTTTTTGAGCGTTTAATATTTCGCGCCACCTCTTTAGTCTGTAACCTTGGAGCGTTTGCCGCCACCACAACCGCGGCAAGGACACCCCGGAGCGGTTCGGGGAAAGTGCTGGAAGTGAAAGGGACCAGAGGCAAAAGGCCTCCACGGGTCAAGGTTTACAGGGTTCGACTCCCCGGCAGGCTCCAAATATTAACAATTAAAACAATACAACTATGACACAGACCGCCAATTTATTGTCTATTTACGTTGACAATAGCCGAGAAATCTATTTAGTTACTGAAAGCCTCGTTAACTCTTTGGCCAAGAAGATGCGCAAGGGCGCCACAATTTCCCGCGAACGTCTTGCAGGTAGCAGCACGATGCGCCGTATCATGTCCATGGGTGCGCGCATGGTAGCAGACAACGAAGGCGAAAGAGTTACAGCAGAAGACCGCCGAGAAGTTGCAGCGCTGCACGCTGATTATATCTTAGAATTTGCCGAATATATATAGCCAGGGAGGCATAACACTTACAGCCGTGAACGTTCAAGCCGTGCGGGTGGTTCAAGTCCACCCACGGCACTAATAACAGAAAAGACATGTTAACAGTTATCATTACCATTGGAAAAGGCGTACAATGAGTATATGGCCTTCTACAGAGCGAACAACATACCAAGACCATTTGACAAGTACGCCGAATGTTTCTGGATATTGTTTAACGACGGGCGTGCATCGTATATGTGGGCGGTTGACACCGTTTGCCAGTGTTTCCCAGAGTGCAACCGCGTGGAATTGGGAAAAACAACCACCGTCGTTCTTTGATTTGTTGACACACCTCCACCCGAAAGGTCGGGCGATATAGAAAAGATACACCCGGCCACACCTCTTTATGATACAAGTCACAGAGAAAGTCAAAGAGGAGAAGAGGTAGGATGGCGAGGACACGGTGGCGATAAAATATAGAGCTACAGGGGGGCGCAGAGGGGCAAAAATCGACAAAAACGAAGACTATCAAGTTTTTTTTTACTAACTTTGCAAAAATTAGTGACTGCCTTGGGATTACCGGCCATTGTCTGCCGATAGTTGGCGATAGTCTGGCAAAGTACGGAGGAAGTCTTGGCAGCAGGGATGACACCTGCTGGCCGACAGGCGACGGTCAGCACTATATGGATGGTTGCCAGGAGGCAGAAAGCCACACTAAGGATTATGACATTTGACGAGGTTATAGGACAGCAAGAAGTTAAGGAGCGGCTGGTCGGTATGGTTACCGAGCACAAGTTGCCCCATGCGCTCATGTTCTGCGGCCCCACGGGCAGCGGAAAGATGGCGTTGGCCCTGGCCTTTGCCTCCTACCTGCTGGGCGACAGCCCCATGCTGCGCAAGTGGGAGCACCCGGATCTACACTTCGCCTTCCCGATAGTAAAGCCCGTAGGAGCGAGTAGCGACACCAAGGTGGTGTGCGACGACTACGCCGCCGAGTGGCGCGCGATGCTGAGCCAAGGGCCCTACTTCACTATAGACCAGTGGCTGACCTGCATGAAAGTGGCCAACCAGCAAGCTGTCATATACGAAGCCGAAAGCGAGGCGCTCATACGCAAACTGAGCCTGAAGTCGAGCCAAGGGGGCTACAAGGTGGTGATCATCTGGCTACCCGAGCGTATGAACGTGATATGCGCCAACAAGATTTTGAAGCTGTTAGAGGAGCCCCCACAGCAGACGGTATTTCTGATGGTGAGCGAAGCCCCCGAGAAGCTGCTCGACACCATACGCAGCCGTGTACAGCGCATAGACATACGCCGCATAGACGACAGTGCCATAGAGCAGGCCCTCACAGAGCGACGGGGGATAGAGCTTAGTATGGCCCACCGCATAGCCCATTTTGCCAGCGGCAGTTGGCTCCGGGCCTTAGAGGTGTTAGAGGCCGACAATGAGAACGCCCAACTATTAGAAATATTCAAGTCGCTGATGCGACTGGCCTACATGCGCGACATCAAGTCGCTCAAACGATGGAGCGAAGAAGCTGCCAGCTTAGGCCGAGAGAAGCAGAAGCGTATGCTGACCTACTTTAGTCGGATGATACGCGAGAACTTCATGTTCAACTTTGCCACCCCGGAACTGTGCTACATGACGGAGGGCGAGGAAGCGTTTGCGCGCAACTTCGCGCGGTTTGTCAACGAGCGCAACGTAATAAGCATAGCCGAGGAGTTAGAGAAGAGCCAGCGTGAGATAGGGCAGAACGTCACACCGAAAATCGTCATGTTCGACCTGGCTCTCAACATGATTATGATGCTCAAACAATAGTAGCGCCCAGCACCTGCCCACGCGGGCCACGGGCGCCTACACATTATTATATATATAAGAAACAAGAATACAGGCATGAGTAACAAATATAAACTGTGTACCGATACCGACCGCGGCCTAAGTTGCTGCGGATGCGGCCGACAGGACAAGCAGCTGAACACCTATGACTGGCTGGCCGACATCCCCGGCAACGCTGAAGAGACTGACCTGGTAGAGGTTCAGTTCAAGAACACACGTAAGGGCTACTACCACAACGTGAACAACCTGGATCTAAAGAAGGGCGACATCGTTGCCGTAGAAGCTAACCCCGGACACGACATCGGGGTAGTAACGCTGACCGGACGGTTGGTGAAGTTGCAACTGAAAAAGGCCAACCTGAAATCGGCCGATGACATCCGCCGCATCTACCGGATAGCCAAGCCGGTAGATATGGACAAGTACAAGGAGGCCAAGAGCCGCGAACACGACACCATGATACAGAGCCGGCAGATAGCCAAGGACTTGGGACTGCAGATGAAAATCGGCGACGTAGAGTATCAGGGCGACGGCAACAAGGCCATCTTCTACTACATCGCCGATGAGCGCGTCGACTTCCGCCAGCTCATCAAGGTGCTGGCCGAAACGTTCCATGTACGCATCGAGATGAAGCAGATAGGCGCGCGCCAGGAAGCCGGGCGCATCGGCGGAACAGGCCCCTGCGGCCGCGAACTGTGCTGCGCCACATGGATGAAGAACTTTGTAAGCGTGAGCACCAACGCTGCGCGTTTCCAGGGCATCTCGCTCAACCCACAGAAGTTGGCAGGCATGTGCGCCAAGCTCAAATGCTGCATGAACTACGAGATTGACGACTACGTGGAGGCAAGTCGCAAGATGCCGCCTAAGGATGTTACGCTGCAGACCAAGGACAGCGATTTCCACCTGTTCAAGACCGATGTGCTGGCCGGTATGGTCACCTACTCGACCGACAAGAACTTAGCCGCCAACATCGAGACCATCAGCGCCGAGCGTGCCCGCGAGATCATAGAGATGAACCGCCGTGGCGAGAAGCCCCTCTCACTGGCCAGCGACGGCTCCAAGAAAGTTGCCAGCAAACCCATCGACCTACTTGAGGATGCCGACATCAGCCGCTTTGACCGTAGCAAACGCAAGAAGAAACCAGGCAACCGGCCTAAGGGCAACCGCCCCGACAACCGTAAGGGGCAAGGCCAGCGCCGTAGCCAGTCCAAGGAGCGGCCGGCCTCCCAGAACACGTCCAAGAAACCTAAGGAAGAATGAGAACCACCTGTGTACTGGCGGCTATGGTCTTGACAGCTCTCACTGCGTGCGACAGCAAGGTGTACGACACCTACCATCACACGCCGTTAGCTGGGTGGGAGAAGAATGACACCCTGTACTACGACGTGCCCCGCATTATGCGCGCCGGAACCTACGAGCTGACCCTCGGCGTGAGGACTAACAATGCCTTTCCATTCATGGCTATCACACTCATCGTGGACCAGACCCTACTACCCAGTCGCCAGACGGTTTCCGACACGCTCGACTGCCAACTGGTCAAGCCCGGCGGCACCTACAAGGAGGGCGGCATCAACTACTACGAGTACACCACCCACGTGCGCAGCCTATCATTAGCCCCCCGGGACAGCCTGCACATCACTGTGCGTCACGACATGAAGCGCGACATCCTGCCTGGTGTAAGCGATGTGGGCGTAGCCCTCAGTTACGACAGCCACCACCCCACCCCTGTCATGGGGCGCTGACACAGCCTTCTACGTAGCCCAAAAACACGCAAAGCGGCCACCCGAACCCTCTAACCGGTTTCGGGTGGCCGCTTTGCTTATTGCCCCACATCACCAGCCGGCACCCATCTACAGCGCCAGCCATGCGTCAGGCTATGTTGCGCTGGTTGCGCGAGGCATCTATACGAAGGAAGATAAACAGCAGGATGGTAAAGCCCCACAGCGATGAGCCGCCATAACTGAAGAAAGGCAACGGGATACCGATTACAGGCGTAAGACCGAGCACCATGCCCACATTGATAAACACGTGAAACAGGAAGATACTCAACACACAGTAACCATATATCCGCCCAAACTTAAAGGGTTGGCGCTCGGCCAGGTAGATAAGTCGCAGTATCAGCGCCAGGAAGAGCAGCAGCACACCAGCCGACCCCACAAATCCCTCTTCCTCGCCCACGGTACAGAAGATGAAGTCGGTGTCCTGCTCAGGTACAAACTTTAGCTTGGTCTGCGTTCCGTTCAGGAAGCCCTTACCCTGCAGCCCACCCGAGCCTATCGCTATCTCGCTCTGGTGTACATTATAGCCTGCGCCAGCCAAATCCTCGTCCAGGCCCAGCAGCACGTTGATCCTCACGCGCTGATGTGGCTTCATAACATCGTTGAGTACGTAGTCGGCAGAGTAGAAGAATAGCACAGAGCCTATGGCGAACAGCGCAATGAAGAAGTAGCTTCGTATGCGGGAGCCCAGCCCCTGGTACACCAAGTACAGGGCCAGACTAATGATGGCCACGAGCTGTATCCACACAATGTCGAATGGGATAACGAATACCGAGAAGAGCAGCGCCAGCAGTGTTACACCCACGGAGATAAGCCCTAACAGGTAGGCCACGCGCCGGTTGTTACAGTACGAGTGTACCATGCCCACCGAGAATATCTGTACCAGCAACAACACCACAAACATGCCCACCGAGGTGGGCGTGTCCAGCAACAGGATGTGCTCGTACTTCACCCCCACCACAAAGTATATCACCATGGCTACTCCGGTAAAGAGGATGCTGCCCTGCATACCCTCGCGGTAAAACATCAGGAAGAAAGAAAGGTACACCAGGGCTGAGCCCGTCTCCTTCTGCCCCACAATGAAGAGCATAGGCAGTAACACCACGCCTACGGCCATGGCAAAGTCCTTCCACCGGTGTATGTCGAACCCATACGAACTCATCAACTTTGCCACCGCGAGCGCCGTGGCAAACTTGGCAAACTCAGCCGGCTGTATACGCAGCGGGCCCAGTACTAACCACGACCGCGAGCCCTTGATTTCGTGTGGATTAAAGATGGTTACAAAGAGCAAGAGCAGCAACGCCCCGTAGATGAGGTAGGCAAAGGTACTATACATACGGTCGTCGGTCATCATGATGACGAATCCCAACGCCAGCGACGTGGCTATCCACACTATCTGCATGCCCGAGCGGCTGCTCATACTGAATATGTCCGTGCTGCCATACGTATAGCTGGCGCCGCACACACTTATCCACCCAAAGACCAGCAGAGCCACATAGATGCCCACCGTCCACTTGTCCAGGGCCCTGAATACGCCCTGCGGTTGTTTATCTGCTACTGGAGCCATAAGCTATTCGTTTCTTCTGGAATACCGCTGCGCGTGCCTCCGAGGCCGGCGACAGTTTACCCTTAATATATTGTTCCATCATCAGGTCGCCGATGGGCACACCGTAGTCGGCGCCCCAGCCACCGTTCTCCACGTACACCGCTATGGCTATCCGCGGATTGTTCATGGGGGCAAAGCCCATAAATACAGAGTGGTCGTGCCCTCGGTTCTGGGCCGTACCGGTCTTGCCGCACGCCTCGTAGTCGCTGCGGTTCATCGACCGGCTCGTACCGCGCAACACCGAGGCACGCATGCCGGCCACCACATAGTTATAGGCCCTCCGCGATGCCTTGGTGTAATGCCTCCGCGTAAAGGCCGTATCCAATGGTTCGCCCTGAACCTTGCGCACCACATGGGGTGTATAGTAGTAGCCGCGGTTGGCTATGGTGGCACACAGGTTGGCTATCTGTAGCGGGGTCAGGTTTACCTCGCCCTGCCCTATGGATATAGATATGACCGTCAGTCCATTCCACGAGCCATGATAAGCCTTGTCGTAAAACTGCCCGTTGGGGATGAAGCCGCGCTTCTCGCCAGGCAGGTCGATGCCGAGCTTGTAACCGAAGCCCATACTCTTCATATAATCGCGCCAGGTGTCAAGGGCTTCAAAACTGCTGTGGTACTTACGGCGGTTGCCGACCATGTAGTAGAGTCCCCAGCAAAAGTAGGCGTTACACGAGGTACCGATGGCGTCTACCAGAGCTATGGGCGAGGCATGGGAGTGGCACCCCACATGCAGGCCACGGCAGTAGAACCCGCGGTGACAGGGAAAGGCGGTACCCGGCGATACGATGCCCTCGGTCAGGAACGTCAGGGCCTGCGAGGTCTTGAACGTGGAGCCCGGCGGGTACTGTCCCATTGTCGAGCGGTTAAGCAGGGGCTTCCACACGTTGTGCATGAGCGCCTTGTGGTTCTTTCCGCGCTGGCGGCCCACCAGTATCCGCGGGTCGTATGTGGGCGACGACACCATACAGAGCACCTCGCCCGTCGACGGCTCGATAGCTACAATAGAGCCAATCTTGCCTTCAAGAAGCCGCTCGCCAAGGGCCTGCAGCTTGATGTCTATGCTGAGGGTGAGATCCTTGCCAGGCACGGGCCGGCGATCCAGTTTACCTTTCTGGTAACTGCCCTGGATGCGCCCGTGAGCGTCGCGCAGCAGTATCTGGATACCTTTCTCACCACGGAGCTGCTCTTCGTACGACTTCTCGACACCCTGCTTGCCGATATAGTCGCCCGACTGGTAGTAGTCGTCCTCATCTATATTGGCCTGCGACACTTCGGACACGTCGCCCAGCACATGGGCGGCGTTGGGATACTGATACTGACGGATGCTACGCTTCTGGACATAGAAGCCAGGGAAGCGGAACATCTTCTCACGAAACCTGCTGAACTCCTGGTCTGAGAGCTGGGGCAGGAAAAGTTGCTGGGTAAAACGCGAGTAGCCAGGGTTCTTGTTCCGGTCCTTGATGTCGTTCATGCGCTGGATAAAAAACTCCTTGGTGATGCCCAGGGCGTTACAGAACTCAAGGGTGTCCAGGTGGCCTTTCTCTTCGTTCATAACAACCATGATGTCGTAAGCAGGCTGATTGTAAACCAACAGCTGGCCGTTGCGGTCATAGATGACGCCACGCGAAGGGTACTCCACTTTCTTGAGAAAAGCGTTACTATCGGCATTGCGCTTGTAGTCATCGCTCAACAACTGAAGCGTAAAGAGCCTCACGATGTACACCAATACCACCGCAACGGCCACCCCGGCTATAACAAAACGACGTTTCTCTAAGTTAAAGTCTTTCATTTACAGCTTCCTTGCATTCTCGACAACCAATATCAGCAGGGTAGTAAGCACGGTACTTGCCAGGACACACGCCAGCCACTGGGGCCAGTTAAAGAAGCAGAACGCCTCGACTGTAAAAAACACAAGGCTGTAAATAAATACCGTTATCAGGGTATAGTACACATAGCTTGCCATGCCCAGCGTGGCTATCGACGGTTCCATGTCGTCGGCAGCATCGCGGGTAAGAAAGGGCATGAGCAGATAGGGACGTATGAACCCCATGAACGTCAGAGATACGGTGGCCATGCCCGGCGTGTTGGCAAAGATGTCGAGCACCAGTCCCATGACGAAGCAGGAAAGGAGCATCACCCACCGGGGGTAGTCGCGCCTGAAACGCATCACCATATATATATATAGCAGAGGCGTGGCGCAGCCAAACAAGTGTATATGGTTGAGCACCAGCACCTGCGCCAGAAGTATCAGGACAAACAGCAATATCTCCTTAACTATCCCTAAGTTCATCGTTAATCCTTCTCTTTAATTTGAATAGAATCCTTTGCGGCATTGAGGATATCAATGCGCTCGTGCAACTGTGAGTTGTCTATCACGCACACGTCGCGCAGGTTGGCAAAGTCAGTAGCCAACTGTATCTTGAGGCGATACGAGAGCCCGTCAGGCGAGTTGAACACGTAGCGTATCTTGCCCACCATGATGCCAGCAGGAAAGACGGCTGAGTAGCCACTGGTAACGATGTTGTCGCTCTTGCTGAACCGCGCGTGCCGCGGCACATCGTCTACATAGGCCATGTGGGTGTAGCCGCCCGTCCAGTGGAGATAGCCGAAGTAGCCCCGGCCCTGTATCATGCAACTGATGTTGGACTGGCTGTTGAGCACGGGTATCACCACGGAGTAATGGGCCGACACCAGGTACACGATGCCAACCACACCACTGCCGCTTACCACGCCCATATCCTTTCGCACACCATCGGCAGCACCCCGGTCTATGGTAATCAGGTTGTCCTGCTCCGATACAGAGTTGTCTATCACCTTAGCCGGTATGAGCCGATAGCCCTCCAGGCCCTGGGCCTTTACCCGGGCTATCAGCGTGCTGTCTGCGTGTACATTGGCCAACTGGTCAGTAAGCACCTGCACCTGGCGATCCAGCGCTATGTTGCGCAGGGTAAGGGCCTCGTTGGTCTTGGACAGTGCAAAGTAAGAGGCCACCTTGGCATCCCACTCATAGACCTTTCCGGCTACTGCATTGGCCGACGAGAACCACACACTGCCCTGATAGCTATTGCCATGGATTAACAGCACCAAGCCAATGACCTCGAATAAGACGAAGAGGAACCAATGATTGTACTTATTCAGAAACTCTAACAGGTTCCGCATGGGTCTTAGCGCATCAGGAAGGAGAACTTATCCACGTTCTTCAGCGCCACACCGGCACCGCGGGCCACGCTGTGTAGCGGGTCTTCAGCAATATGGAACGGGATGTTGATTTTCTCCTGGAGGCGACGGTCGAGGCCGCGGAGCAGGGCACCGCCACCACTGAGGTAGATACCGTTCTTGACAATATCGGCATACAGCTCAGGCGGCGTGTTCTCCAGAGCCGAGAGCACGGCGTTCTCTATCTTAGCCACGGTCTTGTCCAGACAGTGGGCTATCTCCTGGTAACATACAGGCACCTCCATAGGCAGTGCTGTGATACGGTTTGGGCCGTGAACCACGTAGTCCTCGGGAGCCTCTTCGCCCAGGTCGGTCAGGGCCGAACCCACGTGTATCTTAATGCGTTCGGCCATACGTTCAGACACTTTCACGTTGTGCTGGCGGCTCATGTACTCCTGGATGTCGGCAGTCAGGTCGTCGCCCGCAATACGTATCGAGTTGTTAGACACAATACCGCCCAGCGAGATGACGGCTATCTCGGTACTGCCACCGCCGATGTCGACTATCATGTTGCCCTCGGGAGCCTCAACATCGATACCTATACCGATGGCGGCAGCCATAGGCTCGAAAATGAGGTACACGTCGCGTCCGTCGGCATGCTCGGCGCTGTCGCGTACAGCACGCAGTTCCACCTCGGTAGACCCCGATGGAACGCCGATGACCATACGCAGCGAGGGAGAGAACAGGCGACTGCCCGTGTGTACCATCTTAATCAGGCCACGCATCATCTGCTCGCAGGCAGAGAAGTCGGCTATCACGCCATCGCGTAGTGGACGCACCGTGCGTATGTTGTCGTTCGTCTTCTCGTACATCATCTTGGCCTTCTGGCCCACGGCTATCATCTTGCCGTCCGCGCGGTTGAGGGCCACCACCGATGGCTCGTCTACCACTATCTTATCATCACTGATAATGATAGTGTTAGCTGTGCCAAGGTCCATCGCAATTTCCTGAATAAATGAAAAAAATCCCATTGTGAATATCTTTATAGCTATAAATTATCGTTTATGGTAGCCCGATCCCCTTCCCGGGATGAGGGGGCTCTGGCTATGGGTACCCTGTTACTTGACAAACCACTCGTGGATGACCGTGTCGTAGTGGCTGCTTACGCCAAAGGCACGGGCGGCCAGCATCTTGCGATCCTCGATGTCGGTCTGGGCGCCTTTCTCATGGAGTATATCGAGCAGCACGCCATACTCGGCCTTGCTGGGCACGATGACCACGTCCTTGAAGTTCTTGGCTCCGGCGCGAATAAGCGAGATGCCGCCAATGTCTATCTTCTCGATGATGTCAGCCTCCGAGGCACCGCTGGCTACGGTCTGCTCAAATGGGTAGAGATCCACGATGACCAGGTCGATGGCAGGGATGGCATACTCTTCCATCTGGGCCAGGTCGCCCACGTTCTCCCGACGGGCCAGGATGCCTCCGAATATCTTGGGGTGAAGTGTCTTGACGCGGCCGCCAAGGATGGAGGGATAGCTGGTCACTTCCTCGACCTTCTGGCACTCATATCCCAACGACTCGATAAACTTCTGCGTGCCGCCAGTCGACAAGAATTTCACACCTGCTTCATTGAGTTTCTTCAGCAACTCATCCAGCCCGTCCTTATGAAACACGGAGATGAGCGCGGTCTTTATCTGCTTTGTTTCTGCCATAATAGTGTTTTGCTTTACAATAATTTGCAAAATTACTGCTTTTCCGTGACTAATAGAGACAAAAAAGGCGGAAAATTTCTTTCCCGCCTAATAATTTATCTTAAATCAACACTTCTCAGTAAGTGGCCTTGAGATACTTATCCTTGAGCGCGCCCTTGACATCGTTTTTCTCCAGGATGGCGGGCAGGTTGGCGTAGTTTTTGCGGAAAGTGGCCACCAACTCGGCAAACCGCTCTGGATAGTAGCTAATGGACCGGCCGGTAGACTCGAGCGTTCCAAGCTCCTCATTGAATACGATGTACGACTTATTGCGGCGTAGCATGTAGTTATTCTGGTATATGCGGCGGAAGGCGCCCACCAGCCCATCGGCCACGTCAGGCGCGTCGGCGGGGAAAGTTATCACTACGGTCTTCTCGGTGGCGCAGTCGGTCTGGGGAACCTTGACCGTCATGGCCAGGGCGTTACCGTCGTACTCGAAGGGAACCTCCTGCCCATTGACCGTCACTTTCTCGGGCACAGCCTGGGCTACGGTCTTCACATAGAACTGCCGCTGGGCGGGCATACCGCTATACTGGCCCTGGCGCTGCCCTATCTTCACCGTGAGCACGCGCCCCTGGCGCTGGGCCGACAGCTGCGTACGGGCATACTGGGTAGCATAGTCCTTGTCGTTGCCGTTGTCCTCGTACATTGAGAATGTGCCCGACACGCCGGGATAGACGGTAACGTACACGGGCTCGTCATTACCCTTGAGGTTCTTTACCTTGCCGTACTCGGGGATGACGGCACCGGCCTTGACGAAGAGGGGGTACTCATCGAGATGGTAGTCGGCCTCGATAACACGGCCTCCCTGATAGAGGCGGCCCGAAGACACCTCGTACCAGTCGTTGCCAGCAGGCAGCCAGGTCTTGTGGCGGGCCACGCCGTCCTTCATGGGGGCAGTAATAGGGCTTACCAGCATCTGGTCGCCAAACATGTACTCGTTCTTGTACTGATAAGCCTCGGGGGCTTCAGGATAATCGTAGTACATGGGGCGGCAGAGCGACAGGCCCTCGTCGTAGGTCTTGCGGGCCATGGCATATATATACGGGGCCATGCGGTAGCGGTTCAGGATGATGTCGCGCAGGATGGTAAAGTTATCATGGGAGAACACCCAGGGCTCCTTGTCGAGCACCGAGCTCTTGGTCGAGTGGGTACGCAGTATGGGACTGAGGGCTCCGAACTGCATCCAGCGTATGTACAGCTCTGGGTCTATGTGATCAGCGCGCTGATGGCCGCCTATGTCGTGGCTCCAGTAACCGTAGAGCACGTTAGAGGCCGTAGAGTTGAAGTAAGGCTGGAAGTCGAGCGAGTTCCAGCTTATCTTGGAGTCGCCCGAGAAGCCTATCTGGTAGCGGTGGTTGCCCAGGCCGCCCCAACGGTGGTACAGCATGGGACGGGTGTCGTGGTGGCGCTCCATGTCAGTAAAGGTGGTGTAGTTTATCCACCACGTGTTGCCCAGTTTGGGGAACGCCTTGTCGTTAAGGCCCTGCTGCCAGTCGAGCCACCAGAAGCTCACGCCCATCTTCTCCATCGGGCGGAGCACCTCGTTGTACCAACCCTCCATGAACCGCTTGTCTGAGGCAGCCCAGGGTATGTCCTTCTTGGTCGCGGGGTCTATACCCATCCACTTGGCCATAGCTGGATACTGGTCTTCGTAACTCTTGATGCCGTCGGCGGGGTGCAGGTTGAGCGTCACGTCTATCTGCTTGTTACGAACCCACTTGATAAAGCCCTCGGGGTCGGGAAAGAGACGGCGGTTCCACGTATAGCCGGTCCAGGCGCCACGCCCCTTCTCAGTGTAGTGCCAGTCCATGTCTACTACCAGCACATCGAGGGGTATGCTGTAGGTGTCGAAGTTGTCTACCAACCGGCGCAGTTCGTTATCGGTATAGCACCAGTAGCGCGACCACCAATAGCCGAAAGCGTAGCGGGGCGGGAGGGGCACACGGCCCGAGAAGACGGTAAAGTCGCGTAGCGCCTTCTTGTAGTTATGACCGTAGGCCATGAAGTACCAGTCCTGGTTCTTGCCCTCCTCCTGACGGTGGCTCACCCAGGGCCAGTCAGAGTGGTCGAACACGTAGCTATCAGAGTCGTCGATAAACGTCCAACCACTGCGCGAGAGCAGGCCGTCCTCGATGGGCATCGGGGTCTTGCCACCCAGCAGATTGCCATCGTATCCGTCGAGCGTGCGATAGGTTCCTTTCAGATTCAGGGTATCCTTCTGCCCTGGTTTCCAGGCAAACCGGCGCACGCCCTTAGCCTTGGCCGACGTAATGGTCAGGTTGGCGGGGCCAAAGGCGCCACTGCCCTTGCGGTAGCGTATCACCATCTGGGCGGTGGTTATCTCCACGTTCTTGCCGCTTTGGCGGGTGCTAAACTTCACGGCTGGGTAGTCGCGGTTGACGGCCACAAAGGAGCGGCCGTCCTCAAACTTGCCATCAGGCGAATACTCTAATCGCGCCACGCCATCGGTGACGAGCGATATTCTCACATTGGGGTCTTGGTAGGCCACGTTCTTCTGCGCCTGGGCCTGCAGGGCGCAGAGGGCCAAGGCTACCGTAAATACGGACTTGGCCGTCAGGAATACTTTCATTGTTGCCTTATTGTTTTCAGTTGCTTATTAGTTTTCAGTACATGTCCGCCACTATGCCCCTGTGGGCTGCTGACGTAGCGGAGGTTAGCGCAAGCTGAGCGGCATGAGCTTGCTCTGATGCCCGAAGCGATGCCTAACTTCTGCAAAGTTAGCAAAAAAAACTCTGTTACTCCCTGTTTCCCCCATTTTTTGCCTCATGGCGAGCCCCTTTGAGGGCTTTTCCGTTAAAACAGGTCTGCCAAAACGATTTTCGGCACCTCTGCCCGCACCACCATAGCCCTGCCCCGCTCCATCTGAAGACACGGAACGTACATCCGGAAGTTTAGGATGAACATCCGAGAGTTTGGCACGCACATCCGGAACCTCCGGACGGAACCTGCAGGGCCAAGCAGCCTGCACACAGGAAGCACCATAACACAAGGACGGGACCGCCGCCCCACCTGTGGCAACAGCCCCGTCCGTCATGAGTAGTCGTCCCGTGCCGACTGACGGCTTGAAGACTTCCTATCGCAATCTATACACCCGCCGAGCATCCCTGCGCCGCGCGGGCCACGCTATACCTTAGCATCGGTAAGGCACTTGTCCAGCTCGGCCGTGATGGCCTTGCGGTCCATGTGCTGTCCTATGAACACCACCTTCTGCATACGGTCACCATAGGTGGTGTCCCAGTCCTGGCGCAAGCCCGCTTCGCGCTCCAGCAGATCGTGGAGCTCGTCCTTGGGCATAGTAGCGTACCACTGACCAGCGTTCTTGAGCCCCATCTGACGGCCAGCCTGCTCAAAGAGATAGCAAGTCTCGGGCTCGTCGGCAAACCAGCAGAGGCCCTTGCAGCGGATAACGCCCTTGGGCCAGTGGCGAGCCACAAATTCGTCAAAGAGAGCCAGGTCGAGCGGGCGGCGACGGTAGTACACGAATGTGCCGATGCCGTACTCCTCGACCTCGCCTCCCTCGTGGTCGTGATCATGGTCGTGGTGATGATGGTGGTGCTCGTGATCATGGTCTTCATGGTCGTGGTGGTCATGATGGTGCTCACCTTCCTCATGGTCATGGTCGTCGTCACCCTCCTCATCGTCGTCTACATCATCGTGGTGGTGCTCTATCTCATCGATCCAGGCGGCGGAGGTTGCTACCTCGTCGAAATCGAAGCGGCCCGTGTTGATAATGCGGTCTAAGTCTACCTCGCCATAGTCGCAGGGTATTATCTCAGCCTTAGGCTGAATGGCGCGGATAACCTGGGTGACATGCTCGAGGTCGGCCGGGGGCACCTCAGAAGCCTTGTTGAGCAGGATGATGTTGCAGAACTCCAGCTGCTGGATAACCAGGTTCTCCAGGTCGTCTTCGTCCAGGTTGGTGCGGGTCAGGTTCTCGCCGTTGCCAAACTCGTCTTTCATGCGCAGGGCGTCTACCACTGTCACGATGCAGTCCAGGCGGGCCACGCCGTCCTTGACATACTGCGGGGCCATGGTGGGGATGGAGCAGATGGTCTGGGCGATGGGCGCAGGCTCGCAGATGCCGCTGGCCTCGATGACTATGTAGTCGAAGCGCTTCATCTCGACTATCTCGCGTATCTGCTCTACCAAGTCCATCTTCAGCGTGCAGCAGATGCAACCGTTCTGGAGCGCCACGAGACTGTCGTCTTTCTTGTTGACCACTCCGCCCTGCTGAATGAGGTCGGCGTCGATGTTAACCTCGCCTATATCGTTGACAATGACTGCAAACTTGATACCTTTCTTATTGGCCAAGATACGGTTCACGAGCGTTGTCTTACCACTGCCTAAGTATCCGGTAAGCAACAGCACTGGAATTTGCTTTGTATTCATAATTATAATTACGTTTGTACTCACCAGCCGAGCAGCAAAAATCATACCAAAGCAACCCGTGACCGCCACTTTTTTATCGACGTAAATGGATGGTGCCATGGCTTCTGCGGCCATTGGGCAAACCGCAATACAACCAGGGGCGGCGGCCTGGGCCAGGGCCGCGATACATATTATTATATATGCGGCCAAAAAACCATGTAAGAAGGTCAAAAACACAAGGACGCTTGCCGTCAAAAAAAAATAACTTTGCAATATTAACTCTATTTAAACATGAAAGCTAAGGAAAGTTTTTTCGCCGTTGACCTCGGGGCCACCAGTGGCAGAACCATCGTAGGTACCCTGGCCGACGGAAAGATACAGCTCGAGGAGATTACCCGCTTCGGCAACCCACTTATCAACATGGGCGGCTACTTCTATTGGGATCTCTTCGCACTCTACAACGAGATTATCAAGGGACTGAAGGCCGTGGCCACACGCGGCATAGCCATCAGCAGTATAGGTATAGATACCTGGGGATGCGACTTTGTGTGCATTGGCGATGACGGGCAGCCCCTGCGCAACCCACTGGCGTACCGCGACCCCCACACAGTGGGCATGATGGAGCAGTACTTTGCCACTAAGTTGCCCAGAGCCGAGGTTTACCGCCGGACGGGTATCCAGCTGATGAACTTCAACTCCCTTTTCCAGCTATATACCATGGGCGAGAATGCCAACTCGGCTCTGAAGAACGCCAAGAAGATACTCTTCATGCCCGACGCCCTGAGCTATCTGCTCACGGGTACAGCGGTATGCGAGTACACCGTGGCGTCGACCTCAGAGATGCTCAATCCGGCCACAGGCGACCTGGACGAGACGCTGCTGGCCAGCATAGGGCTGCGACGCGACCAGTTTGGCACGCTCACACATCCGGGCACGGTCATCGGCACCATCAACGCGTCGGTACAGAAGCAGACTGGACTGGGGGCCATACCCGTAGTAGCCATAGCAGGCCATGACACAGCCAGCGCCGTGGCTGCCGTACCGGCACAGAACGAGAACTTCGCCTACCTGAGCAGCGGCACGTGGAGCCTGATGGGCATAGAGTCGCCCCACGCCATCATCAACGACCGCAGCTACGAGCTCAACTTCACCAACGAGGGCGGCGTAGGCGGTACCACACGTTTCCTAAAAAACATCTGTGGCATGTGGCTCTACGAGCGTTGTCGCTTAGAGTGGCCCGAGACCCAAGGCCTCAGCCATGCTGAACTGCAGAAAGAGGCTTGGGAGATACAGGACAACCACAGCATCATATTCCCCGATGACCCATGCTTCGCCAACCCCGACTCAATGGTGGGAGCCATCCAGCAATACTGCCGGGAGTACGGGCGGCCCGTTCCAGAGGGCCACGCACAGATATGCCGCTGCATATTCGACTCGTTAGCGCTGCGGTACAATGAGGTACTGGGC
The DNA here is from genome assembly GCA_022769285.1 of Prevotella sp. GTDB lineage: Bacteria > Bacteroidota > Bacteroidia > Bacteroidales > Bacteroidaceae > Prevotella. The sequence continues at coordinate 27,621 of JALEKD010000044.1, forward strand.
TATCTACGTGAGTTTGCACCGTTCGACATCAACGTGCTGCACATCATTGGCGGCGGCTCTAAGAACGACTTCCTCAACCAGCTCACGGCCGACGCTTGCGGCATCACCGTGCTGGCCGGTCCGCAGGAGGGAACGGCCTTAGGCAACATAATGATGCAGGCCAAGGCGGCTGGAAGTGTAGACGACATCTGGCAGATGCGACGCATCATAGCCGAGTCGGTGGAAATGAAGAAATATGAACCCAAAAACAAATAAACACATGAAAACCGAAAACATTGAGAAAAACTACGCGACCGCCAAGGCGCGTTATGCCGAACTGGGCATTGATACTGACAAGGCCATCGCCACCCTGGAGAAGACCCCTATATCCCTGCACTGCTGGCAGGCCGACGATGTAACCGGATTTGAGAGCAACGCTGCCCTGACAGGCGGTATCCAGGCCACGGGCAACTATCCCGGCAAGGCCCGCAACATCGACGAGCTGCGCGCTGACATCGAGAAGGTACAGAGCCTGCTGGCCGGTACTTACCGCCTCAACCTGCACGAAACCTACGGTGAGTTTGGCGGTAAGTTCGTTGACCGTGACCAGGTAGATGCTTCTTATTTCCAGGGCTGGATTGAGTGGGCCAAGGAGCACAACCTCAAGCTCGATTTCAACTCTACCAGTTTCTCGCACCCCAAGAGCGGCAGCCTGTCACTGGCTAACCCCGACAAGTCTATCCGCGACTTCTGGATAGAGCACACCAAGCGCTGTCGCCGTATAGCAGACGTCATGGGTAAGGCTCAGGGCGACCCGTGTATTATGAACATCTGGATACATGACGGTTCAAAGGATCTGACCGTTGAACGTTATCGCTACCGTCAGATTCTCAAGGAGAGCCTCGACGAAATACTCTCCGAGAATCTTCCTGACATGAAGTCGTGCCTGGAAGCAAAGCTCTTCGGCATCGGCCTTGAAGCCTACACCGTAGGCTCACATGATTTCTACGCCGGCTACTGCTCCAAGAACAATGTTATCTACACCCTGGACACTGGCCACTACGAGCCCACCGAGAATGTAAGCGACATGGTGTCGAGCCTGCTCCTCTTCGTGCCCGAACTGATGCTCCACGTGAGTCGTCCTATGCACTGGGATTCTGACCATGTCACCCTCTTCGATGATAACACTCGCAACCTGTTTGCCGAGCTCGTCCGTGCCGACGCCCTTGGCCGCGCACACATCGGCCTTGACTATTTCGACGCTTCTATCAACCGTATCGGAGCCTACATCATCGGCGTGCGCGCTGCTCAAAAGTCGCTGCTCCAGGCTCTGCTCGAACCACTCGCCACTCTGCGCAAGTACGAGGACAAAGGTAAGGATTTTGAACGTCTGGCTCTGCTCGAGGAGGCTAAGACACTGCCTTTCGGCGCTGTCTACGACTACTTCAACCTGAAGAACAACGTGCCTGTAGGCGAGGACTACATCGCCGAGGTTCAGAAGTACGAGCACGACGTGCTCTCTAAGCGATAACTTACCATAACATGCTGCGAAGCATATAATTGTCAAGATGCCGAGAGGCACTTGTTGTTTTTTACACATTTTGATACTTCCCCGGCCTGCGACGGCCGGGTTTTTTTATTTGTCGCGAAGGTCACGGGGACGCCCATAGCCATAGCGGCCCTTCGCGTACGGGCATAAAAAATCCCCAAGACCACGAGGGGACTTGGGGACTATATTAATATAGGTATAGGGGCTTAGCGCAGTTTCTTGATGACGGGCGTTACGAGTGCCTCCATGATGTCGTAGCCCTTGCCGTTGGGATGTACGCCGTCGCGGGTAAGCTCGGGCTTCATCCGGCTACCATCCTCGGTAACCATGGCGCTAAAGTAGTCTACATAGGGTATCTTGTTGGCCTGGGCATAAGCCTTTACACGGGCATTGAGACTGCGTATCTTCTGGATGACATTGGTTGCGGCCTTGTTCCAGTGCATCTCGCCGGCTGGCAGACACGAGGTGAGTATTACCTTTATCTTATGGGCACGCGCCAGCTCTACCATAGACACCACATTGCCGTAAGTAAGGTTCTCGTCGTAGGGACCTGTGTTCTCGGCGATGTCATTGGTACCATAGTTGATGACTACCACGCGGGGCTGCAGGTTGATAACATCCTCACGGAAGCGGAGCAGGAACTGGTAAGAAGTCTGGCCGCCGATGCCACGGTCTATAAACTGGTTCTGCTCGAAGTAGGACTTGTGGGTGCGTATCCACCCGATGGTGATAGAGTTGCCCATAAACACCACGCGCTTCTCCCCTTTCTTGGGAGCCCCTAACGCAGCGTTGGCCTTGTCAAAGTTGCGGAATTTGGAGAAGTCTACCTTCTGGGCATTGACCGATGACACGGTCAGACATAGACAGGCTACGGCTGTCAGTAGTCTACGTTTGTTCATAATAGCTGTTTTTAGTAATTAATAATAGTCTCTTTGTTTTTGAGTGCCGCGGGCAGCAGACTTATCAGCGCCTGCGGGCCCGGCGGCGGTGGTCTCAGCGTATGCCGTTGGCCTCGAAGAATTTCTGGAAGAACAGCAACTGATAGTCGATGGCGTTGTGCCAGTACTGGGGATTGTGGCCACCGGGACGGGTGGTAAAGTCGTGGTCTATGCCACGGCCTAACAGCCGCTCGTGCAGGCTCTTGTTGACCTCCAAGAAGAAGTCGCTCTCGCCGCAGTCAATGGTGATGGCCAGGTCATGGTTGTTAATACGCCCTATCTGGTTAACCACCACGTTGTCGTCCCAGCGCTTACGGTTGTGAGCCATTTCGCCGAGCGAGTACTTTATTTCCCAGTTCTGGGGAAAAGGGCGGAAGTCTACGCCACCACTCATACTACCGCAGGCACCATACGTGTCCTTGTGGCGGAAAGCCAGGTAGAGCGCGCCATGGCCACCCATACTCAGGCCGGTCACAGCCCGACCCTTGCGGTCGGCGATGGTCTTGTAGTGGCTGTCTATATAGCTCACGAGTTCCTTAGCTGTAAAGGTTTCGTACTGCAATTTCTTATTAATGGGGCTGTCTATGTACCAGGAGTTGAGCGCGTCGGGTGTCACGAATATCATGCCCTTCTCATCGGCTATCTCGGGCAGGTCCGACTTCACCTTCTCCAACCAGTACTTGCAGTTGCCCGTGGCACCGTGGAGCAGATAGACCACGGGGTAACGGCGGTCGCGCGTCTTGCGGGTCTCCGCGGGCGCTATCACGACAGTCTTTATATCCTTGTTCATCACGGTGCTGTGTACCATCACGGTATCTACCTTGGCCGCCAGTGCTCCTAACGACACTAACAGGCCCATACTTATTAACAAGAGTTGTTTCATCTGCGTTGGAAATTGTCTTAGTGACGACAAAGTTAACTATTTTATATAAGAATGTTTCAGAAAATGGCAAAAAAATGTCACCCCTGCTCACCGCAGCCCTCACTGGCCGCCCAGCCACCCCACAGCCCCACGGCGGCATAGCCAGGGGAGGATCAGCCATCTTTTTTTAGCCTCACTGCGAAAAAAGTAGCCCTAAAGGCGGCAACATTCTCAAAAAATGTTGTAACTTTGTCGAAAAGCAAGACTAACACCGCATGCAGAAAAGCAAATACCTGGTCACCAATGACCGCGACATACTATGGGGCCTTACCGTTAGCACCGTGGGCTACGAAGAGATAGGCAGCGGCGAGGACTACCCTACCAAGGGCCATGCCGACGGCTATTACTTTGACACCACCAAGGGGCGCGAGCTCAACGAGTACCAGATGCTCTACGTCACCCGTGGCGAGGGAGTCTTCGAGTCGACCAATCAGAGACTCACCCGGCTGCGCGAAGGCGATATCTTCTTGCTCTTCCCCAACGAGTGGCACAGCTACCACCCCTCGGGCAGTGGCTGGAACTGCTACTGGATAGGATTCAAGGGCCGCAACGTCGACGACCGCGTCCGCGCCGGTTTCCTCTCGCCCCAGCACCCCATTTACCACGTCGGTTTCTCGGACCAACTCATCCGTCTCTTCGACTCTGCCTATCACGCCGCCGTCCAAGAGGCCGCCTACTCGCAGCAGCTGCTTGCCGGGATAGTTAATCACTTGATAGGGCTGATGTATTCACTGGAACGCAACATCCAGCTGAGTAAGAACAGCGAGCACGTGGACATGGTGAACCGCGCCAGGTTTATCATGCGCAAGGAGGTGGAAAGCGACGTGACCGTACAGCAGATAGCCGAACAGCTTGGAGTAAGCTACTCCAGTTTCCGGAAGCTCTTCAAGGAGTACACGGGTATCTCGCCGGCGCTATACCAGCAAGACCTGAAGCTACAGAGGGCCAAGGAGCTGCTCACCACCACCAACCTTATCATCAAGGAGATTGCCTACAGGCTCAACTTTGACTCGCCCGATTATTTTTCTTCTAAGTTTAAGCTTAAAACGGGTCTCAAGCCGAGCGATTTCCGTAATATGGACAGATAACGTTATACATTAATAATATATAGATCATGAAAAGTATCATAGACGGTCGCCCCCTGCTCAAGAAGGAGATAGACCAGATAGCCGAGGTCGCAGGTTACCTGTGGCAGAACGGCTGGGCAGAGCGCAACGGCGGCAACATCACCGTAAACATCACCAAGTATGCTGATGATGAAATCAAGCATCTGCCCGCCATCAGCGAGATAAAGCACATCGGGGTCACCCTGCCCTACCTCAAGGGCTGCTACTTCTACTGCAAGGGCACCGGCAAGCGCATGCGCGACCTGGCCCGCTGGCCGCTCGACAACGGCAGCGTGATACGCATCCTGGACGACTGCGAGAGCTATGTCATCATAGCCGACAACCCCGTTCAGCCCACCTCGGAGTTGCCCAGCCACCTGAGCGTACACAACCGGCTCATCGAGAAGGGTTCGCCCTACACCGCCACGGTACACACCCACCCCATAGAGCTTATCGCCATGAGCCACAATAAGAAGTATATGGGCAAGGATGTGCTCACCAAGATACTGTGGAGCATGATTCCCGAGACCAAGGCTTTCTGCCCGTTAGGACTGGGCGTGGTGCCGTACGAGCTGCCAGGCAGCCTGAAGCTGGCAGACGGCACGCTGAAAGAGCTGGAGGACTATGACGTGGTATTGTGGGAGAAGCACGGCGTGTTCGCCAAGGGCCTGGATGTCATGGATGCCTTTGACCAGATAGACGTGCTCTCCAAGAGTGCCAAGATATACATTGACGCCAAGTGCATGGGATTTGAGCCCGACGGTATGACCGATGAGCAGCTCAAGGAGATGAGCGCGGCGTTCAACTTACCCAAATAACTCGGCGCACAGCGCCATGACATAAACGACAACCACATCAGAGGGTCTGCAAGGGCTGGATAAGATGGCGGGGGCGAGCCCCTACATTTTATCCAGCCTCTTTTTTAGCGGCCGCAAGGGCCGGGGCCGACTCCAAGACCCATCAACACAACAGAGATGATAGGAAAAGACTATACACAAGGTAACATCTGGCGCAACATAACGGACTTTGCGATGCCCTACATGCTGGCTTACTTCCTGCAGATGCTGTACGGACTGACCGACCTGTTCGTGATAGGCCGGTACTGCGACGTGAGCAGCATCACGGCGGTGTCTATCGGTGCCCAGGTCATGCACTTGGTCACAGTGGTCATCATCGGCCTGGCCATGGGTACCACGGTGCTCACCGCAAGGGCCGTGGGCTCGCACGACACTACCCGGGCAGCCTCGGTAATAGGCAACACGGTAACGCTGTTTGCCCTGCTGACCGTGCTGACGACCGGCGCACTGCTTTGGGGGCGCAATGCCATCGTCAGCCTGATGGACACCCCACCCGAGGCCGTCGACGGCACGGCCCAGTACCTCACGGTGTGCTTCGCGGGTATCCCTTTCATCATGGCATACAATGTCATAGCCTCTATCTTCCGGGGATTGGGCGACTCCACACGGCCTATGTACTTTGTGGCCGTGGCCTGCGTGGTTAACATAGCGCTCGACTTCCTCTTCATCGGCTACATGGGGGTGGGGCCTATCGGCGCGGCCCTTGGCACCACGCTCTCGCAGATGGCCAGCGTATTAGTGTCGCTCGTGGTGATACGCCGCCAGCGCGCCATGTTGCACATTACGGGACGCGACCTGCGCTTACAGCGGCGGGTCATTGCCCGTATCTTCAACATAGGCGTGCCAGTGGCCCTGCAGGACGGCTTCATCCAGGTGGCCTTTATCGTCATCACCGTGATAGCCAACGGGCGAGGGCTGATAGATGCCGCGGCCGTGGGAATAGTCGAGAAATTTATCGGACTGGTATTCATCGTGCCGTCGGCCATGCTGGCTACCGTGTCGGCCTTGGCTGCCCAGAGCATAGGGGCAGGCGACAGCCTACGGGCAAGACAGGTGATGTGGCGCGCCATGGCCATATCGGTGGGCTATGGCGTGGTGATGGCCTTAGTGCTACAGATTACACCACGGTGGGCCGTAAGCCTGTTTACCACCGACCCTGCCGTGCTGACCCAGGGAGCCGACTATCTGCGCGGGTATGCCTGGGACTGCATATTCGCCGGTGCCCACTTCTGCTTCAGCGGTTTCTTTACAGCCTGTGGCTACTCACTCATCTCCTTTGGCCACAACATGCTTTCCATCTCATTGGCCCGCATCCCGCTGGCATACCTTTCATCGGTCTATTATCCCACCACGCTGTTTCCGATGGGCATTTCTACCTGCATAGGGTCCATCCTGTCGTGCCTTATCTGCATCGTGGCCTATCGGTGGATGGTGCACCACCAGCGATTTGGGCTGGTGGCATAGCCCATAGCACACACGCCTAAACGGCCGACCACAGGCCCTTTACAGGAAGCGCCCAGAGGCCCACGGCCGGCCATCGGGAGAGGAAAAAGTGACACACTTTGTAAAAAAAACGCCGTTGTGTCTATATTTTTTGAGATTTTTTCTATCTTTGCAACTGACAGGAGGCACCTCAGCAGTTCTAACAAGTTTGATTGCCTCCGGTTTGCACTGCCTTTGCAGATGCCAGGAGGCTCGCCGGACAGGCTCCGAGGGGGCTTCTGGCTATCATTTCTTAATCTGCGGCCACCCGCACAGGGTGGCCGAGTATCTGACAACGACTAACGAGCATGAAGCAAATCGTATTCAACCGCCGCAACGAGCTACTGCGTGTGCCCCTCACGCGGGCCATGTTTTATGAGTCTTTCGGCAACTACTGCTACGGCGTGTTTGCCAACAAGCAGAAAGTAATGCTGCCCGTGGGACTGGCCGAGGTGGAGCGTCTCATCCAGGTGAAGCCCGAGGCCGACCAGCCCACCTTTATCCGCATCGGCAAGCGCTACATTGTGAACGCCGACATGATTGTACAGGTCAACATGAGCAGCCAGCGGCTCATCCTCTCCGACTTTGACCACCCCGACCACTTTGCCCTGCCCATCTCTAAGGATGCCCTCAGGGCCATTAAGCAACTATACGAACAACAGATGATATGGAAATAGGACAGACCATCACTATAGGACGCATGGGGCAGCAGCCCATGCACATAGCCGACACCACCGTAGACCCCGAGCACGCCCGACTGCGCCGCACGGGTACCGGCACGTACCAGATAGAAGATCTGGACTCGGCCAAGGGGGTCTTTGTCTTCGGCATGCGCGTGGTGCGCAAGACCATCAAGGGCGACACGCCCATCTTCTTAGGTCAGTACAAGACGTCGGTACGACAGCTGCTCACCGACCGGTCGTCGGTAGACCTGCAGCAGGTGTGGGCCCACTACGAGCACGAGAAAGTAAAGTGGGACCGATACTCGATGCTGGTCAACTCGATACGTATGCTCACCCCCATCATCACCATGCTGCTGACCCAGACCGTGGGCCAGAACTGGATGGTGTCTGTCGTAGTATTAGTGGTGGTCATGGTGGTGGCCATCGTGGCTGGTGAGAAAGTGCTGGAGAAGAAGACGCTGGCCATGGCCGAGCTCAACACACGTATGCAGACCGACTACGTGTGCCCCCACTGCCACCGTTTCTTAGGGCTGGTGCCCTACGCCGTGCTACGCAGTCGCCACTACTGCCCCAGCTGTGGCGTGCCCATCCAGTGATACACCTTAATTATATATAGTATATGCGCAACCTCATCATAGCCCTACTCATGGCCCTGCCACTATCGGCCACGGCACAGGGCATCATCCGCCACGACACCCCAAAGCCCCAAAGACAGCAGACGACCAAAAAGCCGGCGGCCAAACAGGCTGCCAAACCGGCCCCTAAGGCTGCTGACCCTATAAAGAAGCTATACAGCGACATGGTCTATGTAGAGGGAGGCACCTTCACCATGGGAGCCAAGGCCGATGAGAACTATTGGGACGTAGAGCATGCCTGGCCAGCCCACCAGGTCACGGTGAGCGGTTTCTACCTATGCAGGTACGAGACCACACAGGCTCTCTGGCAGAAGGTGATGGGCAAGAACCCCTCGGAATGCCGTGGCGCCAACCACCCGGTCGAGAGTGTATCGTGGAACGACATACAGAACTTTATCCGCAAGCTCAACGCGCTTACAGGCAAGCACTACCGTCTGCCCACAGAGGCCGAATGGGAGTGGGCCGCCCGCGGGGGCAAGCGCAGCCAGGGCTACCGATACAGCGGCAGCAACAACATAGACGAGGTGGCATGGTACAAGAGGAACACCCATGACCGCCACATGCCTGTGGGCACCAAGCGGCCTAACGAGCTGGGCCTATACGACATGTCGGGCAATGTTTATGAGTTTTGTGGCGATGGCTACGCGCCCTATACGGCCGATGTCCAGAACAACCCATGCCCCGCAGCCGCCGATGGCGACCACCCCATGCGCGGTGGCAGCTTTGTGGCCGACGAAGCCAGATGCCGGTGCAGCTACCGCTCCGGCCAGTCGCCTACTTACAGTCACATCCACTTTGGTTTCCGTCTGGCGCTGTCACAATAGCCAGCCCGGCCAGAGCAGGAAAGCCCTTGCCACCATGTATGGCCACTGCGCCCCACCCAGTAATACACCTTATTATATATATAACACTTATAATATATGCGCAACATTATCATCTGCCTGCTCATGGGTCTGTCCCTGTCGGCCATGGGGCAAGGTATCATCAAGCATGACACCAGGGCAATCGTCAAGTCCAAGGGCGCACAGTCCAAGAAGTCTACGGGCGCGCCCCAGAATCCAGTAGCCAAACTGCTAAAGGACATGGTGCACGTACAGGGCGGCACCTACACTATGGGAGCCACTGCCGAGCAGGGCAGCGATGCCTACGAATGGGAATATCCTACCCACAGAGTAACGGTGAGCAGCTTCTACATCTGCAAATATGAGGTAACGCAAGCCCTATGGAAAGCTATA
>JALEKD010000046.1 GCA_022769285.1 Prevotella sp.
GCTCAGCTCGCGCTATCTTTGTAGAAGATAGGCGGCGCCTCGGGCATTTGAGCAAGCTCATGCCGCTCAGCTCGCGCTATCTTTGTAGAAGATAGGCGGCGCCTCGGGCATTTGAGCAAGCTCATGCCGCTCAGCTTGCACTATCTTTGTAGAAGATAGGCGGCGCCTCGGGCATCCCAATGGGCTTGAAGGCTCGGGCGGGGGTGCTCTCTGCAAGAAAAGTCATAATGAATATGAAGATAAAGACCATTTGTATGTTGCTTGCCATGGTCTGCTGTATGCAGGTGCAAGCCAAGAAAGTAGCCTTCCCCGGTGGAAAGCGTTATATGTACCGTGTCTACCTCCGCGATAAGGCAGGATGCAAGTACTCGTTGAAACATCCTGAGAAATTTCTGTCGGCCAAGGCGCTCGCCCGCAGGGCCCGCCAGCATCTCACTGTAGACTCTACCGACCTGCCCCTGTCGGCCCGCTATGTAGCGGCTCTGCGCAAGAACGGCATGCAGGTAGTGGGCGGCAGCCGGTGGAACAATACCGTGTTAGTGGCCAGTGCCACGACCGATGTAGAGGTCCGGCTGCGCGCCCTGCCATTCGTTACGGGCGTGCTGAAGGTCTTTGCCTCACCCGATTCTATCAACACCGTCACCCCCTACACGATGGTCAAGGACACTACCCCCGCCACACCAGGCAACGTGTACGGCATGGCCCGGGAGCAGATAGACCAGCTTGGCGGGGTGCCCTTGCACGAAGCCGGGTTCCGCGGTCAGGGCATGACGATAGCCATTATCGACGGCGGATACATGAACTACGACAAGATACCGGCTCTGAAGAATGTAAGGATCGTGGGCGAGCGCGACTTTGTCTACCCCTACCGCGACCGCATGAGCCAGCTGCTCTCTCATGGCACCATGGTGCTGTCGTGTATGGCTGCAGTAGATTCATTCAGATATGTGGGGACAGCCCCCGAGGCCCAGTACTTGCTGCTGCGGTCGGAGTATGGCCCCACGGAGAGCCTCATGGAGGAAGACACGTGGGCCCAGGCAGCCGAGTATGCCGACTCGGTGGGGGCCGATGTCATCAACTCATCCTTGGGGTACGCCCAGTTTGACGATGCCACGACCAGCCACCGCTACGTGGACCTCGATGGCGAGCGCACGCTCATCTCGCATACCGCCTCGATGCTGGCCCGGAAGGGCATAGTGCTGGTGTGCAGCGCCGGAAACTCTGGCCGCGATCCGTGGAAGAAGATTACACCTCCGGGCGATGCCCGCGACGTGCTCACCGTGGGTGCTGTCGATGCCAAGGGACTCAACACCGCGTTCAGTTCCATCGGCCCGTCGCAGGACGGCCGCGTCAAGCCCGACATTATGGCCCGTGGCGGTCAGGCCCGTATCTTTAACGCCGCCGGAGCCAACGGTACGGCCAACGGCACCTCCTTTGCCTCGCCCATAGCCTGTGGCATGGTGGCCTGTCTGTGGCAGGCGCTGCCCGACAAGACGGCTAAGGAAATCATAAGCATCGTACAGCAGAGCGCCGACCGCTACCAGACCCCCGATAACATCTTCGGCTACGGCATACCCAACTTCTGGAAGGCTTATCAGAACGCCCGCTAACACCATGACCGGTCATCACGCTTATACACTGTACGAACTTAACAGCCAGGTGCGTCAGGCCATCGGCCAGGCCATGCCCGGCACTTACTGGGTTGAGGCCGAACTGTCTGAAGTGCGCGAGCGCACCCACTGCTACATGGAACTGGTGCAGAACGATGCCTTCGGCAATACCCCGGTGGCCAAGGCGCGTGCCCTGTGCTGGGCTACGCACTGGCAGGCACTGAGGCGCAAGTTCGCGCAGCAGACGGGGCAGACGCTGCAGGCGGGCATGAAGGTGCTCATGCAGGTGTCGGCCACCTTTCACGAGGCTTACGGCTTCGCCTATCAGGTGTCCGACATCGACCCCGGCTATACCCTGGGCGATATAGCACGCAAGCGCATGGAGATAGTGCGTCAGCTTAGGGACGAGGGGGTGTTCGACCTACAGCGCGAACTGTCGCTGCCCGTCTTCGCACAGCGTGTGGCGGTCATATCCAGCGCCTCGGCGGCCGGCTATGGCGACTTCTGCCATCAGATAGCCGACAATGCGTACGGGCTGGCCTTCAGCATCACGCTCTTCGAGGCCACCATGCAGGGCGAGCAGGTAGAGCAGAGCATCATAGCGGCCCTGGACCGCATCAATGACTGCGCCGACGACTTCGACGTGGTGGTCATCATCCGCGGAGGTGGCGCAACGGCCGATATGTCGGGCTTTGACACCTTAGCGCTGGCCGAGAATGTGGCCAACTTCCCCTTGCCCATCATAACGGGTATTGGCCACGACCGCGATGAGTGCGTGCTCGACATGGTGTCGTTCTGCAGGGTCAAGACGCCCACGGCAGCAGCCACCATGCTGGTAGACCACCTGGCCGAGGTGTACTCGGCCCTGACCGAGGCCCGCGAGCGTATAGCCCAGGCGGCCACGCGGCGGCTGGAGCTGGAGCGCATGAGACTCATGCAGGTAAGCGGACGGATACCCACCCTCTTCTCGCTGGTCAAGACCCGTCAGGCGGCCCAGCTACAAGCCTTAGACACCCGTATGGCCCATGCCGTGAGCCGGCTGGTAGACCAGCAGCGCCACAGGCTGGACCTGCTCGGTCAGCGCGCATACGCCCAGGACCCCATCCACGTGCTGCGCCGCGGTTACAGCATCACCCTGTGTAACGGGCGGGCCGTGCGGTCGCCCCGGCAGGTATTGCCCGGCGACACGATAGAGACGCGGGTAGAACAGGGAACACTAACATCTAAGATAATACAATGACGAAGCAACTGAAGTACGAGGATGCGATGCGGCAGTTAGAGACTATCGTAGCGCAGATGGAAAGGGGCGAGCTGGACATAGACTCGCTGGCTCAGCAGCTTACCACGGCTAAGAAACTGATAGCTCTGTGCGAGGCCAAGTTGACAGCTACAGACGAGAAAATCAAGAACATGTTGGCCGAAAAGTAAGATTTGCTGACTAATGGTTGGCAAAGAGATAAATAATGCTTACTTTTGCACCAACAAACAATGTTACTGTTATAACAAATGCATTAGTTATGAAAAATATTGATTGGGCTAATCTCAAGTTCGGTTACATGAAGACCGACTACAACGTGCGTTGCTATTACCGCAACGGCAAGTGGGGCGAAATAGAAGTCTGCTCCGACGAAAATATCAACCTCTCCATGGCTGCCACCTGTCTGCACTACGGCCAGGAGGCTTTCGAGGGCCTCAAGGCTTACCGTTGTCCCGATGGTAAGGTGCGTGTGTTCCGCATGGACGAGAATGCGGCCCGCCTACAGAGTACTTGCCGGGGCATCATGATGCCCGAGGTGTCTACCGAGATGTTCGAGGAGATGGTAACCAGGGTGGTACGACTCAACCAGGAGTACATTCCCACCTACGAGAGCGGTGCCACGCTCTATATAAGGCCCTTGCTGATAGGTACGTCGGCTCAGGTGGGCGTACATCCGGCTTCGGAGTACATGTTCCTTATCTTTGTAACGCCCGTAGGGCCTTACTTCAAGGGCGGGTTCTCTACCAATCCCTACGTCATCATTCGTGACTACGACCGGGCGGCTCCCTTAGGTACCGGTATATACAAGGTGGGTGGAAACTACGCAGCCTCGCTCAAGGCCAATAACATTGCTCACGAGAAGGGCTACGCCTCGGAGTTCTATCTGGACGCCAAGGAGAAAAAGTATATGGATGAGTGTGGCGCAGCCAACTTCTTCGGCATCAAGGACAACACCTACATCACGCCGAAGTCTTCCAGTATCCTGCCGTCTATCACTAACAAGAGCCTGATGCAGATTGCAGAAGACTTGGGCATGAAGGTGGAGCGCAGGCAGATACCCGAGGAGGAGCTGGCTACCTTTGAGGAGGCCGGAGCCTGTGGCACGGCAGCCGTCATATCGCCCATCTCGTATATCGACGACCTGGACACCGGTGCCCGTTACAGCTACGGTGAGAAACCGGGCCCCTGGTCCGAGAAGCTGTACAACACGCTGCGTGGAATCCAGTATGGCACGGTCGAGGACAAGCACGGCTGGACCCGTGTAGTCATCGGGTAATACAGCGAGTATATATACCAAAGCGCAGGCCCTCTGGGTCTGCGCTTTGGTATGGTTGGTGTTGTAAGAAACCTTTTTGCTATACTTTGCTTATATGTTGCACATCCTTTGTTGCAGTTGTTTGGAACTTCATTGTTGCTTGGTAACAATATCATCGTTAACGATACCTGATACAGACTTGCGTTCTTGAAACCGCTTGCCCCAATTCCATGTTACAGAGAACGTAATGTTGTTGGCGTAAGATTTCTGGAACGTACGTTGGTACATATCGCGGAAGTGATAGCTGTTATGCGATGTGTAAAAGTAAACTAAGGAATTGGTAAAGCTGAGTCTGAAGTTCAGCTGGTCGTTGCAGGCACTTTTGGTAACCGAGACAAAAAGTTTCGGGTTCTGAACTTGTGTATAGCTGAGGCTATAAGTCTTAGGGGCCAGGTTGGCACTCATAGAGTACATCCACCCCTTGGTGCTAAGATAGCTGGCGTTGACGGTAGCTGAGTACCCCCAACCCTTAGAGGGGATAATCAGCGTATTTTTTTCAAACTCCGGTTTGATGGCGTATCTCTTGTAAAATCCCTTGAGGCTTACAGAAATATTCATGCGATTCTTGCACAGTCTATCCATTAGATATGTAGACAAGGAAACCTCATCACACTTGCCAATGTTTTCGTATGTGCTGACATCATAGTTCTCGGGAGTGATAAATATCTGATCTATGATATTAGAGGTGTGTATATAGTTTGCAGTTGTTATGAGGTACGCTTTTTTAATCTGCTTCCGATATGAGACGGACACGTTGTCGCTGGCCTGGGCACGCAGCGCCTTGTTGCCGACTACAGTATTGTACACGTTCTGAAACAGCGAGTCGGTGTTGAGATAGTCTATACTTGGGCGGGTTGTCTTGCGCTGGTACGAGGCCGACATGGTTCCTTTTTTCCCCATGTTGTAGTTTAACCGCAATGATGGCTGGAAGTAAAAGGCACGCTTGTCGGTTTGGTTATCGCTTTCGCCCTTGAGTATAAGATACGAAGAAAGTGCTTTGCCGTATGAGTGATAGTCTGTAAGATACACTTGCTGTACAGAATAGCTTCTACGGCCATTACTGTAAGACATATTCTGCCTGTAGGTGTTGCGGAGGCCAAATGTAACATCGTGCAAGCCTCCCCATAGCTTTAGCCGGCTTTCGATATTGGCTTCTCCTGTATATTCGCGCATGGCTGCTTTATAGTCGTAGTCAGAGAGGTGGTCGTAAATGTACTTATCCCTGTAATAATAGAAGTTCCCCTTGATATTTATCTTGTTGCGGTCGTTTATAGCATAGCTACTATTAGCATAACTGCCGTAAGCCTCGAGGGTCTCCTTGTAGTCGCGTTGTGTCCTCCCACTTCCGGTGTCATTTATGAGTTCTGATGATTTGGTGGGATACCCCGTGTGGTAACCACCAAACGACATGGTAAATTTTTTGGTAGGATACCAACTAAGAGCGAGACGTTCTGATTGTTGCTTGATATGGATATCTCTTAGGATGTTCATTTCCTGAGGCTGATAGTGTGGTAATGTTGATACACGCAGAACGTCAGTATAAGAATGTTGGTTATGCTGGTTATAGGTTATGGAAGCATTTATGTCCCAATGCTTGTTCTGAAAGGAAAAATGATCAAAAGTTCCCCATAGCGACCGTATCATACCCCCTGTAGCAGATATACTACCATATATTTTAGGTTGCTCATGCCGTTTCTTGATAATATTTATTTCTCCAGCATAGCGCTCGTTGTCATCCTTGGTTATCTCCCGTACTTCTATCTTCTCGATGTCTTGGGCATATAGAGCCTTTAGCTCATCCGTGCTGGCATTGATGCCGTTAATCTTTATTCGGGTCTGCTGGCTCTTGCCTGCCAAGGAGAAATTGTCGTTAAAGGCTACAACACCAGGTACGAAGGCAAGTGCTTTGCTTGCGCGCGTAGTTTTCAGGAGTCCACGCATGTCTATAGTGTACACAGACTTTTCTGCATCGTTTTTAGCAATAGGGCGGTAGGCTATCACTTCTACCTCTTTGACCTTTTGTACCTTGTCGCGAAGGGTCAGCTGGATGATACTATCGGTGTCAAAAGTCTTTATAGGTAAAATGGTATCAAGGCTTTCATAAAATTTGCTTCTTATCCTTACTGCCATACTCTCACATGTAGCGTCTTTGGCCGAATAGCTTATTACGGCCATTCCTTTGGCATCGGTTCTTACTCCTTGGGTAACTCCGCAGTGATTGGTTCTTAACGTTATGCCCTGTAGGGGCACTCCTTGTTGGCTCGTTACATGAAACGCTACACGCGTCTGGGCATTAGCCGATGTGCAGAATGTTATCAGTGCAAATATCCCCCCCCCCCCATCCAATAAGGGAATGACTTATGCGAAAAATGTTGGTTAGTGTACGAATTTTGTTCATTGTGTCATGTAAATTTCCCCTCCCTAATACACCGCTCGTAGTAGCTTTCGCATGTCTCTTATGTTTCATACTGATATTATTTAATGATTAATGGGTCGAAGATACGAAAAAGTAGTGTGATGGCAATGCTTAGAGCCTTTTTTTTAGCAAATATCTTGTTTTTAACATATTCCATTGCGGAATAAGTTGTAAAGAGGGTGCTTCTTGTGATTATAAAAAAGAAGAAATGAAGATATCTTGATAGCTATTATGAGTGGAGATGGAGAAAGAAAGGGAAAATGCCAATTAGCTGATGAGTATCAGCAGTACTTCCTTTACTTTTCTTATTGTTTTAAAGAGTAAAATGTGTAATTTTGCAACAAAAACAAGAATGGGCAAGGGTAAACTGGCTAAATTTGCAGACATGGAGAGATTTGAGAACGTGTTTCAGTACCCGTTCTCGATAGTAGATAATGTGCCGTTTGATATGAAGGGCCACTGGCGGGATATGTATTTCAAGAACGCGAACCCCATAGTGCTCGAGTTGGGCTGTGGCAGAGGTGAGTACACGGTGGGCCTGGCACGCAAGAACCCCGATATGAACTTTATAGGGGTAGACATCAAGGGCGCACGTATGTGGACGGGTGCCAAGCAGGCCCTGGACGAGGGGCTGACCAATGTGGCCTTTCTGCGAACCAATATAGAGATTATAGACCGCTTCTTTGGCCCCGACGAGGTACAGCAGATATGGCTCACGTTCTCTGACCCGCAGATGAAGCATGTCCGCAAGCGGCTCACGAGTACCAGCTTCTTGGCCAGGTATCGTCGCTTCCTCGTAGATGGGGGAACGGTACATGTCAAGACTGACTCCAACTTCCTGTACACCTACACCTCATGTATGGCCGAGGCCAACCATCTGCCCGTGGCCGTGGCTACTGCCGACCTGTACCACACGGCGGGCATGGACGAGCGCTTGCTGAGCATACAGACCTACTATGAGTCTATGTGGATGGCCCGCGGCATAGCCATCAAGTACTTGCAGTTAGCCCTGCCCCATGCGGGCGAGTTGGTGGAGCCCGAGGTAGACATACCGCTCGACGAGTACCGCAGCTATCATCGCGACAAGCGCAGTCCGAAGACCACGGGCCGCTGAGTCCGCTATCACCCCTATAGAGAACGCCGATGGGCGACAACCGCGCAGGTTGTCGCCCATCGGCGTTAATCGTAGCGCCACGGTCAGAGACGCTCTGGGTTGACGGGGAAGATGTAGAACGGGCGGATGGGGTCATAGTCTACCATTATCTGGTCTATCACCACCGGGCTGCCTAAGGCTGTTATCTCTATGCTGTGGCTGTTGCGCGTCAGACTGACGGCTATCTCCTTGACCGTCTGACCCCGCTTGCAGTCAGCCAGCCACTGAGCCGATCCGCGCTGTCCCCTGACAGCGAACTGCTGAGGCTGGCCCCCATCGATACGCACCTCGAAGCGTATGTCGCCGTCGCCATATCCCTGAGTGGGTATGGCGGCTATACGTATCACGGCATCGCCCTGTAGTTCAGAGTAGAACGAGTACGACAGCGTACCGCCCTGCGGCACCCATACAGCACGCATACTGTGGCCTAACATGGGCACCGGTTCTGTTCCCGGCGATGCCTTGCGGTAGTGGCAGGCGTTGCGCGTCACGGTGTTGCCCGTATCAAAGTCGAAGGGGATAGGTGCTGCACCCGAGTAGCGGCTTATGGCCTCCTTGGTCAGTTTGCCTGGAAAGGAGGGAGGCATGGATATGAGTTTGTTGTCGGCTATGTGGATGGTGTGCGCCCACTTGTCGCCCACCATGTGTATAAACCGCTGGTTAAGCGAATCCAACTGCTGGTGGGCGTTCCAGCTCTTGACCGCCGAGACGAGCGCCTCCTCGTCGTGGGCAAACGACTGTGGCCGGCCTATGTGCTGCGCCTCCTGGGCCTGCAGCTGCTTGGTGGCCATGAGGGCGGCGGCCCTTACCGGGTACTCCGCCAGGGCGAAGAAGGCATCGCGCCGATAGTCGGGAACGTATGGGGCTATGGCCGGAAGCGCCTCTACCAGGTCATTGTAGTTGGCCAGGTAGCGCTCCAGTTCATTGCCAAAGGCATCGGCCATCAGTTCGGCATCCATCTGCTCCGGCTTACGTATTCCTGTCAGATGATAGTACTCTGTGAGTACCGGCAGCAACCGTGCAGCAGCCTCGGAGCCCACCTGTTGGCACAGCCAGCTGTGAAAATGGTCAGTCAGGTTACTGCCGTTGACGTAACCTATGTTCCAGGCCATGTCCATAAAGAGCGAGAGCTGGTAAGCCACCGTGCGCGGGTTGTCTATACGGGCCACCCACTGGTGGCGGGCCCCCTGGTTGTACGCGCTCTTCATCTCGGCATACACTAAGCCGGGCTGCGTGCAGGGAATCCAACTGTCCATGAGGTCCAGGCACTTGTTGCCGTGGCCGTCGCAGTCGGCGTGCCTGAGGATGTTGCCGCGCAGACGCAGCAGAAGTTCGTGCAGACGGTGGCTGTACAGCCCGTGACCATGAGCCACGAAACCGCGCTGTGCTACCGACGGCCATTGGATAGTGACGTAGTCCTCGGACAGGCCCAGGTAATGCCGGCGCTGTGGAGTAACGTCGGCCCACCAAGCCCAGGGCGACACGCCAGCCAGGCGCGACAGCTCCAGGATGCCATAGGCAGTGCCGTTGGCATTGCTGCCCAGTACGACGATGTGGCCACCCTCGACGCTGATGCTAAAGGCATCGGGCTTGGCGATGATACGGTCGATGGGAACCTTGCGGCGCTGCAGGCGACGGAAGTCCTTGTCGTGCATCTTGTCCAATTCGAATATCTCGATGACCGCCCCGCTTCTCTGTTCGGCTCGGTGTCCTGTAACGGCTTCCATGTCATCGGCAAAGAGGTCGAGCGCCATCTCTACCGTGGCCGATTTCTTGCCCGTGAAACTGTATGCCACGCTGCCGTGCCCACTGTACCACACTATGTCCTTGGCCAGCGTGCTGAGGGCCATGCCCAGGCAGGCACCTATTAACACTAATCTCCTAATCATATTTACAAAGGTAGTGCAAGCCGAAGACAATGCAAAGAAAAATGCGCAGTATTTTTCTAATTGCATTGTTGAGGCACCGCCTACATTCTCTAAAGGTAGTGCAAGCCGAGGAAATACACGATTTTGTTGATAATAAAATCTTCCAAATCCATTTGTTTTTATTTCCGAGGCGTCGCCTACCTTCATGGTGGTAGCCATAGTGGTAAAAGTAAGGAGGTAAAGAAGCAAAAAGGTAAAAAGCGCAGGGCTGGGAGTGCCTCTCCATAATAGCGGCGAGTATCATCAAATTCGCAGAGACCGATCTTTATGATGCTGGGAGCCGTCATTAGCGAGTTGGGAGCCGTCATTAGAAGTCTAAAGGTAGGCCTTTCTATTTCCAGCGATAATCACCGGAAAGTTCGTGGCCACTTTGAACGTGCTGAAGATGGTTTTACACTCAGCGCGCGCTGTAATCGCAGATGTCTATAGCCTGGGGCAACGTCCCAGGCATAATCCCCACACAATCAATGCGCGCTGTAGGTGCAGCAGTAGCCGTAGGCGTTATCGCAGCAGGGTGGCCGGCTATAGAGTACTGGCCGTTTAGCGTGCTCTTGGCTTCTCCAAAAAAAATGTCTGATGTTCAAACTTTCTTCAGAATTGATAGCTATCTTTGCCACTGCCAATAGGTTAATAAGGATAGAGCCCCCTGCCATGACAGGGCTGTCCGTGGTGTCCGCCGAGGCCCCTTGTGGGTGTGACGCAATGGCGGGTAGGTGACAGCTGAGAATTATTGGAGGAACGGTACTGGTTTTTAATGATCTTTTTATACTTTCGCAAGCGATAGGTGCCGCTCCCGACCCTTGGAATAGGCTCTCGGATGCCGGGGCGCGTTGTCACTGCTTAAACAGAGAGTAGACATGTGGAAATACTACGCGTTACTATCAGCCTTCTTTGCCGCCCTGACGGCAATCTTCGCCAAGATAGGGGTAAAAGACGTTGACTCGGACCTGGCTACGGCAATCCGTACCACCATCATCCTGCTCTTTACATGGGGCATAGCCCTGGTGGGCACCCATACGAGCGACATCGAGTCTATCCCCGGCCATACGTGGCTGTTCTTGGTGCTGTCGGGTGCCGCCACGGGGGTGTCGTGGCTCTTCTGCTTCAAGGCCCTGCAGTAGGGCGACGTGTCTCTGGCGGTCAGCTACTCGCGCATATACTTAGGCGTACACTACCCGGGCGACGTGCTGGCCGGTGCCCTGCTTGGGGCAGCCATCGGTACGCTTGCCTATGGCATGGCCCTCGGCCTGTGCTGGGCTTTGCCACGGTTAGAGGTACGCTATGTCACCTTGCTGATGGTGTGCGTGTTCAGTATGCACCCCGTACACGCCCAGCGGGGAGCCGGCTGCACGGTACACAGGGTGGCGGCCACCAGCCTGGCGGTATCGGCCCCCGTCGGGCAGACAGCGCGACCAGCCATGCAGACAGCGTGCTGAGTGGTGGGCGACAATTTTTTTGCCCTTTATGGTCGCCCCTCGTTTTTTTTGCCTAATTTTGCAGGCAAAAGCAAACATTATGACATTATATCCAAAACTTATAACCGACGCGCTGGCCACGGTAATCTATCCGGGTAACAAGAAAAATCTGATAGAGGCCGGTATGCTGGCCGATGATGTGCGTATAGATGGCATGAAGGTAACGTTTACGCTCGTGTTTCCCCGCGAGACCGACCCGTTCCTCCGCTCAACCGTCAAGGCCGCCGAGGCTGCCATACACTACCACGTGGACAAGGCGGTAGAGGTGACCATCAAGACCGAGTTTAAGTCGGCACCGCGTCCCGAGGTGGGCAAGTTGCTGCCGCAGGTAAAGAACGTGATAGCCGTAAGCTCGGGCAAGGGCGGTGTGGGCAAGTCGACCGTATCGGCCAACTTAGCCATAGCCCTGGCCATGCTGGGCTACAAGGTGGGCCTGTTGGATACCGACATCTTCGGTCCCTCGATGCCCAAGATGTTTGGCGTAGAGGCCGAGCGCCCCTATGCTGTAGAGAAAGACGGCCGTCAGCTCATAGAACCTATAGAGAAATATGGCGTGAAGCTACTTTCGATAGGCTTCTTTGTCAACCCGGACACGGCCACGTTATGGCGTGGCGGCATGGCCACGTCGGCCCTCAAGCAGCTCATAGCCGATGCCGACTGGGGCGACCTGGACTACTTCATCCTGGACACTCCGCCGGGCACATCGGATATACATCTGACTCTGCTACAGACCCTGAGCATCACCGGGGCCGTCATCGTGTCGACCCCGCAAAAGGTGGCGTTAGCCGATGCCCGCAAGGGCATAGACATGTACCGCAATGACAAGGTAAACGTGCCCATCTTAGGACTGGTAGAGAACATGGCGTGGTTTACGCCGGCCGAACTGCCTGAGAACAAGTACTATATATTTGGCAAGGATGGCTGCAAGAACTTGGCAGCCGAGATGGGCTGTCCGCTGCTGGCTCAGATACCCATCGTGCAGAGCATCTGCGATGCGGGCGATGCGGGTACGCCGGCCGTGCTCAATGTGGAGACTGCCACGGGTCAGGCCTTCCTGAACCTGGCTCAGGCTGTGGTAACTGTGACCAATCGCCGCAACAAGGAACTGCCCAAGACCAAGATAGTGGGTGTCAATAATAAGTAGGTGGTCCCCTTCGCACAGCGGGGCAGGACCTCTGTAAAATAAAGCGACCGCCATCGGTTCAGTAGATGAACTGGTGGCGGTCGGTCTGTATGGTGGGGTAGGGCTGGCAGTGCTTACGCTTGCCGCTCATCGGCTGCTGGGGCCGATGGCTGACCCTGGACAGCAGCCTGTTGGTGCTCGCTGCGGTGCTCTAGGACGTGGCGGTGGGTCTGGTTAATCTGGAACCGATACACCAGGCAGGTTGCTAAGAAGTACACGGCCACCTGTACCCACAGGGCCATGTAGTCGGTCTGTATGTCGGCCAGCGTGCCCCCCATGCTGTTGATGGTGAGGAAACCGCGGATGCCAAAGGTAGACGGGAAGAGCCAAGCCACACCCTGCCAGATGCCGGGTATGTTGCTCAGAGGCCAACTGATACCGGTCATAAAGAGCAGGGGCACCGAGGTGAACACCACTAAGAGCATCACGTTCTCGCGGTAGCGTACCAGGCACGACAGCATCATACCAAAGAAGATGCAGGCCAACAGGTAGGGTACCATGAGCGCCAACAAGGGTCCTGCCTGGGCCATGGCGGTGAAGTGGAAGAAGCGTGGCACGCACAGGGTGATGTAGGCACCCATCACGGCGTATATCATAAAGTAACACAGCGACTTGCCGAGTACGATGCGGAAGATGCCGTTATGATGGCGCGATGTAGGAACCAAGTCCTCGTACAGGTTCTTCTCTCGGGCGGTTCCCGCAGCCAGTCCGATGCCTAAGAGCAGCGACTGCTGCAGGATAAGGATAAGCACGCCGGGCAGGATGGCATTGCCGTAACCTCCGGTGGCATTGAATATGGGTACCTCCTCGACATCGAGCGGATGGGTGGTAAGTTGCTCGTCGCGCGCAGTGACGGCGGTCGACTGGCTGACCTGTATGCCCGAGCCTATCTGCATGGCCACGGCCTGGGTGGTCTGTAGGATGGCCTTGTAGGTAAGCATCAAGCTCATATCGCAGTACACCCCGACGTGGGCCTGCTCGTGCCGGTTAAGCCTGGTGGCAAAGTCGGACGGGAAGTAGATGATGCCGTGAGCCTGCTGGTGCCCCACGATGGTGCGAGCCTCGTCCAGGCTGTTGCAGAAGTACGCGGCGCGCACCCCCGAACTGGCGTCGGTCATGCGGATAAACTGGCGGCTCTCAGCGCTGTGCGACAGGTCTACAATGGCCACAGGCACCTGGTGTACCACCTCGTTATTGTATATCCACGAGTACAGCAGGGGGTAGCCCAATGGCAGCAGGATGAAGAAGAGCAGCACGCCCTCGTCCCTGAACACCGAGCGCAACTCCTGGAACCATATACGGCACATGTCGCTCAGTCCCTGCTTAATCTGTGATGATAGTCGGTGATCCTGTGTCATAGCCTTAGGGTATATAGACATACTCTAACATGGCGCGGCGCAGATTGCGTACCGTCAGGATGGGCAGGGCGATGAAAATGACCAGTGCCCCGATGTTGAGTGCGCAGTCTGTGAGCGGGAAATCGTTGAATATGCTTATCTTGTATATCATATAATAATGTCTGAGGGGGAATAGCTGGGCCATGGCCTCCAGCATGGAGTCCATGGAAAACACGGGGTAGGTGGCACCACACACGGAGAAACTGAGCACGGCCCACAGCGAGCAGATGCTCATGGACATGCGTAGCGAGGGCATGAGTCCGAACACGAAGACCCCGAAGCACTGGCTGGCCACTACGGCCAAGAAACCATTGAGCAGCATGGGAGCCACACCGCCTGGATGGGGGAAGTCTAAAACATGGAAAATGTAGAACTCGAAGCCATAGAAAACCGACAGAAAAACCAGGGTGTGGGGCAGGAGCTTGCCAGCCAGGGCCACGCAGATGTTGTTATTGGCCAGGGAGAGCCACTCCTTGGAGCGGCCGAACTTTAGCTCGGTACCGATGGAGTAAGGGGTGATGAGGAAGACGAAGAGCAGCAGCAGACCTGGCACCATGATGGTAGAGAGGTACACATTGTAGTTGGCCCAGGGGTTGCCTATCATGTGCATGTCTATGGCGATGGGCTGCAAGAAAGTCTGTATCTCATCGGGAGTTTTACCTAAGGCCGAGAGCTTGGCCGAGCCCACGGCGGCAGCGGCTAAGGTGCATATAGTCTTCAAGTCCTTGAACAGAGTGGAGCCTGCCAGCAGCGTAACGCTGCTATAGTAAAACGAAATCTTGGGCTGGCGACTGGAAACCATGCCATCGGTAGTGCCCTTGGGTATGAGCAGGAACGCATAGATGTCGCCCTGCTGTACCGCGCGCCTCGCATCGTTCATATTGGCGTAATGGGCTGCCACGTGCGAGGTCTGGAATGCATCCAGGCGTCGTATCAGCGCGCGGGTGGTGGCCGTGTTGTCCTGGTCTACCACGCCCACGGGCATATTGACAGGCTGCCCCTCGGTCATCAGTGAAGTGAAGAACACGATGACCAGCACGGGAAACACCACCATGCAGAAAGCATAGATGGGGTTATGCCGTATGATGTCACACTCGCGCACGGCTATCTGGTAGATTTGCTTTATCATGCCGCCGTCAGTGTTTAGTCCTTGCGGATAAGGCTCATGCCAGGACGCAGGCCGTCAAAGCGGTTCACGGGACGTGCCTTGACCTCGAAAGTCTTGAGGTCGTACTGGCCATTGGTCTTCGTGGCTTTCCATACGGCATAGCTGCCCTGGTCGTGTATATAGAAGACGCGCAGCTTAAGGGTCTTGTTGAACGCGGGGCAGTAGGCACTGAAAGTGTCGCCTACCTTCATGCCCTCCAACTGGTCCTCGCGGATGTTGAAGGTACCCCAGAGGTCGTTCATCATGGAGATGGTCATAATGGGAGAACCCATGCCGACCAGCTCGCCCACCTTGGGATAGACCTCGCTTACCTCGCCTTCGGCCTGGGCCACCTGTACCGTCTCGCGTAGCAACGAACTAACCACGTCGACGGCGCTACGGGCAGCCTGGGCGTTCTTGGCAGCTATCTCCTTCTCCTGGCGGCGGGCCCCGTTGCGGGCCATGTCGTACTGGCTCTGGGCTGCCTTGACCTGGGCCTCGGTGGCCTTGTAGGCAGCAAAGGCTTCATCGCGCTTCTGGCCACTGATGACACCTTCATTGTACAGGTTCTGCATGCGGGTGTAGGTCTTCTGGGCTATATCGCTGGCTGCCCGCGCCTGCTGAAGCAGTTCGTAGGCACCCTGTATCTGCTCCTTGCGTGCTCCGGCATCCGTGAGACTCTGTACGGCCTGGGTAGCCTCGCCGGTAGCCTCGGCTACCTTCTTCTGGGCATCTACCTCGGGTACTTCGAGGATGGCCAAGGTGTCGCCTACATGTACGAAGTCGCCCTCCTTGACACGTAGCTCTACGATGCGGCCCGGCAGTTTGCTGGAGACCCTGTACTCTGATACTTCGACCTCTCCCTGGATAATCTCGGGTTCGTGCCCTATGGTAAGGAAACCTATGAAGGCCACAATGATTACTACAGCCGTGAAGCCTATGACGGCGAGCAGAATGTTGTTATGTTGTGTTTTAGCTGACATATTCTTTTCAGTTTAATATACCTAATGCTTTCTTTACGTTTACCTGTGATAGCTTGACGCCCACCTCGGCGTCTATCTTCTGGCTTTGTGCCATCTGCCACGCGGTCTGCGCGGTCATGACATCGGTTACCTCCATGACGCCCTCTTTAAATCCCATGTTGGCGCAGCGTAGGTTTTCCTCGGCACTCTTCATGTTCTGTGTGGCCATGTTGTACTTCTTGACAGCCTCTTTGAGCTTGAACTGGCTCTGAGCTACCTGCAGACCCACCTTCTGGCGCACGTCGCTCAGTTGCATGGTGGCTATGGCCGTGGCGGTCTTGGCGGCACGCACCTTGTAGCTTCCCTCGAACCAGTTCCATACGGGTATCTGTACCAGGACACCCACGTTCCATACACCGGCAAACTTGCGCTCAAAGCCGTTGAACACGTTGGGGTTGCTGATAAGGTATCCGCCGGTGAGGGCTACATGGGGCAGATAGGCAGCCCTCACCAGACGGGTGGTCTGCTCGCTGATGCCGATAGCCTGCTCCAACAGTTGTATCTCGGGGCGCGCGGCATAGGTGGTGTCGGTGTCGGTATAGCTGTCGGTAAGTGAGGGCTTCAGACTCTGGCTGTTCTCGTCGGCCAGGGTGATGAGACTGTCCATGGGGAGCCCACACAGTTGGCAGAGAAGCATGCGGGCCAGCACCAAGCCGTCCTCGACCTGGGTAACCTGCATATCGGCCTCGTTAACCTTGACATCTACTTTCAGGCCATCGGCCTTGGTGGCCACACCCTGCTTAATCATCTTGTTAACGTCGTCGCTCAGCTTCTTAACCAGGTCGCGGTAGCTGTGGGCGAGCTGCTCCTTTTGGCGCAAGGACACTACCATCCAGTAGGCCTGGTCTATGTCGTATAGGGTAGACTGCTGCTGGAGCACCAAGTCGCTGGCGGCCATCTGCTCGGACAGGTCGGCTATCTTGTTGGCGGCTATGATGGCTCCACCCATGAAAATGGGCTGGCGCAGCATGACGGCCCCCGACCAGATGTTCTTAGTGTCGGTCTTGAAGGCATCGGTGATGGATTGGCCCAACTTGTTACCAGTCTCAGAGAGCTGCGGGACCATCTTGTTGAACATGCCGCCCAACTGCTGGGCCATCTCGGGGGTGATAATGCCCTGCTGGGCCATATTGGTGAGCAGGCTGCTAAGGTTGGTGCCCAGCCCGCTGATGGCGTTAGACCCCAACCCGTTGAAAGCCGACTTCTGCTGGCTGTTGAGCAGTGATATTTCCTTGCTGAAAAACTCATATCCGCCGGCCACGTCGACCTTAGGGAGATACTTGGTGCGTGCAGCCTTGCGCGTGTAGCGTGCCACGTCCTGTTTGAGCTTGGCTATATTGAGCTGCTTGTTATTGCGCAGGGCCAGCGCACGGCAACTGTCGAGCGAGAGCGGTTGCTGGGCGCGGGCGAAGGGCATGCACCCCATCAATATTACTAATACTAATAGCCTTGTCATGCTTATTATTTGAAAGTATAGTTCTTAGAGCCTATCATATTGCCGTCGGCAAAGATGCTGACGTTATAGGTACCCTCGACCAGGGCTTGGGTAACGTTCCAGAAGAGTGTTACGGGAGTCTCCTGACCGCCATACTCTACCGCCTTCTTCATAGAGGCTTGGAGGGAGCGGTTCTCGTAGGCGAAGGAACCTGCTCCACCTAACAGGCCGCCCGTAGGCGAGGTGATACGTACGTAGATGGTCTTCATGCCACTGGCGGCAGTAACGTTCTTGGCCAGGCTGAAGTTGACCTGGATAGCTTTGCACTTCTTAATCTTCTTGGTGGCGTGCCCGCGCTTGTCGACAGGTACTATGTTGATGCCGATAGCATCGAGCTGGGCTGCTATGGCCACTTTCTCAGAGAGAGTGGCTTTCTCGGAGTTGAGACCCTCTATCTGGCGGGTGGCTTCCTCGTACTGGCCCTTGACGCGGGTGTTCTCGGCAGTAAGACTCTGGTTGAGACGGTTAAGCGAGTCAATCTCGAGCACGTAGCTACGCAACACGGCACGTACCGTGGCCAGTTCCTTCTTGAGACGGGCTATCTCGCGGGCGTCGGTGCTCTTAGTCTCTTTGAGTTCCTGAAGCAGGCGCTGCGTCTTTTCCTGTTCGGCAGTAAGCTGGGCGATGATGGAGTCGTTGTTTATCTTCGTCTTCATCTCGCTATACTGATTGGCAAACTGCTGGTACTCGTTCTCCATTTCCTTCTTGTCTATCTCGGCCAACTCCTGCATGGCCTGGTTTTGCTGCTTCTGCTGGTTGAGGCTTAGGGTGAGGTACACGATACCTCCTGCGAGCAACAGGACTACAACTATCACGGGGATAAGTACTTTCTTATTCATAATGATGGTATATCTGGTTATTAATCACGATGCAAAAGTAATTTATTTATCTTAATTGACAAAAGAAAACTACTTTTCAAATAACTAATAAACTTAAAAAGTGACAATTTTATGGAAAAACAGAGCAAGCCGAACGCCATAGAGCTAACTCAAATGGCTGAGGCGCCGCCTGTTTTATGGCCACGATGAACGCTGGAACTATTTCGGTGGGTGGGGGAGTGGCGGCCCCAATTTTATACCTTATTATATATAGAGCCTGTAGGATTGGCCATGATTATGGGGGACGGTTGGTCGAAATGTGAAATGACATTTCGGCTTCCTGTAGCAGTCTTGACCTCTCCCGATGCGATTACGGCTGTCGTGGTGATGGTAGCGGCGGATGTGTGTAGCACTTTTTCTTGTTTGTTCGTAAAAATTAAGGGCGTTTACTTTGCCCGCTGTATTATTTGCACTAACTTTGACGACGTAATCATTAAAATAATAAGTAGAATGACTTGGATTATCGTTTTAGTAGTAGTGGTGCTCATTGTGCTGTGGCTTGTGGGCATGTACAACAATCTGGTGAGACTGCGCAACAACCGTGAGAATGCTTTTGCCAATATAGATGTGCAGCTCAAGCAGCGCTATGACCTGGTGCCGCAGCTGGTGGCTACCGTAAAGGGCTATGCCACCCATGAGCTGCAGACTCTGCAGCGGCTTACCGAGGCCCGTACGGCAGCCATGGGGGCTACCACCATCAATGACAAGATAGCGGCCGACAACGCGCTGACCAATGCGCTGGCCGGACTGAAGGTGCAGGTCGAGGCATACCCCGAGCTGAAGGCCAGCCAAAACTTTATGCAGTTGCAGACCGAGATAGCCGATATAGAGAATAAGTTGGCTGCCGTAAGGCGCTTCTTCAACTCGGCCACGCGCGAGCTGAATAATGCCGTGCAGACCTTTCCGTCTAATATTTTCGCCAAGATGTTCGGCTTCCACTGCGAGCCTATGTTCGAGGTGCCTCAGGCCGACCGCGCCACGCTGGATAAGGCTCCCGAGATAAAGTTCTGAGCCCATGCAGTATGTAGGCATGATGACGCAGATAAGGCGCAACAACATGCGCAGTGTGTTGCTCTTATTGGCGTTTCCTCTTATTATCCTGGCCACCGTGTGGGTGTTCCTGGCGCTGGTCAACTATTTAGGCAATGGCTATTATGACGTTTATGGCAACGTGGTGCATCAGCTTGATGAGGCTACGGTAAATGCCTACTTCCTGTCGGTGCTGCCCTGGGTGGTGGGCATCGTAGGGGTGTGGTTTGCCGTGGCTTATTTCTCCAATGCCGCCATGGTACGCCATGCCACGGGGGCGCGTCCGCTGGAACGCCGGGAGAACCCGCGGGTGTACAATATCGTCGAGAACCTCTGCATGACCTGCAATATGGATATGCCCAAGATAAACATAGTGGACGACCCGCAGCTCAATGCCTTTGCCAGTGGCATAGACCGCAATAGTTATACCGTGACGGTGACGACGGGGCTGCTCAATGTGCTCAATGATGACGAGCTGGCTGGCGTGATAGGGCATGAGCTTACGCATATACGCAACCGCGATACCCGGGTGCTCATTACCAGCATCGTCTTCGTGGGTATCATCTCTACGGTGATGAGCTTAGTAGTGCAGATGATGTACAACTCATTTATTTACGGTGGGATGGGGCATCGGCGTAGCGATGATGAACGCAATAGTCGAATGGGCATCATCGCCGTGCTATTAGTGGGTGTAGTGTGCTGTGCAGTGGCCTACTTCTTCACCCTGATTACACGGTTTGCCATTTCGCGTAAGCGTGAGTATATGGCCGATGCCGGTGGTGCCGAACTCTGTGGCAATCCGCTGGCTTTGGCCTCGGCCCTGCGCAAGATTTCGGCTCATCCCGGTTTGCAGAATGTGCAGCGGCAGGATGTGGCCCAACTCTTCATCATACACCCTATGGCTATGGCCAGTGGTATGATGGGTTTCCTGGACTCGCTCTTCAGTACGCACCCAGATACGGCCAAGCGTATAGCCATCCTGGAGCAGTTCTGAGATGGGGCTGGGGTGACTGCTGTTTCGTCCTCTATGACGAAGAGTGGGACAGGGACGATATTAATATATAATAATGTATAGATGGTTATGACAGAGAAAGTGAGGGCCGGGCGCAACAGGACTTTGACGGTGTCGGAAGAGGAAATTCCGGTGCTGGATAAGTGCATCCTCAGTGCTGATGATATAAGGGGGGCGTTTTCCGACGACGTGGTTATCAACGCCGACCTGATGGATTGTATAGATGACATCCCCATCGAATATTTTAACTTGATTATCATCGACCCGCCGTACAATTTGGATAAGGATTTTCATGGGAAAAAGTTTGCCAAGATGCAGCAGGGAGCCTACGAGGACTATCTGCGAAGCTGGTTCTATAAGGTGTGTGACAAGTTGGCCCCCAATGGCACGCTATACATGTGTGGCGACTGGAAATGTAGCTCTTCTATGCAGCGGGTTATCGAGGAACGGCTTACGATAGTTAACCGGATAACCTGGCAGAGAGAGAAAGGGCGGGGCGCAAAGACCAACTGGAAAAACGCCATGGAGGACATCTGGTTCGCCGTGAAGAACCCCAAGGACTATTACTTTGACGTGGAGTCGGTAAAGATGAAGCGTAAGGTGATAGCGCCCTACAGGGTGGACGGCAACCCCAAGGACTGGGAGGCCACAGAGGCTGGCAATTTCCGTATCACTTATCCGTCTAACTTCTGGGACGATATCAGTATCCCGTTCTGGTCTATGCCTGAGAATACGGATCATCCTACGCAGAAGCCAGAGAAACTGTATGCCAAGTTGGTATTGGCTTCTTCTAAGCCGGGTGACCGTGTGTTTGACCCTTTCTTAGGCAGTGGGACGGCTGCGGTGGTGGCCCGTAAACTTGGCCGGAAGTATTGTGGTGTGGAGGTTAATCGCGAGTACTGCCGTTGGGCTGTCAAGAGGCTTCGGAACGCCTTGGAGGATAGTACTATCCAAGGTTATGCGGATAGTGTGTTCTGGGAGCGAAACTCGTTAAACGACCAGAAGACCGGTAAGGTGTCCAAAAAGGGTGGAAAGTAGAAACTCGACCGGTATTGTTCTGAACTATGGAGCCGAGTGTACACGAATTTGTTAAGTTTGTAGAAGTTAACAAGCATATCAGTACTAAGAACGAGATGATAGCGGCTGTTAGCAGTCGCTTCGCCATGGCGCGCGATGGGCGGGCTTTGTTTCATACTGACTCTTTCGCTGTGGTGTTCTGCTATAGTAAGAATAGTGCTTTTAGCAACGCTGTCTTGTCGCTGTCTAAACTGGAAAAGTATGACGGTATGCCTTGTTTCGTTGTTCTGGTGCGTAAGAATCTGGACAATGTCATCTATCTTATCAATACTACATTTTTGGATAAGATTAGTCATAGCTCCCAGAATTTGCGGGCCGACAATATCCGGGGCAGTTTCCTGGGTGGCAATATTCGTAAGGAACTGCCCGAGATAGGCAAGCGCAATATTCCTGCTGATTTTGACGAATTGTTCTCGTATCATCAGACTTTTACATGGCAGGAAAATATCGAGCGGTTGGTGGAGAATACTAACAATATCAAGTCCAATAAGGCGAAAGTTGTATTGGATGACGCTGAACTGAGAAATGTTTTCGAAGCTCCTGAGCGAGCTGTTCGGTTTGTCACATCGGCTGATTATGACGCCTGTTGGCAGACTTGCGGAGCCGGTGCGAGGCGGTAAAAGAGGCTATCAGGATAGCGTCACATATAGACAATGTGAATATACGCGGTCGACTTATCGAGGTGCTCATTACTTCTGATTGGGCTGAGCGCAACAGGTTGCTGAGCAATCTGGAAGAGGCGGAACATCTTCTTCCAAGTTATGATACTCGGAATGATTTGGGCGACTGTGTTTTCCATTGTACGCATGCCACTGTTTATACTGACATCAAGACTAAAATTCTGTATTTAGACTCAAATCCCAAGGCCTATAACATTGACAAATTTCTGGAATGTATGGGCAGGGATAACTCCGTCTTTATGTTCTTCTTCGTTGGTATCGATGAGAGG
Source organism: Prevotella sp. (assembly GCA_022769285.1). GTDB lineage: Bacteria > Bacteroidota > Bacteroidia > Bacteroidales > Bacteroidaceae > Prevotella. The sequence continues at coordinate 22,345 of JALEKD010000046.1, forward strand.
GGCTTTCTTAATACGGCGCTGGCTTCGGTGTTTCACGATACATTGCAGCGGATGACCCTCTTGCAGCATCATTGGGCAGGAAAGGGTACACGGGGAACCGCGCAGTTCAGTGGAAAGGCGATAAATGAGATACTGCATACTCCCCATTTTGTCAATAAAATCAATGAAGAGGCCTCCCGCCAGTTTCTGCAGAGGTTGCTGGATAGGTGAAAAGTCATCCCGGCACCGCCGAGTTAGCGGAGGCCGGAAGAGCGCTTGTTAGAGTATCGAAGTCAGTCCTTTCTTCTTGGCCAAATTTTCAATACGAAGATGCAGGCGAGGATTGTCGCTGCCGACATGATGGCTATTGCTACTTTCTCATACCCAGTATAGCCCATGGTAATAGTTGCAAATAGAAACAGGAGTACAATGAAGAACCCAAATATCTGTCCACTCTTGTTCTCGCGGATTCTTTCTTTTATCAGTGCCCTTTCAAGTTCGTTTCTGTGCTTTTGTTGAGTTTCTGCCATAGACATTATGCGCTCTGGGGCATCAGGAAGGGTCTCTTTGTATTTTGCAAGTTCCGAGGCAGGAGGTATTGGCCCGCTATAATGTTGTGACACAATGGCCTGCATGATTATGGAGCGTTTATCCTCGGCATTTCGGATAGAACCTTGTCTATCTCGTTCCGGTTCGGCATGGTATGGTGGCTTGATGCCTTATGCCGCTCCTTGTTATTTTCCATATAATAGCTGCTTGTCGTATTTACGTATGGCGTTGCGCAAATCGTTTCCTACCGTTTCCCAATCAGAACGTAGGTCGTTCTCTGTATCTCCTTCAAGATATTGGTGTACATACTTGTCGTCAAGGATGTTGTTTAGCGAGAATATGCTCAAGAGCCCTCTTAAAAAAGAGTTTTCTCTGTAGTCCTGTTTGCGTTCTTTTCTGTGTCCCATCGCGTTTCTGATTGTTACTGTTGCAAAGTTATAAATTTATTGTCTTTATTAATGTGATTTATTGCTCTTTTTTTTCGTGGTAGGGTTTATTTTTATATGGATATATATTTGAAAATTGCCTGTTGTATAATGCTAAGATAAAAATAAACCTTGCCTTTCGGGTTATGGTTAGTGGAAAAATCATATCTTTGTACTTGTCTTTACCTTTTCTTTTTTTCTTCTTCGGTTTTTGCTTCTTTTACTTTATATTCCTTATCATTAATGTAAATTGTTATCATCTGTAATCACTTTCTGATGGATATCCGATTACTTGTTCTGGAGTATTAATAAATGAGTCTTGATTCTGCTTTTGAGAATTGGTATTAGTTTGCTTTCCTGTTGATTTATCAACATAAACCGTATCAGTGTGGTTTAAGTTGGCATTTTTGGGCGCGGTTTTTATGCTGGGGCCAATTCTGAGTCCGATGAAGAAAGCTACAATTATCACGCCTACGAATATGAATATTTTCTTATAGCTGTTTCTATGTGTCTTGTTGTCAAAGGGCGGTGCGGGTTCTTCTGCTGTTCGTTTGGATGATACTATGGTTGCTTCATCCGAGGTTGTTGCCTGGATAGCGGTTGTAGTTTTTTGGGAAGTCATCAATGATACACTCAGCAAATCCAGGAACTCGCGTATGCTTTGTGTGCGTCTCTTTGCACTTGGGGCCATTGCGCGTTTCACCACATAACAGATGGGCTCGGGCACGCCTTTTCTGCGGAGGCTGCTTGTCAGCAGCTTTTCATCGTCTATGAGTTCCGAGGCTGCTGGTGGAGTCTCGCCTGTGAGTAGCTTATAGTATGTGGCTCCGAGGGCGTAGACATCTATCGTTGAGCGGAAATCACCGTTCTTAGCTCTGTCGCCCTGCTCGATGGGGGCGTAACCAGCTGTGCCGAGGCCTATGTTGGTGGATGTCTCGGGCTGGCCGTCCTTGTCGAAATGCTTGCTAAGTCCGAAATCAATTAGGAAAATATGTCAGTCGCTTGTCCGTCTCATCACGTTGCCGGGCTTCAGGTCCAGGTGTAACATGTGTTTCTCTTCGTGCATGTAGATAAGGGCATCGGCAACGGCCTGGATTATCTCAGTAGCCCTTTTGACACTTATTCGATGTGTCTTAATATAGTCGTTGATGTTGTCACCCTCTATATAGTCCATCACGTAGTAATAGGTACCATTCTCGCTGAAAGAGTCGGTCACGCGCACGATGTTGGGATGGTCAAGCCGTGACAAGTTAATGGCTTCTTTTTGGAATTTATGGCAATAGTTTTGCGACAAGCTGCTGTCGGTCATGCCGGTGATACTGCCATCGCCACTGCGCGAGTTGATTTCTTTCATAAAAAACTCCTTGATGGCTACTTTCTTACCGAGGTTGACATGCTCGGCAAGGTAAGTGATGCCAAAGGTGCCCTGTCCCAGCACCTGCTCTATTCTATAAGTTCCCCCATGTAGAGTAGTTCCTTTGTTCAACTGCATATTAATTGGTTGTTAAGAAGATTACTAAGGACAAAATTATTGCTTTTTCTGTAACTCGGATGATTTTTGGACATTTTTTTGTATTTCAATAGCGATATAAGTAGAAATGGAATTAATAAGGACAAAGGTTTGCCTAATGGTAATCCTGTTTGCGGGTCGCTTTTATGCAGTAGAATTTCGATAGAGTACCTTTTAATGGTTAATGGTAAATAGAAATTCCCCATCTTCTACATCTCAGAGTCCTATTCTTCTTTCATTCTATAGTCTTCTCGCCACCCTCATTTTCCCCGCCGCCGCTCTCCAGGGTACTATATATAATAATGTATAGCCATCCCGCGGCGCCCTTTCGGCTTGACATATGTCAAGAGTCGAAGATTTTCCTTAACTTTTTTTGCAAAACATTTGGTTAGTGTGCGGAAAAGCTATACCTTTGCATCCGCTTTCGAGAACGAAACACTTCTCAAGCGCATAGGAAAGAGTTCTTTGACAGATTTAAGATATAACAGAAGAGTAGTAGTAC
>JALEKD010000012.1 GCA_022769285.1 Prevotella sp.
GATGTCAAGGGCATCAACTATGCCGCTAAGAAGGCGGACATGGTGCGTTTCAGGGATTTTTTCACCAAGGAACGAAGGAAAAAGCTCGCCTTGTGCCTGATTGTAGAATTTAAATTGTAACTTTGACATACTTATTAACTAATATGTCCAAAGATACAAAAAATCTGGGACATGACAAAGCTCTGGCTTGGGAAAGTAGGGGCTTTGTTTCGTATAAATAACATAAGAGGCCGTGTCAGTTACTTTTGACACAGCCTCTGGTCGTTCACGGCATAGTTAGAGCCGAGGGCAGTGGCATCATAGTAGTAGATGACCGTCTTGTTCGGATGCGGAGCGTAATAGGTGCAGAAGTCGGCAACGAGCGCAGGGATTTTGCGCTCGAACTTCACATAGAACGATTTTAGGATGTTCAGGCGGTTGGCATGTGGCTGACCGCACACAATCCAGTTGATATTGGCGTTGTAGTCCATGCCAATACAGAGAGGTTGCATAGGGTCGATGTCCGAGTCCGTGCGACAGTCGAGCGAGCTGTTGAGCGTGGAGAACTGGTTGTTGGCGTGGATGGTGTAAAGATCCTGCTGCGCCTCTTTGATGATGCGCTCGTAGCCGAGCGAGTCGAGGTAGTCGAAATCCGAAGCATCATACTTATGGTATTCCTGCATTGACGAGTAGAAGCCATCGTGCGAGATGCAAGGGGACATAAAACCTTGAATCAGTAGGAATATTTTTTTATGACTTCGCAGGCATAATTGTTGGCAGGGGCCATACCCTGTGGGCCTTTATCAGCCTGAAACAGGCCACGCTGAGAGTCTGTGCTAAAGCGGATGGCGCAGGAACAACAGATTACGACAAAAGGGCGGCAGCCAGAGCCACCGGGATGGTGACTCTGGTTGCCGCCCTTGTTGCGGTATCTATACCGACGGCGAGCCTATTTACGGCCCTTGTGGCGGTTGGCCCGCTGTTCGCGGTACTTGGCCTTCTGACGTGCCGAGCCCGAGCCGTGGGCACCGGTAATGTATTTTTTCTTCTTAGCCTTGGTCTTCACCTTGTCGTTCTGACCACCGCCACCACGGGGGGCACTCCTGAAGACCAGTCCGCCCTCGATAATGTCGTCTATATCTGACATAGAGCGGTGCGTATTAATGGTGGAACAGGCGAACGCCGGTAAAGGCCATAGCGATACCGTACTTGTCGCAGGTATCAATGACATGGTCATCACGGATAGAACCGCCGGCCTGAGCGATGTACTCTACGCCGCTCTTATGGGCGCGCTCAATGTTGTCGCCAAAGGGGAAGAAAGCATCGCTGCCCAGGGCCACGCCCTTGTTCTGGGCTATCCAGGCACGCTTCTCCTCGGCGGTGAGCACCTCTGGGCGCTCCGTGAAGAACTGCTGCCACGTGCCGTCGCGCAGTACGTCCTCATACTCATCCGATATGTACACATCGATGGTGTTGTCGCGGTCAGCGCGGCGTATGCCGGGCTTAAAGGGCAGCGCCATCACCTTGGGGCACTGCCGCAGCCACCAGGTGTCGGCCTTGTTGCCCGCCAAGCGGGTACAGTGGATACGGCTCTGCTGTCCGGCGCCTATGCCGATGGCCTGGCCGTCCTTGACGTAGCACACCGAGTTGCTCTGAGTGTACTTCAGCGTAATAAGCGATATAATCAGGTCGCGCAGAGCCTCGGCGGGAAAGTTCTTGTTCTGCGTGGGAATGTTCTTGAACAGCGCGGGATCGTCCAAGCGTATCTCGTTGCGTCCCTGTTCGAACGTTATGCCGAAAACCTGCTTGTGCTCTATCGGCGCAGGTACATAGGCGGGGTCTATCTTGATGACGTTGTACGTGCCCTTACGCTTGGCGCGCAGGATGTCTATCGCCTCGGGTGTATAGCCGGGCGCTATCACGCCATCGCTCACCTCGCGCTTAATCAACTTGGCCGTGGCGGCGTCGCAGGTATCGCTCAGAGCCACAAAGTCGCCGTATGAGCACATGCGGTCGGCTCCGCGCGCACGGACATAGGCACAGGCCAGCGGCGTAAGCTCGAAGTCTACGTCATCGACAAAGTATATCTTCTTCAGCGTATCGCTCAGTGGCAGGCCGATGGCTGCCCCGGCCGGGCTTACATGCTTGAACGAGGCGGCAGCCGGCATGCCAGTGGCTGCCCGCAGCTCCTTGACCAGCTGCCAGGAGTTAAGGGCATCCAGGAAGTTGATGTAGCCTGGCCGGCCGTTGATTACTTCTATGGGGAGTTCGCCTTCTTCCATGTAGATACGCGAAGGCTTCTGATTGGGATTACACCCGTACTTTAAAGCGAGTTCTTTCATCTTGCGTTGATTAATAATCACGGCTGCAAAATTACTAAAAAGATTAGACATAGTGGTTGGGGTACAGTATTTTTTTGTACTTTTGCACCCGACATACCGCCACGGTGGGGCCCCTGGTGGCCACGGCGGTTGCAGCGGTAGCAAGTTAGTAGTTATGAAGCACGATTTGGAAGCCCTTATCAAGGGTTTGGAGTCGGGTATCGTCAAGCATGTCGATGCCCGCAAACTTTGGCGGCTGGTTCGCGATGGCCACCGCCCGTCTGACAAGACGCTGGACAAGTTGGCGCTGTTAGCCGGTTTTCAGAACTGGCCAGACCTGCGCGAGGCGCTACGGGGCGAGAACGATGCATCGCTCAATTATGAAGAGGAGGAAAGAGTTAAAGGTAAAAAGTAAAAGAGTAAAAAGGCAAAAAGCGCAGCCTGCGGGATAATGATGGGTTTCTGTCCGCCAGTGTTGGCCACGGGAAATAAAAAGACCGACCTTTAGGCTTCTAAAGACGGCACCCAGCTCGCCAAAGACGGCTCCGAGAAACATAAAGGTCGGTCTCCGCAAAAATGGCGATAGCTCCCACTGTTACGGAGTGGCTCTCCATACCTGCGTTTTTCACCTTTTTGCTTTTGTACCTTTTTACTTTTCTCCTGCAGGTCGGTCTCCGCAATTATCCTAACGATTATCGTTATCGCAATGCCTATTTCCTTTCCCTAAATTCCCCACATTGTTCCCTCTTAGGAAGTTACAGGGAAAGGTCTTGCCACTAACTCCCCATTCGGAAGAACTTAGGGCGATTCCCTCAGAGCTCGATAACATCCAGGTCATCGGGAACGTAAACGGGGCCATGGTAAGCCTGGGCGGCCTCGGCAGCATAACGCTGGCGACGGGTGTCCAGGTGGTCGTCCTCGGTATGGTAGAGTATCAGGTGGCGTGCCTGGAGCTGCTGGGCCACGCGGCCGGCATCGAGGGCAGTAGAGTGGCACATCTCGTAGGGGTGATAGTGGTCGCGGTCGGCATACAGGCAGAAAGCCTCGCTTATCAGCCAGTCGGGCTGACCCACATAACACTGGCAGAGCGGGTTATATGGTTCGTCGCCCAGGCACACCAGCACCGTTCCGTCAGGCAGGGTGGCGCGGAAGCCATACTGCAATTCCTTGGAAGAGTGGATGTCGAAGCACTGCATAGCTATATCGCCGACACCGAACTCCTGGCCGTCGGTAAGACGGTGAAAGACCACCCGACTGTCCATCCGGGCCTGCTGCTTGGCCGAGAGGGTGAGCTGGCAGAGGGTGCGCATCACCAGAAGGCCCTTGTCGTGGCTGTATATATGCAACTGGCCCTCGCAGTGAGGATCCGAGAGCACCATACGTATTATCCAGATGGTGCCGAGGATGTGGTCGGTATGGGCATGAGTCACGTAGAGATGGTGCAGAGAGTCGATGGCTATGCCGGCACGGCGCAGCTGGGTGAGTATGCCGTTGCCGCCACCGGCATCGACCAGCAGTTGGGTGGTATCGGTATGCAGCACAAAACAGGTGTTGTAACAGCGGGTAACGGTGGCATGCCCCGTCCCCAAAATGGTTATCTTGTTCATAGTGGTGTATATTAGTATCGGGCCGGCAGTGGCTGTGGGCCACGGGGACGAAGCCGCTACCGCCGGCGCAGTGCAAAATTACAAAGAACCCATGGTTCGGACAATGACAGGGGGTGTTTTCTTATCCCCTGCCACCACTTTTAACACACTTAAAGGGCTATGACAGCAGGCCGCTTGCCTCCCGTCATAGCCCCGTCACCTATGCTCACGCACAGGCCGTCAATCCTGAAACATTACTAATCTACACACTTCTATCACAATCAGCCTATGAGAGTTATGTCGTGGTCTACGCTGCCTATGCCGCTCACTCCGAACCGCGAGACGAGCACATCGAGCATGGCCGGAGTGACAAAGGCTGGCAGCGTAGGACCTATATGTATGTTTCTGAAGCCCAAGCTAAGCAGGGCCAGCAACACTATGACTGCCTTCTGCTCGTACCAGGCTATATTAAAGGCGATGGGCAACCGCTCCAGCTGCTCTACGCCCAGGGCCTCGCTCAGCCTGATGGCCACGAGGGCCCACGAGTAGCTGTCGTTACACTGCCCGGCGTCGAGCACGCGCGGCAGCCCGGCCAGGGTACCTAAGGGCAGCTTGATGTAGCGATACTTGGCGCAGCCCGAGGTGAGTATGAGCGTATCGGCTGGCAGAGCGCGGGCAAAGTCGGTATAGTACTGGCGCGAGGCCATGCGCCCGTCGCACCCGCTCATCACCACCATCCGGCGTATGGTGCCCTGACGTATGGCCGCCACTATCCGGTCGGCCATGGCCAGCACCTGTCCGTGGGCGAACCCTCCGGTCAGGGTGCCCTGCTCTAACGGCTCGGGCGGCGGACAGTGACGGGCCAGCTCTATCACCTCGCCGAAGTCTACATGGCCCTTGGCGTCGGCCGACAGATGGCGCCAGCCGGGATAGCCGGTAGCATGGAGCGTAAAGACCTTGTCGGCATAACCGGCGCCGGGGTGCGGGGGCACCAGGCAGTTGGTGGTAAACACGATGGGGCCGTGAAAGTGCTCCAGTTCCTGGCGTTGCTGCCACCAGGCGTTGCCATAGTGGCCCACCAGGTGGCGGTGGCGCCTGAGCTGGGGGTAATAGTGGCCCGGCAGCATCTCGCCATGGGTGTAGATGTCTATGCCCGTGCCCTCGGTCTGCTGGAGCAGGTCGGCCAGGTCGTGCAGGTCGTGGCCGCTGATGAGGATGCCGGGGCGTTTGCCCGTGTCGAGGCTTACCTGGGTAACACCGGGCTGTCCGAAGGTCGCCGTGTGAGCGCGGTCCAGCAGCGCCATGGTGTCTACACCGTACTTGCCGGTGTCCATGAGCAGGGCCGTCAACGCATCGGCATCCACATCGTGCCGGCTGATGGTGGCCAGCGCGTAGCACATGAAGGCCACGATACGTGGGTCTGTGTGGCCCAGTCGGGCGGCATGCTCGTAATAGGCCGCCATGCCCTTGAGGCCGTAGAGTACAAACTCGCGCAGCGCCCCGTCCTCGGTATGGGCGTGGCGGCTCACCCGCCAGCGCCGGCCCGTGGTCACCACTATCTGCTCCACGCTGTCTACGGGCAAGGCCAGCTCGTCTATCTGGGGCAAGGCTATGCCGGCCTCGCGGGCCTGGGTCTTCAGCCGGTCGCACAGGGTCAGCCCGTCGGCTATGAGCTGCCCCAGCCGGCTGTCGTCAAAGTTGGCATTGGTGATGGTGGCAAAGAGGGCCCGGGTAATGTAGGCCCCTACCCCATCGATAAAGGGGCGTAGCTGACAGGCACCGTCGGCACATGTGGCCGACCCCTCGCGCAGGGCATTAGCCACCGCGCCCACGCCGCGGGTCACCGCCAACAGCGTGTCCATGTACATACTGGTCTGGGGCAGCTTGCCGCAGACACCCCTCACGGTACATCCCGTGCCCCGGGCGGTCTCCTGGCATTGGAAACAGAACATTTTTTCGTCATCCATAGTGTTTACCTTTTTAGAGTTAGTATTAAGTCGATTTAAAAAGCCATAGTGAAACTTACTGAGTACAAAGTTAGCCTCCCTGCGGCCACCGACAGGTAACAAATGTTACCCTCAGCAAAAAAAATGCCTGTCGGCTGCATTTTTATCGTCCCCTCGGGTGGTGGTTAGGATTATAACGGCTAACTTTGCAAAAGTTAGGCGGCGTTTCGGACATCTGAGCAAGCTCATGCCGACCGGCCGCAGTTCAGTGACAGTCACTCATATATATCTATCAGCCTATGGAACAGCATATCAGTAAGCTACTGGCCACCAGTCCGCTCTTTGCGCAGATGGCCGAACCTGCCATAGCCCAGGCCCTGGATGCCGTGGGCTGGCGCGCGGTTACCTACCGCCCTCACGATGTGTACGCCCTGGCCGGCAGTGCCTGCACGTATGTAGACATCGTGCTCACGGGCGAGATGGTGGCCTGGATGGTGGCCGCCAGCGGTCGTCAGGCCGAGGTGGTGCGTATCTACGCCGGCGACGTGATAGCCCCCTGCTACCTGTATGCCGCCGACAGACGGATGCCGGTAACGATAGAGACCGAGGGCGAGGTCACGGTACTGCGCATGACGCGCGCCTCGCTGACCCAGCTCATAGACAACCATGCGCGCATACGCCACAACTTCATAGGCATACTCTCCGACATCGGCACCTACCTGGCCAGCCGGCTCCGGTTTCTCTCCCTGCTCACCGTGCGCGAGAAAGTCATCGCCTATCTGCATGCCGAGATGCGTCGCCAGCACAGCCTCACCGTCAGTCTGCCCAGTACACGGGCTGCCATAGCCCAGCGCTTCGCCATCCAGAAGTTCTCGCTCCTCCGCTGCTTCGCCCAGCTCTCTGCCGAGGGCATCATCCGCGTCCAGGGCCGCCAGGTAAACATCCTCGATCCCTCCCGTCTCCAGGTTTGACCTCTCCCCCACTCCCGCCACCCCTCACGCGTGCGCGCGTATATATAATAAGGTGTAAGGCCGATGGACGCAGGGCTGGGGCGAGTGGATCCTACAAATGCCAAAGCGGCAGAGAAACCACCAATGGGTATCTCTGCCGCTTTACTAATAATCTGACTAACTATCACCGCCTTTATTTAGATGAGCGGACACCGCCGCCCTTGGTCAGGGTGAGGGTAGTCTGCTGCAGGCCACGTTTGCCGTGGTCGAAAATGACTGCGGGGTTAAGACGGGTGCCACGGAACTTGATCTCAAAGTGCAAGTGCTCGGTGGTGGCACGGCCCGTACGACCGGTGAGGCCGATAACCTGACCGGCGCGCACCTTATCGCCCACCTTGACGAGGTTCTTGTGCTGGTGGCTGTACAGAGTCTCGAAGCCGTAGGCGTGGCGGATGACGATGCAGTTGCCATAGCCCGAATAGGGACTGGAACGGGTAACCACGCCGTCAAAGGCAGCCAGCACGTTGTCCTTGGGCTTGGTCTTGAGGTCTACTCCGCTGTGGCGGCGCCTGCCTCCATACGGGCTGATGACCTTGGCACCGGGCAGGGGATAAGCCCAGTGACTCTCTTCTATCAGGGTAAGGTCCAGCTTGTAGGTGCTACTGTTCTCAAAGGGGTCGCCCACCTCATCGGGATCCAGGGTGAGCCCGCGCTCCTTGCCGCTGCCGCCACCCAGGTTAGAAACCTGTATGTGCGAGCCGCGTTTCTCAAAGACGAGGGTCTGCCTGTACAGCCGATGACTGCCTGCGTCGACCAGGGTGGTAGGGTTGATGCGGGCACCGTTGACCATGACGGAGAAAGTGCATACCGCGCGACCGTCGCGCATACCCACGATGGCGATAGTCTGGCCTGCCTGTACGCTCTGGCCCACCTTGACCAGGTTCTGGGCATTGTTCTCATACACCGTCTCCAACCCGTTGCGATGGCGGATAACCACCACGTTGCCTCGGGTACCCATATTGCGCGACAGGCGCACCTCGCCATCAAACATGGCCTTGACGGCATCGCCCTTGACCGAGGTTATCTCGAGCTGGGCGGCATTGTCGGTAAGGCGGGCCTTGCCTACGGGCAGGGGGAAACTATACTCGCTGGCCTTGAGGGCCGCGAAGTCTACGCTGAATGCCTTGCTACGGCTGAAGAGGCCGGGGGTCTCAATACTTATCTGCTGGGTTTCGGCAGCGGTAAACTTGTCGCGTACAGGGGTATAGGCCGACAGCACCGCTACCAGCGCGACCCATACCAGGGGTTTCTTGATATATTTTATCATCATGGTTTTCATTCGGTTAGGGTAAATTGACAGCCGCGCGGCCAGCTCCCCATACGGGGGAGCCATGGCCCTATCGCAGCACGATGCCAGTATAGATACGGCCAGAAGCCACACCGAGCCTACGGGCCGAGAAGTAGTCGTCGGCATGGTCGTAGGTGCAGATGCCAGCCTGACTAATCTGGCCGGTGGGCACACCAGCCTCGGTAAGCTGGTGAGTATTGATACGGGGCAGGTCCAGATGCCATTTGTCGTACTTCACAGCGGTGTCGCTGAGGTCGAAGCCGGCCTGGGCAAACTGGTCGTAGACTTCCTGACCCACTTCGAAGCGGGTCACTGATATGCCGGGGCCCACCACGGCCTGCAGCCGAGCGGGGTCGGTACCATAGTGTAGGCGCATGGCATTGACGGCAAACATGCAGACACGCTGCAGGGTGCCGCGCCAGCCTGCGTGGATGGCCGCAGCCGCATGGGCCACAGGGTCGTAGAGCAATACGGGGATGCAGTCGGCCGTAGACACACCGATACACACACTGGTCATGTCGGTCATCACCACATCGACACCCTCAAGTATCTGCGCGCGCACAGCGGCCGGCAGACCGAACAGTTCGGGGGCCACGGCTCTCACCTCGACACCGTGTACCTGATGGGGAAGCACTATGCGGTCGGCTGGCACACCCAACTGGGTGGCCAGCAGTTGACGGTTGGCCTGTACATGGGCCTCATCGTCGCCACAATAGCCGTTGATATTGAACTCGCCATAGGCTCCCTCGCTCACGCCGCCATGACGGGTGGTAGAGAAGGCCGTAACCCGGTTACCCAGGTCGTAGGTAAGCAGCTGCGGACTATTCATCACCGTCCTCCTCGTACTCAAAGTCGTCCAAGTCCTCCACTTCGTCATCGTCGATGAACTCGATGTCCTCGCCCTCGTCGTGAAGTTCGTCGGCGAAGACAGCCATGTCCTTGTCACGATGTACGAGCGTGTCCTCGGCAGTAATGTCAGCCAGCTTGTTACTCTCGCTGTTGAGCTCGCGCCACAGGATGTCCTTCAGTTCGCCGAGTCCCTGACCGGTAACGGCCGAGATGAACACCACGGGAAGGTCGTCGGGCAGCGTATCGCGCAGCATGTCTATCAGCTCGGCATCCAGCAGGTCGCACTTGGTAACGGCCAGCACGCGATGCTTATCTAGCATGTCTGGGTTGAACTGTCGCAGCTCGTTGAGCAGTACCTCGTACTCTTTCTTGATATCGTCGGTATCGCCAGGCACCATGAAGAGCAGCAGCGAGTTGCGCTCTATGTGTCGCAAGAAGCGCAGCCCCAGTCCCTTGCCCTCGCTGGCACCCTCAATGATACCGGGTATGTCGGCCATGACAAACGACTGATGGTCGTGGTAACCCACTATGCCCAGCGAGGGTTCGAGGGTGGTAAAGGGGTAATTGGCTATCTTGGGGCGGGCACTCGACAGCGATGACAGGAGGGTCGACTTGCCCGCGTTGGGCAGTCCCACCAGTCCCACGTCAGCCAGCAGCTTCAGCTCGAGTATGATGGTCATCTCCTCCATCGGTTCGCCAGGCTGTGCGTAGCGTGGCGCCTGATTGGTAGCTGTACGAAACTGGAAATTACCCAGGCCGCCACGACCGCCCTTGAGTAACAGGACCGTCTGGCCGTCATAAGTAACGTCGCACACGTACTTGCCCGTCTCGGCATTGTACACCACTGTGCCACAGGGCACGTCGATATATACATCCTTACCATCGGTGCCGTGACACTTGTCGCGGCCGCCGTTGCCCCCATGCTCAGCAAACACATGGCGCTGATATTTCAGATGGAGCAGGGTCCAGTAGTTGTGGTTGCCACGCAGGTAGATACTGCCGCCATGACCACCGTCGCCCCCGTCGGGGCCTCCGTTGGGGTTGTACTTCACATGGCGCAGGTGCATAGAGCCCCGGCCACCCTTGCCAGAGCGGCAGTATATTTTTACATAATCAACAAAATTGGATTCAGCCATATTGCTTGTGTGGGTTATATATAATAAGGTATAGGAGCATACAATGCCAAAAAGGACTGAAGTTCCGGCACGCGTACCGGGAGCCATGGCCCCCATGCACACAGACGCGGCGCTTCAGTCCTTGTCTATCTTACAGGCTGTCGATTACAGCACAGATGTCGCTGAAGATGCGGTCGAGCTCGCCCAGTCCGTTGATGTGGTAGTGTATGCCCTCGTTAGCATACCAGTCTATCAGGGGAGCGGTCTGGTTGTGATATACACCGAGGCGTTTCTTGATGGTCTCCTCGTTGTCGTCGCTGCGTCCGCTCTGCTGACCGCGCAGTACGAGGCGCTTCATCAGCTCGTCCTCGGGAACGTCGAGCTCTATCATGGCAGCTACCTTGTGGCCGCGCTCAGCCAGCATCTTCTTCAGAGCCTCGGCCTGGGGAATGGTGCGGGGGAACCCGTCGAAGATAACGCCCTTGTGCTCCTTGCCAAAGCTGTCATATACGCTGGCCAGGATGTCTACCATCAGTTCATCGGGTATCAGCTGCCCCTGGTCGATATAGTTCTTGGCCGTCTTGCCAAGCTCGGTACCGTTCTTGATTTCATTGCGGAGAACATCTCCGGTCGAGATGTGCTCCAAGCCATACTTGGCGATCATCTTGTCGCTCTGTGTGCCCTTGCCTGAACCAGGGGCACCGAAAATCACAATATTTTTCATTCTTCTACTAATGTATAAATGTCTCTGAGGTTGCGACCCTCCTGGTCGTAGTCCAGTCCGTAGCCCACGATGAAGTCATTGGGAATCTCCATAGCGGCATACTCGATGTTGAGGGGTATCTTGAGTTTGTCGGGCTTGAGCAGCAGGGTACAGATGTGCAGCGAGGCGGGGTTGCGGGTACCCAGGGTGTCCATCATACGTTCCATGGTCTTGCCCGTGTCCACGATGTCCTCGACAATGATGACCTCGCGGCCGCAGATGTCCTCGTTTAAGCCTATTACTTCTTTCACTTTACCCGTCGAGGTGGTGCCTTCGTAAGAGGCGAGCTTAACAAAGGATATCTCGCAGGGGATGGTAATGTAGCGCATCAGGTCGGCGGCAAACATAAAAGAACCGTTGAGCACTGCCAGAAGCAGCGGCTTCTTGCCCGCCATGTCGGTGTTAATCTTGTCGGCTACTGCCTTTACACGCGTCAGGATTTCCTGCTCAGGGATAAACGTTTTGAAAGTCTTATCCTTTATCTTTACGACACTCATGACTGATTTTAAATTTATTCACGACAAAATTACAAAAAATATAGCAAACAACTACGATAGTTACTCATTTTTTCGTATTTTTGCAAGGTATGAAAATTTTTACAAGTACCCAGATTAAGGATTGGGACAGGTACACCACGGAGCACGAGGCCGTGAAGAGCATAGACCTGATGGAGCGGGCGGCGCGGGCCGTTACCGACACCATCTGCGAGGAGTGGTCGCCCATGCGCGTGGTGGTCTTCGCCGGGCCGGGCAACAATGGCGGCGACGCCCTGGCCGTGGCCCGTATGCTGGCCGACAGGGACTTTAAGGTAGAAGTATTCTTATTCAACATACATCATACACTGGCACCCGACTGTGCCACTAACCGCCAGCGGCTCATGGCCAATGGACACAAGGTGGCCTTCACGGAGGTATCGGTCAACTTCGACCCACCTGTGCTGGGGGCCGACACGCTGGTCGTAGACGGCCTCTTCGGTGCCGGGCTCAACAAGCCGCTCTCGGGAGGTTTCTCATCGCTCGTCAAGTACATCAACCAGAGCGACGCGGCCGTGGTGAGCATAGACCTGCCGTCGGGGCTGATGCCCGAGGACAACACCTACAGCGTGCGAACCAACATCGTGCGGGCCACGCTGACCCTGACCTTTCAGCAACCCAAGTTGGCCATGTTCCTGGCCGACAACCAGCCCTATATAGGTCGTCTGCGCGTGCTGGACATACGCCTGGCGCGGGCTTATGCTGACAAGACGGAGCCCCCCTGTACCCTGCTTGACGAGGCCGACGTGCGCGCGCTGCTCCGCCACCGTGACGCGTTTGCCCACAAAGGCGATATGGGACACGCACTGCTCATAGCCGGAAGCTACGGCATGTCGGGGGCGGCCATCTTAGCAGCTCGGGCGTGTATGCGGGCAGGCGTGGGCAAACTGACGGTACACACGCCACGGGCCAACTATGCCGTGATGCAGACGGCGGTACCCGAGGCCATCATGCAGATAGCCGACAACGACATGCGGTTCAGCAACCCAGTAGACACCACGCCCTACAGCGCCGTGGGCATAGGCCCTGGACTTGGCACCGACGAGGATACGGCGCTGGCGATGATAGCCCAGTTACGACGCAATGCCTGCCCCACGGTGATAGATGCCGACGCGCTCAACATCTTAGGCAACCACCGTGCCTGGATGCAGCAGCTGCCCAAGGACTGCATCCTCACGCCGCACCCCAAGGAGCTGGAGCGGCTTACAGGCGGCTCGGCCAACGGCTGCTACGACCGCCTCACCAAGGCCAGCGAACTGGCCGCGCACCATCAGGCTTACGTCATCCTCAAAGGCCACTACTCGGCGCTCTGCCTGCCTTCGGGCCACATTATCTTTAACAGTACGGGCAACGCGGGCATGGCCACCGCCGGCAGCGGCGACGTGCTCACGGGCATCATTACCGGTCTGCTGGCCCGGGGCTACTCCCAGGCTCACGCCTGTATCGTGGGCATGTATATCCACGGCCTGGCGGGCGACATAGCGGCCCGCCAGCTGGGCCAGGAGAGCCTCATCGCGAGCGACATCATACAGTATCTGCCGGCAGCATGGCGCCAATTAGACCGATAGGCGTCCCGGCACTCACCATCATTACGAAAAACAACACGACAATGAAGAGATACATCCTATCAGCGATGGCCCTGCTACTGGGTGTCGTCGCCACAAGTGCCCAGCAGACAGTTACGGGCACCACGTACTTCCTGCCCAAGACGGCGCTGCGCTTTGTCGTCACCATCGAGAAGACCAGCTACACACCGGGCCAGTTTGCCATGTACGCCACACGCTATCTGAAGAAGACGGGCGTGGCCCTGCAGCCCACGGTATCGTACCGCATCACGGACATCAGCATGGTGCCCGTGGGAGTGCCCGACTCGGCCAAGCAGCACACCCTCAGCCTGGAGAAGAAGCTCTCCATCACCGAGATAGACCGCGACGAGAGCGGCATACTGCTCGGTATCAACGCCAAAGGTCATGCCACGGTGTTGCCACAGCCCTTCAAGCCGGCCCCCAAGGCACCGCAGCTCAACCCGAAGGACTATATGAACGAGGATATACTATCGGCCGGAAGTACCGCCAAGATGGCGGAACTCACCGCCAAGGATATTTACGACATAAGGGACAGCCGCGCGCAGCTGTCGAGGGGCCAGGCCGACTTCATGCCCAAGGATGGCGCTCAGCTAAGGCTGATGATGGATAACCTGGACACTCAGGAGCGCGCCCTGTTACAGGTTTTCGAGGGCGTAACGACTCGCGACACCACGCAGACCATCGTTACCTACGTGCCCACCCGCGAGTCGGATCAGGCAGTGCTCTTCCGCTTCTCCCAGAAGCTGGGCCTCACCGACAGCGACGACCTGGCGGGTTCTCCTTATTATATACGTGTGGCACCCGACAACGACCTGAAGGACGAGGCGCCTTCGGAGAAGGCCAAGGACAACTTCGGGCTGTGTGTCAACATCCCCGACAAGATACAGATAGACCTGGAACACCAGGGGCGTGTGGTCAAGCACTTCGAGTGCTACGCCGGCCAGTTTGGCAAGACCGAGTACCTCAGCGCCGACCTCTTCGGCAAGAAGAATACGGCGCACATCACCCTCAACCCAGTGAGCGGCAGCATCGAGAAGATAGAGAGCGAGACGCTCAAGTAAGTTGCCCCATCCAGCACGCAAGGCCCTAAGAGTGGCGGAGCCATCCCCTCCCCCACTCTTAGGGCCTTTTTTGATGCCCCCAGTCCCCACGCCTACGCGCGCGCATTATAATAAAAGGTAGGGAGAGGCTGCCAGTGGGAAAAAGTAAAAAGTAAAAATGCCCCCAAGCCACCCAAGGGGGATGCGAGCCCCAAGCCACCGCCTACGCATGGCTCATGCCAGGCCAATAGCCATCGCGGCAAACGAAAAGACCGGTCTTCGTCATAAAAGGTAAAAAAGTAAAAAGGCAAAAGGGTAAAAAGAGCCGCCCCTGTGGGCCATGGGTGGCGATAGGAGTGTTGGGGCGAGGGACCCAATGGCCACGAGCAGGCCCGTGTGAGCTACGCGCGCTGCAAGCGCAGCAGTATAAAGCCTGGGGCAACGCCCCAGGTACATAGCCCTCAGTCTATTGTCGCGCTACAGGCGCAAAAGAAGTGCAAGCCGAGCGCCATGAGCTTGCTCAGATGGCCGAGGCGCAGCCTGCTTTATGCAAAAGAAGTACCATCCAAGTGCCATGAACTTGCTCTAATGGCCGAGGCGCAGCCTGTTTTCCACAAAAGTAGCAAAGCGTAAAATCAATGGAGCAATGCCGGTAACCATTATTGCGCTAATGGGCAGGAACCCAGTTGGTAGCCACCCTTGCATCGGTAACGCCTACGGCTACTTTTGCGCCTACAGCGCGCATTGCTGTGCGGGCACGCTACCTGAGGCGTTGCCCCAGGCTTTATACTGCTGCACCTTCGGCGCGCGCTGTTTGCGAAGACATCATCAGCACGCTCATAATGACTGCGTTTCTTCCCGTGGCCATCGCGGCAAACGCAAAGACCGGTCTTTACGTTTCTAATGACGGCTCCCAGCGCGCTAACGATGGATCCCAGCATCGTAAAGGTCGGTCTTTCTGCCACTGCTGACCGCTGCCACCACCCAAGTGATGATAACTATGATTTTTGTCAAACACCTGTAATTTTTGGCAGTGGCCAGCACTTTTCGCGCGATACGCTTTGGAGGGTTCATAATAATCGTTAAATTTGCAAAAAGTGTAAATTAAATCGCTGTTTAGGTTACATTCTGAAACAGAAACCGACATAAAAGCGCAAAAAAAGGCACTTGCATAATCATTAATACAACTATAACAACAGTACTAAACGCTTATGAGAAAACGCTACCTACTCACAGCCCTGCTCATAGGGCTGACCACACTATGCGTGCAGGCTCAGAACCTGGTGCCCAGGCGCACTTCGGCCCGGCAGGCGGCTCGCGTGGTAACTTCAGACCGCTTTGTACGCACCGACCTGCCCGCCAAGACAGCGGGACAGGCCATCCAGCGCGCCGCTACTACACCCGTGACGCCCGACTGGGAGTGCCACTTTGACAAAGAGGCCGACTTCAACCAGTTTACCGTCATCGACGCTAACAATGACGCCTTCGCCTCCAGCTATTTCACCTGGGGCGTGTGGAACTACCTCTACAGCAGTGGCTCAGGCCCCTACGGCGATGAGTATCCCGACCACTGCGCCGGCTATACCAACAGCGAGGAAGAGGACGGCGACGACTGGCTCATCACCCCAGGCCTGCAGCTCAAGGGCGGCGCCACCTACACCGTCAAATACAAGGTGCGCGCACACCGGGCATCGTGCATAGAACGCCTGGAGGTAAAGTACGGCTCAGCCCCCACGGCTGCAGGCATGACCAACACCCTCATGGCGGCTACCAACTTTGACAACACCGAGTACAAGGAACTCACGCAGACCATCACCGTACCCACCGACCAGGTGGTGTACATCGGTTTTCACGCGTTGAGCGACACCGACGACTTTATCCTCTACCTCGACGACATCAGTGTCAAGAAGAGCGTCACTGGCTTTAAGGGTTGGGAGTGTAACTTTGACAAGGAGACCGACTTCAGCCTGTTTACCGTCATTGACGCTAACGGCGACCGCGAGAGCAGCCCCGCCCTCGACTGGGGCGTATGGAACTATCTCTTCAAGAGTGGCTCGAGCCCCTACGGCGAAGGTTTCCCCGACCACTGCGCCGGCTACGGATGCAGCGAGGAAAACGATGCCGACGACTGGCTCATCACCCCGGCGCTCAGTCTGCGTGCCGGCGACACCTACGTACTCAAGTACAAGGTGCGCGCGCACCGTTCCGGCCTGACCGAGCGGTTAGAGGTAAAATATGGCACAGCCGCCACGGTGGCCGGCATGACCACCACGCTGATGGCCGCTACCGACATATCCAATACGGAGTACAAGGAGTACACACAGACCATCACCCCAACGACCGATGGCGACTACTTCATCGGGTTCCACGCCGTGAGCGAGGCCGATAACATGATTCTCTATCTGGACGACATCTCGGTGAAGACCGCAGGGGCTCTGCCTCCCGGGGCCGTGACCGACCTGACGCTTACGCCCGACCCCACTGGCGCACTCGCAGCCACGCTCGACTTCAAGGCTCCGGCCAAGGACAGCGACGGTAGCGACCTGCAGGCACTGGGCGGCATCAAGGTGCTGGCAGGCGACACGGAGATAGCCGACATTACCAATGTACAGATAGGCAAGCCCGTGCAGTACACCATTGCCAAGGCGGCCGACCAGCCGGGCATCTGCACCTACACCGTGATGGCTTACAATGCCGACGGCAACGGTGCCAAGACCAGCGTGAGTGGCTGGGTGGGCCTGGATGTCCCCACGGCTCCGGTCACCGTTACCGTTAAGCCCTGGGGCACCAAGACCAACGTAGTCTGGGAGGCTGCTAAGGCCGAGCACGGCGGCGTGTTCTTCGCCAAGAACGTTACCTACGACGTATGCGATATGCGCGATGCCACCACGGTATCGTCTAAGCTCACCAGCACGCAGGGCACCACCGCAACGCTGCTCAACATAGACCCCAACAGCGGTGACCAGCGTCTGCTGCAGGTGGGCGTGTCGGCCGGCAACACCACGGGCACCAGCGCCTACACCCTGGCCACACCCATGGTAGTGGGTGCGGCTTACAAGTTGCCCTTCAAGGAGACCTTTGCCAAGGCTGGCTATGCCTATGGCTTCTGGGCTTCTGAGGGCAACGGCTGGGGCTACCAGATGAGTTATGCCGGCGTACAGGCTTCGACCACCGAGGACGCCAACGGTGACGGCGGCAGTGCCGAGATTAAGACTTACTACGAGGACTGCGTATCGCTGGTATCGGGCAAGATAGCTTTAGGCTCAGTGAGCAAGCCTGTGTTCAAATATAGTCAGAAGACCACCACGGCCACAGGCGCCATCCGCGTCTTCGTCATCAAGGCCGATGGTTCCCGCGAAACACTCGCCACCGAGAACCTCAGTGGCTATGCCGACGGTGGCAAGTGGGCGGCTCGCTCTTACGACCTGAGCGCCTACAAGGATCAGAAGTGGATACGCTTAGGCATCGCTTTCGACCAGGCCAAGGCCGCGTACAAGAGAAACTATCTGTATATAGACAACTTCCTCGTGACCGACGAGACGCCCGAGGCGCTCAGCGTGGGCGTGTCGGCCCCGGCTAAGGTACGCAAGGGCCACACGGCCAATGTGCGGGTGGCAGTGACCAACTACGGTGAGGCCGTGAGCAACTATACCGTAACCCTGACGGAGGGAAAGACCGTGGTGAAACGCATCGATGTAAGCGAGCCGTTGGCACAGATGCAGACCAGCTCGTTCGACATCGCCTACAAGCCCTCGGTACTCACCGAGGACCAGAAAGTGACCCTTACGGCCACCGTCGCAGCAGGCGAGGGTACCACGGCACAGGCCGCTGACGCCACCTGCGAGGTGAGCGTGTCCGACGCGCAGCAGCCCGCGGCCACCGCACTGGTTGCCCAGGCAGCCCAGGGCAAGGTGAGCCTGACGTGGACGGCTGCCGCCAAGATAGGTGAGCTTACCGACGACTTCGAGGACTACAACGAGTGGAGCATCGACCAGGCCGGCGACTGGAGTTTTATCGACGGTGACAAGGGTGTTACCTATGGCTATTTTGACAGCGACGGCCTCTACTACGAGAACGAGAAGACGCCTTTTGCCTACATCGTATGGACGCCTACTAACTACGGCGGCGAGGACATCACCCGTGCCAACCCCACGGCTAAACCTGCCAGCGGACTCAACGCTATGGGCTCGGTGTACAGCTACCACCGCGCCGAGAGTGGCGAGCTCACCCCGCTCAACGCCGATAACTGGATGATAAGTCCCGAACTCACCGGCGAGGCTCAGACCATCAGCTTCAAGGTTAACAACATCAGCGAGTCTCGCCCGGAGACTTACCAGGTGCTGTACAGTACTACCGGTAAGGACGCTGCCGACTTCCAGCTCATCAGCGAAAAGACCGTGACCAGCAGTCAGTGGGACGAGGTGAGCATTAACCTGCCCCAGGGTGCCCGCTACTTCGCCATCCGCCACACTACTAAGGTCGAAGAGAGCCCCAGTGGCGTGGGCTACTCCTCTTCGCCT
Source organism: Prevotella sp. (assembly GCA_022769285.1). Classification (GTDB taxonomy): domain Bacteria; phylum Bacteroidota; class Bacteroidia; order Bacteroidales; family Bacteroidaceae; genus Prevotella. Next base: position 18,537 of record JALEKD010000012.1, read on the forward strand.
TACCTCTTCCTGGTCGACGACGTTACCATGGCCACTAAGGGTTGCCAGCTCACGGGCTACAACGTGTACCGCGATGGTCAGCTCTTAGGCGCTACAACCGATAGCCGCTACGACGACCAGGCTATCCAGGGCGACGGCCAGAACCACACCTACCAGGTAACGGCACTCTATGCAGACGGCACGGAGTCGGTTCCGGTATCGGCCACGGTCAACGTGCCTACGGGCATAGACATCATCGAGACTGGCGCCACCACTCCCGACGCAGTGTACACCCTCGACGGTCGCAAGCTCGATGCCAACGCGCCCCTGCACCGTGGTGTCTACATCAAGAATGGTAAGAAGGTGGTCGTAAGATAACGCCTCCGCCATATACAGAGCAAGGGCTGAGCCTCTCCATGAGAAGCTCAGCCCTTTGCTATATACCCTTGATTAGTACTGTGGCTATGGCCGTACCTGTAGGGCAAGCCATCGGTACGCCCGCGGGTGCCTATCCTGCTCCCGCTCCGCCTACCGGCTCATGTGGAGCCTTATTTCTTCTCCGTACGGTCGATAGGGGGATTGGTCTTCAGGTACTCGTCGTACACGCGGATAATGACCGTCGGGTCATCTTCCATCTCTTTGACGCGCGCCTTGTCCTTGAAGTATTCATCGTACTTGTCTGACAGTGCTTTCGGCCCCAGTTTCTCCAGCGAATAGAAGAAATGGAAACCTGAGGACTTACCTCCAACCAGGAGATTGTAGATACGGTCGTCGCCGCGGAGCTTTACGCCGTAGGTATCGACAAGGTACGACACCGAGTTGCGTCCTCCACGAGACACGTAGGTCTGATAATAATAGATAGTGCCGTTCTCCAGACGTTTCTCGACGTGGAATAAGCCTCTCGTCTTCTTGTTCCACTTGAAGGGAACAGCCGCATTGTAGTCCGATGACTCGTATTCAGTGCCGTCGTCGACGTATCTGTAACCCTTAATGTCCTTCGCCTTGTAGGTCACGGCGTTCTTTCCATCCTCCGTGGGCGACACTTTGACGAACGACTGTATCGAGCCCGAGCTGCTGAACAGCCTTTTCAGTCCGCTTCCTACATCATTCTTGATGTAACCCTCGACGGTGGTACCGTCATTGAGCGTCACTACAACCTTGTCTTTCTTCTTGGGCTCGGCGTTCATGGTAGCCGATGTGCCCACCAATGCTACCAGCATCAGGCACACCATTGCGAAAAAGTTTTTTTCATAATTGATTATTTTAGAGTTTGTTGCGGTTTGTAATCTGACAAGAGCTGGAGTATCTCATACTTCCTCCGCTTCGACTGCATGATGCGCTGGCACAGCCCGGGGTCGTCGGCCACATAGCTACAGAGGTGTTCGCGCCAACTACGGTCGCCATAGCCCTTCACCTTGCCGATGTTGCGCACGGGCTGACCCGCCCGGGCTATCAGGAAGCGCACCTTGGTCTTGGAGACGATGCGCTGGGTGTAGTAGTTGGTCATCCGGCCACTGGCAAAGAGCCCATACCCACGGCTGGAGTAGCAGAGCACCTGTATATAGGGATTGTCTACATAGCGCATACACCACCCGTAGCCTGGCACTGGCACCATAGTCCACACCTCGTCGGGGCTGGCAGGATGCCATACATGTACAGAGTCGACGCTGTCATAACTGATTTTAGTTTTCTCATGGTTCTTCGCATAGATATCGGTCGTCACCACTACCTGCCCGTGCCCCGATGGCATACGCAGACGGTCGCGTTGCGCTACGGACAGCCGGCTGCCGTCCTTCTTATAGATTTCTCCACAGACCACCTTGCCGTATCGGCTGGTCTGGCAGGCTGACACCAAGGTTCAGAAAGCCACTCCTGCTACCCAAAGTGTATGATGTTTCATAGTGTAAGTATTGTTGCGTTTCCAATTGCAAATATACATATTTTTCCTGGAGGGGGGGGAATATTTTTACGAGTATTTTTAGCCACACCGCGATATTCTTTAGAAAAGCCCCGATTATCACGGTTTCTGAGGGAGCCATCAGCCTCTTCAAAGATACCATCACCCACATCCAAGGTGTCATCGTCCGCTTCGAGGGAGCTACCCACGCCACGCCCCTATACGCAATGAGGCGGAACCTCATAAGAGATTCCGCCTCAATGATAGTCGTATCAAGAGTCGCCATAGGCGACGGATGATTAGTCGCAGTTAGCGAGCTTGTTGTCAGAGCCAAGCACGTCGATAATCTTGTGCTTATACATCTGCTCCATGAGATCGCGTGCGGGGCCACAGTACTTACGGGGATCGAACTCACCCGGCTTGTCGTGGAACACCTTGCGGACAGCAGCGGTGAAGGCCAGACGAGAGTCAGAGTCGATGTTGATCTTGCAAACAGCGCTCTTGGCTGCCTTGCGGAGCTGCTCCTCGGGAATACCTACTGCATCGGGCAGCTTGCCGCCGTACTCGTTAATCATGTCAACATACTCCTGAGGTACAGAAGATGAACCGTGGAGGACGATGGGGAAGCCAGGGAGCTTAACCATAATCTCGTCGAGTACAACAAACGCCAATGGAGGAGGAACGAGCTTGCCGGTCTTCGGGTCACGGGTACACTGCTCCGGAGTGAACTTGTATGCTCCGTGAGAGGTACCGATTGAGATAGCCAGGGAGTCTACGCCAGTACGTGTGGTAAAGTCGATAACCTCCTCGGGCTTAGTATAGTGGCATACGTCTGAAGATACTTCGTCCTCAACACCTGCCAGCACGCCCAGCTCGCCCTCTACGGTTACATCGTACTGATGTGCGTAGTCAACGACCTTCTTGGTGAGTGCAATGTTCTCCTCGTAAGGCAGAGAAGAGCCATCTATCATCACAGAAGAGAAGCCCAGGTCTACACAGCTCTTGCACAGCTCGAAACTGTCGCCGTGGTCGAGATGAAGTACTATCTCCGGATGCTTGCAGCCCAGCTCCTTGGCATACTGAACAGCTCCCTCAGCCATGTAACGGAGCAGTGTCTCGTTAGCATAGTTACGGGCGCCCTTAGAAACCTGCAGGATAACCGGCGAGCGAAGCTCTGACGAAGCCTTGATGATGGCCTGCAGCTGCTCGAGGTTATTGAAGTTGAACGCAGGAATTGCGTAACCGCCATTGATGGCTCTCTTAAACATCTCACGGGTGTTTACGAGTCCTAAGTCTTTGTAGTTTACCATAATGTTATTTGTTTTTTAAAACGTTATCATCATTCCAGCCGGCGCGGTTATCAGCCTTACAGCCACCATGACGGGGGCCTGGCTGCGCGCTCTTTTTCTGTCTGCAAAAGTACAACTTAAATTCGTCAACACAAAGATTGACATCATTTTTTTTACTCGGAGACACGGCATTTTCACATTATTTTGGCCTCTGATTATCACGGCGAGCCAAATGTAAAACCAAGTTGACAAAATGGACACGGACGGCGAAGCAGAAGACACTGCGGCAGCCGTGGCGAGTATAAACGGATGTTAAATAGGAACTGGCGGCGACACTTTGACCGTTAAAAAGTTGGGCGCGATGAAAATTATCGTTACTTTTGCCATAGAAAACATCCCCGAGTGTTTCAGTTTTCACTTAAACCTCATCGCTAAACTACCATACATTAACATGAAAGATATGAAAAAGACAATCGCTAAACCCGCAGAGGGAAAATTAGGAATTATGGTCGTAGGCTGTGGTGCCGTGGCTACCACCTTTATGACCGGTGTACTGATGACACGCAAGGGGCTGGCCAAGCCCATCGGGTCGATGACTCAGTACGACAAGATACGTGTGGGCAGGGGTGCCGAGAAGCAGTACCTGCACTACAAGGACATCGTGCCACTGGCCAAGCTGGACGACATAGTCTTCGGAACCTGGGACGTGTACCCACAGAACGCCTACCAGGCAGCCATGTACGCCGAGGTGCTCAAGGAGAAAGACATAGAGCCCGTGCGAGATGAGTTGGAGAAGATAGTGCCCATGAAAGCGGCCTTCGACCATAACTATGCCAAGCGGCTTACCGGCAATAATATCAAGGAGTGTACCACCCGCTGGGAGATGGTAGAGGCGCTGCGCGAGGACATACGCTCTTTCAAGGCCGAGAACCACTGCGCGCGCATCGTGGTAATCTGGGCTGCATCGACTGAAATCTATGTGCCCGTAGACGAGAAGATACACTACTCGTTAGAGGCCCTGGAAGCTGCCATGAAGGCCGACGACCGCGAGCACATAGCCCCCTCGATGTGCTATGCCTACGCAGCGCTGTCAGAGGGTGCGCCCTTTATCATGGGTGCGCCTAACACCACGGTAGACATACCCGCCATGTGGGAACTGGCCGAGAAGACACACATGCCCATAGCCGGCAAGGACTTCAAGACGGGCCAGACGCTGGTAAAGAGTGGCTTTGCTCCCATCATCGGCACCCGCTGTCTGGGCCTGAGCGGCTGGTTCTCGACCAACATCCTCGGCAACCGCGACGGACTGGTGCTCGACGAGCCTGCCAACTTCCACACCAAGGAGGTGAGCAAGCTCTCTACCCTTGAGACTATCCTCAAGCCCGATGTACAGCCCGACCTCTACGGCCATGGCAACGACGAGGACACGCAGTACTATCACAAAGTGCGCATCAACTACTACCCGCCACGCAACGACAACAAGGAGGGATGGGACAACATAGACATCTTCGGCTGGATGGGCTATCCGATGCAGATAAAGATCAACTTCCTCTGCCGCGACTCTATCCTGGCTGCCCCGCTGCTGCTCGACCTGACGCTGCTGAGCGACCTGGCTGCCCGTGCGGGCCGCTACGGCATACAGCGCTTCCTGAGTTTCTTCCTCAAAGCGCCCATGCACGACTACACCCAGGGCGAGGAGGCTGTTAACAACCTATACCAGCAGTACACCATGCTCAAGAACGCCATCCGCGAGATGGGCGGCTACGAGCCTGACGAGGAGATAGACTAACGGCCACGGCAGCCATCAGTACCGCCGCCACAGGCTGGCGACTGATGGCTTCGGCCACGCCGACCGGCACCATCCGCAGCTCTGTCCGAAGCCTTGGGATGTACATACTGAGGTTTGGGATATGCGTCCGAAGACTTAGGACATACGTCCGGCACTTACGGACCGATCCGGCAAGGACTGGTAAAACGCCTAAGGGGCCCATCCCCGTTAGGGACATCAGTTCCGGGCGGACGAGCAGCTACGACGGAGGCAAAACGATAAACGCTGAGGGCGCCCGTGGAAATTTCCACGGGCGCCCTCAGCGTATCTATAGGTATGGTCTACCCTCCCCTACTTAGCACGGGCCATGCGCAGGGCATAGGCCAGCACCACCACAAATCCCGCAAGGGGAATGGCAAAGGGCAGGGTAAGCCCCACGCAGTCGGCCACCAGTCCCATGAGCAGGAAACCGCATCCGCCGATAGGCGTCATCATCAGCAGCGACGAGGCGCTCTTGGTGTAGTCGCCAAGGCCGCTCAGGGCCAAGGCAAAGATGGTGGGAAACATGATGGCCTCAAACAGATAGTTGGCCACCAGGGCTACCATAGACACCACGCCCACATCGCAAAGCACCACGGCCATACACACCACCGTGCCCACGGCACAGCCCAAGAGCATGCGCACGGGGGTAACCGTGCGCATAATCCAACTGCCCAGGAAGCGGCCCACCATGAAGAAGGCCAGCGCACAGGTGAGCACCACCGAGGCCATGTCGTCGGTCATCCACCCCTTGCCGGTGACATAGTTGATAAAGTAGCTGTTGATAGATATCTCGCCTATCTCATAGCACAACAGAGCCAACAGCCCGAATCTGAACAGCGGGCGGTGCAGCAACAGCTCGGCCACGCGCGAGCCTTTCAGGCCACCGCCCTCGCTGTCGGCATGACTGATTTCAGGTAACTGCACACGGGCAAAGACCACTGCGATGATGAGCACCAGCACACCTAACAGCGCATAGGGCACGGCCACCGAACCACCGCCGGCCGAAGAGCCGAAGAAGAACTGTCCCACGGCAAAGGTGGCAAACAATCCGCCCAGGCCGTTGAACGACTGCGAGAAATTGAGCCTGCTGGTGGCCGTGGCCGGATCGCCCAGTTCGGTAACATAGGGGTTGGCGGCCGTCTCTAAGAACACCAGTCCGCACCCTATGACAAAGAGGGCTGTCAGAAAGGCCCCGAAGGTGCCCATCCATGCCCCGGGCACAAAGAGCAGCGCTCCCACGCCGAAGAGCATCAGCCCGAACACTACGCCGCGCCTGTAGCCATAGCGGTTAATAAACATGCCGGCCGGAATGGCCATGAGGAAATAGCCCAGATAGGTGGTTACCTGTATCAGGGCCGACCGCGTGATGGTAATGTCCATCTCGTTTTGCAGGTGCTTGTTCAGCACGTCCAGGATGGCCCTTGCAAATCCCCAAAGGAAGAAGAGCAGCGTAACCAGGACGAACGGAACCAGGTAACGGCGGTCTGTAAGCGTCTTTTTAGTCATCATTCGTATCATTATAAACGGCAAGGGGGCACATCACTTATGCCCCCAGCCGTCTGTCAGTATCAGTCGTCATCTTATTTCTTCTTAGTACATGGCTCTACCACCTTCCACAGCAGGGCAGCCAGCGCTCCGCCAGCCATCGGGCCTACGATGAATATCCACAAGTGGGCCAGGGCCGAACCACCCTGGAACAGGGCGGGACCTATGGAACGTGCGGGGTTGACCGAGGTACCCGTATAGCGTATGCAGGCCAAGTGTACCAGCACCAGGGCCAGTCCGATGGCCAGCCCGCCAAAGGCACCGTTCACATTGGTCTTGGCCGTAACGCCCAGAACCACGAATACGAAGACGCAGGTAAACACCGCCTCGGCCACCAGGCCTCCCCAGACGCTAATCTGCTGCACCTCATTGATAGCCTGCAGGTCGTTGGCACCCGTGCCTACCAGCCCAGCCGTAGAGGTAAGCAGACAGAGTATGGCAGCACCTATCAGTCCGCCTATGACCTGATAGAACATGTACATGGCACAGTCGCGACCGCTCATGCGCTTACTCAGATACACCCCTAACGTGACGGCCGGGTTAATGTGGCATCCGCTTATGCCACCGATGGTATAGGCCATGGCCACCACCGAGAGCCCGAAGGCCAGGGCTGTTCCTACAACCGAGGCCGCGTTAGAAGGATTACAACCCAGCGAGACTGCGGCTCCGCAGCCCATCAGCACCAGTACCATAGTGCCCACCATTTCTGCTAAATACTTCTTCATATCCGGTATAGTTTAGTTTTACTTATCTCGTTTTTAGGGTATTGGTTTCTATCTACTAACGCCCGGGCGGCCGTTTTATTGTCCGCCGGCGCTGTTTTATCTGCCGTCAGCCGGGCCATGGTTCGGGCTTATAGGGTCATGGTCAGTCCAACTGTAACAGTTGGTCGCGCTGTACCGAGAGGACTCCCCGTACCCGTTGCAGACGACGTATCAGCCTCTCAACGTCGGCTCGCTCTGGCGCCCTGACGGCCATGCCTTTCAGTACGGCATACCGGTAGAGCACCTGGCACCCTTCGTGCTTCACGGCTGCCTCAAGCGCACCGCTGCCCACCTGGGCATCGTAGTAGATGATAAGCACGCGCGATGCCACAGGCTGACACTCGCCACTGCCGGGCCTCGCCATAGCAGCCTCGCGATGCACGCAGCCAGCCATGACCACTCCGAGTAACAGCAGCTGTAACCATGTTCGCATACTGGCAATGAATGGTTTAACACGCAAAATTAACAAAAGTTGGCCAACCGTCAAAAAAATTTTCCTACATTTTTCGGCCGTTGTCCCCGCCATCGCCTATACCTTATTATATATATACGCGCGCGAGGAGACCCATCACGGATCCAACAGCCATGGTTCAGGCCGTTACAGCGACCATCGGGCCACCCATCGGAATATCAGAAAAACCATTAGGAACCATGGCGCTGATTAGGGGAGAAATAAAAAAGGGACTCCGCTGAGTCCCAATCTTTGTTAACCTTAAATCTAATACCATGAAAAACACGATGCAAAGGTACGAGGTTTACTCCGCATCTCCAAACATTTTACTTATTTTTTTGCTAATGACTATAATTATTGACCTAAATCAAGATAGTTCCCTCCTGCTTCTTCCCATCCATCAGGATACGTAAAGGGTGGTCAAAGCGAACGTGGCGCACGTAGCGGGTCTCCTCGACAGCAGGCAGGGAGTCAAGGAGTTCCTTACGGTAGACGCTGCCAGCGTCATTGGTGTCAATAGTAAAATAGCCAACGCCAAAGCTGGTAAGATTCTGGAAGAAGTGGGTACCCTGGCTGGGGTCGACACGGTAGTTCTTGAGCTCAAGTTCTACGATAACCTGTGCAGCACTGATGTGGGGCCACTTAACAGGAATACCGAGCCAAGGGTCGCTGGAGCCCCAACGGCCCGGGCCCACCAGGATGTAGCCGCGGCCTGCATCGAGAAACCGGCGGTTGATGCGCTCTATCTCGTCGGCTATGGCGGGATTGTTCATGGCCGTAAACTGGTCGTCGGTCTTGACATAGACCACATCGGTGACCTCCTCGCTGATGCCATGGCCCAGCGAGTGGTGCGAACGGAGCAGGCACTGATCGTCAGGAATGGCAGCCACGTCCTCGTCCAGCATCTGCTTAGAGTCTACGATGGGTCTAATCTGCAGCAGGAAGAGTTCGCCGGTACGGTCGGCGTTCAGGTTGCAGGCAAACTCGACCTCGACGGGCCTGCGCATCTCGCCAGCACCATACTCCATGGTCATCTGGAGCAGCTCGGGCAGTGGGAAAACGCCCTGCTGCAACACACCGGAAAAGGTTATGAGCTTGCGGCCGCCCTCGTAGATGCCATCGCGTATCACCTGGTCGTAGGGGTCAAAGGTAGAGGCGATATAGGACAGCGACTGATCGGCCACGGCATCCTTAACCTTCAGCTTGAGTATATTAAAGCCGTCGTCGACCTGAAAATCGTTGCCTACATGCTTCATGTCCAGTGCGTAGAACTGTGTCTGGGTCTCGCGCAGCGCCGTCTCCATCTCGCTGGTCTGCAACACCTGGTGCGGGTGGTACGGCGACACGCGCAGCGTCTGCCCCCCGTCTACGATATACTTGCCCAGGCCCAGCGCCAGCGACGCTATACCCTCCTCGGCACGCTCGTCGCCTATGGGATAGTAGTTGAGCGACCGCAGCACGCCACTGAAGTTGGGATAGTAACGGTCGCCATACTGCCGGCCCACCACCTCCTGGAGTATCACGGCCATCTTCTCCTGGTCTATGACATTGCTGGTGGCCGCCATGTAAGCCTTGGAGTCGCGGTAGAACACCGAGGCATACACACCCTTGATGGCGCAGGCCAGCATACGCAACATGGCGTACTTGTCTTTAAGGTATGGTATCATGTAGGTAGAGTATATACCTGCAAAGGGCTGATAGTGGGCATCCTCGAGCAGTGATGACGAGCGAATGGCTATCGGGCTCTGCGTGGCCTCAAAGAATGCAAAAAAATCTCCGATGAAGTCATCGGGCAACTGGGCCCGCAGGAAGTGGCTCAGTATCTCGGCATCCGAGGCGTCGCTCAGCGCTATCTGGTAGAGGTTGTTCTGCTCCATAAACTGGTCGAACACATCGGTACAGAGTACCACGGTCTTAGGTATCTGTACCGACACGCCTTCGAATTGCCCAAAATCAGGATGGCGCTTGATGATATTGTCCAAGAAGGCGAGGCCACGGCCCTTGCCGCCGAGTGAGCCGTCGCCAATACGGGCAAAGTGGCTGAAACGGTCGAACTTCTTACGGTCGAAAACGGCCACTACGCCCTGGTTCTTGAGATGGCGGTACTGTACGATGGCATCGTAGATAATCTGGCGGTGGGCATCGACATCCTGGAGCCGGTTCCAGGTGACGCCCTTGAGAAAGGCCGACACGGGGAAGATGGCGCGGGCCGAGAGCCAGCGGCTCATGTGGTTGCGGCTGATGTGGTAGAGCATCGAGTCGTTGGGAATCTTGAAGATATTGTCCTGCAGCTCCTTCAGGCTGTGTATGCGCAGGATGGGCTCGTGGGTCGCGGGGTCGCGGAAGATGAAGTCGCCAAAGCCCATGTGGCTCTCCATGAGCCTGCGTAGGTCCAGGCTCATCTTCTTGGAGTTCTTGTCGACAAAGCGGAAGCCCTCGGCCTCGGCCTTGGCACGGTTCTCGCTCTCCGAGCTCTCCATGATGAGTGGCACGTACTCGTCGTGCTGGCGGATGGCTCTGAACAGCTTGATACCGGCATCGGCGTCCTTAGCCCCGGCCATGGGGAAACGCGCATCGCTTATCACGCCCAGCACATTGTCGCTATACCTATTATATATAGCCATGGCCTCCTCGTAGCTACGGGCCAGCATCACCTTAGGACGGCCCCGCATACGCAGGGTGGCGGCATGGCGGTTCAGGGCCTCGGTCGAGAAGCGCTGGCTCTGCAACAGTATGTAGTTATAGAGGTTGGGCAGGATAGAGCTGTAGAACCTGATGCTGTCCTCGACTACCAGTATCATCTGTACACCGGCTTCGCGGATGTCATGGTCTATGTTCATCTTATCCTCGATGAGCTTGATGATAGAGAGGATAAGGTTGGTATTGCCCAACCAGCAGAATACGTAGTCAAAGATGGACAGATCCTCGTCCTGCATACGCTTGGTGATGCCGTGAGAGAACGGGGTGAGCACCACGCAGTGTATGGCGGGAAACTTGACCTTGATGGCGCGTGCCACGGTAAAGGCGTCGTTGTCGGCGTTGCCGGGCATACATATCACGAGGTCTATGTTGGTGGTCTGGAGCATCTGCTCGGCCTCGCCGATGGTACTCACCTGCGTAAAGGTAGGCGGGTAACGCAGGCCGAGCTCCATGTACTCGTTATAGATTTTCTCCTCGATGCGGCCGTCGTCCTCGAGCATAAAGGCATCGTACGGGTTGGCCACGATGAGTACATTGTAGATGCGGCGCATCATCAGGTTGACAAAACTCACATCTTTCAGGTAGAAAGTGTTCCACTGTGGGGGTATCTTGGTTTCCATGACTGTATTGCTTATCGTTATCGGTAGGGCCACGGCCGGTGGGGGCCTGGCGGGGTTACGCTTACAAAAGTACGGCTTTTTCCTGTAACCGCACCATAAATGGCAGGGAGAAATATGCCAGCCACTGCATTGGGGGACGCGATGACGGCCCGCGGGGCCATGACCAAGGGCAGTGGGACTGGCGGTGGCGTTTAGGGATGGCGAGGGTACTTTTTTCCGACTCGGTGTAATAATAATCTGGATTTTTGTTGCACAATTCGTTTTTTTTCGATTAATTTGCATCATGGCAGTTGGCTCCATGGTGGCTCGCGATGGCTCCAGTTTTACAAAAAGTAAGCATTTGACGCGAAAAATATCTATTTTTACTTGCCCGTTTACTCAGAAAATGCTAATTTTGCCATCAGCAATAACAAAATGTAAACCGTAATCATTAAAGAAGATACCATTATGGACGTAGAGAAAATCTTGCAAGACCTGGAACGCAAGCATCCGGGCGAGTCTGAGTTCCTTCAGGCTGTCAAAGAGGTGCTGTACTCTATTAAAGACGTGTACAACCAGCACCCTGAGTTCGAAAAAGCAAAAATCATAGAACGCATCGTCGAGCCCGAGCGTGTACACATGTTCCGCGTGCCCTGGACTGACGACAAAGGCGAAGTTCATGTCAATATAGGTTATCGCGTACAGTTCAACAGCGCCATCGGCCCGTACAAGGGCGGTCTGCGCTTTCACCCCTCAGTCAACCTGTCCATTATGAAGTTCCTCGGCTTCGAGCAGACATTCAAGAACGCTCTTACTACACTCCCCATGGGCGGTGCCAAGGGTGGTTCCGACTTTGCCCCACGTGGCCGCAGCGACGCTGAGATTATGCGCTTCTGCCAGTCGTTCATGGACGAACTTTACCGCTACATCGGGCCCGACGAGGATGTGCCCGCCGGCGACATCGGTGTGGGCGGCCGCGAGATAGGTTATCTCTTCGGCGAATACAAGAAGCTCACCCACCGCTACGAGGGCGTGCTCACCGGCAAAGGTATAGAATGGGGCGGCTCTATCCTGCGCCCCGAGGCTACCGGTTACGGCGCGCTCTACTTCGTAAACCACATGATGAAGGACAAGGGCCTGGACATCGCTGGCAAGACCGTGGCCATCTCTGGCTTTGGCAACGTGGCCTGGGGAGCAGCCAAGAAAGCTACCCAACTGGGCGCCAAGGTGATTACTATCAGTGGCCCCGATGGCTACATATACGACCCGGCCGGTGTGAGCGGCGACAAGATAGACTACATGCTCGAGCTGCGCGCCAGCGGCAACGACATCTGCTCGCCTTACGCTGACGAGTTTGACGGAGCTACCTTCGTAAAGGGTAAGAAGCCATGGGAAGTAAAGGCAGACATATACTTGACATGCGCCACGCAGAACGAGCTAAACGGCGAGGATGCCGACCAGATACTGGCCAACCACCCGCTGTGTGTAGCAGAGGTGAGCAACATGGGCTGTACGGCCGAGGCTGTAGACAAGTTCGTGGCCGCCAAGCAGCTCTTCGCTCCGGGCAAGGCTGTCAACGCCGGCGGCGTGGCCACCTCGGGACTGGAGATGACCCAGAACTCTATCCGGCTGCACTGGAGCAAGGACGAGGTGGACGAGAAACTGCACTACATCATGAGTTCTATCCATGACCAGTGTGCCAAGTACGGCACCGAGCCTGATGGCCACATCAACTATGTCAAAGGCGCCAATATCGCCGGCTTTATGAAAGTCGCCAAGGCTATGTTGGCCCAGGGCATCGTCTGAGGCCACCGCACACCACGGGGCCATGGCTCCGGCCAACGCCCCGTGGTCTAACACAATGTATGAGATACGTAACAAGAATATTATTCACATTATTGTCTCTTTGTAGCTTTACCCTTCTGCCAGCACAGACCCAGAGGGGCAAGGCTACCTTTTACTCTAAGCGCTCCACGGGGGCCCGCACGGCCAGCGGAGCACGCTTGCACCACGACAGCCTTACCTGCGCACACCGCACGTACCCCTTTGGTACCCTGCTCAAGGTTACCAACCTGAACAACGGCAAGTCGGTGGTGGTCAAGGTTACCGACCGGGGACCCTTTGCCCGCGGCCGCATCATAGACCTGTCCTGGCGTGCCGCCAAGGAACTGGACATTCTGTCCAAGGGGGTATCGACGGTCAAAGTCGAGGTGTACAATGGCGCCGAGGGCATCCCCTACCGTCGCAATGATGGCGTAGACCTGCCCGAGATAGACTTTGAGATAACCGAGGCTGGCTATAGTTTTGCCGACAACTGGAAGGAGCTGAGCAAGAAGAGCGCCAAAGAGCGCCCCGCCAGGCGCCCGGCTTCTACCAAGACCCACTCGCGCAAGGCTGAGCACAAGTCCGCCACCCCGAAGAAGTCCGAAGAAGATAAAAAGGATGGCAATATGTGGTCTAACATTTTCGACAACATCAAGAAGAAGAGCAGCGATCTGTTCTGACTCTTGCCCCACGCCCATAGGTACGCGCCCACACAGGGAGCGTGCCTATGGGCGTGGGGCGTTGGTAAGGGGGTGGCCCCCAAGACCCCAAGGGGGACTGTAAAACGCAAACCGACGTTTAAGCATTGCCCTCATCCTACCCGCGACCATCACGGGGAAGATAAAGACCGGTCTTTACGTTTCTAATGACGGCTCCGAGAAACGCAAAGGCCGGTCTCTGCGATTTAGACTACTGCCATTGGCATGCAGGGGGCCTGCACCTGCACGCAGGGAGGGCTTTCCACTTTTTCATCCTTTTACCTTTTTGCCTTTCAAAGAGCCTTGGGCGCGCTCCATAGAAACAGATGAGCCCCCAGCCACGGGCGTGGTCTGGGGGCTCATTCTGTTTAGGGTTATATCGTGGTTAATTATGTTTCTTCCAGTACTTGGCACCCTTGGCCTTGAGCTTGGCGGTAAACCCGGCAGAAGCCTGCTCTACCGCAGCTTCCTCTTCGGGCGTGGCAAAGGCGTGGCGGTAACCTTTCACGTCGTTCCAGTGACCACGGGTGAAGTCGGGCACCTCAACTGGCTTGTTGCCATGGTTCATGGAGAGGGCGCCCAACTCGGCCAGACAGCACCACTCGCCCAGGTCGTACACATCAATGTCAAAAGGCAAGCCATGCTGCAGGCAGTAGACCAGACGGCTGTCCATAATGAAGTCCATACCACCGTGGCCGCCCACTTTCTTGGCCTCGGCCACGTAGCGGGTAACGAGCGGACTCTCGTACTTCTTGGTAAGGGCGCGGCGGTCGGCCACAGGCATATAGGCGTGGCCCGACAGATTGTCGGACGAGGGGCGCACGCCTGCGTTCTTGAGCTCGGAGCCCGAGAGAGCGTAGCCCTCAGTAGGATACTTGTTGGCGAAGCCCTTGGTACCCGTGAGCTGGTACATGCGGTTGTAGGGCTGGGGGGTCATCACGTTGTGGTGTATCTCGATAACCTTGCCATTCTCGGTACTGATAAGCGTAGTGGTCTGGTCGCCGTTGGCAAACTGGGTGCAGGGCTTGCCCGACATCTTCTCGGCCCACGCCTTGCCGTTCACCGACTTGGTGTCCATGGCCACTAATGTTTTCATACGGTCGCCTCGATGAATGTCGAGCACCTGGGCAATGGGGCCGAGACCGTGTGTAGCGTACACGTCGCCACGGTGGGTCTGGTTGTAGGCCAGTCGCCAGTGCAGCTTGTCATTGGCGTCGCGCTGCCAGTAGGCTTTCCAGAAAGGCGACAGGTCGTGGCGGTAGGCGCCCTGTACATACAGCACCTCGCCGAACACTCCGTGCTGGGCCATGTTAAGGCTGTTGAGCTCGAAGAAGTCGTAGCAGCAGTTCTCGAGCATCATGCAGTGCAGGCGGGTCTTCTCAGAGAGGTCGATGAGCTGCCAAATCTCGCTGAGGTTCATAGCAGAGGGCACCTCGATAGCTACGTGCTTGCCATGCTCCATGGCGTACTTAGCAACGGTAAAGTGGTGCATCCAGTCGGTAGCTATGTACACCAGGTCGATATCCTTGCGCTCGCAGAGCTTCTTATAGCCATCCTCGCCACCATACACAGCGGCAGGGGGCATGCTGGCATCGCGCAGGATGTTGTTGCAGGTGTCGGCGCGGCTCTTCTCGTAGTCGCACAGGGCCACCACCTGGGTGCCGTTGATGTACATCCAGCGGCGCACGGCATCGTGGCCGCGCATGCCCAGGCCCACAAAGCCCACCCGGACTACGGGCAACTTGGCGGTGGCCAGTCCCACGGCCGGCTGCTGACCTACTGGACGCGCCGGAGTATCGGTTACAATGGTGCCGTCAACTATCTTATACGGCCAGTTGAAGCCCTCCTGGGCGCTGACGGTGTGTGAGCGTATCATCAGGCTCACTATCAGCATCAAGACGAATGAAAATCTTCTCATCATGTTGTTTATTAAGGATTATAGGGACAAAATTAATAAGAAAAAGGCTAAGAAACACACGTTTGGCCAATAATTGCAGTAAAAAAAACGACCCTGGCTCTTACAGAGACCGCCCGCAGCCCATCTGAGGATACTGCGGGCGGTAAGGAGAGGTTACTTGCGGGTAGGGATGTTGAACTCGGTAACCTTGGAAATCTTGTGATTGTTGCCCTCGATGACCGACACACATATCTTGGCGCTTCCGTCCCTGAGGCGGTTATCGGCCTTGACCACAGCGGTGTACCGTATGCCCTTTCCAGGGTCTATGCGCTCTACATGGATGCCCGGCGATATGTACAGGTGGCGGTTGGCAGTGGCCTCGACCACCATGGGCTGTATATCGTAGATGGGCTGCGCGCCATGATTGAATACCTCGAACACCACGTGGCACAGCTCACCGCGGCTGATGACATTGTCGCCGTCGGCATCGACAAACCGGGCATTGCGTATCTCAATAGCAGGCGTATAGGTGATGCCCTCGGCTATATTCTCCACACTCGACGAGCCGGGGAACACCTGTACAGGCTGGTTGACAGACTCGCCGGTAGTGGGGGTGCCGTTGGCTGTGACAGGCTCGCCTCCGCCGATGCCCTCGATGCGGTCGTCGCCACCATTGTTGGCATCAAAGCCGCTGCCGTAGCTTTCATCGCTGTTCTGTACCACAGGAGCCTGACGGCGCTCCTGACTGCGGGCAGACCGCCGATAGCTGTACACATCATCGTCGGTCTGCCGTTGCTGGCGCCGCTGGTCCTGGGCACTGCCTATGACACCACCTATCACGGCGCCACCAGCCATACCTATTACGGTGCCTATATCATGTCCACGGGGACCATCGCTGATGCCCCCAATAGCACTACCCAAAATACTTCCGAACGTGGCGCCGGTATAGGCACCCTGTCCGGTGTAGGTGCCACAACTGCTTACAAGCATCAGGGCCGACACGGCTAATACGGTATAATTCTTTGTCATAGCTGTCACTTCCATTACATCCCACGCGAACCCGCCGGCTACTACACTGGGCATACGGCCGCCGCTGGGAACTGATTACAGGTGCAAATGTAATAATTTCCAAACATTCCACCGCCATCTTTTCCCTAAAAAAGAGTAGGGATTTCCCTACCATGGCAAAAAGCCGCACGCCCGCCACCATCTCTCCACCTTTTCCGTCTCTGCTTTCGGCCAAATAATCACGATAGGCCAACAACACTGATAACCGCAAACAGATGCGTTATCTATCCATTACATCTGTATCGAAACCGAAGCTCGTCATCTCGGCCATATTCTAAAATCGCAAGCTCGTCATGGGCATACTCGCTGTTTGCCGCTGGAGCCATCCTGCCTCTCACAGGTTTTCCTGGAGTCAAGAGTATTATGCACCATACCACTGGCCAAATCGTCGCGGCCGCAGAAGAGGTATTACAGATGATGCACATATCGAAATTCGCTTTCTATGATATGCCATCAGGTGCTTTCTCTGCTTTGCTTTTCGAGCAAACTTTTTGCTAACATTGACAACTCAACATAACTTGCCATGTATTTAACATCATTTAATCCCCCCCCCATACGCGTTATATCTATATTATATACCTTTGCAGTCCATTATAACAACAAAGATAACAAATACGAACTTATGAAGAAGCAAAGTTACATTTCACCTTGTATAAATATGTACAAGGTAGTAACGCCTGCAATACTGGCAGGTAGTGGAGAACAAGGCAATGTCGGTCGACCACAAAATTTTTCTGTCACTGAGAGCACGACAAATGGTGACGAAGAAGATGTCTGGGAATAATTAGTTTCTTAAAAAATTACACAAAGATGAAGAATGTATTATATTCTCTTTTTTTAGCGCTGACTATAATGTCTCTCGCTGCGTGCAGCAATGATGACAACAATGATCCGCAACTGAAAAAGGGTATGACCCTTTATGCCACTATCGAAGATATGGGTACACGTGCTACGATGACGGATAACGATGGGTCATGGAAATTCGCTTTTACTACTAACGATGTTGTGAATGTAAGCAACGAACAAATAACATCATACTACACGTTCACCAATATGGGGAATCAGTTCGCCAGCACAGATGCCATGACAACAGCGAAAGCTACCCATTGGTATGCTTACTTCCCTGGCAACGAAGTGGATTTGACAAAACAGAAAGGGACTTTCGATGACGTGGCCAACAAGTATGCCGTAGCGGGTAAGACAAATGAGACAACAACAGGCGCAGACGGGCTTTCCATTGCCTTGAGTGCCAAGGTCGCAGTGCTTCGTGTCGTGGAGGTAGACAAGACTGGCACACTGGACATTAACGTGAAGACAGCTGACGGCAAATGGGTAAAAGGACTTACCGCCATCAAGAACGAAGACAACTTTGCCATAAGTACAAACGAGACCAAGACTACGCTGCTTTCCAAAACCTCAACCGCAGGAGAAATCAGCTATGTGATAGTGCCTGCGGGCCAAAAAATAGCGATATATAATGGCAATCTGCTCCTTAACACCACAAAAGAGGGTGGACTGACTGCAGGCAAGTACTACACCATAACCTCAGGCCCAACAAAAGGCACAGCAAAAGCTCTTATCAATAATACAGAAACTCCCATAGAGTGGGTGCAGCTGTGGGCTGGCGGCCCGAGGTTCGCCACAAAGGATGTTGCAAAAGAGATGACCTGGACTGATGCCGCAAAGACAGGTAGTGACTTTGCTTGGGGCGAGAATTGGCGTGCCCCAACTGATGAAGAAATCACAAAAGCAGGAGGTTTCTCATACGATTGGGAAAATCAGAAAACTACTACAGGCTCTCCCACGATTACATTATCTCAAAAAAATGGAGAAGACATTGTTATATTTACTGGCGTGCAACTCGGATATACCAAAAACAGTTTGACCCTTTATAACAAGATTGACAAAGAAGGTTATAGCAATTTTAGTTTTTGGACATCTTCGGAAGGGAATAATTATGGTCACCACTTCATGATTAAAATACAGAATGGCATAATACGTGCTTTTGGTATATTGCAAGTTGAGGACAAAACTAAGTATCATCTGGTTCGCCCCGTATTGGCAAAATCACCGTGGTAACTATGAGTAATAACAATACAGAAAATTAAGTCCCCATAATATACTTCATTCTGCCCAAGTGGGACTACCTATCATAAACCTTCATCCTGCAGTTACTGCAAGATGAAGGTTTTTTGTACAGGAGCCGTTTCGCACTTGGCCTACCTCGCCTATGCCGTTACCGACGCTCCTTAAAGAAGTCCTGCATGAGTTGACGACAGGCATTTTCCAACACACCAGACGTTACCTGGGTCTTGGGGTGGTACGCATGGGGGGCGTAGAGGGTATAACCGCGCTTGACATCGGGGGCACCATAGACCACACGGTCTATCTGTGACCAGCCGAGAGCACCGGCGCACATCACGCAGGGTTCTACCGTGACGTAGAGCGTACAGCCGCGGAGATACTTGCCACCCAACAGATTGGCCGCTGCGGTAATGGCCTGCATCTCGGCATGAGCCGTCACATCATGGAGCGTTTCGGTAAGATTGTGGGCACGGGCGATGATACGCCCCTGACATACGATGACGGCTCCAATGGGTATCTCGCCTTCGGACAATGCCTGCCGGGCCTGCTCTATGGCCTTAGACATAAACAGTTCGTCCTGCTTCTGTTGTTCTTCTGCACTCATCTTTTCTTTTCTGACTATCCCACAAAGTGGGCTGACCTTCCCTATCCTCTATCTGACAAACTACATGCAGAAACCCACGGTGGGACAACCGAGTGGAATAAACTCAAGGAGGGCGGACACCATTAACAAAAAAAGTGGGAATGTACATGCCATCCCCACCTCTATCTTAACTATTAATTATTGATACGTTATATACTCAGCAGTTTACTTCATGCCAAGGGCCTGCTTAGCGGTAGCGTTCTCGGGGTCTATCTCCAGAACTTTCTTCCAGTTCTCATTTGCCTGGGCCTTGTCATTATGCAGCATATAGTAATAACCCAGATAACGGTAAGCCTCTACCAGGCGAGCCTTATCAGAGTCTTCGGGAGCAGACTTAGCCTTGATAAGCTCTATGAGCTTCTCGTAATGCGGCTTGGCGGCACCTGTCTTGGTTTCCGGGTCGAGTTTGTAACCGATATGGGCACGCTGATAGGTAGCATAGTCGGCCACACTGGGGAACTTGTCTGCGATAACGCCCCAAGCCTTGTCGGCCTCAGCATAATACTTCATCTGGTCGGCTCCAGTAACTTTCTCGGCCTGTGCCATGTAGATATTAGGCAACTTGCTGTACTCGTAGGCGGTAACCTTGTCGGCATTATCGACATATTTGTTAAAGGCTGCTACAGCACTGTCAACATCGCCTTTCTCGGCATATACGTCAGAAAGAACCTTGTATATCTTAACCTGCATAGCCTTGTTATTGGCATCCAGGACGATAGCCTTGTTGAACTGATCGATGGCTTTGTCATAATCCTTGTTACCACTATAAGCCATACCGAGGTACAGGTGGTCATTGCCCGACAGCTTAACCTTATCAGAAGCCAAAAGAGCATTGCCGGCAGCAATGGCCTCAGGGAAACGGTTCAGCTCGGTAAGGTTAAAGAGGGCCAGACGGTTCAGACCGGCATTGTTGGCAAAGCGGGTACGGCCTGCCTCAGCTATCTCAAGGCTCTTCTGATAATCGGCGAGCAAATAGCAGTCGGTAGAATAAGCCGCGAACTGATAGTCTTCCATCTTGCTGCGATCCACCTTATCATAATAGCTTACAGCCTTCTTGATATTTCCTGCCTTGTCATATATTTCAGCCGAAATGATGTCCACGGGATAGTCTGGACGCACCTTGCGAAGTTCCTCGAGCTTGGCCACGGCAGCAGCAGGATTGGCCTTGCTGTTAACCTGGGCATAGCGGCGATAGCCATCTACATTCTGAGGATCCATGACGGTGGCCTGCTCAAACCAAGCCGAAGCCTCACCTCCATTGTCCTTAAATGCATCAATGTCGCCCATCAGCACATAGCCTGGGCCATACTTAGAATTAACCTTGATGGCAGTCTCCGCAAACAGCTGGGCATTGGCGGTATCCTTAACATCCAGATAGGCACGACCAAGGGCGGTCAGAGCCTCCGCGTTTTTCTTGTAAGTCTTACGGAAATCCTTAATCTCACTCTGAATGGCGGCAGTATTACCCTTGTTGTCCTTTACCAACTTAGTAATTTTCTCGATGTCGCTCTTCACATCCTGTGCCACCACGGGAGCACTGAAAACTACTATCAGAGCTCCGATAAGTAAATATTTAATCGCTTTCATAATTCTATATTTTAGTGATTATATTCTTTTGACATTCGACATACCCGCAAAGTTACCATTATTGAGTAATATTAACATCACGGATGGTAATATTGCCCTGAACGGGAAGCAAGCCCGACTTAAAAATAATGAGCTGGCCCTTGGGCGATGTTAAGAAATTGGCAAACCCCCATGGCAAACCACGCAACGGGTCGTTGAGCAGGGCGTAAATGGTACGCGCCAAGGGATAGTTGCCATTATATATATAGTACTGATAGGGCTTCCAACTATTGGCAGGGGTAGCCTTGTCCAAGCGGGAAACCGCCATCGTGCGGATATTCTTCTTAAAGGTAAGGTTGGTCGTATCGCGCTTATCATTCAACCAATTACTACCAATAACCCCGATGGCATTAGGCGTCTTCTCGACATAGGATATCACATCGGCAGTCTTCTTGACAGCCACCACATTGGGATTGGTAATGGGCTTGCCACCCAAGATACTATCCTCGGCAAAATGTACTGTGCTTGACTTGCGATTGTCGAATACCACAATGATGTCGCCCCTGGTATTTTTAGGGTTGAGCGACGACCACTTGGTAACCTTGCCTGACAGTATATTGGCAATGTCCTTTACCGAGATGCAAGTATCATTATTACTTTTATTCACTATCAATGCCAACCCATCGTAAGCTATGGGGAACGAGCGGGGATTGAAAGTTTGGTCTTCCAGGCTCTGGCGTTCCTTGGCCTTGAAGTCGCGGGCCGTAATGGCCAGGCATATTTTTCCCTTCAGCAACATGGTAACAGCATCCGACTCATTGGTATATATCGGCTTAACCGTTGCCTGTGGGTAAGAAAACTCGAAGAGTTGAACCTCTTCATCTATAATGGGACTAAAACTTTCGTCAGAGGCGAAACTAGCCACCCCTGACGAATAAGTATCTGTCCGCCCGCCCTTGTGCTTCTTGTTCTGACAAGAGACACAAAGACAGGCGAATAGTGTTAATCCTACAAAAATGTAGAATACGGTCTTTTTCATTCTGTTAATAATGATATTACTGCAGTCTGAACAATACAGGAAGACGATAGTTCACACGAACGGTGGTACCATTCTGCTTACCAGGAGTCCAACGGGGCATTGACTTAACAACGCGTACGGCCTCCTTGTCCAGAGATGGGTCTACACCTCTCAACACGTGAACGTCCGTAATAGAGCCATCTTTCTCAACCACAAACTGTACGGTTACACGACCCTGTACACCGTTCTCCTGTGCAACGACAGGATACTTTATGTTGTCATGCAGGAACTGCATCAGGGCGCTCTGTCCGCCAGGGAAGAGAGGCTGCTGCTCTACGATATCGAACACCTTGTCTTCCTCAACGTGCTTCGGAGGCTCCGGCTGAGCGATGATTTCCTTAGCCTTCAGTATCTCGCCATTAGAATCATCGTTACCCTTTACATCAAAGGTACCGATAGCGGTCTTGGTACTCATCAACTCATCCTGAGTCTTGAGTTCCTCTTCGGGCTTAACATCTTTGTCATTCTTGATAACAGGGGCGGTAAACTTGATAGAGCTCTTTACCTTCTCTACCACCTTTTCAGGCTCCAGTTCTACCTTCTTCTGCTTCACCTCAGCCTTTTTCTTAGGCTGTTCCAGGGCGCTGATCTCAGTTACCTGAGTCACAGCTACCTTAGCACGCTGCTCATCAACGAAATTCTTGACTGTGAGGATAATAAATCCGATAAGCAGCAATACCAAAACTGCCAGTATAGCGATAATGTTACGCTTGGTAGTGCCCTTGCGGAGCTTGTAGGCTCCATAGGCTTGGTTTCTGCCTTCGAATACCAAATCAACCCAGTCTGATGAAATCAAATCTATTTTTGACATAGTCTTTATCTTTTAATTATTCAGCATTAATGACCATCCAGTTATTTAACACCTACCTTGTCGAGTAGTTTCTGGTCATCCGGGTTAATCTTATCTATCACATACTTACCGATGCTGCAAAGCTGCATCTCGTCAAGAGCATCAATCAGGTTCTTGTAACTGGCCTTGTCAGTTGCCTTGATGATAATAGTCATAGTAGAAATCTTCTGGCCATTGCCCAGGTCACCAGCCTTAAGCTGCGACAGCTGCTTGTTATAAAGCGTGTCAGAGTAGGTAGGATCATTGAGCTTTTTCTCATCAAGTTTGGCCTTAGCCAGCATCACCTGCTGAACAGGCTGAGTTCCGTCTTCCGTAACATGAGTAATAAGCACCTTGCGAATACCATCCTTACCCCAGGTAGTCTTCTTCAGACATGAGGGGTCATCATACTTAGGCAGACCGGCAATATAATAAATCTGATTATTGGCACCTACATAGATTGTAATCGTGTAAGAAGCCTTCGTCACAGACTTATCCTCATCTGTCTGGTTCTTATCATTACTTGGCATACTCAATTCCATAGTCTGAGGTTTGGCCAAAGACGTACAGAGCATGAAGAACGTGATCAGAAGCATCATCATATCCACCATAGGCGTAAAGTCTACGCGGACAGTCATTTTCTTTTGTTTACTTGCTTTCTTCTTTGCCATTCTTTAGTCCTCCTCTTTCTTTAAAGAAGTGATAAGATAGTAACGGTTCTGGTTCATATCCTGAAGTTCGGACATAACCTTCTTGACAGTCTTGTAAGGAGTATCAGAGTCGGCCTTGATGGCTATCTTCATATCCTCATTAACTGCCAGCGCCTCAGTAATCCACAGCTGGAACTCGCTCATACCTTTCTTGCCCCCTTCGTCAATACTGTCAGTGGGGATACCCTCTTTCTGTATGACTTCGGACATCTGATCCTCAGGAAGGCTCAGGTAAGCGGGCAGTTTCTCCACGCTTACGCCCAACATTGAATGTTTTTTCAGGGCCTCCTGCTGCTTACCATTCAGCGTCACTCCGAATCTGCCAGTCATGGCATCAACGATGCTAATGAGGTCATTGGCATTGTCGATAGTCATAAACACCTTGCCATCCTTGGCCACGCTGATTGTCAGCACGTCTTTCTCAGGCACTTTAATCTCCGATACCGATCCTGGGGTGTTCACCTTTACTGGTTCATTCTTCACGAATGTTGATGTCAACATGAAGAATGTCAGAAGGAGCACCATGACATCGGACATAGGAGTCATGTCGATCCAGACATCTTTCTTCTCAATTTTTACTTTACCCATAGCGATAAAAAATTAAAGGGTTAGCAAAAATTAAGCTTCTTCTCCGTGGTTGGCTTCGTATGTCTGAGCAATAGTGTAACCAACTTCATCAAGAGCGTAAGTCAGCTTATCGATCTTGTTTGTGAAGAAGTTGTAGATAACAACGGCGAACCATGATGTCAAGATACCAGATGCGGTATTAACCAAGGCCTCAGAAATACCAGTAGAAAGTGCCTGTGAGTCAGCACCACCACCTGCTGCCAGAGCGGCGAATGAACGGATCATACCAACAACGGTACCGAACAGAGCGGTAAGA
>JALEKD010000014.1 GCA_022769285.1 Prevotella sp.
GGTACCCTCGCACACATTGAGTACATCTGCATTGTCGTTAATGTAGTCTACCAACTTTATCCAAGCCTTACGGGCCAACGGGGCATATACCTTAGCATCGAGCCATCCGTACTTGACACCGTTGATAAAGGCATAGGTAAACATGGCCGAACCAGAAGTTTCCGTCCAGAAGTCTGGCTGGTCTATGAGCTGGTTCCACAGGCCCTCCTTGTTCTGATAGGTACGCAGCGAGTTCATCATCTTCTGATAGCCCTCCAATATACGTGCCCGACGCGGGTGGTTAGCAGGCAGCAGCTTGAGCATCTCGGTCATTCCGGCTGCCATCCATCCATTGCCACGCCCCCAGTAGAAAGGCACGTCGGGAGCATGATAGAAGAGGCCGTTCTCGCACTGCAGATGGTCCAGATAGTAGGCCATCTCATCAGCGGCGCGATCCAAGTATTTCTGCTCGCCGGTAGCGCGGTAAGCCTCGGTCTGTACGATGGTTATCATGTACATATCATCGATCCACATACGGGTCTGCCAGGAAAAACCCTTGTCAGCCCAGCCCTTCTCAGAGACGCGGGGGTTATTAGGGCACTGCCACTGAGTATCGGCGTAAGGCAGTCCCAGGTCCAGATACTTCTTATCCTTGGTAATACGATAAAGGAGAAGGGGCAGGCTGCCGAACATATTATGGTCAACATGGTTCTTAAAGGGCAGGAGCTGCTTCTCAGGGCCGAAGAGGTGAGCGAAGCGACCCTCAAGCAGGCGGAGCAGACGGGTGTCGCCAGTAGCCTGGGCGAAAAGGAGTGAGCCACGCCACGCAAAGGTCTCAGGATAACCTATCACGTGAATGGGGGCATGACGGCTCACAACGAAATGGTCGGCCAATCGGACGCCTACCTCCTGGGGAGTATATCCCTTGGGGAAGTTAATAAACTCTTTGGGCTGAGCTGCCGGCATGCTCAGTGAGCACGCCAGCATCAGCATAATCATTAAAAGCAATTTGTTTTTCATCTTATTTCAGTTTTATATTACTCGTATGGGCGTTCCAGCCACTCACCTTGAGGTGGACGGTAACGGCAGCCTCCGAGGCGGTCTCTATCTCGACTGTCTTAGATGTACCGGGAAGCAGTGTAAAGAAGTTGTCGGTATAGAAAGTAGGACGTACGGGCGAGCCCTGGGCGTCGAGCAGGTGTACCTGGTTGAAGAAGGCTATCTGCTTGCTCGCATTACGCAGGGTAACACGTAGCTGAGTCTTTCCATCCTTGCGGATAGTCTTGACGGTGGTCTTAACTATAGCGGCGGGCATGTCCTGCAGACTCTCGAAACCAGAGGTACAGGGACCGGTAAGGGTGTTCTTACCCTTGTAGGCATCCTTAGAGCGCCAGTAGAAGTTGTCTGATACCACACGGCCCTTAGCGTCGGTAAGCAGCAGGTGGATAAAGTGTACCTGGGTAAGTTCGTCGGGGAACGAGAGCCTCAGCACATCGTTGGCCACGCCATCCTCGGGCACATCCACGTTGACGGTCTGCGTAGCCACCTTACGGCTGTCCAGATTGTACAGGGTGGCAGTCAGACGGTAGCCCTTGAGCGCCTCATAGGTATCGTTGGCCACCGAGACGGTATTCTTGAGATAGTCAAACTGGGCATGGATAGGCTCCAGAGAGTGCATGGTGTGATAGAGCGATGCCGTAGGCTCCAGCGTCCAGTCCCACTGGCGGGCGCAAACCTGCTGGTTGGCACAGTTGTGGTACCAGAAGAGCAGACCCGAGCAGAAGCGGTCGCCATAGTTCAACTTATTCTCATTCCAGCACTCCCAGATACTCTTCGAGTTCATGGCGCCCACGAGCTGGGCCTTCTTGCAGTAGTCCTCGATGGTAGCGGGCTTGCCGTACTGGTTAACCATATCGGTGTAGAGGGTAGTCATAAGGTGGAAACCGCCACCATCCATGTAGTCCCACACATCCTTGTTGATGGGCCAGAGGTCTTTGGCGGGCATCATCTCACGGAGCGACTCGTAAACGGGCAGTGTTGGAGCACCGTACTCAGGGTTGAAACCGTCGATGCGGCTCCCGCGGTCCGAGGCTGTATTCTCGTAGTGGCGCATGGGGTTAACCTGCTTGTAGGGGCTGCCGTCGTGTACACCGTCGCACTCGCTCTGCATCTGGTAGGGGCGGGTGCCGTCCAGACGGATAATGAGGTCGTGGGCACCGCTCACTTCCGAGCTCTCGTTAGAAGAGACGTAGAAGGCAAGGGAAGCGTGGTTGCGTATGCGCTTAATAGTAGACTCGACGTTGAGCAAGTAAAGTCCCTGGTCGTGTGGATGGCGGGTGTCGCCAGTAAGCCAGAACTCCTGCCAGACTAAGAGGCCGAGCTCGTCGCACAGTTCGTAGAAGCGGTC
The DNA here is from genome assembly GCA_022769285.1 of Prevotella sp. Classification (GTDB taxonomy): domain Bacteria; phylum Bacteroidota; class Bacteroidia; order Bacteroidales; family Bacteroidaceae; genus Prevotella. Next base: position 2,387 of record JALEKD010000014.1, read on the forward strand.
AGACTCAGCAATACCGCCGCCCCAAAGGCGGAGCAGGTTAACGCCACACTGGGCGGTCATACGCAGCTCTGCGTCCATGCGGGAGTCAGAAGTACGGAGCATGGCTTCGGGAAGCCAGTTGGTACCACGGACAAAGAGAGGCTTGCCGTTAATGTAGAAGAGCTTGGACTTGTCAGGGGTATTGCGCGAGGCAGTAATCTCGCGGATACCGAAGCGGGTAGAGAGCGAGTCACTCACTTTGCCATCGACGAGCACCTTGAACTTGAGCGTATAGAGAGGGTGGGCTCCCTTGTTGACAGGCCACCAGAGCTTGGGGTTACGGATAATGAGCTGCGAGAACTCCTTGGGGGTAAAGTTGCATGTCAGGCGCTCACCGCGGAAGAGGCTGAACTTCTTGGCGAATGTGATACCCTCGCCCTCAATCTCGCCAACCACCTCGCACTTAGCCGAGCCGTTGGTGGGGTTGTGAAGCTCTACGGAGATATTCTCGTAGGAAGTCTTGTAGTTGTCTTTCAGAGTAGACTTGACAAAGGGGTGGCGCAGGGCGACCTTGCCTGTGGCGTAGAGACTGATGCCACGCCAGATACCGGTATTGCGATCACGGATACCGTCAGAGTAGGTGAAGTCCCAGCCCACGGTCATAAGCTGGGTGACGTTCCAGCCGATGTTTCCATTGCCTCCGTTGCGGAACTCGCCCACGGCACCCCAGCTCTTAGGCTTCGAGGTACCGGGCACATCGACCGGGCGAACCAGCACGGCGATGGCGTTCTTCTGGCCGACCTTGACAAAGTCGGTAACGTCAACATAGTCGTTGCGGAACATACCGGCCATGGTGCTCACGAGGTTTCCGTTGACCCAGATGTCGGCTCGGTAGTTGATGCCGTCGGGCTGCAGCCACACGGTCTTACCCTTGAACGACTCGGGAACGTCAAACTCGGTGCGGAACCAGTAGGTATAGAACTCGGCTCCTACCTTCGAGATGTCGGGAATACGGTTGTTGCCTATCTTGTTGTTGTCGCCATAATACGGGTCGGGGTACACCTTATTATATACTAAGGACCGGAGCACTGTACCGGGTACCACAGCATCCATCCAGCTACCCGTGGCGAAGCCGGGCATAGACATGGCCTCGGCCGTAGCCTTGGCTTCTGACGCTTTGAGCATCTTCCAGACAAATGCTCCCTGATGTTCGGCCTTGGAGTCAAGGTAGATACTGTTAGGGCGCTCGTTGCGGAACACGGGGGCAGCCGTAGCCAGCATCACTGTGAAAAGTGCTAAAGCAGAAAATACTCCTCGCAAGTTCATTGTCATAAGTTATAGGTATTTGTTATTATCAATTGCAAATTGTTTAACCATCGGCTCACAGAGAGCGGCACTCTCCACCGATTTGGTGCAAAGTTAAACAAAAGACACAAGGGTGGGGTGTATTTTTGTACATATCTTCGAAAATATAGATAGTATAAGATACACTATTATTAATTATCAACAACTTACAAAACAGCCATGGCTATTTTTTATAACACCATAAATAGGTGTACGGCCGCTGTCAGGTGCCTATTTTCAGCAACAGTTCCTCAAATCCTGTAGGGTCAATGGACTTGTTACGAGTACGAACCCTGTAGTTATACACCGTATTGAATGAGTAGTCGAGCACACGGGCTATGTGGTTGTTGTCAGTTATGCCCAGACGGATAAGCGCGAAGATGCGCAGCACGGGCGTCAGCGAGCTGGGCTTGGTGGGCACCTGCTTGCCATCATCGGTCATCAGCGCATTGAAGTCTTCTACAAAGGTGGGGAACAGCAATATGAAGTTGTGGTCAAACTCCTCCTTCACCACCTTCTTATTAAACTTGCCATGGAGCTGCTTGACCAGTTCCATGAGGGCATCCTCCTGATGTACCTTTATCTTCTGCTCGGCCACTAAGGCAAACCCGTCTATCTCCATGACCAGTTCTGACACGCGGTCCATGTAGTAGCCCAGATACTGGTTCTTGATGAGGTTGGCCTCGTCCAGCTGACGGTTGGCAGCAGCCAACTGCGTCCGCGAGTCGTATAGTTTCTTCGAGTAGCGCAGGTTTTGCCACAGGATGACCATCAGCACCAGTACCAGCGCCAGCACTATGCCCACCGCCCATACCAACGTCTTCTTACGGCTCTTCTCCATGGCTTCTTTCTGCCCCTGTAAGAGGGGCACCAAGGTACCCATGGCGTTGAGCCGATAGCGGGTACCAAAATACTTGGCGTTGTCCATGGCGGCCATCAGCAGGGCCGACGACTTGTAGGCATCCTTGTACTGGTCATAGAGCAGCTGGGCCAGGCCTCTGATGGCCACGGTCTCTACGATGGCATGGTTTACATCGTTCTGTACCGACAACAGGTAATAATGGGTAGCCGACTCTACGTTGTGCAACCGCAGGTCTATGCTGGCCAGCGATGAGTAGAGTATGGAACGGGCCTCCACATCATTGGCCCTACACAGACTGAGCGCACGTATGTAATAGGGACGCGCCTCACGCAGCCTGTCCTGCCAGAGCAGTATCTTGCCCTTGACGTAGAAGTTGTTCACGGGTGAGTCTATATAAGACAGGGCACGGCGAAGCAGTTCGTTGCCCTGCTGCTTATACGCTAACGACAGCTGGGGAAGGTCGGCATAGTCGGCCATGTCGTGCCAGATGCGGCCGCCATACAGATACACGGCCGCCAAGACCGAGTCGGGCATTGAGGCGCTGACATGTATTGCGTTAAAGCTGTCTACAGCCTCCTTGAACAGCCCTCCCCGGCACATAGAGTAGGCCAGATACGCCTGGGCCTCGGCCTTGCGCGCCGGGTCGGCCATACGGTCGGCCAGCGCCATCATGCGCCGTGGGAACTCTAAGGAGTAAGAGAACTTCACCAGGTGCGACTGCATGAAGAGCTGCTTGTAATCGGCATACTGGAGACTGAGCGGACGGGTGGCCGAGCGGGCCTCTAAACTGCGGGCCACAGAGTCTATATAGTGCGAGCGAGTCTCTATGATGGCCTGGCGCTGAGGCAGCAGACTGTCTACCTGCCGGAGCAACTTGGCGTTAGCCTCTGACAGGCCACTGGGGGTGCCCATCATCTGGCCGTAGATTACAAAGCCTATCACGATGATGATGACCACGACGCTCGCGGTTATCATATACTTGGAGAAACGTACTATCGGTTTAGCCATACTCTCTGTGCTGTTATCAAGACAAGATGAGGTGCCCCTTACTGGGCGATGTGTATCTTATGGTCGCCGGCACCAAACCAGACGGCGGTGTGGCCGGGCTTGACCAGTTGGCTGTCGGTTACGACACGGCGAGCAGCCAACGGGCGACCATCGACGGTAATGCGAGCTACGTCGGCCGACGGAATGTAGACCAGCGCCTGGGTACGGGTCGGAACGCCCACCGACATGCTGAGGGCATCCTGGCTACGGCGGAACGCTGTAGAAACCGTGCCGCTCATGGTGGGGAACGACAGCGATGCCTCGTTGAGTGTCACATACTGCGGTTCTATCTTAAACTTGCACCAACGTGGCTCCAGGGGCTGGGCTCCCATGAGCTGCTGGGCTATCACAGTCAGGCCGCCACCACTCCAGGCGTGGTTAGACGACCCTATACGGAAGCCCCGCTTATGGGCATCCCAATATTCGAAGAGTGTAGGATATTCCTTGTCGTCGACCATCGGGGCTATACGCTTGCGCAGGCGCGCCATGGCGTACTCGCCCTGCCCCATCTGGAACAGCGCCTCCATGACATAGCGCTCCATGTAGGGGCTGGCGTACTCCTGGCTCTTCAGAACGTTAAAGATGGCGGGATATTTAGACGCATCGGCTATGCCGGACAGCACAGCCAGGGCCTGGACGCGATCATCGGTGGCACCCATGTACTCAGGGTGGCGGTAGCTACAGCCATTCCAGCAACGGTTGTAACCCTCCTTGATTTTCAGCATGATGGCACGATACTGGCGGGCATCACCGGGGCGGCCGAGCAGGTCGGCCGTGCGGGCCATACCCTCTAAGGCCATGTAGTGCCACCCGGCAAAGATAAGGCGTATGTCGCGGTTGTCGCCCCAGTCGCCCCAGAGCCACGTGGCCTTGTAGGCAGCGGTGAGGCCTGTATCATCCAGTGGGAAGCGCTCCAGATAGCGGCGCACGGCAGGGTAAACAGCACGCAGGGTGGCTGTGTCGCCGGTGTTCATGTAGTAGTTCCAGAAGCCGTAGATGCCCACAGCGGCCAGCATCTGGCCGGGGAGTTCGCTCTTGTAGCTGCCGGGCACGGGGGCATGGAGCACGCCATTGGGGAACTGCCATCCGGCCAGTTCGAGCATGCCTTTGCGCATCAGGTCGACCGAAGAGAGCGAGAGGGTGTAGAAAGCCTGGCTGGTAAGGACAACCTCATCGCCCCACCACTGGGCGCGCTCGCGGTCGGGACAGTCCATATAGGTGTCGCGCATGTTGACGTAGAGCGTGTTGAGTGCTTTCTGCCAGAAACGGTTGTAGAAGTCGTTGTCACAACTGAAGGTGCCCTGGACATAGGTGTCATAGCCTGTCTGGCGATAGCTTACGCCGTGTACCATGAGGCCCTTGGGCAGGTAGAGGATGATCTGCTCGCCGTTCATCCACCCCAATGACTCGTACTGCTGCCGTCCCGGGCGGGTGATGTACTGGGCCCTGACGTTCCAGGCACCTGCCATGTGGCTGTGGTTGGTCCATATATCTATGGTGTGGCCGCCCTGGGGGTCGGTAATGTCTATCACGGGGGTTACCTGCAGGTTGCCGGGCAGGGTGGCGATAACCGTGTCGCGGTCGCGGCCGGCACGCAGCGCGTAGGGAGCGGCCTTGACACCATAGTCGCGAAACATGGGGATGGGGCGCAGGGTCATCTTGCCCCAAGGGGCCGACTCCCACTGACCTATCTCGGCCGATGGCGCAAATCCGAGACGCGCTGGTGCCTGCGCAGTTTGCCACCCATCGATAGACAGCCGAGCATCATAGCGTATATTACTCTCTGACAGACGCCCATTGGGGGCTTCGCCATCGGCGGTGCCATAAGCAGGGTGTACACGGCTCACCCAACTACGGTCGGTGTTAAAGGCTGCATTGTCGGCACTGACATACAGGCCCGAGCGACCGCTGTCCTCGTGCGAAAAGCCCGAGCGGCCAAAATAGCACACCAGGATGGCCATTTTATTGGCACCTCGCTGCAGATAACGCCCCAAGTCTACCTCATCATAATAGCTCTGGCCAGGGGCGGGGCCACGCTTGAGCTGGCCCTCGAACACCACCAGGCGGCCGTTAATCCACAGCCAGTACTTAGAGTCGCAGGCTATGCGGGCCGTCATATGTCGGGGCTTACTATTGAGTACTACATCTTTACGGAAAGCTATCCAGGTATTAGGGCGATTTACGCTGTCGCCAGCGGCGGTAATCCACGTGGCACCGGCGGCATGTACGGCCAATGTGCAGAGGCAAAGCAGGGCGGCAAAGACAATTTTTCGCATTTTACTTATTGTTATGGTAAAGATTGTTGTACAAAATTACGAATTTTAAGGGAGTGGCCCAAAATATTTGGGCGTTTTGTGTAGCCGCCTTAGAATATTAGGTAACTTTGCAGCACATTGCGGCTGCCCTGACAGTCCTAACAGCTAAGTATATGTCCATTATACGGTTTATAAAGAACTGGACGCTGCCGGTGTCGATAACCGGCGGTATCATTATTTACCTCATTTTTGCCCTGACACCGGCTCTTGACGGGGCCGCGCGGTTCTGTGCGCCCATCTGCGACCGCATCCTGCCGCTATTCATGTTCCTCATCCTCTTCGTGACGTTCTGCAAGGTAGACTTCCGCCGCCTGGTGCCTGTCAAGTGGATTCTGTGGGTGAGTGTGGTACAGGTGGCGCTGGTGGCGCTGGCAACGCTCATCACGGTAGAGCTGGGTCTGTCGGGGCGGAGCCTGATACTGATGGAGGCCATACTAACCTGTATCATAGGGCCCTGCGCAGCAGCGGCTCCGGTGGTTACGGCCAAGTTAGGTGGCAACCTGGAGCAGATGACTACCTACACGTTTATCTCTAACTTTATCACGGCACTGCTCATCCCCATCTGCTTTCCACTGATAGACCGCTCGGCCGACATATCCTTTGTCCAGGCATTTCTGGCCATCCTGAACGAGGTGTGCTCGGTGCTGTTGCTGCCTATGCTGATGGCCTATATCGTCAAGCACACCATGCACCGCTTCCACAAGTGGGTCACGGGCATCAAGGACCTGTCGTACTACATGTGGGGAGGGTCGTTGCTCATCGTGTCGGGTACCACGGCCAAGAACATAGCCCACGCCGACACCACCCTCGGGTTCCTGGCCATCATCGGGGTGCTGGGCTTGGTGCTGTGTATCGCCCAGTTTGCCATGGGGCGGTTCATAGGCCACTACTTCGGGGCGACCACCGAGGCGGGACAGGCCTTGGGACAGAAGAACACGGCTTTTGCCATCTGGATAGCCTACACCTATCTGCACCCGCTGTCGTCCATCGGTCCCGGATGCTACATCCTGTGGCAGAACATTATCAACTCGGTAGAGATATGGCACTACCGCAAGCACGAGGGCCACGAGCCCACAATATAAGTACCAGCACAGGTAATGGAAAAACGGCAAGCAAGGAAAAAAGCAGAAGTGCAGAAAGGCAAAACGACAGCAAGGGCGGCAGAGGAGCGTCTGCCAAAGCCGTATAAGTTACCACTATAATCGTGGAGACAGGCCTTTAGCTTTCCCGAAGCCGTCTTTAGCGCGCTGGAAGCCGTCATTAGAAAGCTAAAGACCGGTCTTTTCATTTCACGCGATGGCCATTAGTTTGGCAAAGACTATGAATGGGCAGCGCTTTTGGGTCTTTTGCCGTTTTATTTTTTGCCTTTTATTGCAAAAATAGTGCAAACCGCGCGGCATGAGCTTGCTCAGATGTCCGAGGTGCCGCCTATTTGTGTGCAAAGGTCGGCCATCAGAATTGCGGAGGTGTTTTTCATCTTCCATGAAGCCTATGCTACATAGGCAGTGGCCCTAATGGGCCGATGGATAAGAGCACTAAAAAGCGGGGCTGCACCAGCCCTCTCTCCTGGAGTGACCCATGCAGCCCCGCTGATATATGGGGTTGTTACAGAGCAAACTTATAGCCTAAGGTTATCTGGAATACGCTGTTGCGCCAGTCTACATCGCGGTACACCTTGGTAAGGCCCAGGTTGTAACGGCCGTCGAGCACCACCTGGCCAAACTGATAAGACAGGCCAAGGGGCAGAGAGAGGTCTACGCTCTTAGCGTTGGTGCCGTCGTCGTCGACATTGAAGCCCAACTGCAAGCCAGTCTTCAGGGCGAAGTTCTTAGCCAGGTAAAAATCGAACACCACAGGGATGTTAAGGTAGTCGAGCTCGAGCGAGCCGTCGTCGTCCTTGGCGCCCTGCATAGAGTAGAGCAAGCCGGTATTGAAACTTACGTTTCTGGCAATACCATACTCGAGCTCGGCACCTACCACGGCGCCCACGCGCGAGTCTGAATTGGTAACATTGGTAAGGTCGGAAATACTAAGGCCCACCTTGGGCTGAATGGTAAGCTGACCTACACGGTTCTGTGCAACGGTTGTCAACGACACTATCGCCAATACAACCACTAACAAAATCTTTTTCATGTACAATTAGAGTTTTATGTTAACACTACGGACATGGCCCTAAGCCCGCCCACTTTTTATATCTCTACTGAAACGTCTCCCATTCCCGGCATGAGCTTGCTCAAATGCCCGAGGTGCAGCCTGCACTTATGCAAAGATAAGCACTTTTAACGTAGAGCATCCTGTTTTTTGAGTACATATAACTAAAAACGGGCTGTTTTTAAGATTTAATAACGCCACAAGCGCCTCTAAACGGTCCTAAACGCCCTTTACAACTCTGTGGAAAAGCCCATGAGATGCCACAACTGACATAGGGGACATGGAGACCATCTACAGAAACGGGCGCACCGCTATGCGGCACGCCCGAGTACTGTCTATGGGTTAATGATTAGAGGCTGAACTTATAACCTACCGTTATCTGGAACACGCTGTTCTTGACATCTCCACCGTCGTACACCTTGGTAAGACCCCAGTTGTAACGGCCGTCGATAACGAAGTTGTTGTACTGGTAAGACAGACCTACAGGGATAGACAGGTCTACCGTCTTGGCCTCAAGACCTACGCGTTCGCCACTCACGCTGCCAGTAACGCCATCGGCACTGGCCTCGACAGAGTTGTTCACATTGAACCCTGGCTGCAAGCCCAACTTTACGGCCAGGCCCTTGGCTACGTACACGTTGGCCAGGATAGGCACGTTGATATAGTCGGCCTTGAGAGTCCCGTTTCCATCGTTATTCTTGCATCCCTGCATCGAATAGAGGGCACCAAAGCTGAGACCGAAGATGTCACTCACACCGTATTCTACCTCGGCACCCACTGCAACACCGCAGCGAACCTTGCTGTCATCGGCTTTCTGGAAGTCGGCGATGTTAAGACCTACCTTGGGCTGGATGGTCCACTGCCCTACTGCGTTCTGAGCAAAAGTGGCTACTGAGGCCATCATTATTGCTGCTACTAAGAGAATTTTTCTCATGTTTTTTTCAATTTTTGGTTTAACTTAAAGTGCTCTTCTCTTCAAGAGCCACTGCAAATATAGTTACTAAAGCGCAACCGACCAAGAAAAAAGCAGGGAAAAACGCGCCCGTTGTCCTAAAGGACACGCAAATTGTCCTGTATTTACGTGCCGGGACATATCCAGACTATGTCGTAATAATGTAATGCAACTGCAAATACGTGATTTCGGCCGAGAAGAAAATGCAGCGCACTGCTTTTTTCTGCTATTCCGATGATAAAAATGCAGCGCGCTGCATTTTTATTATCCTCACGGACGGTGGGGAGATGGCTGTAAAAGGGGACTTGGCTGTGGGAGGTAATGCCAACCGTAATGCGGGGCAGCGCTGTTTACTTTGTTACCTTTTTACTTTTTCACTTTTCAACAGCCATGATAATAGCGGCAAACAAAAAGGGTGCCGAGCCTATGCCCAGCACCCCAATTAAAAGATTGTTATATTAGGTAAGTGTTTTAATTAGCCACATATACGCCCAGTTCAGCCAAGCTGGAAACTGTTGACTCACCACTCTCGAACGAGAAACGGAGATAGCGGGCAGACACGCCACCATAGAACGAGCAGTACTGATAACCCTCAGACTTAGGCATGGCGCTCTCGGTAGCCGTACCAGCTTCGTTCCAGGTAGAGCCGTCGGTACTGAACTCTATCTTGACTGACGAGAAGTAGTAGGCATCCTGCCACCATCCATAATAGTCCTTATAGTAACGGGCGAAACGGAAACCGCTGACATTCTTGGTGGCACCCATGTCGAAAGCAATGACCTTGGTACGGCCACCGTCACCATCGGCACGCAGGGCGGCACCATTCTCCAAATTGCCATCAAAGAGCTGGGCCACATCGATGTCACTGCCAGGACTGTATTTGGCTGTCCAACCTGTATAGTCGGTAAGCAGAGTGCCTGCCATATCGTCCTTAGACTCGATGTCCTTGATGAGCTTAGTCTCGGTGTTAACAATGATATAGCCAAAGCCACGCTCCTCGCTGCACTTGCCATCGCCCTGAACATGCGACAGGCGGATAGGAAGCAGGTAAGCCTTCTCGGTAAGTGAGGCAAGAGCGTCTTCCTTGAGGGATACCTTGATAGAGTCGTCGGCCGCAACGGCACCTTTCTTAATAGTAACGGTCATACCGCCCAGGTTAACTGCACTCTCAGGCATAGCCTTATACTCAGTGTTGTGCTCGGCATTGTACACATCGACGAGCGAGGCATCGACCATGGCAGTAACCTTGGTGTCGCACGAGGCGGGACGCAGGATACGTACGGGAAACTTGGCATCGACACCACCGAAGTCGCCTACCGGTGTATGAGCCACTGTACCTGTAAAGGTATTGTCAGCATTGGCCTTGAAGTAGACGAGGTTTTGGGGGTTGCCATATACATCGTAGCTTTCATCGTCAGAGCACGAGGCCATTGTGATGCCGGCTACAGCCAAAAGGCTGAGCGCGGCATATTTGATATTTATCTTCATAATCATGAGTCTCCCATTAATTACTGTGCACACTTGTTAATATCGTCCTTAACCCACTTAATGCTGTTGGCAGCATTAGGCGTATCAGAGAGATCGTCACCACGCACGGCACGCTTGGTCTTGCTCCAGTCCATATCCATACCGTGGTTAGAGGCATCCTTGAATACATGACCGGTACCCTCATTGAACTTCCAGTAAGCTACCAGGCCCTCGCTCTGGGGGTCAGCGCCACACATATTGGCGTTAATCTCACTGGTAGACAGGGCTCGGTTCCAGATACGGAGTTCGCAGAAGCGGTGGGCAAAGAACTGCTGTCTGTTATAACCCTGGTAAGACATACCCATCTCATAGCGCTGGAAGTCGATACCATTGATGGCAGCTGCGCCAGAGGTGTCAAGAGTTCCGTTGACATAGAAATAGACATTGGCACCATCATAAACCCAAGTGAGCAGATACCAGCTGCCATTCTCAAACTGAGTGTTAGACATAATCTTGTTACCATCGAGGATGGTCTGCAGTTTGTTGTCAGAGTTGGCCTCGTTAAAGCGCAGCAGGAGTGACTTAGACTCGTCTTTCTGCTCAAGGGCGAGGAAACGCTGAGGATAGTTACGACGGTTCAGGCCCTGAGGATAAATCTTAACCTCGTAAGTGAAGGTAGAGAGGTGTACAGGCTCGTCGAAGATGAAGTTAGACGAAGCGCGGTAGTCGGCCTGAATGGCATAGAAGTTGATTACGCGTGATATGCGCAGGAAGATGGTCTTCGAGGTAGGTATCACGTCACCCTGGCTTACCGACTTGACGGTTACAGGAATAACATAGTTACGACCCTCGACCAGGTCTTCTGTGCTAAGCACCTTGACATTGGCAGCCGTAGAAATGGCCGAACCGGCAGCGATGCTCACCTTAGAGGTTTCGAGCTCTACGCTACCCTCAGGAGCAGCTACATAGTTGGTACCGTTGGCCTCATTGTAGGCATCTACAGTAGAGGCATCGATAGCCAGCTCTATATCTACCTTGCTGTCCACCTTCTTAGTCGACTGCACCGTTACGGCATAGCTGGCGGGAGTATCCTCGACCACGAATTTTACGACTGGGTTGTTCTCTGTACCTGAGACAAAGAGAGCAGACTTGTCCCAATCAAAATCGTCGCCCTCTGAGTTACAGGCGGTGAACACACTGCCTGTAAGCATCAGCAAAGCTGCGGAAATGATATTTATTCTGAATTTCATGTTTATACGTATTTATATAATTACTTTTTAATAGCAGGGTTCTGGATCTGAATGGCCTCACGGAACTCCTTGTAAGGAATACCCGATGTAGACTGGTAGTTATAGTCGATATAGAAAGCTCCGAAACCACCCTTACGGCCAGAGGCAGGCTCAAAGGCAGCATACTCGCGTACCATGGCACCATCCTTGCCACCATTGGCAGCCTCGGCACCAGTACTCTCGCAGAGCACCAACTTCTCGTAGGGACGACCAGAGTTGCCGGTGGAGAAGCCTATCTGCCAAGAGTAAGCCTGGCGGACGAAGTAATCGGTAACGTCATCGCAACCACTGGGCGAACCACCAAAGAAGTCGATGATAAAGAGCTTCTCGGGCCACTTGCCTTCGGGGCCGAAGTACTTGTTGCACTCATCGGCTACCCAAATCATATCCTGGTTGTTCCAGCCCTCGTAGTCGAAGTCGACACCATCAAGCTCGCACTTAACAACAGTATCGACAGCCCAGCGGGCATAAGCGCGGATAGCTTCCTCACGGCTCAGGCCACTGGCAGAGATATTGCTGAGGTCTACCTGACGGCTCTTGTCGATAACGAGGTTTTCATCGCGATACCAGAAAGTGTGGTGATAGTTAGAAGCATCACCGTGCATCACAAACTTCTGACCTCTAACCTCCTGGCAGTACTTCATATCGGCATAGGCTACAGGATATTTCTCCTTAGTAACCACATCGCCCCAAAGGTTGATGATATCAAGACTATCGGGAAGACCGATGAAGCGCTGACCGTAAGAGTTAGGAGACTGCGAGTAAGACCATGAGTCATAGTAGCAGTATGAAATCTCGTGATCCGAGTTGTGAAAATCGCGCAGGTTCTTATAATACTGTGCGTCGTACTTGTAAGGGGTCTGGATATCTATCTTCTCCACATCTGTATCACAGCTGGTGAGAGAACAGCCCATGACAGCTAAAGCACAAGCACTGAAAAATATTTTCAATTTCATAATTATAAATTCTCTTTAGTTAATTAGATAATTAATGATTGGTGTTCTTGTCCCACCAGAGACGGGTGCCGCCATTATCGCCGCCACCGAGGAGCTGTACGCCAGCCTCCACAGCCTCGCGGTTGTTGTCATAGAGGTTCTGGGGATAAGGCATACGACGTATCTGAGTAGTGGTATTGATAGTACCACTATTGCTGTTACGCGTAGTGGGGAACAGCTTAGGATAGCCAGTACGACGGAACTCAGCCCAGCCCTCGGGCGAAATCATAAAGTTGGCAATCCACTTCTGGGTGATGATGCGCTCAAGGTTGGTTTCAAAGCTTGCAGCATCGTCCCACTTTACACAGATGGTACTGGGCTGCGCTGCATCGCCACCATTGCCGGTGTTATCAACAAAGGCGATAGGCTCGGCTGTACTATTGATATAATTGGTAGGATCGGCAGAGATGCCCTGCTCGGCCATTGAAGCCTTGATACCAGCCTCATAGAACTGCTTGGCTGTTCCGCCCATGTTCCAACCGCGCAATGCACCTTCGGCACGCAGGAAGAAACTCTCTGAGCTACTCATATAAGGAATGGTAGAGTTGGAAGTAAGGTTGAAGTTAGAAATCTTGCCACCCGTATAGGCGCTGTTGCCACCGGCCATATTGATACCCAGGCGCACGCCATGATACTTGTTATCGTCGGCAGCGGGCTTGAAGTAAACAGCCAGACGCGGGTCGTTATAACCATTCATATAAGCATCCATAGAGGCGCCCATGCGCTCCTCGTTCCAGCTATAAGCCTGCTCGTAGAGAGGATTCATCATGGTGATGCCCGAAACTACGGCACGGTCATTGGCCTCCTCAAGGAAACCTACGGTAGAGTTAACACTCTTCTCGGCCTCCTGCTGTGCCAGGGCAGCGTTAGCATAAACTACACGCATGGCGAGACGCAGACGGAGGGTATTGGCAAACTTGGCCCAACGCACAGCATCGCCCTGGTAGATATAGTCGAAGTCTGCAAGAATCTTCTGACCTGACGCGGCGAAGGGGGCCAGTACATCGATGGCATTGTCAAGTTCCTCAAAGAACTTATTGTACACCTCTTCCTGGCTGTTAAACTTGTTCTCAGTGCTACCCGAAACATAGTCAACATAGGGGATAGGGCCGTACTGGTCGGTTACACGGTGCATACCATACACCTTAACAACGGTAGCCAAGGCTGCCACCTCGGGCATGTTGTTCTTGGTAGCGTTCTTAACGATAGTGGCCCACGGGGTCATTATCTGGGTGTAGTTCTGGTTGTACATGGAGTTACCCCAAGTACCAGTGAAGTAGTAGTTACCGTTGTGGTTACCGTTGGCCCATGTACCTGTTGGACCTACATAGCCAGAGTACCAGTCTGAGCAGAGTCCCTGGAAGTGCTGATAAGAACCAGTAGATGCATAAGAATCATCCTGCTGGCCACTTGCCGTGAAAGGCACCAGGCGAAGTACCATCTGCTGGAAGAACGAGCCTACGGTAAGGTTGTCCTTCTCCAGGTCATCATCAGTGGCCTCGTAAGGATTGGTATTGATTTCGGTGAAGTTGTCGGTACAGCCGGTGAAGCCGAGCGTCAACGCACCAAGCAATGTATATTTGATAATCGATTTCATAATTGATAATTCTCCTTTAATTTAGAATTTAACCTTTACTGAGAAGCCCAGGTTGCGTGAACTTGGCTGCATGAAGAAGTCAATACCCTGATTGTAAGTACCGCTGTAGGCCGTCAGTTCAGGATCGAACGGTGCCTTGCAGTAAATCATCCACAGGTTGTGAGCCACAAATGAAAGGTTGAGTCCCTTAACCCACTTTACATACTTGGTAATGGGGAAGTCGTAACCGAATGACAGCTCCTGCAGACGCAGGTTGGTAGCGCTGTACACATACTGCGAAGCGATGGTCTGCGTGGTACTTGCTATAGTCTGGTAGTAAGCCTGGGGGCTGTAACCGCCCATACCATTGATTACCACACCACCGGCATCACGTGCATCGGCACTGGTCTTTGACGAACCATAAGCATCCATCAGCGACTCGGTGAGCGATACTACGATACCACCCTGACGGTAGTTAAACAGGAAGCCGAGGTTGAAGCCCTTCCAGCTGAAGCTGTTGCCCCAAGAGAGGTTGTAGTTAGGTGTAGTATGACCAGCGTTGATATATCTGTTAGCATCTACCTTGATAGACTTGTCCTGCGGATCAACAATGATTTCACCATGTTCGCCTGTCGCCAAGGTACGAACATAAATGTCGGTCAGGTTGCCACCCTTGACGATGGTGTTGCGGGTACCGTTGAAACCACCCAGGTTCATGGCATCCTTCATAGAATATTTCTCGCCTGTCTCTGGATCGGTGTACTCGACGCTAACTTCCTTAACCTTGTTACGGTTGAGGGTCCAGGTAAGATAAGTTTCCCACTGAACGGGGCCAAGAGGCTGGTTGAAGCGAGCAGAGAGCTCGACACCCTGGTTATCTACAGTACCACCGTTCACCCACATATTGGTATAACCAGATGATGGGTCAAGCTGGATGTTGAAGAACTGGTTGTAGGTACGCGACTTGTAAAGTGTGGCGTTAATCTTCAGTTTGTTCTGGAACAACACGAAGTCGAAACCAGCCTCCCATGACTTAGTAAGCTCAGCCTTCAGGTTGGGGTTCTTCTTAGATGTAGTCAGATTAGGACCACTGGCAGAGATAGAGTAAGAGGTGGTGGTCAGATAGGGATCCGATGGGTCGTTACCTACCTCTGAATAAGAGATACGCGTCTTGAAGTAGTTGAGCCAATCGCCTGTCTTGAGTACAGGGAAGATGTCGGTCCAGATACCAGAGATACCACCAGACCAGTAGAAGTAAGACTTGTTAAACGGAGCAAGGGCCGATGACCAGTCGTTACGTGCGGTAAGGTCAAGATAAGCCAAGCTCTTGTAACCCAGCTGGGCACTACCGTAAACAGCCTGCTTGATGCGGCGCTCCGTGTACTTCTGGCCCAGTTTAAACTTAGGATCAGATGGATCGAGGTTGTTGAGCGTAAACTTATTAGGAACGGTAGCCAGGTTGCCCGAAGCGCTCTCTTCCTTAGTATCGCGACGGTCATAGTTGGTACCTACCACACCGGTAAGGCTCCACTCGTTGTCGTTCCAGTACTTATTGATAGTAGCAAATGCCTCGGCATAGAGCTGGTTGGCGTTCTGGTTGCGCAGCTCATAGTAACCAGCAGCTGAAGCGAACTGCAGCTTGGTACCGGCATTGAACTTCTGCTCAAAACGGTTGTCGCTGTTGTCATATTTTACACGGCCGGTCAGCGAGAGCCACTTGGTTACATCCCACTTGAGTGAGGCGGTTATCATGTTACGCACCTTGTGGTTCACGAATTTCTCCTTCTCGGCAATCCAGTAGGGGTTCTCCATCAAGTCGCCCTGATCGAGCCATGGCCAGTACTGGGTTTCGAGGTTACGGGAGAGGTCGTGACGGCTGTAGTACTGCACACCCTGCCAATCGCCACCTGCGGGGAAGAGGTACAGCGTGTACAGAGGGTTGTGATACTGACCCTGAGTAATCATGTTCTGCTCGCGGATGTTCGACATGGTGTAGTTGAAGTCGAGCGTCAGCTTATCGTCACAGAACTTAGCCGTATTACGGAAGTTGAGGTTGTAACGGTCGAAGTTGTTGTTGTGGATAAGACCGGTAGAGTTGGTAGCACCGAGAGACAGGTATGTCTGGTTCTTGTCAGTACCTGTAGAGACTGACACGGTGTTAGAGATGTTGGTTCCGGTCTGGAAGAAGTCGTTGGGGTCATAGCTCGAAGGAGTAGAGAGCTTGCTGCCCCAGCTGTCGAAGGCACCCGTAGCCGTTGGGCCGTAGGTGTTCTGGAACTTGTGAGTTACGAAAGGACGAGAGAACTGGAAGCTACCACTATAAGTAACATCCATACGACCGGCCTGGCCCTTCTTGGTGGTGATAAGTATCACACCATTAGAGGCATCCGAACCATAAAGAGCTGCTGCCGAAGGACCGCTCAGTACAGAGATGCTCTCGATATCATTGGGGTTGATGTCGGCAGCAGAGTCACCGGTAGAACCAGCACCACCGAACATGGTCGATTCCTGCGAACTCTGCAGGTTTGGCATTGGCACACCGTCTATTACATAGAGAGCGCCATTGTTACCGTTGATAGACTTAATACCACGCATCACAACGCGGGTAGCCGAACCGGCACCGGCCGAGCTCTGAGAGAACTGAACACCGGCCACTTTACCGTTCAGAGAATTAACGAAGTTAGCATCCTGAACCTTTGTCACGGCATCGCCGCCGAGCTGCTGCACATTGTATGAAAGCGACTTGGCCTCTTTCTTGATACCAAGGGCCGTCACCACTACTTCTTTCAGCACCTGATTGTCAGGCGTCAGCGTTACCTTGATATCCT
Organism: Prevotella sp.; assembly: GCA_022769285.1. Classification (GTDB taxonomy): domain Bacteria; phylum Bacteroidota; class Bacteroidia; order Bacteroidales; family Bacteroidaceae; genus Prevotella. The sequence continues at coordinate 19,192 of JALEKD010000014.1, forward strand.
GTCCGGCGGTAACTTCTGTGGTAGTATAGCCCAGATAAGTAATGACAAGTTTGCTCCCGGCAGGAGCCTTCATGGTAAATTTACCATCTACATCGGTAGGCACAGCGGTCTTGGTACCCTTTAATGTAACGGTGGCGCCGATAACGGGTTCTCCGTTTTCATCAAAGATTTGTCCGCTAACCTGCTTCTCGTTTGCCTGCTGTACGGAGTAAGTGGTTCCCACATTGGCCGTAGCCGCTGCGTTAGCACTCACTGCACCCATGCACAAGGCTGCCGAAAAGCACAATTTTAGAAATTGCTTTTCATTCATAGCGTTGAACTTTATATTAATTAAGTTAGACATAAATTCTTCAGTCAGTATCTATACTTCTCTATTAGGTTTTATTCACACTCTCATGGCCATTTACTGCCATTTTTTAGAGTTCTTATATAGTAAGATGGGCACAAATTTAGGAAAAAAAAGGTATTGCCCCAAATTTCAAGGGTAAAAATTAACTTTTTAACACTTACTTTTCTGACTTCCACGGCTGTGTGCGCACACAGGGCCGGTGTACTGGCCGCAGGAGGGTGGCTCAGGGCCGAAAATGACATCGTTACAGCGTTTGGAAAAATGGTCGAAAAGGCCATGAACACTACCTTTTTACCGCTCTGATGGGTGGTCATGCGCCCGTATGCCACCAACCTGCGCGCAGAGGGTATCTATGGGTAAATATGTATCGGTCATTCTATACTTTTTTACAGTAGTTAGGGGTCGACAGATGATGTATTTTTGTCCAAAGCGAGTCGCCCGCTTGCCATTTGTCGTATTTTGCAGGCCATCTGCTATCTTTTTGCTTTTTTTAACCATCCTTACACAGCTAACCATCACTCCCCGAGGGAGAAGAGGGGGAACATTAAAGCCCCAGAAAGCTCAAAGAGTAGATGCCAAGTACCCACGGGGGAATGTATGATAGCAAGTGTGTGAGTCGTAGCCGCCCCGGTAACAGGAGATAACGGCCTCTGAGATCGTAAAGGTCGGCCTTTACGATGCAGGGAGCCGTCTTTAGAAAGCCAAAGGTCGGTCTTTTCATTTTCCGCGATGGCCCCGGTGGTACACGCGACTGCTTTGGCCGCGCCCATGGTTAACATGGCCACTGCCCCTGATACCATTCCCCCGCTCATTCATTTGCATGACTATTTTACACGCCCCTTGGGGGGACTGGGGGCCGCGACCCTCGGGGGTACCTACCCCCAACACTAAAAAGCCGGCCCAGAGCAATTCCCTGGAGGGATGCCCTGGGCCGGCCCTAAACACAGCAGTTGAGCATGCTGCTACTCACCTTATGCCCGCAAACTCAACTACTTGTATCCGAAAGCGTTCGTGGCGCCCTTGAAGATAAGTCCCTCGTACGTACTGGGGGCAACCGTTACCGCAGACTGCTTTACGCGACTCCAGATGCCCTCTTTAGAGAGTCCCTTGGCGTAAGTGTGTACCTCGATGGTAACACCGTCGCCGTACTCCTTACGGAGAGCCTTGATGTAGTCTGCGCTGATGGCAGAAACGGTAATGACAACAGCCTTGTCTTGGTGTTCAACCGTCAGTTTGATAGGGTTGTTGTCCTGGAGTTCGTATTCGTGTCCGTTGATGTACACCTTGCTCTCAAGCTCGAAGCTATAAGTGCGTATGTGCATGTCGTCGGCCTCGGCTACGTAGTCCTTCTCAAGCGGGATGGTTACCTTGACACCGCTAACCAGGTCGCGCACATGGATAGAAGTCTTAATCTCTTCCCAGGTGTTGTGCGCCTGCTGATGGATGTCCACCTCTACGTTGCCCGTACCATACTCCGGGTCTACAGGGGTCTCGTCGGCCTTGTTGTCCAGGTCCTTGTTGTCGTCCTTGATGCTGGGGATAACCTCAGTAACATCCTTGACATCGTTCTTGGCCACCACCCCATCTACGTGCCAGTCGCCATAAGCCCACTTGACGATGTACCAGATAATCTTGTAGTCCTTCGTATTGAATTTACTCAGGTCAAGACTTGTGTTCAGGTTAGCTTTAATCAAGTCGGCGAGGTCAGGAGCGTTCTCAATGACACTCTGAGTAGCCTTACCAGTAGTATCGTACACGTATTTCTTATATGTACCCTCGCTGAAGTAAGGATAACTGACCTGAATAGTACCGCTGTTGCGCTCATCAAAGACAGACTGATAGTCGCGCTTCTGCGGGAAATACTTGGCAGACTCAACATCAGAGCCAAGTTTAGGGATAAGGTTGTCAAGGCGGATGTAGAAGTAGGCCTTGCCGGTCTGATAATCACTCGGAGCCTTAGTTACCCTGTTGGCAGCCATTCTGGTGCCCTGCACGTACACTTCGGTAGCCGGCTCCGACTCCTGGCCAGAGCCGCCTGTTACAGTAGTTGTGTCATCGCTACATGCTGCGAGAGCGAGAGCTGACACTGCAAAGAGAACAAATTTTTTCATCATAGTTACTTGTGAATTTATTAAACATTTAGTGAGCTCATTATTTTTCGGCCTGCCGCTACTGCACTTGGGGCTGCCGTGGGCCGTGAGGTTATCTACTCGCGCCACGGATAGCGCACATGGCGACGGCTGTCCTTGCCACCCTCTTCGTCGGTATAGTAGCCCTTCTGGGCGTGGGTGCCGTCGACCAGGCCCTTGACGCTGGCATCCGTCTCGCGCTGGTAGGTTTCCTCGTAGTCGGGAATGGCATCCGAGGGCGGCACCACATTGACATCGAACACCAGGGTGGCCATGCCCCGCGGCAGAACGTTGCCGAATATGCGTATGCAGTGGCGCACGTAGCCCACATTTTTACTCGAGTCGAACACAAAGGACAGCGTGAGCGAGTCGTGGGGCGGTATGGCCACTTCCTCGACCTTTCCGGCGATGCAGCCGCACGACGGCTGAACGTCATCGATAAGGAATGGATCGTCACCGCGGTTCACTACGGTGTAAACCACGTTGAGTTTTTCGCCAGCTACGATGGGGTAATAGTGGCGAACGGAGTCTGTCACGCTCAGTGTGGTGGGCGACACGCGCTTCTTACATCCCGAGAGCGACACGAGGACCACCATCAGCCCGAGGGTGGCCCGGGCGCAGGCGACGGTGTGCGCGTGGCGGTATAGGGGGATTGCTGTTGCTGCCATGGCTGGTGTTACATTACTTCTATTTCGTCGCAGGCCAGCGTAACGCGGCCTTTGGCCTGGTCATTCTGCCTGATGCGTATCTCAATAGGTTTCAGGGGAACCAAGCCGGTTGCCGGCAGTGTTACCCGGGCGCGGCCGTCGGTGGCCACGGGTACCGTGGCCCGTCCGCAGCACGTGTCATCCTGCCATACCGACACCTCCGAGGGTAGATAGATGTGCCACACAGGGGCGTAGAGGAACGACAGGCTGAGCTGCACGGATGTGCGCTGGAAGCCCTGGCCCAATAGGCACAGCTGGGGAGCACCGGTGATGTACCAACCGGTATGATAGTCGGTAGTAAAGCCCTGACGGCCGTCGCCGAGCACCTTGACAGACTGGCCGCCGGCACCGCCCTCCAGACAACGCAGGCCCAACAGGGGCCGCCGGCCCGAGTTGCCGAGCCAGGGGTACGACAGGCGCCACTGGCTCAGGTAGCTGTCTATATCGCCCTGGGCCTCGCGATAGTTGGCCATGTCCTTAAAGGCGGTATGGGCGGCCAACAGCGATGTAAGCTGGGCTACCGTGGCATCCGCGGGTCTTTCGGCTTTCTGGCGGAGGGCCTCCAGACGGGGGTAGGCCAGCGCCGTAAGCAACTCGTTTATCTTCTTGCGCTCGGGCACATCGGCCTTTTTCGAAGCCACCTCGAGCTGGGTTGCGAAGCGGTTCAATACCGTAGGGTCGACCCCTGCGGCCACCGCATCGGCCATGCCGCCATACCAGGGCAGCACGTGGCCAGCAGCCGCAGCCTCTAACGAGGTGTAGTAGCCCTCCAACAGCTGTCCCGTAACGGGGTAGGTGGCGCCTAAGTAGGCATGGATGCCGGCATCGACATCGGCCTCGGGGTTCAAGAGCAACTGGGCCAGCACATAGGTCTGCACGTCGTCGAACGAAGCATAGTCGTAGCCGCTGCCGTTAAAGAATACGCCTCTGATGCCCAGTTGCTGGTAATAGCGCAACCTGCTCTGCAATGCGTGCAGACAGGGATAGGGGGTAAGATAGTCGTCAAAATTGCGCATATAGTCCCACACATACACGCGGTCGGTACTGCGCTGCCACATCTGGATGGTCTGGCCGAACCTGTCCTTGGCCTTGGCGGCACGGGCAGAGACTGCCTTGTCGCCATCGTCGGCCACCAGGGGCAGGGCCATGGCGCTTACCAGCACGCCGGCATTGGCTGGCAGCCTGTGGGTGGGTGGCGTCTGTGTGGTGGCATAGGCCGAGGTAAAGAACAGGTGATTGGGGAACCGCCGCGACAGCCGTTCTACCATCCGCGTTACCGCGGGGGTGGCCGAAGTGGGCGTATTGCCGGCAGCCCGACAGCCGGGGCACAGGCAGACCTCGCCGTTATCGTTCGGCATCACGCTGAAACGGGTGGGGGCATCGACGGTACCTTCGCCATAGTTATCGATAATGTAGCGCTCGTAAGCGCGGTACAGTTCATCAGACGAGAAGCACCACTGGCTGCCGCTGCGGTGTCCGTCGACGAGGGCGCGGGCCTGGGCGGGCACGTTGCCGCCAAACACCTTACCTATATTATGTCCCCAGAGACCCCAGTCAAAGTCTACGTTGTGTACGCCCAAGATGGGCATCTGGTCGACATCGGTATTGGAGGGGCTATAGATGCCGCGGTACTCGAAGGCAAAGGTACCCGCAGTGTCGCGCTGACAACTGAGCACGGCAGGGGGCAGGTCGCTCACCGCCAGACGACTGTCGGCACGGGCTGCCGCACTCATAAACTGGTACAGCAGCCACAACATGGTCTCTGTATTACGGGCCGAGAGGGTCAGGGTATGGTCGGCCACGCCCACCTGATAGTCGGTGGGCAGCCCGGGATCCAGGTCTACCGTTACTTGTAGCTGGCTGTCGTCCTGTGCGGGTGTCGCGATGACGCAGTCGCGGTCAGTGGCCCTCTTCTGGAAGTGGGTCTTCAGATATGTGGCCCACTTGACGTCTGCCCCATCCCTGGAGTTGGCTGGCAGTATGGCATACTCGCTATACTGGCCAAAGGACTTCAGTGCGGGTGACATGCAGGCGGCCATGAGTGCCAGGGGCACGGCTAACAGCACCGTGCAAAGTACCGACACCAGTGCCTTAGAATGATATGAGTATCTGCGCATCAACATTAAATAGGTTTTTATAACGAGTAGTGATATAGTCGGTATAGCTCTCCTCGGTGCCACGTCGACCATTAGACTGGGTGTAGTAAGTGTACCACGTGCCGAGGATGCCCAGCGTCACGTTGCGGTGAACACGGTACTGGCCACCCAGTCCCACCTGTGTATTGAGGTGGTTAAAGGTACCCGGCATGGCATAGTCTATCATCGTGGCCTCGGGGGCACTTCCCACGCTGGCCAGGGCCTGTATGCACGACTTTCCGTCGCCCAGCACGAAGTACTTGGCCTGAGCCAAGAGGTTGGCATAGAACTTGCGCGACATCTGATAGCCGTCGAGTTTGGCGTTGAGCCAGAAGTCGCCGAGTGTGCGGCTGGCGCCCAAGCCTAAGTTGAGGAGCGTCATACGGTCATTCTGCCAGCCGGCGAAGCCCCAGAGACCGTACTGGCCCGTTGCCTCGTCGTACACGTCACTATTCCACCGGAAAGTCTTCTTATAAGAATCGATACGACGAAATCCCACGTGGGCCTCGGTCTCCCACTCATGCTCCCAGGAACGCTGCACGCGCAGGTTGGCCATGAACTGCGGGAAATACTTACTGGCCACACCCGCATTGGCAGTGACCTGCCATCGGTCGTCGAACACGTGTGTCCACTCGGCCATCAACTGCAGTCCCGTGCCGCCCGACACCTGTTCCTCGGAGGCTGCGCCAGCCACCGCGCCCTCTCGCCCGGCATAGTTGAGCTTCACGGCGATGTCATTGGCGGCATCGAACTTGCACGTGTACTCCACCGAGGCCACGGCAGTTATCACATCCTGCTCGCCGTAGCGGCCCTGGAGGTACTCGAAGTTAAGCCCATTGCGGTAGCCACGTGCTATCAGACTGTTGAGATGACGGGTAAAGGAAGCCAGCTCGGAGATATCCGGCCGGTAGTACTTCTGGTAAACGTAGGCAGAGTCATACTGATGCAGGGCCTCGTAAGCCAGGCCCTTAGTGTAGAGCAGCAGGCGGTTATTGCGGTCGAATACCAGCGCCGAGTTGAGCACGGCCAGTGCCGAGTCGGCCTGGTGATGCTCTATCAGGTCGGCGGCCCAGTCAGAGCTGTTGCCACTGTTGGCCCTTACCAGCAAAGAGTCGCCTAAGTACTCGCTCACACGTGGCCGCAGTATCTCATCGGCCCGGGCAAACTGCTTAGCGCTGGTGTAGAGGGCTGCCTGCCTGATGACATAGAAGTTGTCAGAGGCGTAGCGCATACGGCCCATGTTGACGAAGCGGCGATAGTCGGTCCAGCGCTGGAGCTGGGCCGACGCATTGACGGCATAGTGGAGCCCATCCTCAGACATGGGGCACACGCTGAGCAGATTCTCGCACTGGGTGTAAGCCTTGGCCACGGCACCGGCAGCCATGAGCCGCTTAATGTAGGGCACGGCCGTCTCCTCGTAGGCATTGACATACTGCGCCCGCGTCAGTTCGTCGTTCTCGCTGTTAGCTGCCTGAGCCAGGAAGCTGAGGGCAGCCTCGGTGCGGCCACTGCGGTTGAGTATGTCGCCATGGCGGAGCACATAGTCGGGGCGACCGGGGAAATGGGCGTTATACTCGGACAGCGCGCGGTCGGCAGCGTCGTAGCGGCGCAGCTCTACGTTACAGGTAACGATGCGGCTGTAAGCCGACTCGCGGACATCTTTCTCCTGGGAGTGACTGGCAGCAAACTGGAGCAGTGGGAGGGCCTCGCCGTACGACTTATCGCTCATCAGGCGGACAGCCTGGTCCAGGCGGAGCTGTGCCAGGTCGCTGGCCACATCCTTGTTACGCGGATTGCGCTGGTAGAGGCGGGCCAGAAGATTGTTAGCAGCCTGGGTGTTGCCCATGCGCTTGTTGACGATGTACTGTTTGTACAGCAGGTCTTCGGTGTCGCCCTTACGCTTACGTGCCTCGCCGATGTAGTAGAGTGCATTGTCGTAGTAGCCACGGGTAATGGAGGTAGAGAGCAGGTAGTCGAGCGACTCCTGGCTCTTGGTGCGCTCATAGACCTTGCCATAGAGCACGTAGGGGTCGTTGCGCGATGCGGCGCGGGCCGCATCGGCCTGCATGGAATTGTAGAACGACACCAGCTGAGGGCTACGGTTGGTCTTCATGGCCTGCTCCACGTAGGCCATGGCCTCGGCGTAGCGGCTGTCGTCGGCCAGTATGCCAGCCTTTTTCATCACCAGTCTGCTGCTGTTAGGTATATTGGCAGCTCCCCGTCCTGCAACCTCGATGGCCTCGCTGCGATAGCCCTCCTGGAGGAGCAGGTTGCAGAGCTGCAGATAAGGTTCCTCGGTACGGGGATTGTTCTTGATCAGCTCGCGGAGCGAGGCTATGGCGCTCTCCTTGTTGCCTTTCTTACGGGCGGCGTTGGCGCGCAGCTCGAGCTGGTAGTTCAGATCCTTCTGGAGCTGAGCATCATTGGGGTAAATCTGGCAGAGACGACGCAGCAGGCGGTCGGCCTCCTGGTCGTTGCCCTGCTTGCGGTACAGACTTATCTTGTGGCGCCAGAGACCCTTCCAGTAAGGATGTATCTCGAGCAACTCGTTGACATAGCATATCGCGCTGGAGTAGTTCTTTGTGTCCTCCTCTACCTTGACCATGAGCTGCTTGGCTTCGACATTCGAATTGTTGTCGCGCAGCGCCTTTACCAGGTAGTAGCGGGCATCATCGTAAGCCCGCTTGTGGTAGTAGTACGAGCCAGCCAGCTCATTGAGCACCGAAACAGAGGGATAGTACTTGAGGCCCTCGTCCAGAAGACGCTTGCCGCCCTCCCAGTTGCCGCGCTTAAAGGCGGCACGCACCGTGGCGTCGTAGTAGTCAGGCGTATGAGGAACCTTGCTTTTGACCAGGCCGCCAACGGGACCAACAAAGCCGACAGCCCCGACCGTCGGAGCTACCAGCAACAGGGGCAAAGCGATATAGAGTATATGGATAAGTCGTCTCATGTCTATATATATAATAATGTGTAATCTATCTGTCTATTCGGTGGGCGCCGTGTTGTCCACGGGTGCCGTGGCAGCCGGCGGCTGCTGTCCGGGCGGTGCCTGATTCTGCTGAAATCCCTTACGTTTCATCTCTCCCCATACTATCCCCTGCTTGAGCAGGAACCGCAGGTAACCGCGCAGCGAGAAGAGCAGTATCAGCGGATGGTAAACCAGCGGTTCTAAGAGTGCTGCGACGACCAGGCGGATGTAAGAGGCTCCGCGCATCTTAGTCTGGGTGTAGTCGTAGTAGATAACCACAAACGAGAGTTGGAAACAGAACACGTACATCACGAGGAATATAATCCACGCAGTACCCCAGTTGACTCCCCCGGTAAAGGCGAGATAGACAAAGAAAAAGAATCCGATTATCTCGATGACGGGGGCAAGGAACTCGAAGATGAGCAGATACGGCAAGGTTATCAATCCCAGTTGCCGGTACTTCCTGGAGAATATCATTCGGTAATACTTGCAGAACGTCTGTATCAACCCGTGTCCCCAACGGGTGCGCTGGCGGTACAGCTGACGCAGCGTAGAGGGGCCCTCGGTCCAACAGCAGGTGTCGGGTATCTGGATGACGCGGTAGGGACGGCTGAAGTCGCAGCAGTAACCTATCATGCGTATCAGCATGTCCATATCCTCGGCCAGGGAGTCGGCCGAGTAGCCGCCGGCAGCAATGGCCACCTCGGTATCGAACATGCCGTAACCTCCCGACACGTTTGGCATGGCGTTAATGGCACTCCACCCCATCTTGCCGATCATGAATGAGCGCAGATACTCAAGCGTCTGAAACAGGGGGATGGGACTCCAGGGTATGCGGTACTCCACCATGTTGCCATCCTTTACCACGCAGGCATTAGACATATTCATGACACCCGAGACGGCTATCACGTTGCAGTGGTCTATCATCGGGCGGATACACTTGCGTATCGCGTCCTTAGACAAGATACAGTCTACATCGGTATTGATAAAGTATGGATAGCGGGCCACGTTGAGCCCGGCGTTCACGGGGTCTGCCTTGGTTCCACCGTTGACCTTGTCGACCACACGGAGGTTAATGTACTCCTCATTGGTAGACAGGAACATTCTCTTGAACGGCTTGGCGAGTATGCGTTGCCTATAGTGATACGGCACCTCTATCAGGTCAAAGTTGTCTATCATCTTCTGGAGCGTAGAGTCCTTACTGCCATCGTTCACGATGATGACCTCAAACTTGGGATAGTCCTGCGAAAGCAGCGACTTGACGTTGTCCACGATGGTGTTCTCCTCGTTGTAAGCCGGAGCCACAATGGACACGCCCGGAGTAAAGGGCGAGTGCTCAAAGATCTTCTTTACGTAGGCATCGGACATGATATGGCGGTTGCGCTTCTGCTCGCGGTACGCCAGCAGCGTGAGTATCACGTAGCTTATCATCAGTGCCATCGAGTAGAAGAACACCAGGTAACCGTATGTATAGAACAGTATCTCTTTCATGCCGTTGACTTCTTGTAAATGCCTGTAAAGGCGCGCACCTGACCGAACAGCAGCCGGTCCGCGCCTGTGGTATGATTCTCCAAGCGAGCAAACTCTTCCTTGCCGAGGTCACTGTAGTTCCACAAGCATAGCAGCAGGTTGATCTTGACCGACATGACGGTACAGTCGGCCCACGCCCTGACCAGGAAGCCCACCGCGTTGCCCGAGCTGATTTGCATGACGGCTTTCAAGGTATGCAACTGCACGCGCTCAGGCTGCGTGGGATACATCTCGACCAGCTTGTGCTCAGCCCTGGCACTGCGGGCTATGCCTATGCAGTCTATGGCGGCTATGCGGATGCCCATATCACTTGAGAAGAAGTAGTTTTCCATCCTCGCCACCTCCTCGGGCTTGCCCCAGAAGCCCACCTCGCGTATCAGGCACGCCTTGAGTTGCTCATCCTGACACACCGCCACCACAGGCGGCAGCGAGGGCATCTCCTTACCAGCACGCTGGCGCGCACGGAGCAGGTGATGTATCTCCAGGCTGTCCCAGGGGCTGTACTCGTAGTTGTAGCTGGTGTCCTCGAAGAAACGGAAGGGGGCGTAGTCGCAGAGCCAAAGATAGTACATGCGCACCTCCTTGCGTAGGGTGAGGCTCGACGAGTTGAGCAAGCGCACCAGTGTAGACTCCGGAACGTCTATCTGCAGGAACTGGGCCAGCTGCATGGCGCGCAGACGCCTGGCCATAGAGCCAAAGGTAAACACGTGCTCCATGTGTTCCCTCAACCCGAACGCCCGGACTATCTGCTGGATGTTAGCCTGGTTATACGTATCGTAATACTCCGACTTCACCTGCATCAGCAGTCGTCCCAGCATAAACATACGCGACCCCTTGCGCAACCGTTGGCGCTGCTTCTCGGTCACGCCGAGCCTTTTGGCCACATCCTGATAGTCCAGGTTTTCCTGGGCCGACAATATATCGACCACCTTGGTGTAATAGCGGTTGTAAAGACTGGTATAATACCAGTTATTGCGGTTGTCCTTAACTTTCTGGAAAATCAGCAGGATGGTAAAGCACAGAATGGAGATACAGCTGACCAGCAGAATGATAATACAGGTACGCACTACGAACGGGTAGTTCTCGTACTGCGTGCTAAAGATATGCAGATAGTAATCTATGTACTGCCAGTTGGATATGTCGCGTGTCCGCATGCGGTCCAGGATGCTCTCGGCCGATATGGTGAGGCATCCCATGACAAATGTGACCATCAGGGTAATTATGCGTTTGGCGACTGACATGATATCTGATATATATGCTTATTCCACTTCCGTTAATTAGGCGCTTGGATACAACGGACTGAGGGTTCCGACGCCCTTGGCCACAATGCCAACCACCTTCTCGAAGATGCTAAGTGCAACTATCCAGATTACAAAAGTAATAAAATTTTTTCTTATAAATGGCTACCCCCCCCCTAATTATTTTTGTAAATAAAAAGTCAAATCTCCATAAACGCACACGAAGTCGCCACAAGAACCGCAGCTAACACGCTGACAACCAAGATGTTAGCAACTGTCGAAAAAGATTGCATAAGTATGCCAAAAAGTTGCACAAAAAATTGTGCAAGCCTCCTCTGCAGTTCCATTCTCGCCTCCACCATATTCTTTTGTCATCCCCACTGGGGAAGAAGCTCCTCAGAGAGGAGAGCTGCAAGGCTCTAACAAGTTGGAAACCACTGCCAAAAGCATGGGAACAGCGTGGGCGGGCAGCCCTGTCATCAGAGGACAGCTCAGATGTCACCGCAAGTAGCACGTTGCCAATACGGGATTGCACAGCGCCCACCTGGTGGATGACATAGGCGTTATAGAGCATGTGGAAAATACCATTAAATTCGTGAAGACCGACCTTTACTTTTCCCGGAGCCATCTTTAGATAGCTGGAAACCGTCCTTAGAAAGCTAAAGGCGGTCCTTACATTTGCCACAATGGTTACAGGCCTTCCTATGAGAGTTTGCCAACAGCGGTTTTACTCTTCGCAAGCAGGGGGAGGCATCACCAGCGTACAGGGAGCGTTTGTAACCCTTTTAGCTTTTTACTTTTCTGCTTTTCAAACCGCTTTTCCACCTTTAAACACTATAAGCGCGGACACAGCCATGGCCATGTCCGCGCTCAGTGATAACGCTGTGGTAACCAGAGGTTACAGTATCTTCTTGTAGAGGGCTACTATGTCGTCGCGGGTTACCTCGCGGGGGTTGCCCGGCGTACATACGTCCACGATGGCCTGGTCGGCCAGCGCGTCGATATCTTTCTCGGTGATGCCCAGCTCTGACAGATGAGCGGGGATGCCCACCCGGCGGCTCAGGTTCTCTATCTCGGTGCAGGCAGCATCGGCGGCCTCCTCCTTGGTCATTCCGTCGCGGTACACGTCAAGTGCCTTGGCTATATCAACATACTTGTCCAGGGCGGCGGGAGCATTGAAGCGCATCACCGTAGGCAGCAGGATGGCGCAGGCCACTCCGTGGGGCACATCGTGGAGCGCCGACATGGGGTGAGCCATGCCGTGGTCTACGCCCAGGCCCACGTTAGAGAAAGCCATGCCCGCCACGTACTGGGCCACGGCCATGCCGTTGCGGCCCTCGGGGTTCTTGGGATCCTCGACAGCTATGGGCAGATACTTGTGTATCATCTGGATAGCCTTGATTTCAAACATATCGCTCAACTCCCACGCGGCCTTGGTGATAAGGCCCTCTATGGCGTGGGTCATGGCGTCCATACCCGTGGCAGCGGTAAGGCCCTTAGGCAGGCTGTACATCAGCTCGGCATCGACGATAGCCACGCAGGGAATGTCGTTCGGGTCCACGCACACCATCTTCTTCTGCTTGCTCTCGTCGATGATGACGTAGTTGATGGTGGTCTCGGCAGCCGTACCGGCCGTGGTGGGCAGGGCTATGATAGGCACGGTCTTCTTCTTGGTATCGGCCACACCCTCCAGGGATACCACGTCGGCAAATTCGGGGTTGTTGCTCACTATACCGATACCCTTAGCGGTGTCCATAGAGCTGCCGCCACCTATGGCCACGATGAAGTCGGCCTGGGCAGCCTTGAGGGCCTCAACACCCATCTTCACATTGGTCACGGTGGGGTTGGGCTTCACCTCGTCGTACACGGCGTAGGGGATATGGGCCTCGTCGAGCACATCGAGAACCATCTTGGCCACGCCAAACTTCATCAGGCCTTTGTCTGTTACTACCAGGGCTTTCGTAAAGCCTAACCGGGCTACTACACCGGGCAGCTCCTTGCGAGCGCCAGGGCCGAAGTAAGATACTTCGTTAAGGATAAATCTGTTAACCATAAGTGTTTTTGTTGATATTACAGTGATTTCGTATGTGTTATTAGTGGTAGACGTGTGCGCGACACCCTCGGCGGGCGTGGCCATGTGCCTGGGCGCACCCATCATGGACAAAGGTAGCGGTTTTAGGGCAACGGGCAAAACTTTCGGGGCAAAACTTTCGGAAAATGTCATAAAAAACGCGGTGCCCACGCCACCTGGTAGTGTACAGGCCGGCCCGGGCACCGCGAAGAGGGCGGGAGCTTGGCAGCGAATCACTCCTCGACGGGCCGCTTGCGCCAGTCGTCCTTCTGGTAGCTGTCGGGATAGGTGGTACGCAGCTCTACCCCGCCCTTGCGGGTACGTATCCAGGTGTCAAAGCGGCGCTGGCCCTCATGGAGCACTATGACGCGGGCACCGTTAGGCAGATGGTTGTACTCGGTGTTGCCACCCGAGAAGCGGCCGTAGCCCAACAGGATGTCGTAGTACAGGGTGGTATAGTCGTTGTCGTGGTCGTGTCCGCAGAAGATGCCCATCACGTCGCCGCCCTCCTTCATGGCCGTAAAGAGGCCGCTGTTCAGGATGGGTGGGCACGATTTCTCCATGCGGGTGCCTATCAGCACGTTGCCCTCGGCCGACGCGGCGGTGGCAAACTCGGGCAGGGGGATGTGGAAGAAGGCCAGGGCCGGCACCGGCTTGCCTGCGTTGGCGGCTGTGTAGGCTGCGCTCTGGCTGCGGTACCACTGTACCTGGTCAAAGGTCATCCAGGCGTAGGTGCCCACGCGCTTGATGGGTGTATAGCTGCGCGAGTCCATACAGTACAGCAGTGCCGAGGGGGCCGATGACCGGCTGCCGGCGATGGTGAGCACGTAGTCGGGCGAGGGCGAGCCCTGGCGGTCGGGCTGTAGGTTGTGACGGCCCGTGCGGGCTATGTCATAGAGCTGGGCGCGAGTGAGCCCCTGCTCCTCGTCGTGGTTGCCAAAGAGCAGCACGTAAGGTACACGGTGGCGCTCGATACAGCGGATGATATGGTACATAGCGCTGTCGGCCGGGCGCGAGTAGATATTGTCGCCGTCGAACACTACCAGGTCGGGGCGCTCAGCCTGGACCACGCTGTCGATACAGCGGAGCGCCGCGCGGGAGCGGGGGTTCTGGCTCTGATAGTGCAGATCGGTAAACTGGACTATCTTGAACTCGCCATTCTTATTAAACTTGAGTTTCTGAGCCCGCGCGCCGGTCACCGCGAGGGTCAGGACTAACAGCATCAGGGCTGTGCGGAGTGTCTGCATAGTTGTCTTCATATCTGTAAGGGTCTTAATGGTTATCACGGGGTTTGGCAGCCTGGAGCATGCGGCCGCAGGCGCTCTCGATGAGGTCCAGGGCCAGCTCGAAGTCGCTGCCATCGCCATAGTAGGGGTCGGGCACCGAGTCGTAGCGGCCGTCGGCAGGCAGATAGCTGCTCATGCGCACTATCTTAGCACGGTCGGCATCATCGCGGGCCTGGGCGCTGATGGCGCGATAGTTGCCCTCGTCCATAACGATGATGTAGTCGAAGCGGTCGAAGTCGGCCGGCACAAACCGACGGGCGCGGTGGTCTACGGCATAGCCGCGGCGGGCCCCATGGCGACGCATACGGGCATCGGGCAACTGGCCCACATGCCAGTCGCCCACCCCGGCCGAGTCTACGGTTATCTGGTCGGCCAGTCCGGCCCGCTCAGCCATCTGTTCCATGACGGCCTGAGCCGCGGGCGACCTGCATATATTGCCTAAACATACAAAGAGCATGCTACAGGGCATGAACAGGGGTGCGGGTGTGTCGGTTCTGTCTGTCTTCATCATCATTATAAGAGCGGTGGCATGGTCTACGGCTCTCCACCTTATTAATATATATAGATAACGCCCTCCCCGTGATTTTATTGTAACCAGAGGCACTATAAAAAACACCGCGGGACGGACAGAGAGTATGCCCAGGCCACTACCGACCATGGCGCAGACCGCAAAAGAGAACGCAAAGAGCGCCTGTAACTAATATTTTTTATGTTTTTCGCCACATTTGCTTACGTAAAAGCAAATATTTCCAGAAAAAAGTGACACTTTTTACAAAAAAACAATTATCTTTGCAGCGATAACAAGCACTTAACACGCACACATACATTATGAACGTAACTATAACGCACATGAAACAATTTCTACGCACATTGACCGTAGCAGCAGCGCTGGTCGCCCCAGTCGGCATGGGTACCGCCTATGCCCAGGAGGGACAGCCCCACTCGCTCACGGTCAAGTCGCTCTTTAACCAGGTTACACTTAACTGGCAAGAGCCCACTTCGCCCATCGCGCTTCAGTGGCACGACGGAAATGATTACAACGGCGTCGACGGTGTCCTCGCCAACCCCGAGGGCAGCATCAGCATCTACGCCGGCGCCAAGTTCAGCGCCCAGGACCTGAGCAACTACGTCGGCGAGAGCGTTGACTCCATCGCCTTTTTCAGGTACCGCCCCGTCTACCAGGCTTACATTCTGGTGTACGAGAACGGCCAGGAGGTACGCAACGTGCCCGTCGACATGAGCGACTTCACCAAGAACACATGGAAGAAGGTAGCTCTGCCCAAGCCCTACACCATCAAAGCCGGGGCCGAGGTAACCTTTGCTGTCAAGATGGTGTACGGCCGCAACTTGGATCTGACCGCCATCTGTGACCGAGCCGCCACCGTGGGCAAGGGCAACGTCTACTCGTACGACGGAAAGACCTGGAAGAGCGACGCGCCAGGCGATTTTCTTATCACGGCTTACATTAAGAACACCGCCACCACCACGCCTACCGGATACAACATCTACCGCAACGACACCAAGGTAAACGCTGAGCCGCTGGCCAGCGACGCTACCACGGAGACGCTGACCAACGAGCCCGACGGCAACTATGCCTATAAGGTGGCTGCCATCTACGCCGACGGAGAGAAGGCTTCGTATGCCGTGAACGCCTCGCCCAAGTCGGTGTATGCCCAGGTGCCGCCCGTATCGACCCTTACGGCCAAGGCCAGCGGCCTGACTAACACCGTGAGCTGGACGGCTCCGCTGAAGCGGGGCGATGAGATGACCTGGAGCAACAAGGCGCTGCAGGTGGCCATTGGCGGAACCGCATCCAACAACACCAAGCTGTGGATAAAGCAGTCCTTCAGTGCCGAGGATATGGCGGCGTTCCCCAATCACCAGATTACGGCCATCAACGCGTTCGTAGGGCCCGAGGGAGGCATCCTGAGTGCCACCCTCTGGGTGATGAAGAACGGCGTGATAGACTACTACGAGCCTGTGAGCGAAGAGGCTGTGGCCGCCATCAAGGCGGGCGACTGGAACAAGTTCAAGCTGACTAAGCCGTACGTCATGGCACTCGGCAATGCCTACGCCTTCGGCCTATACTATACCCAGACACCCAAGAAGCACCCTGCGGGCGTAGACACGTCGGCCGGCACCAACACCAAGGGCAACGAGTTTTCCACATCGTCGCCCAGGAGCACCGGATTCGACAAGACCAGTCCGTCGTGGAAGACCCTGGCATCGGGTAAGATTACGGGCAACTTCATGCTGACGGCCGATGTAGAGGCCCTGAGCGAGGAGGCCAAGGCCGAGCAGGCCGTGGCTTCGTACAACGTGTACCGCAACGGTACCTTAGTGGCCGAGGGCGTTACCGGGAACGAGTATGCCGACAACGTAAGCGAGCTGGGCAACTATACTTACAGCGTGGTGGCCCGCTCGGCCGACGGCAAGACCAGTGCTCCATGCTCGGCAAGCGCCCAGGTGTCGCTGCCAGAGGAGTACACGGCACCGATAGTTATCAGCAAGTCGCAAGAGGGCAAGCAGGTCAAGCTCGCATGGAGCGCCAATGCCTACGAGATGAGCCACTATACCAAGGCGGCTACCGCCACGGGCTTCAAGGAAGAAATGGCGCTGCTCTATGGCGCCAAGTTTACCAAGGAGGAGTTGGCTCCTTACGTCGGCTACAGGTTCTACTCTATGAAATTCGGCATCTATGCAGCCATCGGCAAGTTTAGCATCGAAGTGCGCGACAGCAAGAACAACGTGCTGCTCAAGCGCGAGTACGCCAACGGCGACATAGAGCCTGGCTATCTCTACAACACTACCTTCGACAAGGGCGAATCGTTCAATATTCCGGCTAACACAGACCTCTACATCTGCTACAACGCCAATCTGCCAGCTAACTCGACGCCTATACTGCTCGACGGCGGCCCTGCCGTAGAGGGCGGAGCCATGATAAGCATGACCGATGGTGCCAAGTGGATGAAGTTTGGCACCGTGGCTGCCGAGATGGCCGACAAGAACTTTGTAATAGGTGCCATGGCCATAGCCAATGGCTCGGACAACGACGCGGCCAAGGTCAAGGCTGCCCAGCTGACATCCGAGTCGATTAACACCGCCATCATAGAGCGGCTGCCCATAGGCACCGTCAAGACCGGTGTCATGGAGACCGAGGACGAGGGGTTCGGCATAGAGCCAGACCAGCCCATGAAGGCCCAGGCCAATGCCGAGAAACCCGCTATCAAGGCTTTCCGCGTGTACTGCAACGGCAAGCAGGTGTACGAGGGTACCAAGACATCGTACGAGAGCACCCTGGACAAGTACGGTGTGTTCGACTACTACGTTACCAGCGTCTACAGCAACGGCTGGGAGTCGCCCGCCAGCAGCGTGAGCTCCTTTACCAACCTGATAAGCCAGAAGCTCCAGGCTCCTTACGACCTCAAGGCCACTACCGACGGGTCTACGCTGAAGCTGTCGTGGACAGCAGGTGCCGACGCACCGGAGTATAGCTATCAGCACGACGGCAATGACATGGTACTGGGCATGACCAAGTCGAGCGGAACCCTTGAGGGCTATCACGCCATTAAGTTCAAGGCCGCCGACATGGCCGACAAAGTAGGGCAGAAGGTGGCCCGCATCCGGTTCAAGCTGGCTGACACCAACCTGAACTCTGCCTCTGTCTTCGTGATGTATGGCAAAAACATTATGTACGAGCAGACCGTAGCGCTGTCGTCACTCCAGAAGGGCTGGAACACCGCCGTGCTCAACGAGGCCGTACTGGTACCGGCCGGGCAGGACATCTCCGTGGGTTATCACATCACCTACAAAAGCGGCGTCAAGCCCATTGTACTCGACACGCAGCCTGCCGTGGCCGGATACAGCGACCTTATATCCGGATCTGGCTCTCCGGACTATTGGAAGTCCCTGGCCACCGATTACGAGCAAAACTACAACTACCGCATAGCCGCCATCCTGGAGACAACCGATGTGACCCTGCAGCCGCAGAGGGTTCAGCGCGCCATAGCACTACCTGGCTACAACGTGTACTGCAACGGCAAGAAAATAAACACGGGCAACGTGGGTACCACAGAGTACTCTGTGCCCAACGCTGCCTACGGCGAGTACACCGTAACAGCCACGGCCATGGGCAACGAGTCGAGCGAGTCTAACAAGGTGGTATACAGCGAGACCACAGCCGTAACCCTGCCCACCGCAACCACACCGGCCGATGGCAAGGTGTACACCATAGACGGCCAGATGGTTAGCCGCGATGCCAACACCAGCTCTCTGCAGCAGGGTGTGTACATCCGCAATGGCAAGAAGATTTTAGTGAAGTAAGCCACGGCTTACACAACTCTCACAGAGGCCCTGTCCACCAGCACAAGCGTGGGCAGGGCCTTTTTTTCGCATCGTATGGAATAGTAGGATGCCATCACGGGCGATAAGGAGACCGGTCTTTACATTTCCCAGAACCGTCATTAGGAAGCTGGGAGCCGTCATTAGGAAGCAGAAGGTCGCTCTCCAACATTTCCGCAGTTGCCATTAGCGTGCAGGAAAACATCGCCAGCACGCAGGCAGCGCCTTTCACTCTTTCACCCTTTTATTTTTTTGCCTTTCAAGGTGGCTTCCACGCCCGCCAGAACCGCCGCGGCAGCTGGGCGAATATATAAAAACTGTAAAACGTTTGGCCATTTCGATATTTTGGATTACCTTTGCAACCACTGTTAATGCGGCAATAGCTCAGTTGGTAGAGCACGACCTTGCCAAGGTCGGGGTCGCGAGTTCGAGTCTCGTTTGCCGCTCTTGTAAAGAACATCACCACCGGCCGCAATGGTGGAATTGGTAGACACGAGGGACTTAAAATCCCTTGGCCAGTAATGGCTGTGCGGGTTCGAGTCCCGCTCGCGGCACTTCTAACTTATCACAAATACTGTTATGCGCACAAATCTATTATTTTCTTTATCTGCCTGCTCCCTTCTGGTACTGAGCGCATGCTCAAAGATGGGTCCCTTGTCAGCAGACAACTTCACCGTGACCCCCAAGCCCCTCGAGACAATGGGCGGACAGGTTCCGGCTACCATTAATGGTGCTTTCCCTGAAAAATATATGAAGAAGAACGCCGTAGTGAAGATCATCCCAGAGCTGCGGTACGCCAATGGCCAGGTGCAGAAAGGCACGGCGGCCACATTCCAAGGCGAGAAAGTGATGGGGAACGACCAGACTATCTCATACCGCATGGGTGGACATTATACGATGAAGACTACGTTCCCATACGTGGCCGATATGCAGCAGAGTGACCTCTACCTGACATTCGAGGCCCGCAAGGGGAAAAAGATAGTAGACATCCCAGCCGTAAAGGTGGGCTATGGCGTGGTGGCCACGTCTGAGCTGTACCGTCAGGCCCTTATGAACGGTGGCGGGTGCCTCGCAGCCGACTCATTCCAGCGCGTTAAGGAGCAGAAGTTTGAGGCCAACGTGAAATTCCTCATCAACCAGGCCAATATCCGTAAGAGCGAGCTCAAGAACAACTCTGTCCAGGAGTTTGTACGCATGCTCCGCCAGATTAATAAGGATCGCGAGGGTCTTAATCTGCAGAACGTGGAAATCCAGGCTTATGCCTCGCCCGAGGGTGGCTTCAAATACAACGACAGACTGGCCAACAAGCGCCAGGATAACTCTGAGGGCTACGTCAAAGCGCAGATGAAGAAGGCTGGCGTCAGCGGCCGCACCGATGCGCACTACACCGCTCAGGACTGGGACGGCTTCCGCCAGCTGGTTCAGGCCAGCAACATCCAGGATAAGGACGTTATCCTGCGTGTTCTGTCCATGTACAAGGACCCGCAGGAACGCGAGCAGCAGATTCGTAACATGAGCGCCGGCTTCAGAGAGCTCGCAGACGCAATACTGCCTGAGCTGCGCCGCGCACGACTGATTATAAACTACGAGACCATCGGTCGCGATGACGAGCAAATCAAGTCGCAGTATCAGGCTGACGCCTCCAAGCTGTCGGCCGACGAGCTCCTGTACTACGCTACACTCGAGGACGACGCTGCTAAGAAGGAGGAGATATACAAGAAGGCTTCCGAGGTGTACGACAAGGACTACCGCATGTTTAACAACCTCGCCGTGATGGCCTTTAACAAGGGCGACGAGGCCCAGGCTAAGGCTTATCTGGCCCAGGCACTCAGCAAGAGCAGCAACGCTGCCGAAGCCAATGCTAACCTGGGCTTGATAGCTCTCAAGAACGGCAACGTGGCCGAGGCTGAGAACTATATCGCCAAGGCTAACGGTGCCAACGCACTCAATGAGGCTCTCGGTAACCTGAATATAGCCAAGGGCAACTACGCCCAGGCCGAGGAGAACTTCAAGGACTCTTACAACAACAGCGCCGCACTGGCCCAGCTGCTCAACAAGAACTACGCTGCTGCCAAGGCTACGCTGAACAACATCAAGAACCCCAACGGCCTGACTTACTACCTGCACGCCGTGACCAGCGCACGCCAGGGCAACAAGTACGCTGCCCAGTCGTACCTGAAAGAGGCCCTGCAGAAAGACCCCAGCCTGAGCGCCTACGCTGCTAAGGACCTGGAGTTTGCCAATGTGCGATGATAACGCGTAAAATATATTACTTTATACTGCTCACCTTGGTCCTTGCGGGCTGCGGTACGGCCAGCGACCGGTTCAGGGTCGAGGGCCGACTGCTCCACATGGACCAGGGTGAGTTCTATGTTTACAGCCTGAACGGCGCCATCAACGGTATAGACACCGTGAGGCTCCAGAACGGGCGGTTCACCTACGAGATGAGTTGCCAGGCACCCACCACGCTGGTCATGGTGTTTCCCAACTTCTCGGAACAGCCCATCTTTGCCGAGCCGGGTAAGACAGTACAGATGGAGGGCGATGCCTCGCACCTCAAGCAACTTACCGTCAAGGGCACGGATGACAACAAGCTGATGAACACCTTTCGCGAGCAGGTAGCCACCGTGGCCCCACCACGGGCAGCGGCCCTGGCCGAACAGTTCATCAAGGATCATCCCGCCTCGGTGGTCAGTGCCTATCTGGTACGCCGCTACTTTATAGCTACAGCCACCCCCGACTACGCCCGGGCTCTGCGCCTGGTAAGCCTGATGCGCCGCGAGCAACCCAAGAACGGGACGTTAGTAAACTATGAGCAGCAACTCAAATCGCTATCTAAGGTCATCGTGGGCAAGCCCATGCCCAAGTTCAGCACCACCGATGTTACGGGACAGCGGGTAGACAACAGCACGTTAGGCCGAGGCTTAGCCGTCATCAATGTGTACGCCACATGGAACTACGACAGCCAGCGCCAGATGGCCGACCTGCGTCAGCTGATGCACCGGGCAGGCGGCAGGCTGCACGTAGTGAGCTTCAGCATAGACCCCAACCCTCGCCAGTGCCGTGCCTTGGCCCTCCGCGACACCATCACGTGGCCTACGGTATGCGATGGGCGTCTGCTTGACAGCCCTGTACTCCACGGGCTGTCGCTCTACGACATCCCCGACAACATTCTTATCCAGAACGGGCGCGTAGTGGCCAAGGGGCTGCGCTCCGATGAACTGAAACAGCGTATAGAGCGCATGCTCTGATGCGCTGTTTGTTTTTTTTACCCTAAATCATACTACTTATGCTGGTCAAGACTTATAGCGCCGCTGTCAACGGCATGGATGTAACCACCATTACCGTCGAGGTAAACCTGAGCAAGGGCATTATGTATCACCTGACGGGCTTGGGCGACTCAGCCGTCAAGGAGGGCAAGGACCGCATAGCCGCGGCGATGCAGAACAATGGCTTCAAGTTTCCCGTGGCCGACCTGACCATCAACCTGGCCCCTGCCGACCTGCGCAAGGAGGGCAGCAGCTTTGACCTGCCCCTCGCCATAGGCATACTGGCCGCCAGCGGAGGCATAGAGAGTACCTGCCTGAATGAGTATATGATGGTGGGCGAACTAAGTCTGGACGGCCATCTGCAGCCCATCAAGGGGGCGCTGCCCATAGCCATCCGCGCCCGAGCCGAGCACTTCAAGGGGCTCATAGTGCCCCGTCAGAACGTGATGGAAGCCGCCGTGGTCAACAACTTAGAGGTCTACGGCATGGACACCATGATGGATGTCATACAGCTGGTAACGGGCATGAAGGCTTACGAGCCCACCCAGATAGATACTCGTAAGCGATTTTATGAGAGCCAGTACCATTTCGACATTGACTTTGCCGACGTACGCGGACAGGAGAACGTGAAGCGAGCCTTGGAGGTGGCTGCCGCCGGCTCGCACAACGTCATTCTCATCGGGCCACCGGGCTCTGGCAAATCCATGATGGCTAAACGCTTTCCCACTATCATGCCGCCACTCACCCTGGCCGAGAGCCTGGATACCACGCAGATACACTCGATAGCCGGAAAGCTGGGCAGCGACACCTCGCTCATCACCCAGCGTCCTTTCCGCAGTCCACACCACACTATCTCCGAAGTGGCGCTGGTTGGCGGTGGCTCCAGTCCCATGCCTGGCGAAATCAGCCTGGCCCATAACGGTGTCCTCTTCGCCGATGAGTTGCCCGAGTTCAACAAGCATACCCTCGAGGTGCTGCGCCAGCCCCTCGAAGACCGCCGCATCACCATCAGCCGGGCCAAATACAGCATCGAGTACCCGTGCAGTTTCCAGTTTATCGCCTCGATGAACCCCTGTCCCTGTGGCTATTATGGCGACCCCACCCACCACTGCGTATGTACCCATGGGCAGCGGCAACGCTACCTCAGCAAGATATCGGGGCCGCTCTTGGACAGGATAGACATCCAGTGTGAGATACAGCCCGTACCGTTCAGCGACATATCCACGACGAAGCCGGGCGAGCCGAGCAGCGAGATACGCCGCCGTGTCATAGCAGCACGCGCAATACAGGAGGAGCGGTACAAGGACTTCAAGGACATACACTGCAACGCACAGATGACAGAGAGCATGATACACAAGTACGCCGAGCCTGACGAGGCTGGGTTCCGCCTCCTCAGCAACGCCATGGAGCGCCTCTCGCTTTCAGCCCGCGCATACTCACGCATACTAAAGGTCGCCCGCACAATCGCCGACCTCGCCGGCTCAGAAAAAGTAGAATCCATGCACATCGCCGAGGCCATAGGCTACCGCAACCTCGACCGTGGGGACTGGGCGGAAAGATAGTCAACCGAACCTTAAGGACCTCACGAACGTGCGTACCCCCAAAAAAACTTGGTGATGCCACGATGCTTCCCTTAGCAAGGATAAAGAAT
>JALEKD010000035.1 GCA_022769285.1 Prevotella sp.
GTACAACAAGGGCGAGATACATATCGTATCCAGCGGCCAGCCCAACGTCAACTACCGCATCAGCAAGCACAACATGTACTGGCCTATCCCTGAGGATGCCATCGTAGGCAACAACAAGGGCGTGCTTCACCAGAACTTCGGCTACACCGGCTACGACCCCAATGTCGAGGAGTTTGACACTTGGGAAGAGGCCGTGGCCGACGAGCAGTAAACTGCCCGTCAATAACCAAAGGCAATAAAACAACTTACAAATAAGCATTTGCCAAGGGAGAGACTTCTACCAGCGGGTAGCAGCTCTCCCTTTTTCTATGCGGCTCACACGCTAACGGCACGCAGCCAGCCGCCAGATACTACCGAAAAGTATAAAGGGAAGGTAAGGAGCTATAAAGACCGACCTTTACGTTTCCTATGATGGCTCCCAGCTTGCTAAAAACGACTCCGGGAAACGAAAAGGTCGGTCTCTACATTTTTTGAGATATTCTCCATATTTCCAATAAATCCTGTGAGTATTCTTGTGCGAGCTATGCGCGCTGTAGGCGCATACAGTATAAAGCCTGGGGCAACGCCCCAGGTGTATAGCCACTAAGCTATTGTCGCGCTACAGGCGCAAAAGTAGCCGTAGGCGTTATTCCCCTGGCTTACGCTTCGCTACTTTTGCGCCTACAGCGCGCATTGCCAAGACGGAGTTTGCCTGGGGCGTTGCCCCAGGCTTTATACTGTATGCGCCTACAGCGCGCGCTACTTACACAATGGTTGCGCCTACTCCCATGGCCGTCACCTACAAGACCACGGAGCGTACCTGTTTTCGGATAATCGATCTTTGCGTTTCTATCGACTGACCTTTAGTGTGGAAAGGGCAAAAAATAAAAAGGTAAAAAAAGTAAAAAGCGCTGCTGAAGATTGCCTTTATCGCGCCAATGACTATCGCGAGAAACGGAAAGACCGACCTCCATGTTTCCAATGACGGCTTCCATCGCGCTAATGACGGCTCCGGAAAGCGTAAATGCCAGTCGCCGTGGCCTACATGGTGGCTCTCGCGTTAATAATCCCCATAAGTACCCCTATGCTTGCAGCGCGCGCTGCTTGAGAAAAGCCTTTATCGTGCTAAAGACGGTAAGGGGAGGTGCCCCTTGTAGCCGCGAGGAGGGCAGATGCCAATAAGCCGGGCAACCCGCGCAGAGAGAGTGACGCGCACGGTTGTCCGGCTTAATAAGTTGACGGCTCCGCCCAGGCGGGCAGCGGCGGCTATTCGTCCTGACCGTTATCGGCAGGAGAGGGCTCGCTGTCCTCAGCGGCCTCATCCACAGGGCGGCGACCCGAGAGGCGCCACTCGATGATGAACGAGAGGAGCATACCCACGCCCACGAACAGCACTACGATGAGCCAGAACATCAGCCCGCTGTTATAGAATACATCGGCCACCAGGGCACCCACTCCCATGAAGATGGCTAAAAGCGCCGTGCGCAGGGTGGCAAACCTATTCTGACCCGCTGACTGCTTATCCGGCTTGCGCAGCAGCAGCGCCACCGTCTGAGGGTCCAGCTGACTGTGCAGCAACTCACTGCGCAACTTATAGTCATTGCGGTTTTTACTGACGTAGGCGTAGATAAGGCCCACAATAAGCACGATAGGGATAGCCAGGCACAACACGATGGCTAACACGTTCTCAAGAGTTCCTCCCATAATACTGTCTGTTATTTTAATGATTAATATTGTTGTTCACCTTAAAGACCACCAAGACGGACGATTATTACACCTTGTGCAGCGAAAATTTTCCGACACATACCACCCAGGCCGCCAACATGGCCACGGCCGAGAGGGCCAGCGAGGCCACCACTACCTGGTTGCCATGCTGAGCCACGCTGTACACAGCCCAGCCAAACACCAGGGCCAACAGGGGCATGACGAAGGAGAAGGCCACTACGCGGGCCCATAGCCGTATGCGCCGGCGGCGTGCCTGTAGACGTACCTGCCCCATTACTTGCCGCTGTATGCTGTCGAGCAGTTCGCGGCGCTCTACCGACTCACGCAGGAGGCGGTCCAGTTGCTCATCATTCATTTTCATCGGTTGATAATTGTTTTTTAAGACGCTGGCGTATGCGGTGCAACCGCACCAGCACATTAGATGCCGTGAGATGCAGCGCACGGGCTATGTCGGCCGTGGTCTGCCGGCGGTAGTAGTGCAGACGCACGATGCTTCTGTCGGGCTCGGGCAAGTTGCCTATGGCCTGTTCGAGCTGTTGCAGCTGCTGTTCGTGCTCCGGACGATACTCATCGGGCTCCAGAGAACTATCTATACGGTCTATGCGCCGGCGCCGGGCCTCGTCCAGGGCATTGAGCGACAGCCGAACGGCCATCGTGGCCAACCAGGGCCCTATCGAGGCACTGCCCTGCCAGCCAGCCAGATGCGTATAAGCCCGCACAAAGGTCTGCTGCGTTATCTCGGCCGCCAGGTCCTGGCAGCGCACCACCCCCATGGCCTTGGCAAGCACCATGGCCGAGTAGCGGCTCATGAGCTCGGCGTAGCAGCAGGTGTGTCCGGCGAGGACGCTGTCTACCAGTTGTCGGTCTGTCATCTGTCTGTTCACGCTTGTCTGTTTTTACTATTAAGACAGGCACCTCGGGCGATTATTACACCCACGTCCCATGTTTTTTCACTTTTTGCACGGCAGTCCCTGTCACCGCCCTAACGACAAGTGCCGACAGCGCTGTCTCCATGAGAGACAGGCTGCCGGCACCGTGTACCTATTTATATAATATATATAGCTTGGCGTCAAGCCTTGACGTTACCCACCTTGACGAGATACTCAGCTATCTGCACGGCATTGAGGGCAGCGCCCTTGCGTATCTGGTCGCCAGTGAGCCAGAGGGTGATGCCGTTGTCATCGGCCAGGTCGCGGCGCACGCGGCCCACATACACATCGTCCTTGCCAGCGCTCTCAAGCGGCATAGGGTAAACGTAGTTCTGAGGGTCGTCCTCCAGAATGCAACCGGGGGCAGCGGCGATGGCCTGGCGCACCTCGTCTACGCTGAGGGGACGCTCGGTCTCTATCCACACCGACTCAGAGTGCGACCGGAGCGACGACACACGCACGCAGGTAGCGCTGGTGCGTATGTCGCTGTGCATTATCTTGCGCGTCTCGTTGTACATTTTCATCTCCTCCTTGGTGTAGTCGGTGTCGGTCATCACGTCTATCTGCGGAATGACGTTGTAGGCCAACTGATGGGGGAACTTCTTGATGGTAGAGACCTTTCCCTCGGTCACTATCTCGCGATACTGCTGCTCCAACTCGGCCATGGCGGCCGCCCCGGCACCGCTGGCACTCTGATAGGACGACACGTGCACGCGACGGATGTGACTGAGCTGCTCGATGGGCTGCAGCACTACGACCATCATAATGGTGGTACAATTAGGGTTGGCTATGATGCCACGGGGGCGCTCCAGGGCATCGGCCGCATTGACCTCGGGCACCACCAGGGGCACATCAGGATCCATACGGAAAGCACTCGAGTTGTCTATCATCACGGCTCCGTACTTGGTGATGGTATCGGCAAACTCCTGCGAGGTGCCACCACCAGCTGAAACGAAAGCGATGTCTACACCGCGGAAATCGTCGTTATGCTGCAGGAGCTTTACCTCGTACTCCTTGCCCTTGAATGTGTACTTGGAACCGGCACTGCGCTTAGAGCCGAAGAGCACCAGGTCGTCGATGGGGAACTCGCGCTCGGCAAGGATACGCAGAAACTCCTGTCCTACGGCACCGCTGGCACCTACTATTGCTACTTTCATCTTTGTTAGTATCTTTATGATTAAACTATTATCTGCTTGCAAAATTACTACATTTAGGGCGATTATCGCTTAATTTTTAGCGATTTTATCGCTTTATGTGACATTTTTTTCAGACCTTTGCATATAAATTGTAAGCAACCGTAAGATATGCCCGACTTGTCACAATATTTCCCGATAACCGACCCTACGATTATATTCTTTGTCGTACTGCTCATCATCCTGTTTGCGCCAATTATCATGGGCAAGTTGCGTATTCCCCATATCATCGGCATGGTGCTGGCGGGCATGGCCATAGGCACCCATGGGCTCAATATCCTGTCGCGCGATGCCTCGTTCGAGCTGTTCGGCAAGGTGGGCATGTACTACATCATGTTCCTGGCAGCCCTGGAAATGGATATGGAGGGCGTAAAGCGCGCGGGCAAGCAGATGAGCTTCTACGGAGCGCTCACGTTTCTTTTGCCAGCCATGCTCACCTCATGGGCCACTCACACGCTGCTCGGCTATCCCGTATCTACCAGTTTGCTGTTAGGTTGCCTTATGGCCTCTAACACCCTGGTGGCCTACCCCATCGTGGGACGTTACGGCCTGCAGCGCAAGCCCAGCGTGGCGCTCAGCGTGGGTTCCTCTATGATATCGCTCTTCTTGGCCCTGATGATGCTGGCCGCCATGGTGGGCATCAACCAGGGCGACAGCGGCATAGGGTTCTGGGCCATCTTCGCCGCTAAGACCGTGGGGCTCTGCGTGTTCCTCGGTCTGGCCATACCCAGGCTTACGCGGTGGTTTCTACGCCGCTACAGCGATGCAGTCATGCAGTTTATCTTCGTGCTGTCCATGCTGTTTATGAGCGCAGTCCTCTCGGGCCTGGCTGGACTGGAGGGCATCACGGGGGCCTTTATCGCCGGATTCATCATGAACCGCTACATACCGCGCCTGTCGCCCCTGATGAACCGCATCGAGTTTATCGGCAACGCGCTCTTCATCCCCTACTTCCTCATCGGCGTGGGCATGCTCATCAATGTGCGTCTACTCTTCACCGGAAGCCAGATTATCTGGGTGGCAGCGGTCATCACGCTTTTCGGCACCTTGGGCAAGGCACTCGCAGCTTACGCCTCGTCGTTCTTCCTGCGCTTGCCATGGTCATCGGGTACCATGATGTTTGGCCTCACCTCGGCCCATGCGGCCGGAGCCATCGCCATGGTGATGATAGGGCTCCGCATGACGACCGCCGACGGACAGCCCATGATAGACGACACCCTGCTCAACGGTGTAGTACTCATGATACTCTTCTCGTGCATCATCAGCACCATAGTGACCGACAGGGCGGCTCAGCAGATAGTTTTCCGCGACAAGGAGTATGCACCGCGCGACCACAAGAAAGCCGAGGAGAAGGTGCTGGTACCCGTCAAATACCCCGAGTATGCCGACCGGCTGATGTCATTGGCCTTCCTGATGCGCAACGAAAAGACCACAGCTCCCATCGTGGGCCTCAACGTGGTATATGACGACGCTAACGCCGTACAGAACCAAGAGGAGGGACGCAAGCTGCTCGACCACCTCACCCGGCATGCTGCCTCGGTCGACGTGAAGATGCAGACCCAAGTGCGCATAGCTGCCAACATAGCCAATGGCATCAAGCATGCCTTCAAGGAGTTCCAGGCTTCTGAGATACTTATCGGCATGCACATGCACCCCAACAACTCGAACAAGTTCTGGGGCGATTTCCACCAGAGTCTGTTCAACGGGCTCAACTGCCAGATTATCATGGCGCGCCTGCAGCAGCCGCTGAGCACCCTGCGGTGCATACACGTGGCGGTACCGTCACGGGCACAGTACGAGCCGGGGTTCTACCGATGGCTGGAACGGCTGGCGTGCATGGCCGGCAACCTGGAGTGCCGCATAGTGTTCCACGCCCGCGAGGATACCATGGAGATGATAACCGAGTTCGTACACAACTGCCATCCAGGGGTACGCGCCGAGTATCAGGTGATGAGCCACTGGAACGAGGTGCCCCGCCTGGCGGCCTCCATTGCCGACGACCACATGTTCGTGGTGGTCACGGCCCGCAAGGGAACCGTATCGTACAAGTCGGCGCAGGAGCAGCTGCCTTACGAGATAATGCAGCACTTCAACGGCAAGAGCCTCATGATTATCTTCCCTGACCAGTACGGCGGCACTATGGACGAGATGACCTTTGCCCAGCCTCAGCACACCGAGGAGCGTAGTGCCTACGAGCTGATACGCGAATGGTTTAACAAGAAACTGCATCATATATAACAATGATAGACATACAAGGCATCACCAAGAGTTTTGGCCCACTGCAGGTGCTCAAGGGCATAGACCTGCACATAGACAAGGGCGAGATACTGAGCATCGTGGGGCCCAGCGGAGCTGGCAAGACTACCCTACTGCAGATAATAGGCACGTTGGACCGTCCCGACACGGGTACGGTGACCATCGACGGGATAGACGTGGGCCGCCTGTCGGCCAACAAACTGAGCGACTTCCGCAACCGTCACATCGGTTTCGTGTTCCAGTTTCACCAGCTACTGCCCGAGTTTACCGCCCTGGAGAACATTATGATACCAGCCTTCATCGCCGGCATGGGCCGGCGCGAGGCGCGGGAGCGTGCCATGGAGCTGCTACGCTTCATGGGCCTGGAGGAGCGGGCCTCGCACAAGCCCAATGAACTCTCGGGGGGCGAAAAGCAGCGCATAGCCGTGGCCCGGGCACTGGTTAACCAGCCCGATGTCATTCTGGCCGACGAGCCAAGCGGCTCGCTCGACAGCCGCAACAAGCAGGAGCTACACCAATTGTTCTTCGAACTGCGCAAAAAGATGGGCCAGACCTTTGTCATCGTAACCCACGACGAGGGGCTGGCGGCCCTTACCGACCGCACCATACACCTGAAAGATGGCATGATTATCAACACAGAAAACAAGACTGACAATGGAGAAAATACTACTGGGAGCCTTTAACCGGCTCACCATCGTCAAGGAGGTAGACTTCGGACTGTACCTTGACGGAGGCGATGAGGGCGAGATACTGCTGCCCCGCCGCTATGTGCCCACCACCTATAAGATAGGCGACGAGATAGACGTGTTCCTATACCTGGACCAGGACGAGCGGCTGGTGGCCACCACCGAGCAGCCATTAGCCCAGGTGGGCGACTTTGCCTACTTGGAATGTTCGTGGGTCAACGAGTATGGCGCCTTTCTTAACTGGGGACTGATGAAGGACCTATTCTGCCCTTTCCGCGAGCAGAAGAAGCGCAGGGAGATAGGCTCGTCGTACATAGTGTACGTCACCATCGACGAGGAGAGCTACCGCATGATGGCCTCGGCCAAAGTGGAGCGCTACCTGAGCAAGGACAAGCCGCCCTACAAGGCTGGCGACGAGGTGCAGATACTCGTCTGGCAGAAGACGGATCTGGGCTTCAAGGCCATCATAGACAATGCGTACGCCGGACTTATCTACCGCGACCAGATATTCAAGTATGTACACACGGGCGACCGCATGAAAGCCTACGTGGCCAACGTGCGGCCCGATGGGAAAATAGACCTGACACTGCAGCATACCGGCCGCCAGCAGACGATCGACTTCTCGGAGACACTGCTTACCTACCTGCATGAGCATGGGGGCTCCTGCGACTTAGGAGACAAGAGCGATGCTGAGGAGATCAAGGCGCGCTTCGAGGTGAGCAAGAAGGTGTACAAGAAGGCCATCGGCGACCTGTACCGCCGCCGCCTCATCACCATCAGTGACGATGGCATACACTTGGTGGAGGAAGAATAGGCAAAATATGAGAACAATATAAGGAAACAAAAAGCGTAGCGGCCTACGCCGCAGAGGACGAAGATACTGACTATCAGAACAAAAATAACTGCCATGACCGAAATAATCGGCCAAAAACTTGGCAGATAGCGCAAAAAACAGTACCTTTGCACTCGCAATTTCGGAAAATCCGATGCATTTGACGGTGTTACTGGTTGTGATTAAGGCCAGCCGGCACCCGAAAGATGTAATCTGCAACAACACATTAATCATTAAAATCATGTATTTAGACAAGACTAAGAAAGAGGAGATTTTCACACAGTACGGCAAGTCGGTTAAGGACACAGGCTCAGCTGAGAGCCAGATAGCCCTGTTCACCTATCGTATCGCACACCTCACCGAGCACGTAAAGCAGAACCACAAGGACTTTGTTACCACTCGCTCGCTGACCCAGCTGGTAGGTAAGCGCCGCGCCCTGCTCGACTACCTGTACCGTATCGACGTTAACCGTTACCGCGCCATCATCAAGGCTCTTGGCCTGCGTAAGTAATAGCTCAGCAGCGGTTAATCAAACCCATATAAGGATGCTTACCCATCAGGGTAGGCATCTTTTTTTTGTTTATAGATAGTGAGAAAATAAGAAAAGCACGCCTTTTCTTGTTTGTTTGGACGTTTTTTTTTACCTTTGGAGCGCCAACATCTTATATACTGATAACCCGCACATCACTAAAAGTACTCTATTATGACACCATTCATCCATTTATGCCACTGGAGCCTGATTATCTTTTTCCTCGTTATCAGCATGATACTGCTATACGGATTAAGGCTGGCGCTACTGAGAAAAGACACGGGGCGCATCAAGGCTCAGCTGTTCAAGCTGACCGCAGTCGCCATAGGCCTGTGGCTCGCCCTGTAAGCACCCACCAGTTGCCCTACACGGGGACGCAGCCACAGGGCTACAGCCAAGTCCCATGCGAAAGCGGCGGATAGTGAATGGTACACTACCCGCCGCCTTGCATATTAAGTTAATGTGCGATATTAGTCCTTGTTGGCGCGCTTGCGCTCCAGATGGTCGAGCAGCACCTTGCGCATACGCATGCTCTTAGGCGTAACCTCGACATACTCGTCGCCCTTGATGTACTCCAGGCACTCCTCAAGGCTCATTACCACCTTGGGTATCACGCGGGCCTTCTCGTCGCTACCGCTGGCGCGCACGTTGGTAAGCTGCTTGGCCTTGGTGACATTGATGACCAGGTCATTGTCATGCACGTGCTCGCCCACGACCTCGCCTGCATACACTTCCTCGCCCGGATCGATGAAGAACTTGCCGCGATCCTGCAGCTTATCGATAGAGTAAGCGTAGGCGGTACCGGTCTCCATAGCTATCATAGAGCCGTTGGTACGGCGTACTATCTCGCCCTTGTAGGGCTGGTACTCCTTGTAGCGGTGGGCCATGATGGCCTCGCCCTGCGAGGCGGTCAGCACATTGGTACGCAGACCGATGATGCCGCGCGAGGGTATCTCGAACTGTATGTTGACACGGTCGCCCTCGGTATCCATACCCACGAGATCGCCCTTGCGGCGCGTTACCATATCTATCATCTTGCTCGAGAAGTCCTGAGGTACGTTGATGGTAAGCTCCTCGATAGGTTCGCACTTCTGGCCGTCTATTTCCTTGTAGATAACCTGTGGCTGGCCCACCTGGAGCTCGTAGCCCTCGCGGCGCATGGTCTCGATAAGCACGCTGAGGTGCAACACGCCACGGCCGCTGACTATCCAACGGTCGGTATAGCCCTCTACGGGCCTTACGCGGAGGGCCAAGTTCTTCTCCAACTCTTTCTGCAGACGGTCGTTGATGTGGCGCGAGGTACAGAACTTGCCCTCGCGGCCGAAGAAGGGACTATCGTTGATGGTGAAGAGCATGCTCATAGTGGGCTCGTCGATAGCGATAGGAGGCAGGGGCTCGGGATTCTCATAGTCGGCGATGGTATCGCCTATCTCGAAGCGGTCCAGACCTATCACGGCACAGATGTCGCCCGAGCTGACCTCGCTGGTCTTCTTGTGGCCCATACCCTCAAAGGTGTGGAGTTCCTTAATCTTGGTCTTCTCCTGTGTGCCGTCGCGGTGGCAGATAGTGATATTCATACCATCGCGCAGGGTGCCACGGTGTACACGGCCCACGGCTATACGGCCGGTGTAACTACTATAATCGAGCGAGGTGATGAGCATCTGCGGAGTACCCTCCAGCTGATGGGGAGCCGGTATCTTCTCCAGGATGATGTCCAGCAGATAGTCTATGTTGTCGGTAGGAGTCTTCCAGTCCTCGGCCATCCAGCCGTTCTTGGCCGAGCCGTAAACCACGGGGAAGTCGAGCTGCTCCTCGGTGGCATTGAGGTCGCACATCAGGTCGAACACCATCTCGTACACCTGTTCGGGACGGCAGTTGGGCTTGTCTACCTTGTTAACCACCACGATGGGCTTGAGGCCCAGCTGCAGGGCTTTCTGCAACACGAAGCGCGTCTGGGGCATAGGGCCCTCGAAGGCGTCTACTAACAGCAGACAGCCGTCGGCCATGTTGAGGACACGCTCCACCTCGCCGCCAAAATCTGAGTGGCCAGGTGTGTCAAGGATATTAATCTTAACTCCTTTCCAGTTAATAGAAACATTTTTAGACAGAATGGTAATGCCACGCTCGCGCTCCAAGTCATTGGCGTCGAGCACCTCACCACTATTATCCTGGCCCTCACGGAAGAGTTTTCCGGCGAGCATCATCTTGTCGACCAGCGTGGTTTTACCGTGGTCAACGTGTGCAATCACTGCAATATTCCTGATGTCTTGCATTAAAGTTACCTTAAATTCGGGTGCAAAGTTACTGAAAATCGTGCAGATAACACCATTCTTGACAGATTATTTTGTCTATACGGCTCACGAAAGGCCGCGCGGCCTCGCCAAGGGTGGCTGTAGGCAATCCCCGTGCTTACAGCACGCTCCTTGCGCGTGCTGTAAGCACAAAAGTATAATGCCTGGGGCAACGCCCCAGGCATGCCCCACATAGTAAACGCGCACAACTGCGCGTAAACAGCTTGACTACTATTATACCGAGGGTGGTTCCCCAGGCTTTATACTTTTGCGCTTGCAGTGCGCGTAGCTCACACGAGGCCACTTATAAGTATTGCATAAAACGTAGAAGCGGCGATGCCAATCATCGCAATCTACCTTTAGATTTCTAAAGACGGCTCCCAGCTCACCAAAGACGGCTCCGGGAAACGTAAAGGTCGGTCTCTATAAAATGGGGAGTATTTCCTGCTGTTGCGGAGTGGCTCTCCACCCCAGCACTTTTTACTTCTTTGCCTTTTCTGTTTTTCACCATTCACTCCAGAAGCCATGGGGACATAATTTGCAAAAAACTTGGCGTTCTGCTTTGTACTGTCTGCGGTTTGCATTACCTTTGTACGCGGCAAGGGCTACTACCGCCCCACCGCCAGAGAACTACACAATAAAGCAAATCGACAACAACAAGTATCATTATGGGAACCATCTTCAGTTACATCATCCAGTTGGGCGCCAGCGTTATGATGCCCATCATCTTTACGGTGATAGGCATGCTCATAGGCATGAGGCCCGGCCAGGCACTCAAGTCGGGCCTCTTCGTGGGCGTGGGCTTCGTAGGCTTAGGCATCGTTACGGCCCTGCTCACCACCAACTTTAACGCACCGCTCACCGACATCAGCGACCTGTATCACTTACAGCTCAGCATATTCGACATGGGCTGGCCTTCGGCAGCCTCGGTGGCCTACAACACGGCCGTGGGCGCACTCATCATACCCATCTGCCTGGGCGTAAACCTGCTGATGCTCATCACCAAGACCACCCGCACCATCAACATAGACCTGTGGAACTATTGGCACTTTGCCTTTATCGGCGCCGTGGTGTACTTCGTTACGGGCCAGAGCTTGGCGTGGGGCTACTTTGCCGCCATCGTGTGCTACATAGTCACGCTGGTATGTGCCGACCTTACCGCCGAGCGCTTCCAGCAGTACTATCCTGAGGTAGAGGGCATCTCCATACCTCAGCCGTTCTGCCAGAGCTTCATGCCGTTTGCCATCGTCATAGGGCGGGTACTGGACAGCATACCGGGGTTTGACCGCATAGACATAGATGCCGACGGACTGAAGCGCAAGTTTGGCGTCATGGGCGAGCCGCTGGTCTTAGGCGTAGTGGTGGGCCTGCTCATAGGCGTGCTGGCCCGCCAGGATGTCAAGGGCGCCCTCACCCTGGGCATCACCATGGGCGCCGTGATGGAGCTGATACCGCGCGTGACGCGCCTCTTCATCGAGGGACTGATGCCCATATCTAACAAGACGCGCGAGATAGTGGCCCGGCGGTTCAGCGGGCGACGCATATACATAGGCATGAGCCCGGCCCTGGTCATAGGGCACCCCACCACGTTGGTAGTGTCGCTGCTGCTCATACCCACGGTGCTGGTGCTGGCCATCGTGCTGCCGGGCAACCAGTTTCTGCCCTTGGCCTCGCTGGCGGGCATGTTCTACCTCTTCCCCATAGTGCTGCCCTACACACGGGGCAACGTGGCCAAGACCTTCATAACGGGTCTGGTGGCGCTGACCGTGGGCCTGTACTTCGTAACCGACATGGCTCCCGACTTTACCCAGGCGGCCCAGGCGGTGTATGCCGCCACGGGCGACAGCGCGGCCCACATACCCGAGGGGTTCATGGGTGGGTCGTTAGACTTCTCGTCGGCCCTCTTCGGATGGGTCACCTACCGCCTGGCAGCTTATCTGCCCTACATAGGGCCGGCCCTGCTGGTAGCCCTGACAGTAGGGCTGATGACGTACAACCGCCGCCGCATACTGGGCGACGAGCAGCCCGCCGCGTCCCACAACGACAATAACTAAACTGACAGCATAATATGAAAAAAACACTAATGACCGTAGCGGCCCTGGCCGCATGTATCTGCACTATGGCACAAGACAAGACCCACTATGAGGTGCGCTGGAGCAACCATCCGGCCGACGCCAAGACTTACGACACCCAACGGCTGCGTAAGGAGTTTCTGATAGAACGCGTATTTGCCCCCGGCGAGGTGTGCTGGACGTACTCCATGTACGACCGGTTTCTCATCGGCGGAGCCATGCCCACCACCGAGCCGCTCAAGCTCGCAGCGATAGAGCCGCTCAAGGCTCGCACGCTGTTAGAAAACCGCGAGATAGGCATCATCAACATCGGTGGCCCGGGCACGGTAACGGTCGATGGGCGTACCTACGACATGGGCATGATGGAGGGCCTGTACGTGGGCCGCGCCACCGACAAGCATCCCAACGAGATAACCCTGACCAGCCGCGATGCCCACAACCCGGCCAAATTCTACATGAACAGCGCCACGGCCCATGCCACCTACCCCACCAAGCGGGTCACACTGGGCGAGGCCAACAACATCAAGGCCGGCAACCTGGCCGGCAGCAACGACCGGGTGATACACCAGCTCATCATCAACGGCGTGGCGGGCGTGCGCACCTGCCAGCTGCAGATGGGTATAACCGAGCTGAAGACGGGAAGCGTGTGGAACACCATGCCGGCCCACACCCACCTACGGCGAATGGAAACCTACCTGTACTTCAACGTGGCTGAGGGGCAGCGCATAGCTCACATCATGGGCGAGCCCCAGGAGACGCGCGTAGTGTGGATGAGCAACGAGCAGGCCATCATCTCGCCACAATGGTCCATACACTGTGCGGCCGGCACCAGCAACTATACCTTTATATGGGGCATGGCTGGCGAGAACCTGGACTATGGAGACATGAACGTAATCAAGACTACAGACTTAAAGTAAACAGATATGGAGAACATTATGAACCGCTTCTCGTTAGAGGGGCGCGTAGCGCTGGTAACCGGCGCTGCCTATGGTATAGGGTTTGCCATAGCCGAGGCTTTTGCCAGGGCTGGGGCACGTATAGCGTTCAACTGCCGCTCGGAGCAGCATCTGGCCAAGGCCCTGGCCGACTACCGGGCCAAGGGCATAGAGGCTAAGGGCTACATAGCCGACGTGACGCGCGAGGACGAGGTACGGGCCATGGTGGCCGACATAGAGCGCACGATGGGCACGATAGACATCCTGGTCAACAATGCCGGCATCATCAAGCGCATACCCATGGAGGACATGACGGCCGAGGACTTCCGCCAGGTGATAGACATAGACCTCAACGCGCCCTTCATCGTGGCCAAGGCGGTCATTCCGGGTATGAAGCAAAAGGGACATGGCAAGATTATCAACATCTGCTCGATGATGAGCGAACTGGGCCGCGAGACGGTGAGTGCCTACGCCGCTGCCAAGGGCGGTCTGAAGATGCTTACACGCAACATCTGCTCCGAGTTTGGCGGTTACAACATCCAGTGCAACGGCATCGGCCCGGGCTACATAGCCACCCCGCAGACGGCCCCGCTGCGCGAGCGCCAGCCCGACGGCAGCCGCCATCCCTTTGACAGCTTCATCATCGCCAAGACACCCGCCGCGCGCTGGGGAACACCCAACGACCTGATGGGCCCGGCCATCTTCTTAGCCTCTGACGCCTCCGACTTTGTCAATGGCCACATTCTCTACGTCGATGGTGGCATCTTGGCTTACATCGGCAAGCAGCCCTGACAGGGCGGCGGCCAGTCCACTTACACATGCGGCATAGCCATTCGCCACGGCGGTGGCTATGCCCCGGCTGGCCCTCGCCCCATCGGCCCCATACAATCATCCTAACCTCAACCACATCCAACAAGTTCTTCACGGCACCGGCCATTTCCATTTCCATGGTTTTCCGTGATAGCATTTATTTGCACGGCTCATTTTTATATGCTACCTGTGCAAAGTCTAAAATTCACTACTAGTACTGAAATAGCAGACCAAGAACTAATAACAAGAAAAAAACATACCCGTAGACGAACAAACCAACTATTTATTCACCTACAACTTACAATTCAACACAAAATATAAGAGAAAAACTATCTGCTACAAGAGCAGAGTGCTGCAAGTAGCGCCCGATGGCAGACCTTGGCTCGAGTTTTGCATACAGAGCGAGATGCCATACAAGTCTCCCAGTATTATGACTGCATATAATAAAAAAATTACGAGCCTATGGATATTCGACGAGGGCGAGGAGCGATGGAGGAGAATGTCCATGCCCCAGCTGAGTGACAAGGAGCAAGAAGTACTAAGCCTGGCTGCCCAGGGATTTATGACCAAGGAGATAGCCGATATACTAAACCGGACAGAGAGCACCATAGAAACCCACCGCAGGGCTCTATTCAGAAAGCTAAAAGCCACCAATATGATGGAGGCCGTGGGCTATGCCATGGCCTACCACCTGCTGTAATGGCAACGTGCAGACAATCAGGGCAAGCAACAAAACAGATGGGCTGGCGGAGTAAGCTATACTCCACCAGCCCATCTGCTATATAGATACCGAGGGGGTTAGAACTCAGCTGTCTTGGGTGTACGCGGGAACGGGATGACGTCGCGGATGTTCTGCATGCCCGTAACAAAGAGGATAAGGCGCTCGAAGCCGAGACCGAAGCCACCATGTGGGCAGGTACCGTACTTGCGGGTGTCAAGATACCACCACATGTCCTTCATAGGGATGTTGCGGCGCTCTATCTCAGACATCAGCTTGTCGTAGTTTTCCTCGCGCACGCTGCCACCGATAATCTCGCCTATCTGCGGGAAGAGTACATCGGTGCCCTGTACGGTACGGCCGTCGTCGTTAATCTTCATGTAGAAAGCCTTAATATCCTTGGGATAGTCTATCATAATGACAGGCTTCTTAAAGTGTTCCTCTACCAGATAACGCTCGTGCTCGCTGGCCAAGTCCATGCCCCAGCTTACGGGGAACTCGAACTTGTGCCCCTTGGCCACGGCCTCCTCAAGTATCTTGATACCCTCGGTGTAAGGCAGGCGTACAAACTCTTCGCCTACAACCGACTGCAGACGGGCAATGAGGGTCTTGTCAATCATCTTGTTAAGGAACTCGAGGTCGTCCTTGCAGTGGGTGAGCGCCCAGTTGACACAGTACTTGATAAAGTCTTCCTCGAGTTCCATCAAGTCGTCCAGGTCGATAAAGGCGACCTCGGGCTCTATCATCCAGAACTCGGCCAGATGACGGGGAGTATTGGAGTTCTCGGCGCGGAACGTGGGGCCAAAGGTGTAGATGGCTCCCAGGGCCGTGGCACCCAGCTCGCCCTCGAGCTGACCGCTCACGGTGAGCGATGTCTGCTTGCCGAAGAAGTCGTTAGCGTAGTTGATCTTGCCGTTCTGTTCCTTCTTCAGGTCGTAGAGGTTCATAGTGGTTACCTGGAACATCTGACCGGCCCCCTCGCAATCGCTTGCGGTGATAAGGGGGGTGTGGAAGTAGAAGAAGCCATGCTCATGAAAGTAGGTATGGATGGCCATGGCCATGTTGTGACGGATGCGCATAACGGCGCCGAAAGTGTTGGTACGCAGGCGCAGGTGACCGTACTGGCGCATGTACTCGAAGCTCTGCCCCTTCTTCTGCATGGGGTAGTCGCTGCCGCAAAGGCCGTATATCTCAAGGGCCTCGCACT
The DNA here is from genome assembly GCA_022769285.1 of Prevotella sp. GTDB lineage: Bacteria > Bacteroidota > Bacteroidia > Bacteroidales > Bacteroidaceae > Prevotella. Next base: position 16,163 of record JALEKD010000035.1, read on the forward strand.
GCACCTCGACCGTCTGGCCGGCACCCTGACTCTCTACCAGCACACCGGTGGCGCTGATGCAGGCTCCGGTGGTGATGTTCTTGAGCATCTGGGCGTCAAACTTGGCAGGGTCTACCACCACCTGAATGTTCTTGATGGTAGAACCGTCGTTGAGTGCTATGAAGTCGACAGCCTTGCTGCTGCGGTGAGTACGCACCCATCCCTTTACATTTATCTCTTTACCGAAATCGGTGCTCTTGAGGGCATCGACAACTTTAGTTCTTTTCATCTTACAAATGAATTGTAGTCGTTAGTAATCAGTTTACTCAAAAGCGCCCATGCGCAGCATGTCGACCTCTTTCTCGGTGAGGTAACGCCAGTCGCCGCGACGCAGGTTCTTCTTGGTGAGACCGGCAAACATGACGCGGTCGAGCTTAGTAACATGGTAGCCAAGGCTCTCGAAGATACGGCGCACGATGCGGTTCTTGCCGCTGTGTATCTCGATGCCTACCTGGCTTTTGTCGTTGTCATCGGCATACTCTATGGCATCGGCGTGTACCTCGCCATCTTCGAGGGTGATGCCATCGGCTATCTGCTGCATGTCGTGGGCGGTAAGGTTCTTGTCAAGATATACGTGATAGACCTTCTTCTTCAAGAATTTAGGGTGAGTAAGCTTACAGGCGAGCTCTCCATCGTTGGTAAGGAGCAACACGCCCATGGTATTGCGATCCAGGCGACCTACGGGATAGATGCGCTCAGGACAGGCGTCCTTGACAAGGTCCATGACGGTCTTGCGCTGCTGCGGATCATCGACGGTGGTAACGTAGTCCTTAGGTTTGTTAAGCAGTACATAGACCTTTTTCTCGATAGAGACGGGCTGGTCATGGAACTTAACCTCGTCGGAGCGGAGAACCTTGGTTCCTAACTCGGTAACGACCTTACCATTGACCGTTACCACACCGGCCTGGATAAACTCGTCGGCCTCGCGGCGCGAGCATACGCCTGCATTGGCCAAAAACTTGTTAAGACGCAGGGGCTCATTGGGGTCTATGTGGTCTTCCTTGTACTCGATGCGCTTCTTCATGCTATACTTAGCATTAGGGTCGTAATCGGCCGAGCGCTGGCGGAAGCCGCCACGATTAGGGCCATAGCTACGGCCCTGATAGCCACCCTGCTGATGGCCCTGGTAGCCGCCCTGCTGACGGGGCTGATAGCCTCCCTGTGGGCGGCCCTGATAACCACCCTGCTGGCGGGGCTGATAGCCTCCCTGTGGACGGGGGCGGTAGCCACCCTGCTGACGGGGCTGGAAGCCGCCTTCGTCGTTAGCGGCATTGTAACGGGGGCGGAAAGCACCCTGCTGTGGACGGGGCTGATAGTTGCCCTGCTGACGAGGCTGGAAGCCCTCGCTGTCGCCACCATTGTTATAACGGGGACGGTAGCCACCCTGCTGGCGGGGCTGATAGCCACCAGGCTGACGGCTATGACCATAGCTGCCACGGGGCTGATAGCCACCATTATTGAATCGGGGACGGAAACCGCCAGGCTGTCCATTGCTGGCTGAGCTCTGGAGATTGGCCCCAAAGCCCTCGGGGCGGAACCCACCCTCCTTAGTGTTGTCATGATTGTCGCTGTACGCACGGGTTGTACGGATACGGGGGCGCTGCGGTCTGGCGCTTGCACTGGTTCGCTCCGTAGAGCCAAAGTCCTCACCGGTCTCACTCGGACCAGCTGAAAGATTCTGAGACTTGTTTTCTAAATCCATGTCTTAAAATACTTTAGTAGCCTCACGGCTGTTGTTAATAATTTATTGTTATCGGTTATATTACTATTATAATGCGCTACATACCTGTATAGTTCTGCGGGGTGATGGCCATCAGTTCGGCTTTCACCGCGTCGCTTACATTAAGCTGCTTGATAAACTCATGGATGGTGGCCTCGGTCATCGTGTGGTTGGTACGGGTCAGGGCCTTGAGCGCCTCGTACGGATGGGGGTAGCCCTCGCGGCGCAGAATGGTCTGAATGGCCTCGGCCACCACGGCCCAGGTGTTCTCCAGGTCTTCCTCTATCTTCTTGTCATTGAGTATCAGTTTGCCCAGCCCCTTGAGAGTGCTCTGGATGGCTATGATGCCATGACCGAGAGGCACACCGATATTGCGGAGCACGGTAGAGTCGGTAAGGTCGCGCTGCAGGCGGCTTACAGGCAACTTCTGGGCCAGGAACTGCAGAATGGCGTTGGCCAGGCCGAGATTGCCCTCGCTGTTCTCGAAATCTATAGGGTTAACCTTATGAGGCATGGCGCTCGAACCGACCTCGCCAGCCTTTATCTTCTGCTTGAAGTACTCCATGGAGATGTACATCCAGAAGTCGCGATCCAAGTCGATGAGGATAGTGTTGATGCGGCGTATGGCATCGAACACGCTGCCCAGGTGGTCGTAGTTGCTTATCTGGGTGGTGTACTGCTCGCGCTCCAGGCCCAACTTCTCGCTCACAAAGTGGTTGCCAAAGGCTTTCCAGTCGTAATCGGGGTAAGCCACATGATGGGCGTTGAAGTTGCCCGTGGCACCGCCAAACTTAGCGGTGAGCTTGCACGCCTTGAGGGTGGCCAATTGCTCTTGCAGGCGGTAGGCAAACACCATAATCTCCTTGCCCAACCGGGTGGGCGAAGCGGGCTGGCCGTGGGTCTTGGCCAGCATGGGCACGTTCTTCCATTCCTCGGCGTAAGCCAAGAGCTGGTCTATCAAGCTCTGAACCTGAGGATAGTACACGTCGTGGAGGGCCTCCTTAATAGAAAGAGGTACACTGGTGTTGTTAATATCCTGAGAGGTAAGGCCGAAGTGGATAAACTCCTTGTAGGCATCGAGCCCACCTATCTTATCCAGCTCTTCCTTGATAAAATACTCTACGGCCTTGACATCATGGTTGGTTATCTTCTCGATATCCTTGACCCGCTGGGCCTCGGCCTCTGTAAAGTTCTGGTATATTTGGCGCAGCCGCGCAAACAGGGCATGGTCGAAAGATGCCAGCTGTGGCAAAGGCAACTCGCACAAGGTGATAAAGTATTCTATTTCTACGCGAACACGGTAGCGGATGAGTGCATACTCCGAAAAATAGTTAGCTAACGGTTCTGTCTTGCCTCTATAACGGCCATCAATGGGGGAAATGGCAGTCAGTAAATCCAAATTCATATTCTATGCTTTATTAAGAGAGTACAAAAGTACGAATTAAAATTGAGACTTGGCAACCATTATATTAAAAAAATGCAAAAAGAGCCTTATAGTAACCACTATAAGACTCCTAAGTGGGCGTTGACGGATTCGAACCGCCGACCCTCTGCTTGTAAGGCAGATGCTCTAAACCAGCTGAGCTAAACGCCCCTCACTCATTGTAAGCGGTTGCAAAGGTAATGATAATTTCGCAAACCACCAAAACAATCGCCATTTTTTATTAATTTTATTTTTCCGTCTCACCGACCGCCATAGTGAAAACCAGGATGGCACCCGTAAACACATAGAGAGGGCGCACCAAAACAAAAGTTCTGACACGCCCTCAAAACACCCCAGTGGGCGTTGACGGATTCGAACCGCCGACCCTCTGCTTGTAAGGCAGATGCTCTAAACCAGCTGAGCTAAACGCCCTTACTTGTCGTAAGCGGTTGCAAAGGTACAGCTATTTTTCTATTCATCCAAACTTTTTCGCGTTTTTCTTCTCAGAAATATCAAAAAAACGTCATTTTTCGCCATCCCAAGGCCATTATAGTGATAGGACAGCCAAGAACGGACGGAAAAACGGAAAGGGGAAAATACAAAAGGCAAGAAACGCCAGGGAGAGAGGCGTGCTCCATCATAGTGACAGATATCACAAAAATCGTGAAGACCGACCTTTTTGGTGCCGGAAGCCGTCATTAGTTCACTGGGAGCCATCTTTAGCAGGCTAAAGGTCGCCCTTTCACTTCCGGTGGTAGTTTCGGGGGAAATGCTGTCACTTCAAGTCTTGACGGAAACATCTCAGCAAACCACGCACACTGCTTACTCAGAAATACTCCAGATTTCATTTTTTCGCGCTTCCTGCACGCCATGAGCCAAGCCCCCTGCCATTCATAGAGCAGCCATCTCTACCATCACCACAACTATTAACCGAGCCCCGTTGACTTTCGCCCGAGCCAGCCACGTGTCTGCACGAACCAGCACGCATCTTTATACAGGATGAAAACAAAAAAAGGGGATGCAGAAGCATCCCCTCCATGATATTGCGAATAATTTAGATTACTCTACAACAGTTACAGTAGCACGACGGTTGAATGAAACTGGAGACAGTTCATCAACGCCACCATTACCCTTAGTAGTAATGTTGTCGCGGTTTACACCCATCTTAACGAGCTCGTCAGCTACAGTAGCAGCACGCTTCTCAGAGAGTTGCTGGTTGTAAGCAGGCTTACCGGTAGCGCTATCAGCGTAACCGTTAACCAACAGTTTAGAGTTGTTGTCCTTAGCATACTTGGCAACAGCCTGTACGTTTACGAGATCCTTCTTAGAGGCGATGTTGGCCCTGTTGATGTTGAAGAATACAGATACAGGAGTTGTAACAAACTCCTTAGCTGCGGGAGCCTTCTGCTCAGCAAGCAGTTTCTTCAGACGGGCATTCTCGGCATTAGCATCGTTGAGCTGAGCGTTGAGGGCGTCAATCTGAGACTGAGAGAGAGCCTTGATAGCGTCAACATCGGGAGTCTTGTCCCAAGAAGCCTTACCAAGGTTGAAAGTCAGACCTACCTCAGCGTAGAGGTCGTTGTCGTGAGAATCCCAGCCACGGTTGCCAATTGTGTGATCGAAGCCATCAACATCGTTCTCCAGACGGTTCCAACCAAGTTCGAGGTTGATAGCCACTTTACGGCTTACATAGAACTGGTTCAGGATACCAGCGCTAAGACCCATGCCGTAAGTGTTGTAGCTCATAGAGCGAGAAACGCCGGCACCGAGGAATGGAACAAAGTTCCAAACACGATTAGGATTGTAACCATAAAGCATGTTGCTCAAGTTGAACAGAACCTGCTCGTTAAGAGTCCAGTACTTGTTGCCTACATCAGTGCGCAGGGGGCTTGGATTAACCTGCTTGCCCCAGATGCCCTGAAGTTTGGTACGGAGACCGAGTCCAGGAGTGAACCACTTACCAATGGCAAGGGCAACACCGGGATTAGAGCGGAAACCCTTGACGGGGCTGTTAGAGAGGTTTGAGCCATGCTCCTGGCCAGAGTACCAAGCGTTCCACTCACCACCTACCTGGAAAAACCAGTTGCTCCAAAAAGAATTGGTCGATACACTGTACTTCTGTACAGGATCAGCATCCTGTGCCATTGAGCACAGAGATACACTGGCAAAAGCCAATACAATCAATAATTTTTTCATAACTTTTATATTAAACAATCAATGGTTTACTAAT
>JALEKD010000041.1 GCA_022769285.1 Prevotella sp.
ACTTTGAGGGGGTAGTGATAATTGCATCGTGGGAGTTCGAGTCTCCTCCTCTTCACAAAATAAACATTTCTAAATTTGTTGCGGCAATAGCTCAGTTGGTAGAGCACGACCTTGCCAAGGTCGGGGTCGCGAGTTCGAGTCTCGTTTGCCGCTCTTTTTTTTATTATTGTTATTTTAATAGAGAAACATAAAAACTAATGAATTTATATATCCGGTATTTTGATAAGGAAACACTTGTGTATAGTGCCGAAGAGGCTTTAGACTTTCTGTGCTCTATCCCAGAAATCAATGTTGATGCCGCCATGGAGAAGGATGTCCGTGACTATGCCAATAGCGATGTCTGCTTCCCTAAGCGTTACAAGGTTCGTCCGCGCGTGTACTTCATTATGATTAAGACTACAGCCCAGAACATGGCCGACTTCAAGCAGAAAAAAGCCGTAAGACCGATGATGGCTCCCACCCCAGAACGCCGAGAGCTGGCCGCCAATGTAGCCACGCGTCTCACAGAGACCTGCGAGGGATGGTACGAGGGCGCGCTCGACTTCAAGCGGGTGGTTATGGTTCCATCTACCGGCAAGCACGAATACCGCGATACTCATTTTGAGGCCCGCTGCAAGGCCGTGTCTGGCCTGGATTGCTACAACCGCATCGTAGACCATCTGCGCCATCGGGTTGACCCCCGCAGCCAGTTTCCCTCGGCCAAGGGCAAGAATTTTCGCTTCACCTACTTAGGACGCTGGAAAGAGGAGGCCGACTTATGAACAAGGTTATGCTGATAGGCAACGTGGGGGCTGCCCCCGATGTACGCTACTACGATGCCGACCAGGCCGTGGCTCAGGTAAGGCTGGCCACTACCGAGCGCGGCTACACCCTGCAGAACGGTACCCAGGTACCCGACCACACAGACTGGCACAACCTGGTATTCTACCGCAGCTTGGCCAAAGTAGTAGAGAAGTACGTCAAGAAAGGCGACAAACTCTACATAGAGGGCCGCATACGCTACCGTTCTTATGATGACAAGGCCGGACAGCGCCGCTACGTTACTGAGATTTTAGTTGAAAACATGGAAATGCTGACGCCACGGCAGCAGGCACAGGGCACCTCGCAGGCCACGCAGAGTGCCACTCAGGCCGCCGAGCAACCCAGCAACGACAAGTTACCGTTCTAAACTCTTACACATTGGACATTACTTTTTTGACTGAAGCCGTTAAGGATGTTACCTTTAATGCCCCCTCCATGGGAGCCATTTTCTCCTTAATCATGGCCGCCATACTCCTTGGGGTATCGGGCTTCATCAGTGCTTCAGAGATAGCTTACTTCAGCCTGTCGCCCACCGATGTGGCCGAGCTGGAACTCGAGAAAGACAACAAGGACAAGCGTATCCAACTGCTACGGGCCGATGGCGAACGTACGCTGGCCACCATTCTGATAGGTAACAACTTTGTCAACGTTACCATCATCATGCTGTGCAACTATGCCTTCGGCTCGTTAGTAACCTTCGGGCCCAAGGCCGTGTGGATACAGTTTGTCAGCCTCACAGTTATCCTTACTTTTCTGCTGCTGCTCTTTGGCGAGATAATGCCCAAGGTATACAGCCGGCAAGCCCCCTTGGCTTACTGCCGCAAGTCTGTCAGTGGCATCATGTTCATGCGCCGCCTGTTCTGGCCCATCGAGACCATCCTCATCAAGAGCGGCATATTTCTGGAGAAGGTCGTTCATAAGGAGGAGCAAAGCCTGAGCGTAGACGACTTGGAACAGGCGCTTGAGCTGACCGACAAGGACGACATCAAGGATGAGCAGAGCATCCTGCAGGGTATCATCCGATTTGGCGACGAGACCGCCAAGGAGGTAATGACCAGCCGGCAGGACATAGTAGACATCGACATACGCAGCACGTTTGCCGAGGTGCTCTCCTGCATACTCGAAAACAATTACAGCCGCATCCCCGTGTATCAGGACAACGACGACAACATACGCGGAATACTGTATATCAAGGACCTGTTGCCCCATGTGTCCAAGCCGGCTACGTTCCGGTGGCAGAGTTTGATACGTCCAGGCTATTTTGTACCAGAAACAAAGAAGATAGACGACCTGCTCCGCGAGTTCCAGGAGAACAAGGTACACATAGCCATCGTGGTCGACGAGTTTGGAGGTACCAGCGGACTGGTAACGTTAGAGGACATCCTGGAGGAGATAGTGGGCGAGATAAACGACGAGTACGATGACGATGAGAAAACATACTCGAAGATAAACTACAACACGTATCTGTTCGAGGGCAAGACGCTACTGAGCGACCTGTGCCGCATCCTGAATATAGACGACGACACCTTTACCGAAGTATGTGGCGACGCCGACACCATAGCGGGCATGCTGTTAGAGATAAAGGGCGACTTCCTGACGCTCCATGAACGCATTGACTACAAGAACTTTACCTTTGAGGTGATGGCTGTCGAGGAACGCCGCATTAGCCGTGTCAAGGTCATCGTACACGATCACAAGGACTGACCGCATGGCACTGCTAAGCATCGAGTCCATAGCCCCTGGCATACAGCTCGGCCTATGGGCAATAGAGGACACCACCGAGCAGCTCATGGCCCAGGATCCGCGACTGGCCAGAGTGACCGAGGCCGAGCGCTACCATGCCGACGCACGACGGCGCGAGGTGCTGGCGGTCTATGCACTGCTGTTTGCCATGACGGGCGACAGCTCTAAGCGCATTGCCCACGACGAGCTGAACCGCCCGAGGGTAGACGGCTATCACGTGAGCATCAGCCATACCCGTGGCTACGCTGCCCTCATCCTCTCGCGCCATGAGCACGTGGCGATCGACATCGAATATTACAGCACGCGGGTAGCGCGAGTGCTCTCCAAGTTTGTCAGGCCCGACGAGCTAACACCCGACACCACCTCGCAACTGCTCCACTGGAGCGCCAAAGAGACCGTGTACAAACTGTGTGCCGAGGAAAATCTGCAATACTTGGAGATGCGGGTCGAGCCCATGACGCCCAGCACATCGGGCACGCTCCGGGTAGACGTTCTGAAAGTTCCAAAGACGCTCGACGTACACTACCGTGTAACCCCTGACTATGTACTTACCTATACCCACAGCTAAACCATTATTATTCATCCCCTGCATAGTGGCCCTGATAGCCACGGCGCTGCCTGCCCATGCCGGCACTCAGCCCAGAGATACAGTACAGGTGGTGCGGGCCAATGAGCAACGCCACTTCCCAGCCACCGTGCCCGCAGGCAACTACAGCGGCATAACCCACTACCGCGACAACCAGTACCTGGTAGTCAGCGACAAGTCTAAAACGGATGGTTTCTTCATCTTTGACATCGACATCGACTCCATCTCGGGCCAACTCATACAGGTAGTTAACCGCGGGTTCTGTAGCTCGCAGCTTGCCAACCGTGATGGCGAGGGCATTGCTTACCTCCCTGTCTCACAGACGGTTCTGATAAGCGGTGAGGCCGATGGCCGTATCCTGGAGTACGACCCCAACGGCCAGCTCACCCACCGCGAGGCCGAGGTGCCCGCGATATACCGCAAGGCAGACAGGAACTTAGGCTTTGAGGCACTGGGCTACAACGCCTACACGCACCGCGTATGGACCTGCAACGAGGGCACACTCGACGGCGATGGCCCATGCAGCGACTCCCGAAACGGGGCTCGAAACCGGCTGCGCTTCCAGTCGTTCGACGAGGCGCTGAAGCCCATAGCCCAATATGCCTACCTGACGGATGCACCGCTGAGCACCCGTACCAGCGCGCTCTTTGCCATGGGCGTGCCCACCATAACCCCGCTGAGCGACGGTTCGCTGCTGGTGCTGGAGCGCGAGTTCTATGTGTCGCCAGCCAAACTGGGCTCGTACGTCAACTGCCGACTCTTTCAGGCCTGGCCCGACACGCCCCTCACCAGCGAGGACTGTCTGAACCGCGACGATGTCCTGTATATGGACAAGCATCTGCTGACCCAGTGGCAGACGCGGCTAACGCTGTTTAACCACTCACTGGCCAACTACGAAGGCATGTGCCTGGGCCCACGTCTGGCCAATGGCTCGCAGGTGATCATCCTTGTGTCCGACTCGCAAGATCAGTATTACGGGGTGCTCAAAGACTGGTTCAAGACCCTTGTTGTCCGCCTGAAATAGCGCGGCGAGCTCTCCCCCACCCCCTCCCCATCTGCCTGGTTCTACGGAGACCTTTCCCTCAGTTTTTATGATGACCAGGAACAAATCAGTGTCGTCAATGCGCATGGTAAGCACAACCAGTTACAGCCTGGGGCAACGCCCCAAGTACATAGCAATCGATCTGCTGTCGCGCTATAAGCGCGAAACCACATAAACAGGCCATTCCCCATTTGCCAGGCATGCCTGCGATGGTAACGCCTACAGCTACTTTTATAGAAAACAGGCTGCGCCTCGGCCACCCAAGCAAGCTCGTGACACTCGGCTTACACTGTTTTTGCGCCTACAGCGCGCGTTGCTTATGTGGGGGACGACACCAGGGACGCTGCCCCAGGCTTTATACTTTTGCGCTTACAGCGCGCGCTGCTTGTGTGATGATTGCATCACCTTGCAAGGACGTTCCTATAAGGCCAAGGAAAACACCTATTTTACAGAAAGTAACCTCCACGCAGAAAAGTACAAGAAGCAAGAGGGTAAAAGAATAAAAAGCACTGCCCGAGAATAGTCTCTGCCAAACCAGCGATTATCGCGAAAAATGAGAAGACCGAGCTTTAGCTTTCTAATGACGGCTCCCAGCATCATAAAGGTGGCTCCCAGCATCGTAAAGACCGGTCTCTACGATTTACATGACCACCCTTGGCGTACAGAATGTCAGCGCCAGCGTTCAGGCAGTGCTTTTTATTCTTTTACCCTTTTACTTCTTACCTTTCAAAACCCTTCCGGCAACCCACATCGGGATCCCTGTAAGAGCCGCAGGGGGCCCGAGCAGAAAAGAGTTAACGTTTTTCAGAATAAATAACTAAAGATGTGTGGCCATTCAGCATTTTATTACTATTTTTGCATATCACATTACCATTAAAGAAGACCATCTATGATCTATATAGAATCGGGCGACACACAGCCCAGGCGACTAAGCTACTATCTGGCCATGGAAGAGTACGTAGCACAGCACATTCTGAGGGGCGAGGACTGCTTTTTTATGTGGCAGGTAACTCCCTCTGTCATATTCGGACGCAATCAGGTTCCCCAGAACGAGGTTAACATCGACTACTGCCGTCGGCACGGCATAGCCATGTTCCGCCGTAAGAGCGGGGGCGGCTGCGTGTATGCCGACATGAGCAACGTGATGCTCTCGTACATCACTCCCGATGAGAATGTTGACCAGACATTTTCCCGCTACCTGGACATGGTGGCCGGCAGCCTGCAGGCGATGGGCATAGATGCTCACAAGAACGACCACAACGACATTATGATAGGCGACCGCAAGGTTTCGGGCAACGCCATCTATCACCTTCCGGGCAGCAACATCGCCCACGGCACCCTGCTCTATGATACGGACATGGAGAACATGCTGAAGGCTATCACGCCATCACGGCAGAAGTTGGACAAGCACGGTGTAGAGAGCGTGCGGCAGCGTATATGCCTGCTCAAGGACTACACCCCAATCCCCTTTGCCGACATACGGGCGCGGCTAAGGGCCTCCCTGTGTGAGCACCACTACACGCTGACTGCCAAGGACCAGGCGGGCATAGCCGACATAGAGCGCGAATACCTGGACCCGACCTTTATAGGCATATAGAGGGACGCATTACTACAGAACACTAACGATTTATAATATAACTAAGGTATATGGAAAACAAGAGAACCTGTCTGTATGACAAACATGTGGCGCTGGGTGCGCTCATTCAACCTTTTGGCGGTTTCGACATGCCTATTCAGTACACATCCATCATCGATGAGCACAACGCAGTACGCCAGCATTGTGGCGTGTTCGACGTTTCGCACATGGGAGAGGTCAGGGTTACTGGCCCCGATGCCGAACGGTATGTAAACCATATATTCACCAACAACGTGACCAACGCCCCGATAGGCAAGATATACTATGGCATGATGTGCTATCCCGATGGAGGCACGGTAGACGACTTGCTGGTCTACAAGATGGGCGAGCAAGACTTCTTCATCGTCATCAACGCAGCCAACATAGACAAGGATGTGGCCTGGATGACCGACCACACCGAGGGGATGAACGTGAACATAGCCCACCAGTCTGACTACTACGGGCAGCTGGCTGTACAGGGCCCCGAGTCGGCCCAGGTAATGGAGGAGATTCTGGGCCTGCCCTGCAGTGAGTTGGTTTTCTACACTGCTAAGACCATCGACGTTCCTGGCGAGCAGCTCATCGTGTCGCGCACGGGCTATACTGGCGAAGATGGCTTCGAAATTTACGGCTCGCACGACTATATACGCAGCGCCTGGGACAAACTGATGGCCAGCGGCCGCTGCAAGCCCTGCGGACTGGGCTGCCGCGACACCCTGCGCTTCGAGGTGGGCCTGCCCCTCTATGGCGATGAACTGAGTGCTGACATTTCGCCCGTTATGGCAGGTCTCTCCATGTTCTGCAAGCTGGACAAGCCCGAGTTTATCGGTCGCGAGGCACTCATTGACCAGAAGACCAACGGGGTGAGCCGCCGGCTACGAGGCATAGAACTGCAGGGGCACGCTGTGCCACGTCATGGCTACCCTGTCCTCAAGGACGGCCGCGAGGTAGGTGTCGTTACCACCGGCTATCGCCTGCTCTCGGTAGACAAGAGCTGTGCCGTGGCACTGGTTGACGCCTCGATCAAGCTGGGCGACACCGTCGAGGTTCAGATTCGCAAGAAGACGTTCCCTGGCACTATCGTCAAGAAGAAGTTCTACGAGAAGCACTATCACAAATAACCCCATTTCACACAGAATAATAACTTATATAACAGAAATAACTATGGCTAAAGTATTGGAAGGACTCTATTACTCAGAGTCGCACGAGTATGTAAAGGTAGAAGGCGAGTATGGCTACATCGGAATAACCGACTACGCTCAGCATGAGCTGGGCAACGTGGTATATGTAGACATGCCCGAAGTAGACGATGAGGTTACAGCCGGCGAGGAGTTCGGCGCAGTAGAGAGTGTTAAAGCTGCATCGGACCTGAACTCGCCCGTAAGCGGCACGGTGGCCGAAGTAAACGAGGAGCTGGAAGATCAGCCCGAGAAGATTAACGAGGACGCCTTTGCCAACTGGATTATCAAGGTAAAGCTGGCCGACAAGAGCGAGCTGGACAACCTGATGGATGCCAAGGCTTACGAAGAGTTTACCAAATAAAATGCCCTCTGCGACTATGGCTTACAAATATTTTCCACAAACCGACGAGGACATCCGGGAGATGCTGGCGCGCATAGGCGTGGGTTCTCTGGACGATCTCTATGCCGAGGTGCCCGACCAGATAAGGTTCAAGGGCGACTACCAGTTACCCGAGGCCATGAGCGAGGTCGAGGTACGGCAGTACATAGGCCGTCTGGCCGACAACAACCACCAGCTGGTGTGTTTTGCCGGTGCCGGTGTGTACGACCACTATACACCTTCGGCCATCCCGTCGCTGATAGAGCGGTCTGAGTTTCTGACCAGCTACACGCCCTATCAGGCCGAGATATCGCAGGGAACCCTGCACTACATCTTCGAGTACCAGTCCATGATGAGCGAGCTTACCGGCATGGACATATCTAACGCCTCTATGTACGACGGCACCACGGCCACAGCCGAGGCAGTGCTGATGGCCAACGCATCGAGTAAGAAGTCGAACCGCGTGCTGGTCTCTGAAACGCTCGACCCCAAGACGCGGGCCGTAGTAGATACCTATGCACACTACCATGGCATAGAGATAGTTACCGTGCCGGCTCAGGACGGTGTCATGTCGCGCTCTGCCCTCGACGCCCTGCTCGACGAGACTCCCGCAGCCGGCGTGGTGGTTCAGCAGCCCAACCGCTATGGTATCATCGAGGACTTCAGCGGACTGGCTGACAGCTGTCATGCCCACAAGTCGTTGCTGATAATGAACAGCGTAGCCGCAGACCTGGCTCTGCTCAAGACTCCCGGCGAATGGGGAGCCGACATAGCAGTCGGCGACGGGCAGTCGCTCGGCATACCCATGACCTTTGGCGGCCCATCGGTAGGCTATATGTGCTGTACAGAGAAACTGATGCGCAAGATGCCTGGCCGTATCGTCGGAAAAACCCTCGACAGCAACGGGCAGAGGGCCTTCGTACTCACCCTGCAGGCTCGCGAACAGCACATCAGGCGCCAGAAAGCCACATCTAACATCTGCTCTAACGAGTCGCTCATGGCGCTCTATGTAACCATATACATGAGCCTAATGGGAAAGGAAGGCCTGAAGGAGGCAGCCCAGTTGTCGTACGACGGAGCCCACTATCTGTACGAGCAACTGCTGGCCAGCGAGCTGTTTGCCCCTGCCTTTGACCAGCCGTTCTTCAATGAGTTCTGCATCAACTACACGGGCGATGTAGATGCCCTGCTCCAGAAGCTGGAAGCCAACGGTATACTGGGCGGAGTCAAGGTGGGCGACCACACGCTGATGATGGCCGTAACCGAGAAACGCACTAAGGAAGAAGTAGACCATTTAATTAAGTTGTGCCATGAATAATAGATTATACGGAAACCTTATTTTCGAGCTGTCGCACCCTGGATGCAAGGGCTATAGCCTGCCCCGCAACCGCTTTGGCCATCATGAACTGCCGGCTTACCTGCGCCGTGCCCACGATGCCGACCTGCCCGAGTGCGATGAGCTCACGGTGGTAAGACATTATACCAATCTGAGTGGTAACAACTTTGGCGTGGACAACGGGTTCTACCCCCTCGGCAGCTGTACTATGAAGTACAATCCCTGCATCAACGAGGAGACAGCCAATCTGCCTCAGTTTGCCAACCTGCACCCCCTGCAGCCGGCTGATAGTTGTCAGGGCGCACTCGAAGTGGAGTACAATCTGCAGCATAGCCTGGCCGAGCTGACTGGCATGGCCGACTTCACGCTCAATCCTTTTGCCGGGGCTCACGGCGAGCTCACCGGCTTGATGATAATACGTAGCTACCATCAGAGTCGCCACGACGACAAGCGTGTCAAGGTCATCGTGCCCGACTCGGCACATGGTACCAACCCGGCATCGGCCGCCGTCTGCGGATTAGAGATAGTCGAGGTGAAGAGTACGGCCAACGGCCTGGTCGACGTAGAGGACTTGAAGCCGCTCTTAGGCGACGACATTGCAGCCATTATGATGACCAATCCTAATACACTGGGCCTCTTCGAGACCGAGATACCCGAGATAGCCAAGCTGGTGCACGCCTGTGGTGCGCTGATGTACTATGATGGTGCCAACCTGAACCCCATGTTAGGGGCGTGCCGTCCGGGCGACATGGGATTTGACGTAATGCACGTAAACCTGCATAAGACATTCTCAACGCCGCACGGTGGCGGTGGCCCAGGTAGCGGCCCAGTCGGCGTGCGGGCTGGCCTGGAGCAGTTCCTGCCTTCGCCACACGTATTCAAGGCCGATAGCAAGTTTGCCGTGAGCAACAGCAGCTTTAACCACGTGGGGGCTTTCCTGGGCAACTTCGGGGTCATCCTGCGTGCCTACACCTACATCCTGTCGCTGGGTCGCGAGAATATCAAGATGGTGGGCCCGCTGGCCACGCTCAACGCCAACTATATCAAGGAGAGCCTAAAGGATGTATATGAGCTTCCCATCACTGGGCTGTGTAAGCATGAGTTCGTATTCGATGGCTTGAAGGACAAGAGTACCGATGTTACGACCATGGATGTGGCCAAGCGTCTGCTCGACTATGGCTACCATGCGCCAACGATTTACTTCCCGTTGCTATTCCATCAGGCTATGATGATAGAGCCTACCGAGAACGAGAGCAGGCAGACCATTGACGGGTTCATAGCTGTTCTGCGTAAGATAGCGCAGGAGGCCAAGGACACACCGGACGTAGTAAAATCGGCTCCGCACAACACGCCCATTGCCAGAGTGGACGACGTACTGGCTGCCAAGCATCCGATACTAACTTACAAGCAACTGGTAAATGACAAAGACTGATCTGATTATTATAGGAAGCGGCCCGGGAGGATACCGGGCCGCTCAGTATGCTGCCAAGAATGGTCTGGAGGTCATCATCTTTGAAGACCGACAGGCTGGGGGTACCTGCCTGAACGAGGGGTGCATCCCCACCAAGTGTCTGGTTCACGACTCGCTCAAGGGTACCGGCTTCGAAGCTGCCATGCAGCGCAAGGACGAGGTGAGCGCGCAACTCCGACAGAGTGTAGAGGCCCTAATGGCTCAGCCACACATCACCCTGGTCAAGGCGCATGCCCGCTTAGCTGGAGGTAAGCAGGTAGAGGCCGACGGAGAGACTTACGAGGCCCAAAATATCATCATCGCAACAGGCAGCAGTGCCAAGTTACCACCCATCGGCGATATAGACAGATCCGAGGTGATGACCTCTACCGAACTGCTACAGCTAAAGGCCCTGCCACACCGGCTCGCCATCGTGGGAGCTGGCGTCATAGGCATGGAGTTTGCTTCTATCTTCAACCGGATGGGAGTCGAGGTCGAAGTATATGAGTTCTTGAAAGAGTGCCTGCCCATGATTGACAAGGACCTGGCCAAGCGCCTGCGCAAGAAGATGGAGAAAGACGGCATAAAGTTTAACATGGGCTACAGCGTACAGGCCATAGCCGACCTGAATGCCGATGCCGTGTTGGTGGCCACAGGCCGCAAGCCCAACTATGACGAAGAAGAACTGACCCAAGTGGGCATCGAGTTTGACCGCCGCGGCATCATTACCGACAACAACATGCTTACCACGGCTGATGGTATCTACGCCATCGGCGATGTCAACGGCAAGACTCTGCTGGCACATGCGGCCACTTTCCAGGGCATGCGTGCAGTAAACCATATACTGAAACGCCACGACCACATACGGTTTGACATCATGCCTTCGGCCGTGTTCACTCTGCCCGAGGTGGCTTCGGTGGGCATAACCGAGGATGCCTGCAAGACCAATGGTATCACCTATAAGACCCACAAGGGTTTCTACCGTGCCAACGGCAAGGCCCTGGCCGAGGAGGTTACCGATGGACTGGCCAAGATAATCACGGGCGATGGCGGACGTATCATCGGTTGCCATATACTGGGCGCCCATGCCGCTGACATGGTTCAGGAAGTAGCCGCACTGATGAATAAGGACGTAACATTATCTGAGCTGGCCGACATGATACACATACATCCCACACTGAGCGAGATAGTGCAGGACATAGCCATCAATGGCTAACCCGGGGTACCCATCCTAAGTACCCCAATCCCTTGGGTCACCCCATCTCTCAACAAAGTCCTCCCCCACTGCAACGCCCATAATTACGGAAAACCTCTATAACAAATTAAGCGCGAAACCTACAGGTTCCGCGCTTAATTGTTTATATCACATAGGTAGCTTGGCTACCTTTGCTGATTTACTTTACCTTGTCTACGATAGCTTTGAAAGCCTCGGGGTTATTTACAGCGAGGTCAGCGAGCACCTTACGATTAATCTCGATGCCAGCCTTGTGCAGGGCACCCATCAACTGACTGTAGCTCATATCCTGCAGACGAGCAGCAGCATTGATACGCTGAATCCAGAGTGCACGGAAAGTGCGCTTCTTGTTACGACGGTCGCGATAGGCGTATGTAAGACCTTTCTCCCAGGTGTTCTTAGCTACGGTCCAAACATTCTTCCGTGCGCCGAAATAACCCTTGGTGAGTTTCAGAATTCTTGTTCTCTTTGCTTTTGAAGCAACGTGATTTACTGATCTTGGCATAATTTCTTTTCTTTAATAGTTCGACTAAAAAGTTAATGTTAACGGAGACAGAGAAGGTCACGAACCTGCTTCAGGTTAGAGTTGTCAACCATGGTCTGGTGAACAAGATTTCTCTTCTGCTTCTTGGTCTTCTTAGTCAGAATGTGACTGTGGAAAGCGTGATGTCTCTTAATCTTTCCAGTACCGGTGAAAGTAAATCTCTTCTTTGCGCCGGAGTTTGTCTTTACTTTTGGCATTTTTGTTGTTGTTTTAATTGTTATTATTATGATAGGTGGTAACGTATATACCAAGACGTTACGCACACTACGTTTTAGTCTTTCTTCAGTTTTTGCAGGGCCTCGGCACCATTCTTAGCATTACCGAAAAGTCCACCGTCGGTCGGGGCACTCTCCGCGGCCACAGCCTCATTGGCCTTAGCCTCTTCGGCCTCGCGGTCGCGCTTCTGCTGACTCTTCTTGGCCACACCGGCTTTCTTAGGAGCCAGATAGAGGAACATCTTCTTACCCTCCAAGGCTGGCATAGACTCTACCTTGCCATATTCCTCAAGGTCATTGGCAAAACGGAGGAGAAGAACCTCACCCTGCTCCTTAAAGAGAATGGAGCGGCCACGGAAGAAGACATAGGCACGCACCTTGTTGCCTTCGAGCAGGAACTCTTGAGCATGCTTGAGCTTGAACTGGTAGTCGTGCTCATCAGTCTGAGGTCCGAAACGTATCTCTTTAACTTCGACCTTGACCTGTTTCTGTTTCATTTCCTTCTGGCGCTTCTTCTGCTGATAGAGGAATTTTGAGTAGTCGATAAGACGACAGACGGGGGGCTGTGCATTGGGAGAAATTTCCACAAGGTCAACGCCCTGCTGGCGTGCCATATCCATCGCTTTACGGGTAGGCATCACCTCGGAACCACCTTCACTTACCACACGAACTTCCCGGACATGAATCTGTTCGTTCACGCGGTACTGATTCTTCATTCTGTCATTTTTCATTCAACTATATTATAATTAGCGGCTGCAAAGGTACTAAATAATCGGGAACAAGCAAAGAATAATTCAGATTATTTTTGTATTCCAGACGATTATTACATCTATGGTGACCAGTCCGGTAACCAGCGTGGACATCGGCCGAGACGTGGAGACCGGCCTTTACGTTTCCCGGAGCCGTCTTTAGAAAGCTAAAGTTCGGTCTTTTCATTTTCCGCAGCTGTTGCTGCATCCTGACCACCCCTCATCAACAGCCTGGCCCCTGCTACGGTATCAATGGAGACTGGAAACAAAAAAGGCAGGGCCGTGCTATCAGCACACTACCCTACCCTCTCTATCTGTAGTCAGAACCTATATTAGTCCTGAGGCTCTATCTCTGTAGCCTTCAGTTGCTCGGCCACCTCGTCATTGATACGCTTGGCAAAGTCTTCCATAGACATAGTGGCCTGCTCGCCACCACCCTGCTTGCGCATGCTGACAAGGCCCTCTTCCATTTCCTTTTCGCCCACGATAACCATGTACGGAGTACGCTTCAGTTCGTTATCGCGAATCTTGCGGCCTATCTTCTCGTTGCGGTCATCGATGATGGCGCGTACATTATTATTACCCAGATATTTGGCAACCTTTCGGGCATAGTCATTGTACTTCTCCGAGATAGGCAGAATAGCCACCTGATCGGGGGTGAGCCACAGGGGGAAGTGGCCTGCCGTATGCTCTATCAGCACAGCGGTAAAGCGCTCCAGTGAGCCAAACGGGGCGCGGTGAACCATAACCGGGGTCTTCTTGGTGTTGTCCTCGGCGGTGTACTCGAGCTTGAAGCGAGCTGGCAAGTTATAGTCTACCTGAATGGTGCCCAACTGCCAGCGGCGGCCGATGGCATCCTTGACCATAAAGTCGAGCTTGGGCCCGTAAAAAGCAGCCTCGCCATACTCCACCTTGGCATCGAGTCCCTTCTCGGCGCACGCCTCCTTGATAGCAGCCTCACTCTCTTCCCATACTTCATCTGAACCGATGTATTTCTCTTTATCTTTAGGATCGCGGAGACTAATCTGGGCCTCGAAGTTGTCAAACTGGAATATCTTGAAAACTGCCTGAATAATGTCCATAACGCGGAGGAACTCGCCCTTGACCTGATCAGGACGACAGAAGATGTGAGCATCGTCCTGGGTGAATGAGCGGACGCGGGTAAGACCATGAAGCTCGCCGCTCTTCTCGTAACGGTACACGGTACCGAACTCAGCTACGCGCAGGGGCAGGTCCTTGTACGAACGGGGCTTACAGGCAAACACTTCGCAGTGATGAGGGCAGTTCATAGGCTTTAACATATACTCCTCGTTTTCCTCAGGAGTGTGGATAGGCTGGAAGCTATCCTTGCCGTAGTGAGCATAGTGGCCCGAAGTGACGTAGAGGTTCTTGGAACCGATGTGGGGAGTGATAACCTCTTGGTAACCGAAGCGCTTCTGTATCTTGCGGAGCATGTCCTGCAGGCGAAGGCGCAGCTCGGTACCCTTGGGGAGCCACATGGGCAGACCCTTACCGACGCGGTCAGAGAAGAAGAAGAGCTCCATCTCCTTGCCTATCTTACGGTGGTCACGTTTCTTAGCCTCTTCAAGCATAACAAGATACTCGTCGAGCATCTTCTTCTTGGGGAAGCTGATACCGTAGATACGGGTCATCTGTTCGCGTTTGGCATCACCACGCCAGAAAGCACCGGCGACGCTGGTAATCTTAATAGCCTTAATCGCGCCCGTAGAGAGGAGGTGAGGGCCACGGCAGAGGTCAGTAAAATTGCCCTGGGTGTATGTAGTAATGGTGCCATCCTCAAGGTCTTGCTCGATATGTTCGCACTTGTAGTCCTGGCCAGCAGCCTTGAACTCCTTGAGAGCCTCAGACTTGGACACCTCACGACGAACCACGGGCTCGTTCTTCTTAGCCAGCTCGCGCATCTTCTCCTCAATCTTGGGGAAGTCGTTCTCAGAGATGACCTGACCCTCGGCAGGCATTACATCATAGAAGAAACCATTCTCGACAGCAGGGCCGAAACCGAACTGGATGCCAGGATAAAGTTCCTGGAGTGCCTCGGCCAGCAGGTGGGCCGAAGTGTGCCAGAAAGTGTGCTTGCCTTCCTCGTCTTCGAACTTATAAAGCGCGATAGAAGCATCAGCATTGATGGGGCGGTTCAACTCTACTGTTTCGCCATTGACACCGCAAGATACAACGTTGCGAGCGAGAGCCGGCGAAATGCTCTCGGCGATTTGTAACCCCGTTACTCCGTTCTCGTATTCACGCACGGAGCCATCAGGAAAAGTGATTTTAACCATAATACAAATTAGTTTTATTTTAATCACTGCAAAAGTAATACTTTGTTTTGACAATAAATAACAAAAGGACAGCAATTTTCATTACTGCCCTTATTTCGTTGCCCACGGCCGCACCGATGTGAACGGCCGCACGGGCCTTTTACAACTCTACTTACTGGTAGATACCTGCTTGATGACACTATAGGCGTTGTAGATGCCCAACTCACCAGCACGGCTCAGGTCACTAATGCCAGCCGAGCGGTTGCCATTCTTCACATAAGCCACCCCACGGTTAAAGTAGGCTTCAGCCAGGTAGGCATCCAGGCTGATAGCCCGCGTGTAGTCGTCTATGGCATTGGTGTATTCGCCCTGCGAGGCATAAAGATTGGCCCGGTCATAATATAGGTAGGCGTTCTGCGGGGCCAAGGCAATAGCGCGGTCTAAGTCGACCCTCACACGGAGCATGCGGGCAGCCGCATCGGCCACCTGGACGCCATGCGTACGGTCAAACTCATTAATGAGATGCTGGCAAACGGCGCGCTGCCAATAGGCCATAACCGACAGAGTGTCAGACTGAAGCACTACCGTAAGGTCGCTGATGGCTGCATCAAAATCCTGTACCACCGAGTAAACCACAGCCCTGCGCATCAGTGGACGCCGTGCGCTGGCCACACGGGGAGCCTTCTCTATGATGGCCGTAAGCGAGTCGGCCAGGTGGAAGAAGGCTTGCGACTGGGCCTCGGTAAGCTGGGGCGGATTGCAAGTTACATATATCTTATGCCCGGCAGCCTCGTGGGTGGCCGCGGTATTAAACGCCTCGACATCGCGGTCAAATGCCTGGTACGAGTTCACTCCATTATTGTACTTGAAGAACGACAGGGCGTACATCGGCATAAACTCCACATCCACTGTCCGGTTCTGCACTTTGCCGCGGAAAGCGCTCTTGTACTCCTGACCCGTAGTATTCTCGTCGGGCACCACCAGACTGGTGTACTTCTCAGGATCTATCTCGCTGCGCTTACGCATTTCGCGGCGTTTGTTCTTACTCCAACGCGGCTGGATGCCCAGGTGCTTGTTCATCTGTGCCTTGAAGATGCGGAACTCGTCCATCTCGGCCTTGGCGGTCATTCCGAGCCTACGGTAAGCCTTTGCCCTATACGACAAACCTGTCCAGAAATTAGGGAATTGGGCTATTACCGTACTGTAATCACGGATGGCAGCACGCAAATTGCCCGTCCGGTCGTGCAGCAGGGCACGGTTAAAGATGGCCAAGTAGTCGTGGGGCTCCATGTGGATAACGTAGTCAAAGTCGGAGATGGCACGGTTATCATCGCCCAACTGCATACGCAACTGACCACGGTTATAGTGAGCGATAAAGTTGTTAGGATCCAGGTCGAGCGCCATGTCATAATCGGCCATGGCACCACGCAGATTGTTGTAGTTGTAACGGGCCAAGGCGCGGTTCACATAATTTCCCGCCACCTTGGGCTTCAGATGGATAGCCTTGCTCAGGAACTTATCGGCGTCCCGCCATTCGTGCCGCGCCAAGCTGATGTACGAACGTGTAGACCATGAGTCGCCGTCGTAGGGGTCTATCGCCAGACTCTTGTCAAGCCATTTAGCCGCTTCGGTAGTATCTTTCTCCTTGAGATAGACCTCAGCATTAAGCGAATAGGCGTTGGCAAACTTGGACCACTTACTGACAATAGTGTCCAGATCCAGGTGAGCCTGCTTATAGTCCTTGTTATTCATACGGCAAAGCACCCGGTTGAACCAGTAGTTACGCTGGTCGGGATTAAGACGTATGGCGCGGGTGTAGTCGGCTATGGCCTCGCTGTACTTGTTCTGCCGAACCTGCGAGATAGCCCTCAGGTCGTACAGTCCATCGATATATGGATTAAGCCTGATGGCCTGCGACACATCATGCACGGCTCCGCTGAAATCCTCCAAGCAGAACTTGGCTATTCCCCGGTACTGCCACGGACGGTACAGGTACGGCTTGAGAACTATTACTTGGTTAAAATATTGGATGGAGAGTACATAGTCCTCGTAATGCAGGGCTACCTCACCGCTCAGCATCAGCCTGTCGGTGTTATACTGAGCTCGCAGAGGTGAGAGGACTGCCAACAGCAGCAACCATGTCACCGCCAAGCGCTTACCACGAGCCACACTACTGGCCAAGGCCCTCAGCCCCATGCGCAGCATGCTTCCCGCTACTCCCGTCATTGCCCGTAACATCATTGCCATTGTCATTATCCTTCATACATTGGTGTCCCTATCTATACCGACCTCTATCCGGAACACCTATAGAGGCCACGGCACTCAGCGCCGTACCGGCTTGGTACGGTAAGCACACCGATACTTACCCTGAGTAAGCGCCTTGAGTTTGCTTCGTATCAACTGCTTGCGCAGGGGCGACAGGCGGTCTACAAACATCGTTCCCTCCAAGTGGTCGAACTCATGCTGCATCACCCGAGCCAGGTAACCGTCCACCCATTCGTCATGGGGGCACATATCCTCATCAAGGTAAGTTACGTGGATACGTGTAGGACGAACCACGGACTCATGGATACCGGGAATACTGAGGCACCCTTCTTCCATGCTCTCCTTCTTAGAGTCCTCATCGTACTCCACAATGTGCGGGTTGATAAAGGCATGACGGTAGTTGGCATACTCAGGAAATTCCTCCTTGAGCACGTCCAGGTCTATCACTACCAGCCTAATGGCCAAGCCCACCTGGGGAGCCGCCAGCCCTATTCCCTCTGACGCATCGAGGGTCTCGTACATATTCAGGATAAGTTCCTTCAGACTGGGGTACTCTGGGGTGATGTCCTCGGC
Organism: Prevotella sp.; assembly: GCA_022769285.1. Lineage (GTDB taxonomy): Bacteria > Bacteroidota > Bacteroidia > Bacteroidales > Bacteroidaceae > Prevotella. Next base: position 17,990 of record JALEKD010000041.1, read on the forward strand.
CACCTTGCGAAGCACAGGTTGCCCATATATATAAATAGGTAATATCATAAAAACAAAAATTATAACTATCCGGGGCCTACTTACGCGCGTTCATCCAGTCCTGCAGAATGATAGTAGCGCTAATCTCGTCTACCAGCCCCCGGTTCTCCCTCCGGACTTTCTTGCGAACGCCACTGTCCAGTATCGCCTGGTGCGCCAGCACCGAGGTGAACCTCTCGTCATAAAACTCGACAGGTATCTCAGGGCGCTTTTGCCTCCACTGAGCCACAAAGAGCTCCACCCGTGCCAGGTTCTCGCTCGGGGCGCCATTAGTCTGCATGGGCTTGCCCACCACGATACGCTCTACGGGTTCGCGGGCGATGTATGTTTCCAGGAAGTCGAACAACTGAGATGTAGAAACAGTGGCCAACCCGTTGGCGATTATCTGCAACGGGTCAGTCACTGCTATTCCTGTGCGTTTCTTACCATAATCGATAGAAAGAACACGCATACTATATTTTACTTTTTAAAGAGAAGCCAGGCATCGTGGTAGTTACCGGCACGGAACTGGTTGCGGCTCTGTACGGCAGCAGCCTTGTCGGCGAAAGTGGTAGCTACAACACGATACATGCCACGGGTAGGGTTGAGAACTATCTGAGCCTGATAACCGGCAGCCTTGAGCGTGTTCTGCAAGCCCTCGGCGTTAGCCTTGAGAGAGAAAGAGCCAACAACCACGCTGTAGTTCTGCAGACCGGCACCGCTTACAAGTGTAACATCCTCGGTACGTACATTGGCATTGTCTACATTGTCAACTACGGTAGTCTCCGTAGCAGGTTTCTCCACGATGGGAGCTACCACCGGAGCCTGAGTCTCGGGCTGGGTAGCCACCTGCTGTTCCTGGGCCCTTGCCTTATCGTATGCCTTCTTGAATGCGCTATCCTTGCTTGAGCCACAGCTTGCCATAACCAGCGCTGCGCAGAGTGTCGCACACATTACTAAACTTTTTTTCATAATTGCGTAAGCTATTTTGAGATTAATTACTGTCTTTGAATTTGTTGCGAAATTACAAAATATCTTGCACAAAAAGTGTGTTTGCCCGCATAAAGTTTGTTAAAAGCGTCAAAAGCAACACTTTTAACAAAAAATGTCTACTTTTTTATGGCCATTATATTTTCTTTTCTTACATTTGCCAATGGTATTGGTACTACCAACGCCACAGACATTATTAATCCTAAAAAAATAAGACGTATGAAAACATTAGGTTACATTGGAGCATTCTTAGGAGGCGCTCTCGCCGGTGCCGCCTTAGGCTTGATTTTGGCTCCTGAGAAAGGCGAGGACACCCGCAAGAAGATTTCGGGCGCCGTTGACGATTTCTGCAAGAAGCACGACATCAACCTGAGCCGTAAGCAGGTTGAAGACCTGGTAGACGACATCAAGGACGCTGCTGGCGACGCTATAGACTAACACGGGTGCGCATGTTCTCCAATGACAGAAACATCGAGACGATAGGACAGCTGGTCGAAGCCATCAAGCACTACATCGGCCTGCGTGGCGAGTACATCAAGCTCAACGTAGTTGACAAGGTGGTACGGCTGCTTACCGTGGCCACCATCAGCGTCATCATCGCTGTGCTGCTCATGCTAACCCTCATCTACCTATCGTTTGCCGTGGCTTATGCCCTTGCCTCCGTCATGGGTACGGCGATGGCCTTTGGCCTGGTAGCGGGCTGCTACTTCATGGGTCTGCTGCTATGCCTGGCTTTCCGCAAACAATGGATAGAGCGCCCCTTAGTAAGATTTCTGGCAAGTATATTAATGGAGAAATAAGCTATGACCAACGACAGCGCATCTACTTCATACAACTCGCTCGCTGAGATAAGGGCCCGACGCGACGCGCTGGGCAAGGAGATAGAGGCCGACAGCCAGCAGATTAAGAAACTATGGGAACAGCTCTTTGCCAAGGACGAGCCCGAGGCTTACGCTACACCCTCGAAGCGCCTCAACCGACTGCTTTCTACTGGAGTAGGCATGTTCGATGCTGCCCTGCTCGGCTGGAAACTTTACCGTAAGTTTAGTGGCAAACCGCTATTCTCTAAAAAACGGAGGTGGTAACCACACCACCTATATGTATAATAAAGGGGAGCCCCGCCAAGGGTTCCCCTTTATTATTTGGTAGCTGCCCTAACGGCGACCTGGTGCTCCAGGCGACGGGAGGGCATCGCGGCATGGCTGCGAGCCATTGCGACCACGCACCCAACCATCAGCCTTACACTACTCAGCCATATCAGGCAGGTGGAACTCGTAAGACTTGTCGAACACCTGGCTCACACGGTTTATTTCAAGGAAGGTAGCCCCACCGTTGACACCGATGCTACCACCCAGATAAGCTATCTTGTCCTCGTTCTTGATGTACCCCTTCTGCAAGAGCATGCGCAAGGCCGCAGTGAAGAGGAAGAGCGAGCTGACGTGCTTCTTCTGATAGATGGGGATGACTCCGTAACTCAGGTTTAGCCACCGCTGTGTCTTCTCGTTGTTGTAACAGATGGCCAATACCGGCGTGGGGCCACGGAAGGCGGCTATGTCGCGTGCCGTCTGGCCCGTCTCGCTGGCCGTGATGATGCCGGCCACGCCCAACTTACGCGTAGAGTCGATGGCAGCATGGGCCAGAAACTCGCGCTGGGTACAGTCTTCGTTCAGAGGTACCTCGATGTCGTTGGCGCGTATCTTGTCCTTCTCAGCCTGTTCGGCTATGGCCGCCATGGTCTTCACGGCTTCCAGGGGATACTTGCCTGAGGCTGTCTCGCCACTCAGCATGAGCGCATCGGTACGATAGTAGATGGCGTTGGCTATATCGGTCACCTCGGCACGGGTGGGCCGTGGGTTATTTATCATCGTGTGCAGCATCTGCGTAGCCACGATGACCGGCTTCTTCTTGAGCACACACTTGCGGATTATCATGCGCTGTATGCCGGGTATCCGCTCGATGGGTACCTCGATGCCCAGGTCGCCACGGGCTATCATGATGCCATACGAGGCATCGATTATCTCGTCTATGTTATCCACGCCCTCCTGGTTCTCTATCTTCGAGATTATCTTGATGTCGCTTCCGCGCTCATCGAGCATCTGCTGTACGGCGCGCACATCGGCGGCGCTGCGCACGAACGAGTGGGCGATGAAGTCTATATCCTCGTCGATAGCCAGGTTGATGTTGCGCTTGTCCTTCTCAGTCAGCGCGGGCAAATCTATGTGTACGCCCGGCACATTGACGCTCTTGTGGGCACCCAGCACCCCATCGTTTTGCACCTGAGCCACCAGCATGGGGCCCTCCTGCTCCATGACGACCATATCGAGCAGTCCGTCGTCAAAGAGGACATGGTCGCCCTCGCTCACGCTTTTCGTGAAGTCTGGATAGGTCACGTTGATAATGTCATGGGTGGTGTCCATCTCCGGGCGACCAAATATCTTGACCACATCGCCCCGCTTGTAACTTATGGGAGCAGCCACATTGGTAGTGCGAACCTCGGGACCCTTGGTATCTATGAGCAGGGCAAGGTGGGGCGACACCTCGCGCGTGTTGCGTATTATCGTACGGATGCCATCGGGGGTGGCGTGGGCGGTATTCATACGTACTACATTCATGCCGGCAAAGAACAGCTTACGCAGAAAGTCTACATCGCACCGCCGGTCGCTTATTGAGCATACTATCTTGGTCTGTTTCATCCTTATTGTTGTCTTGCGTGTTATACTTTATTATATATATAGCCTTTCTCACTTGCTCTCCCATCCCACAGGATGGTTTATCAGGGTCACCTGCGTGGCTGCCAGTCCTAAGGCTGCGTGCAGGGCCTCGGCATCCATCGTGGCCCGGGGCACGGTGGCCAGTCCCAGCGCTGTACAGGCCAGACATATATTCTGCGACACGTAGCCGGCATCTACCAGCCCCATCCGTGCGGCAGCCTGGTCATCGGCTATCTTGGCAAACCGGGCACGGTCGCTCACCAGCACCAACATCAGCGGAGCCGAAGCCACTGCCGTCTGCCGGCCAGCCACCATGGGGCGCAGGTCGGCCGTAGATACGCGCACCAGGCGGTTGGCCTGGCGGTCAAAGCGGTAGGCGCCATCGGCCCTTACTACATAGACGTCTATATCCTGGGCATTGAGGGCCGAGGGAGCAGTAGACATCTGCTGGGCGGTACGGTTATAGCCACACGCAGCCCACAGCAGCTGCGACAGCAGGGGCAGACCCACGGGGGCCGACTGATAGCTGCGCACGGAGTGGCGCTGTTGGAGCGCATCAAACAGGGTCATCTCGACTTTCTTGTTGGGAACGGGGAGGCTTATCTCGCCCTGGGCCATGGCCGAGAGACTGAGCGAAACCAGCAGGACTGCTACGAGTATCTTCTTCATATTAACCTGATGATATATGATTATGAGTGCAAAATTACATCAAATCTGAGATATAAAAGAAGTAAGGACGGAAAATATCGCTGCCGTGGCCATGTTTTTTCGGCAGCCATCTACCCTACCAGTCATGGCGAGCCCAGGGGGCACGGGGGCCGAGGCTCACGGCTCCTCAAACTCTAACTCGCCCTCCATCCACTCAGGATGGGCGCGCAGGTCGGTCTCGCTGAGGGGATTGGACACGGACAGCCCCAACAGCCGTATGGGTCTGACGGCCGAGTACGCCACCTGGGCCAACAGTCGCTTGGCCAGTGGCAGGATGGCTGTCTTGGAGGTAAGCATGGCGGCCGATGTGGCACGCTTGCTCACCACACTGAAGTCGGCATACTTGACCTTCAGCGTAAGGGTCTTGCCCTCGAAGCGGGCCTCGTGTATGCGGCCCACCAGTTCGAGCACGATGTGGTAGAGCTCGATGATGAGCGTAGAGCGCAGGGCTATGTCCTGCATGAAGGTGCGCTCGCAGCCCACCGACTTCCTGGCATAGTCGGTAACCACGGGGCGCAGGTCTATGCCCCTCGCGAAGTCGTAGTAGATACGCCCGGCCTTGCCAAACACCTCTTCCAGGTGGGTACACGACACCTCGCGCAGCTGGATGCCTGTAAATATGCCCATGCGGTGCATGCGTGCGGCGGTCTTGGGGCCCACGCCCCAAAAATCCTCGATGGGCAGCCGGGCTATGAAGTCGAGCGCGCGGTCGGGGTGTATCACGCAGAGTCCATCGGGCTTGCGGTAGTCGCTGGCCACCTTGGCCAGGAACTTATTGTACGACACACCGGCCGAGGCGGTCAAGTTCAGTTCTGCGCGTATGCTCTCCTTGATTTCGCGGGCTATGTCTACCGCCAGGGCGATGCCCTTCTTGTTATGGGTTACGTCCAAGAATGCCTCGTCGATAGACAGGGGCTCTATCTGGTCGGTGTATCGCTCGAAGATGGCATGTATCTGGGCCGATACCTGGGCATAGTAGTCGTGGCGCGTGGGCACTATGATGAGCCGGGGACACAGGCGCTTGGCCATCAGTATCGACTGGGCCGAGTGTACACCGTAGCGGCGGGCCTCGTAGCTGGCCGTGCTGACCACGCCGCGCTCGCCGTCGAACCCCACGGCGACGGGCTTGCCGCGGAGCGAGGCATCGTCGCGCTGCTCGACCGCTGCAAAGAAAGCATCCATGTCTACATGTATTATCTTGCGCTCCATTGGCCTAACAAAGTTACTATTTTTACGCCACATCATGGACATAACGGGCAAAAAGATGATGGCTCTACCCGAAGAAAATGTGCGCGCAGCTTGGCCAAGCTTGATAATCTCCGTAATTTTGTACCCTCAGAGTGCCACTGACCATCGCGCTACCACTGGCGGCGGCACCCACCATCAGCATTATGGACATCAGTACTGAATATATCAAGAAACGGTTTGACGAATTCAACCGCCTGTGCTTTGACGGCAGCCTGCCCCAGCCCACCTTCCGCCTGTCGAACGTGAAGACGTACTTAGGGCAAATGCGCCGACAGCAGCTGTCATCCCCGTGGGAGCATCGGCATGTCCGGTATGTACTCACCATCAACACCCGGTACCAGCTGGCACCGCGGGAGATAGAGGATGTAATACTACACGAGATGATACATTATTATATTATGGTCAACGGCATAGGCGACACCAGTGCCCACGGGCCCCACTTCCGCCATATTATGGACCGCATTAACCGACAGTACGGCCGGGACATCAGCATAAGCAGCCGCGCAGCCCACCTCACCGATGACAGGCCACAGCACCGCCGTTGGCAGGTTCTCTGCCTCATCCGGTTCAGCTCGGACTCATTGGGTGTCATCTGTCCTGCCCTCACTCGCCTCGGCGATATATGGCGGCAGCTGCAGCGCACGCCAGGCATCAGCAGTTGCCAGTGGTATCAGTCTGACGACCCTTTCTTCGACCGATACCCACGGTCGCGCTCGCTGCGGGTATTCCGCATAACCGAGGCCGAGGCGCACGCGCACCTCTCCAGCGCGCACACCATGCAAAAGGTGGGAAACCAGCTACGTGTCATAGACTGATTTCCCACCCTGTTGCCCGTCACCGGACATATTTTTCAACCACTTACTAAGCGCCACCCACCAACTGCAGGGCCTCGGTGGTCATGTAGGGCTTCACCTTGTCGTAAGGCAGGGTAAAGGTAATCATGCCCATGGCGTAAGGGCCTATCTCGTACTGCTGATAGATGAAGCAGAGGCCTGTGGGGGTCAGGTAGGGGGGACACTTAGGCAGAGGGATGATGCCATTGTCTATGAAGAGCAGGCCGAGCACCTCTTTGGCCGTTACCTTCTGGCCCTGCGCGGTGACATAGTCGGCCACCCCCTGGGCCAGCAGTGGCTGCACCTTCCTCACCTGTGCCGTATCTACCGTGGCCTTCAGCACGCGGCCCGACGGCTTCAGAATATTGTACGTGAAAGACGCCGTAGAGCCATGCGCGCCACCCAGAAAGCAATAGCTTTCGACACTATAGGTTACATAGCGGGGCGTATCGGCCATCTTGCGTACCGATGCCGTGTACGAGTATGGTGCCATGGCAAATGTATGGTCCATGGCCCGCATCGAGTCTACTCCCTGCTGCCCGTAGTAACGCACCATAGCCTGACCATCGGCCGGGTCGCCGGCATAGGCAGGCCCAGGGCTGCTGCTAAATGCAGTGGCAAACGACATGCTGTCTAACATGGCGTTGATAAAGGTACGCACGCCTATGGCCATTGAGTCGGTGCCCGCGGGCACGTCGGCGCTAACTACGCAACTGAGCAGACTGTCGGTCTGCTGAAACTTGACGCTGTCTGTAAGCAGCGAGTCAGAAGAGCCACCCCCTGACACCATCTTACACCCTGTCATGCCCATCATGGCTCCTATCGTCACAACGGCGTCTAATAAAATTTTTCTCATCATCCGTATTTTCTGGGTTTTATTCATTTCGGTTGCTCACCGGCTCTCCCGCTTCTCATGTAGAAGTGGCGGCAAGTCTATCTGCTGCAAAGATATGGAAAAAACAAATACCCACCAAGCCATTCGCCCTTTATTTTTCACGGGCGGCAGTCAGGGCCTTGCCCACTAATATGGCAGCAGTTCCCTCCATGGTGCCGGCAATTACAAGAAGCAGTTCTGCTACACCCGAAGTGGTTATCACGGTGCCAATGACCATCATTAGAAATAATAAGACCAGACTTTAGCTTTCTAAAGACGGCTCCCAGCTCGGTAAAGATGGCTCCGGGAAACGTAAAGGCCGGTCGCTGCGATTTCCGCGACTGCTATTGGCGTGCAGGACTCCCAGCACCAGCGCGTAGGGAGCGCTTTCTATTCTTTTACTTCTTTACTTTTCAAGTTCCCTTTTTATTTATTTTTCTCCAAAAGAAGGCCCCTAACTCGCAACAGAGGGTCGCCATCCGACTGCCAGATAAAAATATACTCATAGTCAGCATCTTGCATCTTCGGCCGATAATGGGCCTCGCAGCGGAAGGCTTTTTTATAAAACTTTACACCTCTGTGTCCAAAACAGGGGGTATCGCAGGGGTCAAAATAGGGGTTACGGGAGCTAAATTGGCTACAAATGAGCTACTTATAACAATTTTTAGCCCCCTAAAGCGTAAAAAAGGCAAAATATCTTTTCGTATCACACAAAAAACTATTATATTTGCACTCTCAAAGACGAGAGTAGAGTAAAATAACAATACAATTAACAAAATAAAGACAATGACAAAGACAGAAATTGTAAATCAGATTTCAGAAAATACTGGTATTTCAAAAAAGGAAGTAGCCATTGTAGTTGAAAGCTTTATGAAGACCGTCAAGGAGAGCCTTCTCAACAAGGAACACATATCTCTGCGTGGTTTCGGAAACTTCATTATCAAGCACCGTGCCGAGAAGACAGCTCGCAACATACAGAAGAATACTACCGTGATTATTCCCGCTCACGACTACCCCAGCTTCAAGCCAGCTAAAGAGTTCGTCGAGGAGATGAAGAACAAGTAAGACGATAAGAGAAACAATCATAAACCATTTAAACTAAATTATTATGCCAAACGGTAAGAAGAAAAAGGGCCACAAGATGGCCACGCACAAGCGCAAAAAGAGATTAAGAAAGAACAGACATAAGAGCAAGTAATCTAACTATTGCTCTGTAGCCTATTCAAAGCTAATGGGGCGTGTCGGGCGACATGCCCCAGTTTTTTTAAAGCAATAAGTGAAGAAATTATGACAAGCGAAGTAATCATCGATGTCCATCAGAAAGAAATATCGATAGCTCTGCTGGAAGACAAGAACCTGGTAGAGTATCAGAACGAGCCTCGCTCGGCCTCTTTCAGCGTGGGCAATGTCTACATAGCCAAGGTTAAGAAATTAATGCCAGGCTTGAACGCTAGCTTTGTGGACGTGGGATATGAGCGCGATGCCTTTCTTCATTATCTTGACTTAGGTAGCCAGTTCAAGTCATACGAGAAGTACCTCAAGCAGGTACAGAGCGACAGAAAGAAGCTCTACCCGTTCGCCAAAGCCTCTCGGCTGCCCGACCTGCCCAAGGATGGGAGCGTGCAGAACACGCTAAAAGTGGGCGACGAGGTTCTGGTGCAAATTGTAAAGGAACCCATCTCGACAAAGGGGCCTCGCCTGACGGGCGAGATATCCTTTGCGGGTCGTTTTCTGGTTCTGATGCCTTTCGGAGACAAGGTTTCGGTCTCTTCTAAAATCAAGTCGGGCGAAGAGAGGGCTCGGCTCAAGCAGCTTATACACAGTATCAAGCCCAAGAACTGCGGCGTAATCGTACGAACCGTAGCCGAGGGAAAGCGAGTAGCCGAGCTGGACGCCGAGCTTAAAGTTCTGACTAAGCGGTGGGAAGATGCCATCACCAAGGTACAGAAGACGCAGAAGCGACCCCAGTTGGTGTTCGAGGAGACCAGCAGGGCTGTCGCCCTGTTACGCGACCTGTTCAACCCGAGCTACGAGAATATCTACGTGAATGACGAGGAGGTATTCAAGGAAGTAAAAGACTACGTATCGCTTATCGCTCCGGAAAAAGCGAGTATCGTGAAACTCTATACGGGTAAAGTTCCAATCTTCGACAACTTCAATGTTACCAAGCAGATAAAGTCGAGCTTCGGCAAGACGGTCAACTACCGTCACGGAGCCTACATGATTATCGAACACACGGAGGCCATGCACGTGGTTGACGTGAACAGCGGCAACAGGTCGAAGTCTGAAAACGGGCAGGAACAGAATGCGCTGGAAACGAACCTGGGCGCAGCCGACGAGTTGGCCCGCCAGCTGAGGTTAAGGGATATGGGCGGCATCATTGTGGTCGACTTTATCGACATGAACCTCGCTGAGGACAGGCAGATGCTCTATGAGCGCATGTGTAAGAACATGCAGAAAGACAGAGCCCGCCACAACATCCTGCCGTTAAGCAAATTCGGCCTAATGCAGATTACCAGACAGCGGGTGCGCCCTGCCATGGACGTAAACGTTGAGGAGACGTGCCCCACGTGTAACGGCACAGGCAAAATCAAGTCGAGTATTCTGTTTACCGACATGCTTGAGGGTAAGATTGACCGTCTGGTCAACAAGATTGGTATCAAGAAATTTTATCTGCACGTACACCCGTACGTTGCAGCATACATCAACGAGGGCTTAATATCGCTCAAACGGAGATGGCAGCTGAAGTACGGCATGGGGGTACATGTAGTGGCTTCCCAAAAGTTGGCTTTTTTGCAGTACGAGTTCTATGATGCAAAAAAGCAGTTTATAGATATGAAGGAAGAAATCGAGAACAAGTAAACCAAAGAGCCCCGACCTAAACGGCCGGGGCTCTTCGGTTATTATCGTCAGGGCTATTATAGCAGGGCTTTAACGCTCTGCTATAATAGTTACAGGCCCTACAAGTCCAGACTTGAGCAGGGGCTCGTCAGCCTTGAAGAATGTTATCGGATAATAAGCCACACGCTTCATGCCGGGCTGCTCGTCGCCCACCAGGCGGTTGTGCCAGGGATTGGCCACGGCTATCTCGATAGTGTTGACACCAGCCTGCACGGCATCGGTAATGTCTATGCGGTAGGGAGCATGCCAGGTTACGCCCAGGGTCTTCCCGTTGACCTTAACCTCGGCCAGGTCGTGTACCTCGCCTAACGACAGCCAGATGCGGGCGGGCTTATTTTTCTTCTTGAGCTGCTTGGCTGGTATGGTGAACCGGTTGGTATAGGTGGCCACGCCCGAGAAGTAGCGTATGCCGGCATCGGCCGACTCGGTGAGCGAGGCCAGCTGGCTGAGGGTGGTCTGTGCGGGTGCGCCACGGCCCGGCTGGAACGTCACGGTCCACGGGGCCGTCGGCACGGCCATCTGCTGCTCGGTAGGTACGGACAGCGTTACCTTGGCAGCCTGCGCATCATCGACCATTACCACAAACACAGCATCGTAGGCCGGCATATTGAGGGGTACCAGCGTGCGCCCATCGGCTATCTCATAACTTACGTCCTCGCGCACACCTGTATCTGCATGCCACAACTGTGGTTTCTTACCCGTAACATTGAACGAGGCAGTAAACTGGCGGTTGCCGTCAGTCTGATTGGCTATCCAGTAGATGTCTCCATCATTCAGGCGACGATGTACGAACTTCAGGTTGGCCTTGGCATCGCTGAAGGTAACATCGGGAGCCACGCCCATATTGGCCAAAACCTTATCTATAGTTACACCCGTGATGACATTCTTACGGCCTGGTGCCCAGATGTCGGCCACCAGGCGGTTGAACTCATCGGGAGAACCCTCCATGCCTGCCAGGGTCTGCGGCTTCTCGCCGGCGATGGTCACCCCGGCATCGGCCAGCACCTTGATACGGCGCAACATCTTGATGGACATCATGCTTGCATTGTCCAACCACAGCAAACGGTAACTCATGCCCGTCTTAGTAACCAGTCGGCCGTCTGACGGCTGCAGTTCGTTCAGCACAACAGATGGACTGACAAAGTCGTAGTTGTAAGTATTGGGAATATTGGGCATGCGGGTCTGGTAGCGGGCTGTTATGTTAGTGTCCTCACCATAATAACAAGCCACATCGGCCACAAAGTGACCCTGACGAAGCAGATAGCAACTGCGCGAGAGGTAATCGGTCCACGCACCAGCCTGATTGGCCCACGTTTCATGGCGATCAAACCACTGGCCCCAAAGGCCAAGACCCAGACCAGGCACTTTGTCATCGACGGGCTGGTGGGGCGAGGTGTGGATGACAAAGAGGTTAAGGCCGCAGGCCATCGCAGCATCAGCGGTGGGCTTCAAGATAGCGGGGCTGTACACAAAGGCACCATCGCGGAAGCCATCAGAGGTAAAGGACTCAGCGGCAGCCACATTCTGACCATAGATATGGGCCACCGAGGCCGACTCGCGTATGTCGCTCTCGTGCTGTGGAATGGAAATGAGGTGCTGCTTGTAGCGCATCCATATCGCGGACATCGGAATGTCAGCATAGCGCTTACAGTCCATACCGTCTGTCAGGTTGGCCCGCCATGCCTCGTGACTCTCCGTGTACCGTTTCAGTCCGTAAGGCCGAAGGATATCGTTGAGCTGGTCATAATGGTACTCGCTCATCATGTCGCCAATGGTGGTGCGCCAGTCAAAGAGGAAGCGCTCGGTCTCATCAACACTATTGACGATGATGCCAGAGAGCGCTGGGAGCCAGGGAAGCAGGTCGTAACCACGGCGAGACTTAAACTCCTCTGCCATACGCCCTGTCCAGGTCTGACAGCCAGCCTCGTAGCTATCATTGAGCAAATGGGTGATGCCGCGCTTACCCAGCAAGCCCTGGCTGGCATCGATATAGGTCTGCAGATAATTCTTGTAGTAATCGCGGATGGCCACGGGATCCAGTTTGTCTACCTCCAGACCGGTAGCCTCGGGCGAGGCGGGATGATTGGTCTTGCCCGTAAGGCCATAGCCGAAGCGCATGATACGCCAGCGACCCTTGGGAGCCTTCCAGGTGAGTACGCCGTCCTTGACCATCGAGGTAACGTCGATGATATCGCTCATGCGAACCACATCGGTGGTAGCCGGGGTCTTGACCGAGGTGCCATAGCGGTACAGCGAGTGGCCCGCCTTATCGGGCACTAAGTTAACGCGGTACACGGGCGACAGCTTGAGCGACGACAGCCTGAAGCCGCTGGCTGGGTTGCCTTTCTCGGTGCTCTGCAACTCTACCTTGAAGTACCGCGCAGTAGTGGCGGGTATGTCGGCCACTTTCTCCAGACCTCCCTGATAGCCCAAGTCAGCCACCTTGGTAAAGGTCTTACCATCGGTACTACTATAGACGGTTGCCGAATAGTTTTCTTCCTTAGGTTCTATCTTCAGAGCCGACCACTCCACAGAGCGGATGGTTCGTGGCGTGCGGAAGTCGAACATGACCCATGCCTTGCCGGCTGCGTCGGCCTTGACGGTGGCATAGTCTGATATGCTGTCATTGTCGAGCTGCTCCACGGTAACCTTGCCACCGCTGGTGGTAAGCACGGGATTCATCTCGACCATCGTCAGGTCGTTATCGGATACCCGCATGGCCAGGATGGCTATGTCGCGGTAGAAGCGCTTCTTCATAAATACCGTGGCGACCGAACTGTTGACATAGGAGTAATCCTTGTAGGGCCCCGTAATGTCGAACCCGCTGGGCAGGGTTATCCGGAGCGTACGGCCGGTACCCTTTACAATCTGCTGGCGCCACACCAGCTTTTTCATGCCGTCCTCGTCCTTCACCCAGGGGCCTCCGGTCTCGCTCCAGCCTGGCGCGCTGGCGATGGTGGCCTCTAAGCCCAGGCTGTCGGCCAACGTGATGGCATAGTGGAAGGCATCCTTCCACTCGGGGGTCATGTATGGCAGTCGCTTCTGCACTATCTGAGGGGTTGAAAGCCCCGCATCGAAAACGTGGAAGCCAGCGATGCCCGAGCGCTTCATCCAGGTAAGGTCCTTGCGGATACCGTCCTTGGTAATGTTGCCGTTCATCCAGTGCCACCACACACGGGGGCGCGCCAACTGGTCGGGATTAAGAAAACTCTGATAAAGTGTCTGTGACTGCTGGGCCGCTGCGGGCGTTACCGCGAGGGCCGATAGTAACAGGATTGGTAAGGATTTAAGTTTGTGCATATCTATTTAGATTATGGTTGTTGCTATGGTAATACCTTGAACCGAACGCGAAAGCTGTGCTTCTCCTCATCCCAGTTGGTGCCGAGCAGTTCAAAGCGCCCTATCTGTGCAGTAGAGCGCACGTGCTTACCGATACAGGGGCAGACATCGTAATCACCGATGCGCACCAGCCTGAGGGTGTCGCTGGCATCACCGGGAAGTCGGTCGAGCTTTACTCCGTCGGGTATCTCATCGCGTTTCACGTACTCATAGGTCACGGGCAGATCGGCCGCTATCAGTCTGTTCACCTCTTCCTGTATGAAGTTCTCGTCCTTTCGCGACGGTTTCTGTGGCAGAATGTAGCTTATCTTGCTCTTCTTACGCTCTATGTGGGCGTTGCGACTACGTTCGCACCCGAACCGACGCACCATGAGCTGGTTAAGCAGGTGCTCGGCTGTATGGGCAGGGGGAAACTCCTCCTTATTGTGCTCGTTCAGGATAATATCGTCCATGGTCTTAAAATTTAAACTTATAGATAACACCCCCGTAATCGGGGATGTCTACGGGAATGGAGCCATCAGGGGTCAGCGTGAAGTCCTTAGCTACGCCTGTCAGCAACTCCGTGGCCGTAAAGGTTCCCGCGGGAATGTTCAAGAAGTCAAAGGCGTGGGCCGGGATGGTCACCTCGCGGCATACGCTGAGATCCGAGAAGTTGACTGCCACCAGGAGCATCTCCCTGCCGGCCTTGCGGATAAAGGCAAACTGCTCCTCGGCAAAGTGGGTGTTCACATACATCAGGTCGAACATGGCACCATCGGTGACAGCCTTTTCGCGACCCGCAATGCGCATTACCTGGCGGTAGGCAGCCATCAGTTGGCGTTCTTCTGGTGTCTTCTTTGCCAGGTCGAAGTAGCCATGGCGTATGCTGTCCACGCTCCAGTAGTCAAAGATCGACGTGCGGCCGTCCCAGCCACTGAAGCCCTCGCGATCCATACCCCTTTCGCCCAGTTCCTGACCAGCATAGAGCATGTAGGGATTGGTCTGCAGCAGGCAGCACACCATGTGGGCCGGAAACGCCCGCCATGGATTAGCGGCAAAATAGTCGCTGGCTATGCGCTGCTCATCATGGTTTTCCAGAAAATAGAGCATGTGGGTGCGTATATCGTCAGTGCACTGCCACTGGGTGGTAATGTCCGAGGCCCAACGATGGCCACAGATAATGTCGCGCATGCTGTCGTACATGCCCACCTTATCATATAGGTAATCGAAGCCTGCGTCAATATAGGTGCGATAAAGGTCGGGATTGTACACCTCGCCAACGAATATCACCGAGGGATGGGCGGCCCGTACAGCTGCCGTGGCGTAGGCCCAGAAGGGGGCCGGCACCATCTCGGCCATGTCGCAGCGAAATCCGTCGATACCCTTGGCGGCCCAGAACAGCAATATATCGCGCATCTGTACCCATGTATCGGGCACGGGGTCGAAGTGTTCGGATCGGCCACCAGCATCGCAGTAGTCTACGCCATAGTTCAGCTTGATGGTTTCGTACCAGTCGTTAGGGCCGGGACGCTGGTCAAAGTGGTCGTTGCCCGTGGCACGGGCGGGGCGTTCCTGGTAAGTCTGGTTGGGAGTAACGCGCGACAGGTCGAGCGCCTGTCCCCAACAGTAGTAGAAGTTGTTGTGAACCGAGAAGTTCATGCCCGTATCGTCGCCCTCACCCAGGTCGCGCGCACCGGCAGGACGGCTGATGGAGTGATACTCTCGGGCCACATGATTGGGTACAAAGTCCATGATAACCTTCATCCCGGCAGCGTGGGTGCGGGCTATGAGCTGCTCCCACTCCTCCATGCGGTTAGCCACGTCTACCGCCAGGTCTGGGTCTACGTCATAGTAGTCCGTAATGGCGTACGGCGATCCGGCGCGGCCTTTCACTATCTCCGCATGTTGGGCTGGTATGCCCTTAGCGGTATAATCGGTCTGCGTGGCGTGGCGCACTACGCCCGTGTACCATACATGTGTAACGCCCATGTCATGGATGCGGCGCAAAACGCGGGCATCTATGTCGGCCATCTTACCACAACCATTTTCGGCAACCGTACCCCACTCCTTACGAGTGGTGTTGCGATTGCCGAAAATTCTGGTAAATATCTGGTATATTATCATTATAAGTCTATGCTACACCGTGGGCTGCCACGTTGCGGTCTATACGACCAATCATGCCCTGCAGCGCCTTACCGGGACCACACTCAGTGAAGTCGTCAGCACCATCAGCAATCATGGCCTGTACACTGGCTGTCCAGCGCACCGAACTGGTAAGCTGGGCGATAAGGTTGGCTTTGATTTCATCAGGGTTAGTGTGCGGCTTAGCGTCTACATTCTGATATACAGGGCACTTGGGCGTGCTGAATGTGGTCTTCTCGATGGCTGCCTGCAACTCGTCCTTGGCTGGCTGCATCAGCGGTGAGTGGAAAGCTCCACCTACTTTCAGGGGAAGGGCACGCTTGGCACCAGCAGCTTTCAACTTCTCGCAAGCGGCATTGATGGCGTCTATATTACCCGATATCACCAGCTGGCCAGGACAGTTATAGTTGGCCGGCACTACGATGTTGCCATCGGTAGACACCTCGCGGCAAACTTCCTCGACCTTCTCGTCGGGCAAGCCGATGATGGCGGCCATCGTACCGGGGTTGGCCTCGCACGCCTTCTGCATGGCATTGGCACGGGCAGCTACCAACTTCAGTCCATCTTCAAAGCTCAGGGCGCCAGCGGCTACCAGGGCCGAAAATTCGCCTAACGAGTGACCGCCCACCATGGCGGGGGCAAACGCATCGCCTAAGCAGAGCGCCGAGATGACGCTGTGCAGGAATACGGCAGGCTGAGTTACGTTGGTCTGCTTGAGCTGCTCGTCGGTGCCGGCAAACATAATATCTGTAATCTTGAACCCGAGGATTGCGTCGGCCTCGTCAAACATTTTTTTAGCCAATGGATTATTGTCATACAGGTTCTTGCCCATTCCGACAAACTGTGACCCCTGTCCGGGGAATACAAATGCTTTCATTACTAATTATCTTTACGTTTATAAATCAATGCAAATTTAGTCAAATTATATGAATTAAGAGCCTAATGGCAGCAAAAAAAACAAGAAAAACATCAGCGGTTACGCCCTTCATGGTGGCGGGAGAAGTAGCAACCATCGCGGGGTGAATAAAAAATCTCAACATATTGTTTGCCATGTCAATAGTTATACGTACCCTTGTCATGACAAATTCAGGTATTAACCAACCACCAATTATATGTCATCAATAGATTAACAAACATAATAACCAAAACAAAAAAGACAATGAAACAGAATGAGTATGTAAAGCCCGTGAGCGAGGAAATAGCCATTTACGGGAGGGTAATATCTTAGCGGGAAGCCAAGTAGGCGGCATAGATGGTTCTGAAACTGAAACACCTGGTGGAGGCACCATAGAAGGTCCTCATTACGGAGGCGAAGGTGACGGAAGTAATATGAACTAACCCCAAGATTACTCAGAGTAATGTATAGATGATGCCTGGGGCGTTGCCCCAGGCATCATACTTTTGTACTTACAACGTACCACTTGCCAGCAGGTTGTCTCCACAGCGCACGTAGCTCACACCGAGTTGGTTATGTAGATTAGAAGAAATGTGGGAACCATCATTAGAAAACAGGAAACTGGCCTTGCCGTTTTCTGCGGATGCCTTTAGGCCATAGCAAACCAGCACCTGCATACTTGCAGCCCTTTTTATTTTTTTTACTCTTTTACGTTTTTACTTTTCAGACCATCACTATACCTTATATTATATTACGCGCGCGCACGCGAACCTATAATATATATATAAAGGAAAATCCCAGCCGTATATACATACTGCTGGGATTTATTGTGATCTGCTTTACAGAGCAATCTTATTCTGCTGCGGGAGCCTCGGTCTCCTCTACAGGAGCCTCAGCCTTGGGGGCCTCTTCTGCAGGAGCCTCGGCGGGCTCAGCAGGAGCGTTCTCGGCTACTACCTTTACAGGTACCTTAACCTCAACCTCCTTGTGGAAGTGAACGGTAGCCTCGTAGTCGCCAACTTTCTTGGCATCGTGCATAGTGATAATCTTGCGGTCGATATCGAAGCCCTTCTTAGCGAGTTCCTCAGCTACGGTAGCTGCGTTAACCGAACCATAAGTTACACCAGTGGCCGACACCTTGGCAGTGATAACCAGAGCTACATCCTTGAGAGCCTCGGCCTTCTTCTCAGCCTCGGCCTTGAGGGCAGCCAGCTTGTGGGCCTGCTGCTTCAGGTTCTCGGCGAGCACCTTCTTGGCACTGGCAGATGCGATAACGCCCTTACCAGTCGGGATGAGGTAGTTGCGGCCGTAGCCGTTCTTCACGGTTACTATATCGTTCTTGTATCCAAGTCCGATAATATCTTCTTTCAAAATAATCTCCATTACGCTTCCTCCGTTTATTTCATCAAGTCAGTTACATAAGGAAGTAGAGCTATCTGGCGAGCACGCTTTACAGCCTGGGCGACACGACGCTGATACTTCAGAGATGTTCCAGTGATACGGCGAGGGAGAATCTTACCCTGCTCGTTAAGGAATTTCTTCAGGAACTCAGGATCCTTGTAGTCAATGTACTTAATACCACTCTTCTTGAAGCGGCAGTACTTTTTCTTCTTGACATCGATAGAAGGAGCTGTCAAGTAACGAACTTCTGAATTATTCTGCTCTGCCATGATTAAGCCTCCTCTTTTTTACCAAGTTTTGCACGACGCTTCTCGGCGTACTGGGCAGCATACTTGTCAAGTTTAACGGTCATGTAACGGATCACTTTCTCGTCGCGGCGATAGCCTGTCTCGAGTGTGTTAACGATAGTTGGCTCAGCCTTGAACTCCAGCAGGCAGTAGAAGCCTGTTGATTTCTTCTGAATAGCATAAGCCATCTTCTTCAGTCCCCAAGCCTCTTCATTCACGATTTCTGCGCCGTTGTCGGTGAGCAGCTTCTTGAACTTAGCGACCGTTTCCTTCATCTGTTCATCAGACAAAACGGGAGTCAAAATGAAAACGGTTTCGTATTGATTCATCTGTTTGTAAAATTATGATAATTATTAAATAACTTGCATCCATGACGGCCGAGCCAAAGCCCACTGCCACAAAATGCGGTGCAAAGGTACTGTTTTTTTTGCTGTCTGCCAAACTTTTCCGAGTATTTATTTGCCCGCCACCCCAGTTTTTTACATTCGCAGATGCCAGTACGCCGTTGGCTGGGGCCCTGATAATGGATAGGCTGACGGCCGCGGGCTCCGTCCGAAGACTTGGAATGTACATACGAGAACCTGAAATGTGCGTCCGAAACTTTCGGATATACATTCACGGACACCAAATAGAGCCTGGGGCGGCCGCGGAGGAAACGCGGGGCATGGGAACCGCAAGCCGAAAGTATCGGGGTGAGAACCGAAGATGGGGGCCAAAAGCCCAAAGCACCAGGCCGATAACTAAAAAGGCCCGGCCAGACAGCCATTGGGATGACGGGCATCGGCAATGGCCACGCGGCCGGGGCACTTACTACATATAAGAGAGAGATGTGATGCGGCTAACGGCGCAGGAGCATCAGAGGCTGAGCAGTTCCTTAGCGCTCATAAAGAGGGTCTCGGTAACCTGGTCGCCGCCCATGTCCTGGGCAGCCTTGATAAGGCGCAGGGCGGCACGGCGGTCGTTAGTGCCGAGCATGGTGCGGCCATAGAGATTGCAGACGCTTACCAGACGGTTGGCGAGCACCAGGCGGTAACGGCTATACTCCTCACGCGCCTTATGACTGCTGGCCATAGCATACTCGCCGGTGATATTGATATAAGCCGAGCATATCTTGGAAATCTCGGCGAGTACTCCGGTCGAGTTCTTGGGTACATTCTTCTTTTTAAGAGCCTCAAGGTTGTAGTAGCGCATGGTGCCGTTGCTGTCCACGGCCAACGAGTCGTCGCCTGTAGACACCACGATGCGCGTCTCGCGAGCACTCTTAGCCTTGCGCTGCACCACGGGGTCCAAGCCATAGAACTTGCAGACAACGCCCTCGATGCCCTTACCCTTGGATTCCCACCAAGTAAGGGTGTACACGTAGCGGCAGGTAGCGTCAGAGGGGTCGCGCAGATAGACGACGGCATAGTTGCGGTCCTTATACATGCCGATATAGTATGTCTGGCTGTTGTCCTCACCATATCCTATACCCTGAGAGTCGCCCTCGGTACCAGCGGTACGGAAGATGCTACGGTAGGCGTTGGCCACATTGGGGCGCATTACGCGGTCGCGGTAGTTGGTGATGAGCTTGAGGTCGGTACGGGCCACCTTAAACTGGTATTGGGTAAACGAGCCCTTGCCGTAGGTCTCGATATTGCTACCCGTTATGGCCCCAGCGTCAACAAGCCGCTTTACGAGTTCGTTAAAACCCACATCCATGGGTGTGTCTTTGGCCTGAACGGCAGTAAAGGTCAGGCTGGCCATCAAGGCGATAAGAAAGGTTCTGATAGACTGTTTCATTGTGTATTCCTCCATTATTTTATCTGATTATTATTCTTATTTAGTAAACTTCCTCC
>JALEKD010000043.1 GCA_022769285.1 Prevotella sp.
CATGAATCTGAGATAGACACAAGTTATATCATCAACGAATATCAAAAGATACAAACGTTGTTCTCTTGGATGGGCATTGATTCACATTCTATGCTGTATGGACTTGACCATGTGCAAAGTGTTTGTGCTAAAATTAATAGCCTAAAGTGATTTTTCATATGATTTCCGCACTAATTTGTATTTTTTAACAAAAAAAAAGGTGTTACATCGGACATCAGAGCAATATCAGTAAGAATATAAATGCTAAAAAAGGAATAAACACAATAATATAATCTACCCATTTGGTACTTCTATACTCTTCTGAAAATACCGTATCAATTTCATCACTTTGTAATTGAACAAAGCCATATATTACGAAATACAAAAATACTATTCCTCCCAAAAAATCATTCTGAGCAAAACAGCCTATAGCCATCAATACTTCATAAACTAAAAAACTCCTCACATGTATAATAGAATTCGGTTTTCTATGCAGAAGCATCCACCGTATATAGCAAGCATAGGCTATAAATACAAGGACAAGAAGCATCGGAGGCAATATAGCTGTTTTATTTTTTACTACTGCCCATAGGGAACCAACACAAAGCAACGCACTAAATATCAATATATTTCTATATAATTGATATATCTTGGGGTAAAAACAAACATTTATAATTTTTGAATTTTCTCCATCCATTATAATACAGTCATCTTCCTTATAGCCTTCTTCATTTTCTTTAGCAATACTTTCATTCACCTTGCCACTTCCACGAGTTCCTATAATTACAGTAGGAGAAGATGCCGATATGGGATTATGCACTGATTCCGTTACTTTACTTTTTAGTCTTTGATTAATCTCAGAAACAGATTGCGGACGCTTTGAACTATCAATAGTCATCATCCATAGTATCAAATCTCTCATTTCTTTAGAAATTCCAAGCAACCGTAAGGACAAATGTTTATCTTTGGTATTATCCGACTGCAATTCATCAACAGTTGGAGGAGTTTGATTTGTCATTAGTTGATACAATACAGCACCAAGAGCATAAAAATCTGTCCATGGGCC
Source organism: Prevotella sp. (assembly GCA_022769285.1). Lineage (GTDB taxonomy): Bacteria > Bacteroidota > Bacteroidia > Bacteroidales > Bacteroidaceae > Prevotella. The sequence goes on from JALEKD010000043.1 coordinate 1,046, forward strand.
AAACTTTTCTATATTTTGAGCTAATTGCTCTATCGGGGCAAAACCTTTAGTATAACAAACAGCTGTACTTTCTGTATTCAGTCCTTCTGACTTAATCTGCTTAGATGCTCCAAAATCTATCAACTTTAAGTTTCCATGTGCATCAGTCATAATATTAGAAGGTTTCAAATCCAAATGATAAATTTGAATATCATGTATAGCCTGCAAACCATCTAACAATTGACGAAGAAATTTTTGAACTGTTCTTTCGGAATAAGGTCTTCCTCTATCATTCAGTCTCTCAGAAAGATTTTTTCCAGCTATATAGTCCATCACATAGTAACTCGTATTATTTTCTTCAAACAAATCATATACTCTTACTATATGTGGACTTTTAATTTTCTGCAACCTTAATGCCTCTTTTTTAAATTTATTACCTTGTGTTAATACTATTTTCTCATTATGAACATTAGTGATTTTTACAGTTTTGTCATCGTTGTCACGCTGACAAAAATCATGCATATAATACTCCTTAATGACATACTTCCGATCTGTAATTATATCTTTTACCAAATACGCATTTCCAAAACCACCAGAAGATAAAAATTTCTCTATCTCATATCTATTATGCAGGACACTTCCTATAGGAAGAAAATCATCGATTTGTTTCATAAGAACGTGAGTGAAAACTTAGCGACTCCAATATTACGAAAAAAAACATTTTATTTCTTCAGAGCAGCGGTGCGTACACGACTCAAGGTCTCGGGGGTCATCTGCAGGTAGCTGGCTATGTAGGTGAGCGGGGCACGGAGTATCACCTGGGGCATCAGCTTACACAGCTTCTGATAGCGGTCCTGCGATGTCTCGAAGCGAACCAAGTCAGCGTGTACCTGAGAGGTTATCAGACTCTCCTCCAGTATCTTTCGATACAGTATCTGTATGTTTACGTTGTGCAGAGCTACCTCCTCCAGGCGTGCCTTAGGCAAGGCTATCACCCAGGTAGGCTCCAGGGCTTCTATCTGCAGACGTGTAGGTTCCTCCTTGAACAGGCTCTCGATACACATCACCACATTGCCCTCAACGGCGAGGTGCTCGGTAAGTTCCTTGCCATTCTTGAAGTAGAACTGACGGGTCATACCCTTGGCAATGTACAGGATATCGCGGCAGATGTCTCCTTCGGACAGCATCATCTGCCCCTTCAGATATTTCTTGGGAACCAAGATACTCTCCAGCACGTCCAGCTCGTGATGGGTCATGGTGCTGTACTTGCGGGCCAGTTCTCGGGCTACGTCCCGTATTGTATTAAACTTATCCATGGGTTAACTTTGCTTGTCTGTTAGTATTGTTACCAGTATTGCTAAAGATGGGCAGCAGGATAATGTGAACCTATCCAGATGCCAGAGACCGAAGCCTACTCAATGCAAAGGTAGTAGAAAAGGCAGACTTTGCAAAGAAAATAGCTAAGTTTTTTCATTTTTCCTTTGCAGATTGTCATTATGGGGCTTATCGGGTGCCTTTTAGTCACCCAAAAGTGCTTTCCGAGCGACACGAGCCTGCTCGGAAGGCTGGGTGACACCCGTGCCATATCAAGAAGCCTCCACCCTGCCCGGAGAGAGTATCCGGAGCTGGGTGGAAGCCATCTATGTGAATGGGATGAGCGTCGCGACTGTTAGTCGAGCTTCAGTACTGCCAAGAATGCTTTCTGCGGCACCTCTACGTTGCCTATCTGCTTCATCCGCTTCTTACCTTTCTTCTGCTTTTCGAGCAGTTTGCGCTTACGGCTCACATCGCCGCCATAGCACTTAGCGGTCACGTCCTTGCGCACCTGCTTCACGGTCTCGCGAGCCACTATCTTGGCACCTATGGCAGCCTGAATGGCTATATCAAACTGCTGCCTGGGTATCAGTTCCTTGAGCTTTTCGCACATCTTGCGGCCCAGTGTCACCGCATTGCTTTCATGTGTAAGCGTGGAGAGGGCATCTACCGACTCACCGTTGAGCAGTATGTCAAGCTTGGCCAACTTGGAGGGTCTGAAGCTATCTATGTGGTAGTCAAAGGAGGCATAGCCCTTGCTGATAGACTTGAGCTTGTCGTAGAAGTCTATGACTATCTCACCGAGAGGCAGCATAAAATGCAGCTCTACACGGTTGCCGCTCACGTACTCCTGGTTGATAAGCTCACCACGCTTGTCCAGGCAGAGCTTCATGATAGGGCCAATGTAGTTGGCATCAGTGATAATAGTGGCGCGGATGTAAGGTTCCTCGATATGTTCAATCTGGGTCTGCTCGGGCAAGCCCGAGGGATTGTGAACTTCCTTGGCGTTGCCATGCTTGTCGTACACCATATACGATACGTTGGGCACGGTGGTGATAACGTCCATGTTGAACTCGCGGTCGAGCCTCTCCTGGACTATCTCCATGTGCAGCAGCCCCAAGAAGCCGCATCGGAAACCGAAGCCGAGGGCCACCGACGACTCTGGCATGAACGTGAGCGAGGCATCGTTGAGCTGTAGCTTCTCCAACGAGGCGCGCAGGTTCTCATACTCGGCTGGGTCTATGGGATAGACACCGGCGAAAACCATCGGCTTAACCTCCTGAAATCCGGCGATGGCCTCGGCACATGGCGCGTCTACATGGGTAATGGTGTCGCCCACCTTGACCTCCTTGGCATTCTTGATACCGCTGATAATGTAGCCCACCTCGCCCGTAGAGAGCTCGGGGGTGGGTATCATGTCCATCTTGAGCACGCCCACCTCGTCGGCTGTGTACTCCATGCCCGTGTTGAAGAACTTCACCTTATCCCCCTTGCGTATCACGCCATTCTCTACCTTACAGAGAGTGATAATACCGCGAAACGAGTTGAAGAGCGAGTCAAAGATAAGGGCTTGCAGCGGAGCCTTGGCATCGCCCGTGGGTGCGGGGATGCGCTTTACCACGGCCTCGAGTATCTCGTCGACACCCTCGCCCGTCTTGCCCGACGCACGGATGATGTCTGTGCGGTCGCAGCCTATCAGGTCTACTATTTCGTCTTCTACCTCATCGGGCATGGCGCTGGGCATGTCTATCTTGTTAATGACTGGTATTATCTCCAGGTCATGGTCGATGGCCATGTACAGGTTGGAGATGGTCTGAGCCTGCACGCCCTGCGTAGCATCGACCACCAACAGCGCGCCCTCGCACGCGGCGATGCTGCGCGACACCTCGTATGAGAAGTCTACGTGTCCCGGAGTGTCTATGAGGTTCAGTATATATTTCTCGCCGCCCGTCTGATACTCCATCTGTATGGCGTGACTCTTAATGGTTATTCCGCGCTCGCGCTCCAGGTCCATGTTGTCCAGCATCTGGCCCTCGGTTATCTGGATGGTCTTCGTACGCTCCAGCAAGCGGTCTGCCAGCGTAGACTTTCCATGGTCTATGTGTGCAATGATACAGAAATTTCTGATATGTTCCATCGGATTTTTCGTTTATGAGTATCGCCCGGGCAATTGCCATCATCAGCAGCACTGAAACGGCTGTTCAGACAAGCGTCCGGTACGCATCTATTTTTTGCAAAGTTACTGAAAATCGTGCAGATAACAGCAGGCACGGCAGAATATTTTGCCCCCCGCCCGCACGGAGCTACAATCTTATTTACAAAGATGATGGGATTTTGGCTAATATTTGTACCTTTGCAAATCGAGAGACAACATTATTCATCGTATGAGAGCATTTACACTATCCGTCATCGCGGCCCTGGCGCTTACAGCCTGCCACGAGAGTATAGAAGACAAGGCCGAGCGCGAGGCCCGCGAATACACGGAGCGCTACTGCCCCACCCCAGTCAATAACTGCGTACGCACCGACAGCGTGGCATTCGACAAGTCCACCCGCGTGTACTCCTACTACTGCACCTTTACCGACAAAATGGACGATAAGGTACTCGTAGACCAGCATCGTAAGGATTTACACTCCCAGCTCACGCAGTCCATACGCGAGTCGACCAGTCTGAAAGCCTACAAGGAGGCTGGTTTCGTCTTCGCCTACGTCTGCCGCTCGCAGCAGCATCCCTCGGTGGTGCTCTATACAGACAAGTTCGGTCCAAAAGACTACCGCTAACCCTTCCCTATACCTTGTTATATATGCAGGGGCCGTCTATACACATAAAGCGGGCATCGGATAATCCGGTGCCCGCTTTACTTATATCGCCTATTACATCAGAGGCCCATCTGCTCCAAGGCCGTAGCCAACTGATCAGGACAACTGGTGGGCTTGTTGCCACAACGTATGCCCTGGAGACGTGCTTTGACATCGGCGGCCTTCATGCCCTTGATGAGGGCACAGATGCCCTGCAAGTTGCCATGGCACCCGCCAAGGAAGTGGACATTCTGGACGTAGCCGTTGTCATCCACGTCTATGTCAATGACCTTGCTGCAAGTACCCTGAGTAGTGTATGTATAATGCTTCATAACTATCTTAGTCCTCGGCAGGCTTCATGTTGGTATAGACGTTCTGAACGTCGTCGAACTCTTCAAGTTTCTCAACCATCTTGTCAATAGTCTCGCGCTGCTCAGGCGTTACGTCCTTCAGGTCGTTAGGGATACGGGTAAATTCAGCACTCGTAATCTCATAGCCGTTCTGTTCCAGATAGTGCTGGATATCGCCAAAACTCTTGGGGTCACCATAGATGGTCACCTCGCCCTCTTCCTCGTCGATGTCGTACTCATCGTCTACACCGAAGTCAATAAGTTCGAGTATAAGGTCATCCATGCTCATGCCGTCTTTCATTTTAAAGGTGAAAACAGCCTTGTGGTCGAACAGGAAACTGAGGGAACCCTGCGTACCGAGGTTGCCATTAAACTTGTTGAACACCGAGCGCACATCGGCGACTGTGCGGGTGGTATTATCAGTAAGGCTGTCCACAAAGATGGCTATTCCGTGAGGGCCGTAACCCTCATAGGGTACCTCCTTATACTCGCTCTGGTCCTTGCCCATAGCGTTCTTGATGGCACGCTCTATGTTGTCCTTCGGCATGTTCTCTCGCTTACAGGTAGCGATGATGGCGCGCAGTGTAGGGTTGTTCTCTGGCTCTGGGCCTCCAGCCTTTACTGCGATGGCAATCTGCTTGCCGAGTTTAGTAAACGTCCGGGCCATGTGGCCCCATCTCTTTAACTTTGTAGCTTTACGATATTCAAATGCTCTTCCCATTGGGTTTGATTTTTTTATCGGAGCTCTGCTCCCAGTTTATTTGTTAGGTTGTTTATTAACTTTGTCATGATGGCATCAATGGCCTTGTCGTTGAGTGTGCGAGTGGCATCCTGAAGTATGAAGTTTACCGCGTAGCTCTTCTTGCCGGCTGGCAGGTTCTTACCCTGGTACACGTCAAACAGCTCTACCCTCTTGAGCAACTTCTTCTCAGTCTGCAGGGCCACCTCCTCTATCTGGGCAAACTTCACACTGTTGTCTATCAGCAGGGCGAGGTCTCGGCTCACAGCCGGGTACTTAGATATTTCCTGATACTCCAGCTTGAGTTTACGCACGGCTTTCATCAGCACGTTCCAGTTAATGTCGGCATAGTACACGGGGTTAGCTATGTCGGCCATCTTCTGTAAGCGGTGAGCCAGGATACCCATTTCAGCCACCACCTTGCCGCCACGGGTCATCACCTTGAGACCGGCAGCGAAAATATTGTTATCGCTCTGCTCTACCACGGTCATATTCTTGGCCAGGCCGACGCGGGCAAATATATTCTGGACGTAAGCCTTGAGCTCGTAAAAAGAGCTATCTTCATCGGGATGAGCCCACGAACCCGAAACGCGCTTGCCTGTAACCCAGAGACCCACGTGGGTTTCCTCGGTATAAGCCTTAGAGGGATCCTCGTAGCTCCAGCGAGCCTGGTCGTAGTGATAGCAGTTGCCCACCTCGAAGAAGCGCAGATTGGCGTTCTTGCGGTTCACATTGCGCATGATGCTTTCAAGTCCGCCGAAAAGCAGTGTCTGTCTCATCACACCTAAGTCGGCGCTCAGAGGGTTCATCACCTTTACGGTGCGTTCCCAGGGATAAGCATTGAGCTCTGTCTGCTCATAGTAGCTTACCTTGGTGAGCGAGTTGTTCATTATCTCATAGAAGCCGCAGCCCACCAGCTGCTCGCCCACAAGGTTCAGCAGTCTGTACTCGGCATCCTCCTCGGTCTGAACGGTGAGCGATGATTTCAACTGGGTCGGTATCTCCACATTGTTGTACCCGTAGATACGTAAGATATCCTCTACCACGTCGCAGGGACGCTGCACGTCTACACGGTAAGCCGGCACGTCCAGGTTAAGTCCCTCGGCATCCTCGGCAGTAACCTTCATCTCCAGGCTCTCTGCTATCTGGCGTATCATGTCATGGCCGATGGCCTTGCCAATGAGGCGGTCGCAGTACTCATAGTCCAGACGAACCTGCGCATCGGCAATGGGAGCTGGATAGACATCCTTAATCTGCATCGAGACCTTGCCGCCAGCCAGTTCGGCACACAGGATAGCCGCCTGTTTCAAGGCGTAGATGGTACCGTTGGGGTCTATGCCACGCTCGAAGCGGTACGAGGCATCGGTAGACAGGCCGTGGCGACGGGCGCTCTTACGAATCCACGTGGGGTGGAAGTAAGCGCTCTCCAGAACCACGTTGGTAGTGGTCTCGTAGGTACCCGAGCCCTTACCGCCGAAGATGCCGGCGATACACATAGGCTCCTCGGCATTGCAGATGCTCAGGTCGTGCTCGCCCAACTTGTGTTCCTCGCCGTCGAGGGTAACAAAGGGAGTGCCCTCAGGCTGTGTGCGCACCACGATGCGGTGACCCTTGACCATATCGGCATCAAAGCAGTGCATGGGCTGGCCATAGGCCATCATAATATAGTTGGTAATGTCCACAATGTTGTTGATAGGACGCAGGCCGATGGTGCTGAGACGGTCCTTGAGCCACTGGGGGCTCTCCTTGACCTCGCAGCCGCTGATACTCACGCAGGCATAACGCTTGCAAGCCTCGGTGTTCTCTATCTCTACATCAATGGGCAGACTCTCGTTGTCAACCCGGAATGCGCTGCAGTCTGGGCGGTGCAGGCTGGTCTCATAGCCATTGCGGCGCAACCATGCATACAGGTCGCGGGCCACACCGTAGTGCGACAGAGCGTCAGAGCGGTTGGCGGTGATGTCAATCTCTATCACCCAGTCGCTCTCCAGATGATAATACTCAGCAGCCGGCTGTCCGACAGGTGCGTCGGCCGGCAGAACGATTATTCCATCGTGGCTGGAGCCTACTCCTATCTCGTCCTCAGCACAGATCATGCCGAGCGACTCCACTCCACGCAGCTTACTACGCTTGATGGTAAACTCCTTGTCACCATCGTAGAGCACGCAGCCCAAATCGGCCACGATAACCTTCTGGCCAGCGGCCACGTTGGGTGCTCCACACACTATCTGCTGTGGGGTATCCTTGCCCAGGTCGACAGTAGTGATGTGGAGATGATCCGAGTTGGGATGGGGCTTACAGGTAAGCACCTCGCCGACGTAGAGACCCTTCAGCCCGCCACGGATGCTCTGCACCTCTTCGAGCGCGTCGACCTCCAAGCCGGTAGATGTCAGGGCATCGGCTACTTCCTGTGGAGTAAGACTGAAGTCTACATATTCCTTCAGCCACTTATAAGAAATATTCATTGGTTATTATCTTTTTTATTATACTTTTCGCTCTTTGTTATTTGGTCGCAAAAGTAATACTTTTCCATCATTTACGCAACTTTTTCGACTGTAATGTTTGTCCCGACAGCCATTTGCCACCTTATTTATATATACGCGCGCGATAGCGACGGCCGCGGAGTGCAGCCCGACAGCTCCGGCAGGGGCCAAAGGGGCCGCGGCGAGGGCCATCAAGACAGGGGGATTGGTGGAAACTTTTTTGACCATCCCCGTACTCATCTTTCCACAATTTTAGAATAAGGATCAATGCCTCCTAATCCCAATAGCGAGAATAAAAAGCAAAAAACACTACGCGTGGAACCGCCATTGGCGAACCAATGATAGGCGGAAGAAATGAAAAGACCGACCTTTACGCTTCTAAAGACGGCTCCCAGCTCGCTAAAGACGGCTCCCAGCTCGCTAATGACGGCTCCCAGCAAGTTGGAGATCGGTCTTTAGAATAGGAGAAGTCATCGCCCTACCCAGAACCGTCATCATCTTAACCGCGGCAGGCGCCATGGCCATTGTAAATAAAAACAAATTCATTTGTTTTGTATTTCGCTCGGCTTGCACTACCTTTACGGCCACCGCCATGATGGTAGGCGGCGCCTCGGAAATAAAAACAAATGAATTTGTTTTGTATTTCGCTCGGCTTGCACTACCTTTGCAAAAAGGACAGATGGCGCCGTGGGCAAAACAGCTATTGCCTATAGGCACCTATCATTAACCTTACCGACACCAAACATCGACCACAATGACAGTATCTCCAACCATACGACACCATCTCACCAAGGCGTCACGCATAGCGGCCATCACCGTGGCCAGCGTGATGGGGTTGCTGCTGCTCATCACCCTGTTGCTCTATCTGCCGCCCGTACAGAACTGGGCCGTGAGGATGGTTACGGCCTACGCGTCGGACAAGACGGGCATGAACATACACATAGACCACGTGGAGCTGGCCTTTCCACTCGACTTAGAGGTCAGGGGCATCCAGGTAATGCAGCCCAACGACACCCTGCCCACCCAGCACGACACCATAGCCCACATACAGCGCGTGATGGCCAACGTGCAGATGCTACCGCTACTCAGGGGCGTGGTCAACATAGACGGACTGGAGCTGAAGCAGGTGGCCCTGAACACGGCCAACATAGTACACCAGGCGCGGGTACGCGGTACGGTAGGACTGCTCACCGTGAGGGCGCACGGGATAGACTTGGGGCGCAGCGACATGACCATTAACAGCGCCCGTATGAGCGATGCGCGGCTGAACATAGAACTGAGCGACACCGTGCCACCCGACACATCGAAAACGCCCAACTACTGGAAAATCAAGGTGGCCGCCCTGGCCATAGACAGGACAGCGGTAACGCTGCACACGCCTGGCGACACACTGGCCATACAGGCTTACTTAGGCCAGGTAAGGGCGAGCCAGGGATACTTCGACCTATATACCCAGCTCTATCGTGTGGCCCATCTGGACTGGCAGCAGGGGCGGCTCAACTACGACAACCACCTGGCTCGCCGTACCGGCGGACTGGACTACAACCATTTGGCGCTCAGCCACCTGTCGCTCGGGGTCGACTCGGTGTTCTTCCAGGAGCCGCGCATAGAGGCTATAGTACGATCCTGCTCGTTTACGGAACGCTGCGGACTGCGACTCACCTCGCTACAGACGCGCATAGCCATCGACTCAGCCGCCATCCGCCTGCCCATGCTGGCCCTTACCACCACCGAGTCGGCCATCAAGGCCCAGGCCCACATGGCGCTCAACGTGCTGGACTCCCTACATCCTGGGGCGATGACGCTGACCCTGCACGCCAGCATAGGCAAGCAGGACATAGCCGCCATAGGCGGACGCATGCTCCCCACGGGAATGATCGGCACGTTGCCCAACTATCCGCTGCACATAGATGGCGTATTGGGAGGCAACTTGAGGCGCGCCCACCTGTCGGGTCTGCACATCAGCATGCCCACGGCGGCCGACCTGCATGTCGATGGATTTGTGGGCAACCTCACCCTGCCCGATAAGTTGGCCGCCGACCTCAACATAGACCTCCGCACCTACCAGATAGGTTTCATTAAGAGCCTGCTGCCCCACTCCATAGCCCGGCAGATGGCCCTGCCTTACGGCATGCGCCTCAGGAGCCACCTCACGGCCCACGGCCCACAGTATGCCGCCACCCTGGCACTTACCGAGGGCCGCGGCTCGCTTCAGGGACGGGCCTGGATAGACACCCGGCGCATGGCCTACTCGGCCCAGCTACGTGCCCGCGGCCTGCAGGTGGCCCACTTCATGCCCCGCATGGGCATAGGCATCCTCACGGCCGACGTAGAGGCCAAGGGAGCGGGCACCAACCCGCTGAAGACCTCGACCCGACTGACAGCCAAGGCACGGGTGGCCCAGCTCGCCATAGGGCGTAAGCAGGTGGGCCACACCGAGGCTACCCTCACCATGAACCGCGGCCGCATATACCTGTCGGCCACGGGGCACAATGCCTTTATGGACGGCTCGGTGGGCTTCGACGGCATAGCCAACGGCCACTACATCCGCGGCACCTTTACCTGCGACCTGAGCAGGGCCGACCTGGCCAGCATGGGCATCAGCCAGAAGCCCCTGAGCATCGGTGCCAGCAGCCATATAGACATCGAGACCAACCTGAAGAACTACTACCGCGTACAGGGTCACGTGGCCGACATAGGTGTCAGCACCCAGGAGCGTACATACCATCCCGAGAACATAGCCATGGATCTGCTGTCTACCCGCGACACCACCCACGCCGTGGTCAGCTGTGGCGACTTCAGGCTCGACTGCGACGCCCAGGGCGACTACACCCGTCTGCTCCGCCAGATAAGCCGCCTGACCGACGAGATGAAACTCCAGGCCAAGAACAGGTACATAGACCAGCTGCGCCTACGCCGCCATCTGCCCCAGGCACGTATCTACCTGAACAGCGGCCGGCAGAACGTGTTCGCGCGGTTCCTCCAATGGAATGGATACGAGGTGGGCCGACTGTTAGTAGATGCCAGCAGCTCGCCCCTGACGGGCCTCAACGGCAGGCTCAGCGCCGACTCGGTGGTGGCAGCCCACTTCCTATTGGACACGATAAGGGTTACGGTATCATCAGACTCGGCCCGCACGCTCTACAAGGCTCAGATACGCAACAATGAGCACAACCCAGACTATACGTTCAACGCGCTGCTGTCGGGAGGGGTCTTTGAGCGTGGCGCCTACGCCTCGGCCGAGGTATATGATGCTGCCAACCGGCTGGGACTACGCCTCGGACTGGCCGCAGCCATGGTGAGCAACGGCATCAAGCTACACCTGTATGGCAAGGAACCCATCCTGGGCTACAAGCGGTTTGATGCCAACAAGGACAACTTCATCCTGTTAGCCGATGACAACCGCATATCAGCCAACCTTAAACTTACGGCCGCCGATGGCATGGGCGTGCAGCTATACTCTGACGACAGCAACGCCGAAGCCCTCCAGGACCTCACCCTGTCGCTCGCCAAGTTTGACTTGCACAAGGTTCTGTCCGTCATTCCCTACATGCCAGACGTAGAGGGACTCATGAACGGCGACTTCCACATCGTGAAGACCGCCGAGGAGTTCTCTGTATCGTCGGCCATGACTGTAGACAACATGGTGTACGAGAAGTGCAAGATGGGCAACCTGGGCAGCGAGTTTGTGTACATGCCCAAGGACAATGGAGCCCACTATGTAGACGGAACGCTTACCCACGATGGCGAGGAGGTGGGCACCATCAAGGGCACATACACCAGCACGGGCGGCGGATGGCTCGATGCCACGCTGGGACTGGAGCGCATGCCCATGCAGCTGGTCAACGGATTTGTGCCCGACCGCATCGTGGGCCTGCGAGGCTACGGCGAGGGCCAGCTCACCGTGCGGGGCACACTGGATAAGCCCACCGTCGACGGCGAGGTGTACCTGGACTCTACCTACCTGGTCAGCGAGCCCTACGGAGTACAGATGAGGTTTGCCAATGACCCTGTGCGCATCGTAGGAAGCCGCTTGCTCTTCGAAAACTTTGAGATGTTTGCCAACAACGACGCTCCGCTCAACATAGCGGGTGCTCTGGACTTTACCGACCTTAACAATATGATGCTCGATGTACGCATGCGCACCACCGGGTTCAAGATTATAGATGCCAAGGAGAACGCGCGCTCCGAGGCGTACGGTAAGGCGTTCGTAAACTTCTACGGCAGCATGCAGGGGCCCGTCGATGCGCTTCGGATGAGGGGCAAGCTGGACGTACTGGGTAACACGGACATGACATACGTGATGCGCGATACTGAGCTGACCACCGATACGCAGCTGGACGACCTGGTCAAGTTTACCAACTTCAGGGATACCACTACCGCGGTAGCCGTACAGCGTCCCGCAATACGCGGCCTGGACATGGACTTAAGCGTTTCGATTGACGAGGGGTCGCATATCATGTGCATGCTCAATGCCGACCACTCTAACTACATCTCGCTGATAGGCGGCGGCGATCTGCGCATGCGCTACAACACCTCGGACAACCTTACACTTACCGGCCGCTACACCCTCTACGACGGCGAGATGAAGTACTCACTGCCCATCATACCGCTAAAAACTTTCAGCATACAGGACGGAAGCTACCTGGAGTTTACCGGCGACCCCATGAACCCGCAGCTGCACATCACGGCTACCGAGCGGATCAAGGCCACGGTGAGCGAGGGCAGCAGCAGCCGGACGGTAGACTTCGACTGTGGTGTCAAGCTCACTCAGACGCTCAGCAAACTGGGCCTGGAGTTTGTCATCGATGCTCCTAACGACATGACCATCAGCGACCAGCTCAAGACCATGACCACCGAGGGGCGCAGCAAGGTGGCAGTAACCATGCTGGCATCGGGCATGTATCTCACCGATGGCAATACGAGCCAGTTCACCATGAACAGCGCACTAAGCTCGTTCTTGCAGAGCGAGATAAACAACGTGGCGGGCAAGGCCATGCGCTCCATAGGGCTCGACATAGGCATGAGCATAGACAACACCACCACGGCGAGCGGCATGCACACCGACTACAACTTCAAGTTCTCCAAACGGCTGTGGAACAACCGTCTGAGCGTGAACATCGGTGGCAAGGTGTCTACCGGCACCGACATAGATATGCGCCAGAACGACAACACCTTCTTTGACAAGGTCGAACTGGAGTACCGCCTGGGCCAAAGTTCCAGCAAGTACCTGCGCCTGTTCTACGACAACAACAAGTACGACTGGTTAGAGGGCCCCTTGGGCGAATATGGTGCCGGTTTTGTGTGGAAACGCAAGCTGCGCCACTTCCGCGACATTTTCCGCATAGACAGGCGCACCACCCAGCCTGCCACCCAAAACGGTGCGCCGGCTACGGCGGCCCCGGGCACCAGCACGGAGAAGACAGGGGCCGAGAAAGACAATAGCAAAAAGAAGAATGATGAGAAATAAGTCGCTTACACCCACTAACCGTAAGGCACGGCAGGCTCTGCAGGTTCTCCTGACGGCCGCGGCCGCAGCAGGGCTCACCGCATGCTCTACCACCAGCGCGCTGCCCGAGGGCGAGCAGCTCTTTACGGGGCTCAAGCCCATCAAGTACACCAACTACGAGCCCTGCGACCATGCCGAGGAGACCAAGGAGGAGATGGAGTCGGTCTTGGCTTCGGCTCCTAACGGTGCCCTCTTCGGCAGCAGCTACTACCGCACCCCCTTCCAGCTGAAGCTATGGATATGGAACGCCTTCTCGCAGTCGCCGTCGCCCATATCGCAATGGATAACCAAGGCTTTCGGCACCAAACCCAAGCTGATGAGCGAGGTAAACCCCACCCTGCGCACCACAGTGGCCGAGAACCATCTGAAGAAGTACGGCTACCTCAACGCTCGTGTCAGCTCACAGGAGATTACGGGCCATAACCGCAAGAAGGCCAAGGTGGCCTACACGGTGAATATGGGGCCGCTGTGGCGCATAGACTCGGTGAGCTACATCGGCTATGCCGCTAAGGCCGACAGCATGATAAGGGCCACACTGCCCCAGGCGCTGATACACCGTGGCGAGCCGTTCAGCGTGGCCCGCCTGGACGACGAGCGCCAGCGCATCAGCACCCTGCTGCGCACCCATGGCTACTATTACTACCAGCCGGGATATGCTACCTATCTGGCCGACACGGTCAGCCACCATCAGCGAGCCGACATCAGACTCGTACTGCCCGACAGTACCGACAGCCGGGTAATGCGCCAGTGGACCATAGGGCGCATCGGCATAGACTTCAGGCGTGAGTATGGCGACCAACTGCGCGATTCGCTCGCCTTCGGCCACTTCACGCTGCGGTTCAACGGTCGCCGCCCTCCGGTAAGGGCCGGCGTCGTGCTCCGCGACCTGAAACTACGCTCTGGACAGCTGTACTCCAGCACCGACGAGGCGGCCTCTACCCAGGCCATACAGAACACGGGCCTGTTCAGCTACAGCAACCTGAAGTTTACTCCTTGTCAGGGCGACACTCTCGACGTACAGCTCGACCTAATTACCGACCGCCCCTACGACTTCTACATCGAGGCCAACGCCAAAGGCAAGACCACGGGGCGTATAGGACCTGAACTGGTGGCCGGACTGGTCAAGCGCAATGCCTTCAGGGGTGGCGAGCGCATCGAGGTCAACCTTCACGGGTCGTACGAGATGCAGACGGGCCACAGCAGTGAGGGCAGCTCTACGGGCATCAAGTCGTACGAGTATGGCGGCGATGTCTCGGTTGTCTTTCCACGGCTGCTCACCCCACGCAGCCTGTTTGCCTCGCACCGCAAGCTATGGCAGCGCCCACCGCGGTACTATCGCTATGGCATACCCACCACCACGGTCAAGGCATCGTCCAATGTACTGCACCGTGGGGGCTACTTCAAGCGTCACGTCCTGTCTGGCGAGCTCACCTATACATACTATTCGTCACCCCAGTCGCGCCATTCGCTCAGTCCGCTGATGCTCTCTTACGAGTATATGCAGCATCAGACCGAGGCTTTCAGCCAGCTCCTGAAGGACAACCCTTATCTGAGCGTTTCCATGCGCGACCAGTTTGTGCCCAAAGCACAATATACCTACAGCTATACGAGTCCTTCGACCAAGCGGCACCCGATAAACTGGGAATTCACGGTATCAGAGGCGGGCAACGTGCTGGCCGGAGCTTATGCCGTGTTTGGCGAAAAATGGAACGAACGGGGCAAGACGATGTTCAAAAACCCCTTCGCACAGTTCTTTAAGGTACAGACCGACCTGGTAAAGCGGTGGCGCATGGCCGACAAGTCGATACTGGTGGGCCACGTAGCCGCTGGCGCCATCTTCAGTTATGGCAATGCGCAGAGCGCCCCTTACTATGAGCAGTTCTACGTGGGTGGCGCCAACAGCGTGCGCGCCTTCAACGTGCGCAGCATAGGCCCCGGGCGCTACCACCCAGCTAACTCCAAGCTGTCGTACATCGAACAGACGGGCGATGTGAAACTGCTGGCCAACCTGGAGTACCGGCAGCAGTTATGGGGCAGCCTGTACGGAGCGCTCTTCATAGACGCGGGCAACGTGTGGGCCCTGCGCGACAGCCAGGAGCGGCCTGGCAGCAAGTTCGAGTTCAAGAACTGCCTGCAGCAGGTGGCCGTGGGCACGGGCGCGGGCCTGCGCTACGACGTGGGGATATTCGTTCTGCGCGTAGACTGGGGCATCGGCTTGCACGTACCTTACGACACGGGGCGCAGCGGCTTCTACAACATCCGCCATTTCAGCGATGCGCAAAGCCTGCACGTAGCTGTGGGTTACCCCTTCTAACCAGTAGCCATCGGCTAATGGCCAGCCCATGCGTCCCTGCCGTCAGCCTGGGTACAGAGAGAAATTTTTATCCCAAAAAGAGTACAAGCCGAGTGGCACGAACTTGCTCAGAGCCTGAGGCGATGCCTATTTTATTCAAAAAGGCTTGCACATCTCGTCAAAAATTACGAACTTTACACCTATAATAATATAAGATACAACTAAGATAATGAACTTTCAGATAGACTGCTTTGTCCCCACACTCTCAGAGACCAAGGGCAAGGCCACCATAGATGCACTGAACCACAGCATAGCCATCAGGAGCGTATGCCTAATGGTGGCCCCCGGCACCGCAGAGCACTATACTCACCACCCCATCATCGAGACACCCTCCATCACCAGCACGGCCGCCATCAAGGCCATCGCCGCCAAGGCCCAAGCTCCCTTTACACTGCTATACCTGACCACCCGGCCTATAGAGTGGGCCCAGGGTGCCATAGAGCGTATGCTGCAGGTGGCCACCGATACGGGAGCGGGCATGGTCTATGCCGACAGCCTGATGCTGACGGCCGACGGACGGCGCGAGGCCCATCCCACCATAGACTATCAGGATGGTTCGCTGCGCGATGACTTCGACTTCGGGCCTGTAGTGCTGCTGCGCACCTCGCTCCTGCATGCCTACGCCGCCGAAAGTCAGTCGGCGTACGAGTGGGCAGGGTGGTACGACCTGCGCCTGTACCTGCACCGCCACGCGCAGCTGCTACACCTCAACGAGCGGCTCTATACACAGCACCAGGAAGATACGCGGGCCAGCGGGGTGAGCCAGTTTGACTACGTAGACCCACGCAACAGGCAGCCGCAGATCGAGATGGAGCAGGCTGTGACACATCACCTGGAGGCTATAGGTGGCGCTATAGACACCCAGCGACATGAAGAAACTGACCTGAAGGAGCAAGACTTCGAGTCAGAGGCATCGGTTATCATCCCCGTGTACAACAGGGCGCGCACCATAGCCGACGCGGTACACTCCGCACTGGCTCAGCAGACGCGGTTCGGGTTCAATGTCATCGTAGTAGACAACCATTCGACCGACGGAACCACCGATATACTGCGGCAGATGGCTGCCTGCGACCCACGGATCATACACCTGATACCCACCCGTACCGACCTGGGTATAGGCGGCTGCTGGAACTTAGCCATAGACCACAATGCCTGTGGCCGCTTTGCCGTACAGCTGGACAGCGATGACCTGTATGCCTCGGAGCATACCCTACAACGCATCGTCGATGAGTTCTACCGTCAGGGAACTGCCATGGTGATAGGTGCTTACCGCATGTGCGACTTCAGCCTTAACACCCTGCCCCCTGGCATCATCGACCACCGCGAGTGGAGTGACCAGAACGGCCCCAACAACGCCCTCCGCATCAACGGGCTGGGTGCGCCGCGCGCTTTCTTTACCCCCGTGGTGCGCCAGATACACTTCCCCAACACCAGCTACGGCGAGGACTACGCCATGGGCCTGGCCATCAGTCGCCGTTACCGCATAGGGCGCATCTACGATGAACTCTATCTCTGCCGCCGTTGGGAGGGCAACTCTGACGCAGCCCTGAGCATAGACCGCGTCAACGCCAACAACCTGTATAAGGACCGGCTGCGCACCGTGGAACTGAAGGCGCGCCAGCAGATGAACGCTGCCCCACAGACCACTGATATGGGCGATAAACTGGAGCGTTTCGTGGCGCGCCAACTGACCGTATGGGGTGATACTCGCAACCATTTCCGCCAGTTGAGCGAGGTTCAGACGCGGAGCCTCAGCTGCGGCGAGACCGAATTAAGACTACAGTACAATCCGGCGCGGATGGTCTCGACCGGGGCCAAGGTAGATGCCCGCAGCATAGCAGAGCGCCCGTGTTTTCTCTGTGCCGCCAACCGACCCGCCCAGCAGATGGAGAAACGGCTGGATGCCAACTTCAGTCTGCTTATTAACCCCTATCCCATTCTGCCTGTACACTTCACCATTCCCCTGAGCCGTCATGAGCCTCAGCGCATAGCTCCCCACTACGGCGAGATATACCGGCTGCTGAACCGTTACCCTGAACTCACCTTTTTCTATAATGGCCCGCGCTGCGGAGCTTCTGCCCCCGACCACATGCACCTGCAAGCCATCGGCACGGGATTGCTGCCCCTACAGGCCCAGTGGCAACGGCTCTGCCGCAACATGGACACGCTGGCCGAGCCTGTACCTGGCAACAGCATAGCTGCCCTGAAAGACTATGTGGTGCCGGCCATCGTATGTACCAGTACCGATGAGGGCCATTTTAAGGCGCTCTTCAAGCAGGTATATAGGGCACTGCCTTACGACGAGGCAAGCGGCGAACCCATGATGAACCTCTTGGCATGGCGGCAGGGCGACACCACACTTACCGTCATCATTCCCCGTACCAAGCATCGCCCCGCCTGCTACACAGCTACAGACGACAGCCAGCACCTGGTAAGTCCGGGCACCATAGACATGGCCGGGCTCATCGTAACACCCCGTGCGCAGGACTTCGAGCATATCGATGCCGATACCGCCGTGGCCATCCTGCGCGAATGTGGCATGAGCGCCAGCCTGTTTGACACTGTAGCCCAGCACATCAGGGCTGCGGCCACCACCGCAGAGGCTGCACCAGCCGCCCAGACCACCCAGCCCCATGTATCGGTGGGCATCGTGAGTGCCAAGCGTATCTGCTTCAGCCTCAACGCCCCCTATACGGCCAAGGACCATACCGTGGAGGGGGCGCAGGTAGTGGACTTCTCCGAGGGAGGCATCCTCTGGAACGGTAACCTGTACCGCGAGCTTACCTTTCACCCACAAACCGACGAGGCATCATTCTCTCTGAGCGACGTAACGATAGGAGTAAACTTCCACTGGGAGCGTACAGAGACGCAGACATTTGCCGGCACGCTCCGGTTAGTGGTCGAGGAAGACAAGATATGCGCCATTAACCAGCTGCCGGTAGAGCGCTACTTAGAGAGCGTCATCTCCAGTGAGATGAGTGCCACCTCGAACATCGAATTGCTCAAGGCCCACGCCGTTATCTCTCGGTCGTGGCTATTGGCGCAGATGCAGAAACGACAGCAGTTGACCACCCAGACGGGTGCCAACTTCTTCTCCTTTGTCAAGAACGACGATGAACTAATACGCTGGTACGACCGCGAGGACCACACCATATTCGACGTGTGTGCCGACGACCATTGCCAGCGTTACCAGGGCATCACCCGCGAAACCAGCGACAAGGCCCGCCAGGCTGTAGCAGCCACCAGCGGCCAGATACTGCAGTACGGTGGCGAGATATGCGATGCCCGCTTTTCTAAGTGCTGCGGCGGCATCACCGAAAGATACCGTTACTGCTGGGAGAACATAGACAAACCATACCTGATGGCCGTGCGCGATAGTAGGGAGGGTGTAACCGCAGACGCAACGTTGCCCGACCTGACCGTGGAGGCCAACGCCGAGGCATGGATACGCCAGCAGCCCGATGCGTTCTGCAACACCACCGACCTCCGCATCCTGTCGCAGGTACTCAACGACTATGACCAGGAGACCAAGGACTTCTACCGCTGGCACGTAGACTATACGCAGGAAGAGTTGTCGCAGCTGATAACCGACCGGCTGAAGCTCGACCTGGGTGCCATCATTGACCTGGAGCCGCTGGAACGTGGTGCCAGCGGTCGCATCTCGCGTCTGCGCATCGTGGGTAGCAAGCGCTCGTTTGTCATCGGCAAGGAACTGGAGATACGCCGTACCCTCAGCACCAGCCATCTGTACAGTTCGGCCTTTGTAGTAGACCGCAGCGACCTACGCGACGGCGTGCCTCAGCGCTTCCGCCTCACCGGTGCCGGCTGGGGCCATGGCGTGGGGCTCTGCCAGATTGGCGCCGCCGTCATGGGCGACCAGGGCTATCCCTACGACCAAATACTACTACACTACTACCGTGGCGCCGACATCAAGAAGATATACTAAACAAGTCAATCACTGCCTATTATGAATTTAAGCAAATCGCCATGGAGTTGGGTGCCCTCGCTCTACTTTGCCGAGGGACTCCCCAATGTGGCCGTAACGGCTCTCTCGGTCATCATGTTCAAGCAGATGGGGCTAAGTAATGCCGAGATAACTTTCTATACCAGCTGGCTCTATCTGCCGTGGACTCTCAAGTTTATATGGAGCCCCTTTGTAGACCTGATGAGAACCAAGCGATGGTGGATTATAACCATGCAACTGCTCATAGGGGCCGCCTTTGGCGGGGTGGCTTTCACCATACCCTCCGAGATATGGTTGCAGGGCTCACTATGCTTCTTGTGGCTGATGGCCTTTACCAGCGCCACGCACGACATAGCCGCCGATGGCTACTACATGCTCGCCCTGTCGCCCAATGAACAGGCCCTGTTCGTGGGCATACGCTCTACCTTCTACCGGTTTGCCACTATCTTTGGCCAGGGTGTCCTGGTCATGGTGGCAGGCAACTTGCAGACTTTATTCCGTTACAGCATACCATTCTCGTGGAGCCTGGTGTTCTACGGAGTGGCCGGCCTGTTTATAGCGCTGTGGTTGTGGCACGGCTATGTGCTGCCCCGCCCGGCCGAGGATGCCCCAACCACCACCCGCACGGTAAACGACATAGTAAGCGACCTGCGCAACAACATAGTGACATTCTTTACCAAGAAGCAGATTGTGGTGGCCATCGTCTTCATGCTCTTCTACCGCATGCCCGAGGGCTTGCTGGCCAAGGTGGCCGCCCTGTTCTTAGTAGATGCCACCCACAACGGTGGGCTGGGGCTCTCGCCACAGGAGTACGGCATGGTTCAGGGCACCGTGGGGGCCATAGGACTCACCATAGGCGGCATCTTAGGCGGAATATGCGTGAGCCGCGACGGGCTGAAGCGCTGGCTGTGGCCCATGGTATGCGCCATAACGCTGCCCGACGTGGTGTACGTCTACATGAGCTACACGCTACCCAACTTCATCATCATTAACTGCTGCGTGTTCGTCGAGCAGTTTGGCTACGGCTTCGGCTTCACCGCCTACATGATGTATCTCATTTACTTCTGCCGTGGGCAGTACAAGACCAGCCACTACGCGCTCTGCACGGGCTTCATGGCACTGTCGTTACTGCTGCCGGGAACCGTGGCCGGAGCCTTGCAGGAACTGGTGGGATACCGTATGTTCTTCATCATCGTGATGGCTACCTGCGCCGCCACATTCATTGTTACCTCCCTGCTCAAGATTGACCCGCAATTTGGTATCAAGGAGCCACAGGAGGAGGCCGGCGGCGAGGACACCACCGACAACGACTGACACCCCGATGCCCCCAGGGGTGGCCCGCACCACCCCCTACCCCACCCATAACAAACGATACTAACACCGAACTATTTGAAAACTCGCAACTACTCATCGCAACAACGGCAGCTATGGCTACTATGCCTGCTCTGCCTACTGACAGCCATAACCCCGACAGCCACCGCGCAGACCGCGCGAGTTACGGGCACACTGGCCGACAGCACCCACACCCTGCGCATAGACCATGGCACCGTACAGCTATTCAGGGCCGACAGCACTTTTGTCGGCGGCGCCTTAGGCGACTCCTTGGGGCGGTTTGCACTGACCCTCAGCCAGCCCGGCAGTTACTACCTACGCCTGTCGGCTGTGGGCTATGCCACCACGACCCACCACTTTGTCTTCAAGGGTAAGGATATGAACTTAGGAACCATCGCCATAAGTGCCGAGGCCATCACCCTGGACGAGGCGACCATCACCGCCACGCCGCCCAAGATGACGGTGAGCGAGGACACGGTGATATACCACGCGGCAGCCTACCGCGTGCCCGATGGGTCGGCCATAGAGGCACTGGTAGAGCAGTTGCCCGGTGCCGAGATAGACGACGACGGCAACATAACCATCAACGGACAGGTAGTGAAGAAGATACGCATAGACGGCAAGGACTTTACGCTGGGCGGAACCAAGGCGGTGATGAAGAACCTGCCCGCGGCGATGATAGAGAAGGTCAAGGCGTACACCGAGAAAAGCGACATGGCCAAGCTGACGGGCATAGACGATGGCGAAGAGGAAACGGTGCTCGACTTTGGCATCAGGCCCAACATGCGCAAGGGCCTCAACTCTAATACCGACGTGGGCTACGGCACCGAGCACCGCTACGGCCTGCGCAACATGACCACCCGTATGAAGGGCAACATGCGCTATGCTTTCATAGGCAATGCCAACAACACCAACGACCAGGGGTTCAGCGGCCGGCGCCGGCGCGGCGGAGGCAACCAGGGCCAGAGCATGTCCAAGGCACTGGGCGTGAACCTGAACTATGAGCGCCGCAACATTATCAAGACCGACGGGAGCTTGGAGTGGGTACACGATGACACGGACAACCACAGCTACGCATCGGTAGAGAACTTTGTACGCCGCAAGGGTGCCTTCTCTAACTCGCAGAATCAGTCGTACGGGCGCAACGACCACCTCCAGGGCAACATGCGTATAGAGTGGCATCCCGACACGCTCACCACCATCAACGTGCGCCCCAACTTCGCGCTTACCCGTTCTGACAACCAGCGCCGGAGCCTCTCGGCCTCGTTTAACGAGAACCCCTACGACTATACCAACGACCCGCTGGCCAACCTGGGCCTGCTCGACCACGACCAGCTGCTCGTTAACAGCCGCTCTAACAAGAACGTGGCCTACAGCTACGGCCACAGCCTGAACCTGAGCCTGCAGCTGCACCGCCGGCTGAGCCGCACGGGGCGCAGCCTGGGCCTGAGCATCAGCGGCAACCAGAGTAACAACCACAGCCAGAACCTGTCGGCCACCAACGTACACCTGTACCTGGTACAGAACCGCGCCGGCGAGGACTCTACGTATCAGACTAACCGCTACAACGTCACCCCAACCGACAACTGGGGCTACTCGCTGCGCGCCAGCTACACCGAGCCCATACTGCGCAACACTTTCCTACAGGTAGACTACACCTACGGCGTTAACCACAGCAAGAGCGACCGCCAGACGTACAACTTCGGCAACACGAGCGAGGATATTTTTAACAGCACACTCAACGCCTACCGCGACTGGGACTCGTACTTCCACTACTTGGACTACCCGCTGGACCACTACATCGACAGCCGGCTGAGCCGCTACTCCGAGTACACCAACTATAACCACAACATAAACCTGCAGCTACGCGTGGTACGCCAGAAGTACAACTTCAACGCCGGCATACAGCTGCGCCCCCAGCAGTCGCACTATCTGCAGGACTACCGGGGCATCGCCGTAGACACCGTGAGGCACCTTACCAACATGACGCCGACCCTGAACTTCCGGTACAGGTTCGACAGGCGCTCAGACCTACGCATTACGTACCGCGGACAGACCTCGCAGCCCCGCATAACCGACTTGCTGGACATAACCGACGACACCAACCCGCTAAACATAACCAAGGGAAATCCAGGACTGAAGCCCTCGTTCCAGAACCGCATGGATGTACAGTTCAAGAAGTTTCGCCAACATCGGCAGCAAACCATTACGGCCAACATGAACTTCAGCACCACCTCGAACAGCATCAGCCGCATGGTAACTTACGACGAGCAGACCGGCGGACGCACCACCCGCCCCGAAAACATCAACGGCAACTGGAACATAGCTGGCGGCGCCACCTTTAACACGTCGCTCGACACGCTGGGGCGCTGGAACCTGAACCTGCGCAGCAACCTGGGCTACAACCACGACGTGGGCTACGTGGCTGTGGGCAAGAAGTCGTCTGAGCGCAACGTGACCCGCCGCACCAACCTGAGCCAGCGCTTAGCTGGCAGCTACAAGACGCGGTGGATAGAGGTGTCGGTCGACGGCCAGGTTAACTACAACCGCTCACGCAACACCCTGCAGCCCCGCAACAACATGGACACGTGGCGCTACAGCTACGGCGGCAACCTGCAACTGAACTCGCCCTGGGGCACCTCGCTGTCGTCGGGCATACGGCAGTACTGCCGGCGCGGTTTCAGCGATGCCGCCATGAACACCAACGAACTGATATGGAACGCGCAGATAAGCCAGAGCCTGCTGCGAGGCCGTCCGCTGATCATCATGCTACAGTTGTACGACATACTGGGCCAACAGAGCAACCTGTCGCGTACCATTAACGCCACGCGGCGCAGCGATACCGAGTACAACACCATTAGCAGCTACGCCATGCTGCACGTGAGCTACCGGCTCAACATGTTTGGCGGCAAGGTAGTACACCAGCAGGGCCGAAACAACAGGCGTAGGTAACCGGATGATTACCTACGCCTCGTTTATTCTATCTTTCATCTATATATCTACGTACTATATCGCCGTAATGGTCTATGCGCCTGTCGCGTAGGAAAGGCCACCATCGGCGCACCTGCTCGCTGTGAGCCAGGTCGATGCTTACCACCCGCTCCTCTTCGTCAGTAGACGAGGCGCGATAGAGCATTTCGCCCTGCGGACCGGCCACGAAGGTAGAGCCCCAGAACTCTATGCCGTCGGTAAGCCCACTGGGATCGGGTTCGAAGCCCACCCTGTTAACCGCCACCACAGGCAGCCCGTTGGCCACGGCATGGCCACGCTGAACGGTGGTCCACGCCTCGCGCTGGCGCTGCTGCTCATCGGGAGTGTCCGTGGCCGCATAGCCTATGGCCGTGGGATAGATGAGCAGTTCGGCTCCCTGTAGGGCCATGAGCCGTGCGCCCTCGGGATACCACTGATCCCAGCACACCATAACGCCCAGACGGCCCACCGAGGTGTCAATGGGGTGGAAGCCCAGGTCGCCCGGGGTGAAGTAGAACTTCTCATAGTAAGCAGGGTCGTCGGGGATGTGCATCTTGCGATAGCGCCCGGCTATCGACCCGTCGCGCTCTATGACCACCGCCGTGTTATGGTACAGGCCGGGAGCCCTCCGCTCGAAGAGCGAGGTGACGATGACCACGCCCAGGCGCTTGGCCAGCTGGCCAAAGAACTGAGTTGACGGGCCGGGGATAGGCTCGGCTAAGTCAAAGTGGGCCACGTCCTCGACCTGGCAGAAGTAGAGCGAGTTGTGAAGCTCCTGTAACACGAAGAGCTGTGCCCCCTGGGCCGCCAGGCGCTCTATGCCCTGGGCCAGTCGCCGGCGGTTGTCGTCGGTCTGGGCTGTATTGTGCTGCTGGAGCACACCTATATTAAGTTGTTTCATCTCTCTATACGTATTATGATGGTTATGCGCGCAGCACCCCACGTGGGTACTGCATGGTAAGACAGTGTATGGACCCGTGCTGGCGGATGATGACGCGGCTGTCTATGCCTATAAGCTCGCGGCCGGGAAACGCGGCGGCTATGGCCTCGCGTGCGGCGACGTCATTGGCCGGCTGGGCGTAGATGGGATATATCACGGCACCGTTAATGACCAGGAAGTTGGCATAGGTAGCGGGCAGCCGCTCGCCATCGTACACGATGGGCTGTGCCATGGGCAGGGGGATGAGCCTGTAGGGGGCTCCCCCAGTAGTGGTGAGCTGCTGCAGCTGGCGCTCCATGGCCGCCAGGTCGGCATAGTGGCTGTCTGACGCGTCTGTACACCGTATATATAACAAGGTGTTGCCTGGAGCCACGCGCACGGTGGTGTCTATGTGGCCATCAGTGTCGTCGCCAGCCAGCTGGCCATGGTCTATCCACACCACGCGGTGGGCATGTAGCCGCCGGAGCAGCTGGCGCTCTATGCCCGCACGGTCCAGGGGCTGGTTGCGGTGTGGGGCCAGCAGACACAGACTGGTGGTAAAGATGGTGCCACGGCCATCGCTCTCTACCGAGCCGCCCTCAAGCACCATGTCATCGTAGTCGCGGCGCTGGCCGTGCAGCAGGCCCTCGGCACACAGGTGGGCAGTGATGGCGTTGTCGTACTGCCAGGCAAACTTGTCACCCCAGCCGTTGAAACGGAAGTCGAGCAACTGGGGGCCGCCCTCGCCCATGAGGGTGAGGGCACCGTGGTCGCGCGCCCAGGTGTCATTGGTATCACACTGGGCAATGGTTATCTGCCCCAGGGAATCGGCCCCTAAGCGGTCGGTCAGCAACTGCCGCACAGCATCGGCCTCGGGTGTCACCACCAGCAGTCGCTCATGCTGCACAATGGCCCGCGCCAGGGCTATGTAGGTCTCCGTTATCTCTGCCAGATATGGCCGCCAGTCGGTCTGCCCATGGGGCCAAGTGAGCTGTACGCCACTCTGTTCCTCCCACTCAGCGGGAAGCCGGAGCGAGTCATCAGTATTTCTGTTCATCATACTACAAAGGTAGTGCAAGTTGTGGACATACACGATGGAATTGATAACTATTTCGCCCGTGTCCCCCATTTTGCCGCTCTTTTTATCCTTTCACCTTTTTACTCTTTTCTTTTTC
>JALEKD010000037.1 GCA_022769285.1 Prevotella sp.
CTTGACGCTTTGTTTGAGACAGCTTGGAATCTCGCAAATTCAAAGTCATTATAGTCTTGAACTTAGCAACGGTAGATGCTCCAGGTGTGATTATATCAATCCTGTGTGGTTCATAGCAAGTAATCATAGTATCCTTAGGGAACAATGTGTCTTTGCGTATGTCCCACAGGGCTTCGATTATTCATATCGGCGTGGGCTCTGACGTTGTCTGTTCGACTATAATAGGCAATGCGAGAGCCTCATGCTGTGGAACAGATAACAGGTAAGTTCTCCACGCTTTTTTTATGTTCGCAATCAATCTATCTTATTAACGGCCGACTTTAAGGGAGCGGAAGGCAAAAGGCAATGGTAATAGAACATGAAACGACTATTATTTATGTTTGTCGCTTTGGATAACCTCGCATTGGCACATGCGGTCGAAACTCGTGCAAGTACGTACATATCTTATAGCCCAATGGCAGGGCCGATAAACTCAACTTTTAAAAAGGCCGTTATCCAGCATGACGCTGCCAACGTGATAACTAAGGGAGATTTCTGTTGGAAACTTGTAGACGATATTATACTATAGAAAAGTCGAAATTTGAAGCTTTCGGCTATTTCGCAAGCTGTACAAACATGGATTATACTCGCTATATTACTTTGTATTAAACAGTGGTTATTTCCATAAAAATGGCATAGATTTCAGATAAATATATTTAACTATAAATTGTAATTATGAAGAAGAACCTGTTTTTATTATTTGCTTTTATTGCAGTAAGTACATCTGTGAGTGCTCAAATTCTGAGAGCTGAAGAACTTGAAAAGTACGCAAAAGAAAAGTATGGGGAGAAATAGGCTGATGCGGCAACTAACCTTGGGTCTCAGCTCACTCTTGACAAGAACAACGCCATTACCTATGTGCAAGTAATTCCTGCAGAAGATAAAACCAAAGGACAGCTTTATGTGCTGCTTAACTATTGGTTTACGGCTACTTTCAATGATGCGAACTCGGTTGTCAAGTTGAACGACAAGGAACTTGGAACCATTATTGCCCAGGGATATGTTGCAGACATTGCCCAACATGCAGGTGGTATGAATACATATAAGGTAAGCATTAAGCCGGTAATCAAGTGTGACATTAAGGATGGAAAGGTAAGGGTTACTTACACTGTTCCATACTATAGTGTGGTTTGCATGATTGGTGGAGGATGGATGGGGGCATTAGCTGGCTCCAATATACCACCAACTCGCTCTGATGAAAAGTGGACTTTGGACTCTTGTTTCCCGTTTGCAAAGAAAGATTCTCACAAGAAGACTTCATGTAAAGTTCTTGTAATGGCTCATGCCTATTCCAATGTGGTTATGGACAAAATAGAAGAGTGTCTAAAGAATGGTCTCTTTGGAAATGAGGGAGAGGGTTGGTAATTAGCATGTGTCATAGCCTTAGCTTTTCCAGAACCATCATAGCTTGATAGGGTGGGGGCTCACTTACAAAAATTCGCAATGCCTATTTGCTGGCATTGCGGATAATTTTTATGCTGTTTTAGCATTACTATGCAGTTATGAATTATTATATTTTGAGCGGGATAGTATCAGAACTCGTCCTCGGCAACATCTTCAGCTGCGATGTTCAGGTCTTCGGGATCGGGGTCGAATGTAGTGCGATAGCTCTCTTCGGTGAGCTTGTCATCGTCGAACGCATCATCGTCATCGTCGAAATCATCGTGCTTATCATTGATTTCCATGTCGTTGTCGTCATCATCGTCCTCATCATCAGAACCCATTCGCGACTCCTCTTCATCATCCATTTCTGACTTGTAGCGAGGCTTCTCTATTTCGGGCTTCTCTTTAGCGAATATAGCTTCAACCCAGGAACCTTTGGGTATTTCAAGAACTTCAAATCCATCGTTGATTTTCTTCTCATACATACCGCCAGGTTTGTGCAGTCTGTTGGCGGGTAGGGTAGTGGTGCTGATGTCGAAACCACTCTGTATGATATCCTGAATACTCTGTGAGAGAGAGTCCCAGCCACCACCGAAGTTGCGTTCTAACACCTCAATAAGTTTGGCGGCAGAAATATGGCGAATGTTCTCATAAGTAAGGTCGGTTACGCGTTTGATGGGGCGCTTCTTGATGGCCCACTTCTGTTTGTTTTTCTCATCGAGGGTAATCTGACCGATTTTGAAGCCGCGCTCCTCGTATTTGGCGATAACCTTGGGATTGTCTATCTTGATTTCTTCCATCTCAAAAGCACTTCTGATGATGTCTATATAGTGCTGCAGGTTGTCCTTGAAATCCGAGTCTTTCTCACCGGTTTCCCACAGGCGGA
Organism: Prevotella sp.; assembly: GCA_022769285.1. Classification (GTDB taxonomy): domain Bacteria; phylum Bacteroidota; class Bacteroidia; order Bacteroidales; family Bacteroidaceae; genus Prevotella. The sequence goes on from JALEKD010000037.1 coordinate 2,309, forward strand.
AGATGTCGTTTTCCTGAGCATCCCAGATGTTGCTTTTGTTCAATGTCTTGATTATCAGAGTCTTCTGATCTTGCTTCATGTTTGCTTTATGTGTAGGAGTTATAACTGGCTGCAAATGTATATACTTAATTCTTAAGTTGCAAATTTTTGATGTGAAATTTTATGTCAATCTGAAAAATATCATTAACTTTGTAGGTATATGAGTGAGCCATTAGCAGAAAGAATGCGCCCCCGTACCCTGGACGAATATGTAGGTCAGAAACATCTGGTGGGGCCGGGCGCAGTGCTCCGTAACATGATTGATACGGGGCATATATCCTCTTTTATATTATGGGGGCCTCCCGGAGTGGGCAAAACCACCCTGGCCCAGATAGTGGCCTCCATGTTGCAGGTGCCATTTTATACCCTGAGCGCCGTGACCAGCGGGGTCAAGGATGTGCGCGACGTGATAGAGCGCGCCAAGAACGGCCGATTTTTCAATACGGCTTCCCCCATCCTGTTTATCGATGAGATACACCGGTTTTCAAAGTCCCAGCAAGACAGTCTGCTTGGGGCTGTCGAGCGTGGTGTGGTTACGTTGATAGGAGCTACTACCGAGAATCCGTCGTTCGAGATTATCCGCCCCCTGCTTTCCCGCTGTCAACTCTATGTGCTTAAACCCCTTGAAAAAGACGACTTGCTGTCCTTGTTGCACCGTGCTGTTACCGAGGATGTAGAACTGAGCAAGCGCCAGATAACCCTGAAACAGACCGATGCCCTGCTGCGCTATAGCGGAGGCGATGCGCGTAAACTTCTTAATATTCTGGAACTTGTCGTGGGAGCCTCAGACCATGGAGAGGTGGTCATTACCGATGAGATGGTAGAAAGCCGACTTCAGCAGAACCCCTTGGCTTATGATAAGGACGGCGAGATGCACTACGACATCATCTCGGCCTTTATCAAGAGTATCCGCGGAAGCGACCCCGATGCCGCGCTCTACTGGATGGCCCGTATGATAGAGGGCGGCGAGGATCCCAAGTTTATAGCCCGCCGCGTGGTGATAAGTGCTGCCGAGGATGTGGGACTGGCCAATCCTAATGCCCTGCTCTTGGCAAATACTGCCTTTGATGTGATTACCAAGATAGGTTGGCCCGAGGGCCGCATCCCCCTGGCCGAGGCGGTGGTCTATTTGGCCACCAGCCCTAAGAGCAATTCGGCTTACTTGGGTATCGACGCAGCCCTTGCCACCGTGCGTGCCACGGGTAATCTGCCCGTGCCGCTCCCCATACGCAATGCCCCGACGGCCTTGATGAAGCAGTTGGGCTATCACGATGGCTACCTCTACCCACATGACTATCCTGGCAACTTCGTCCCACAGCAGTACTTGCCCGACGACCTCCGGAACCAGCGCTTCTGGCATGCCCAACATACCCCCGCCGAGGACAAGTTGTATCAGCGCATGGTTCAGTGTTGGGGCGAGCGTTACAAGGAACCCGACAAGTAACCTATAATATATTAATGTGAAAATAGTATTATTGGATATGCAGATAGTATTGTTAGATGGATATGCATCCAATCCCGGTGACCTCACCTGGGATCCCCTTCGCGAGTTAGGTGAACTTACCGTTTATGACCGCACAGCCCCTGACCAGGTGGTAGAGCGTGCGCGCGATGCAGAGATTATCGTAACCAATAAGGTAACCCTTGACCGGACGCTCCTGGAGCAGTTGCCCCAGCTCCGGCTGATATGTGTGCTGGCCACAGGTTACAACACCATTGATACCCTGGCCGCCCGCGAACGTGGCATTACCGTATGTAATGTACCTGCCTATAGCACCGACAGTGTGGCCCAGATGGTGTTCGCCCAGATACTCAACCTTACCAACCATGTGGCCCATTATGCCCGCCAGACGCGTGAGGGCCGATGGAGCCGTAACCCCGACTTCTGTTACTGGGACACCCCCATACACGAACTTGCTGGCAAGACCCTTGGTATCGTTGGCCTCGGCCATATAGGTAGTAAGGTAGCCCGTATAGCAAGCGATTTCGGGATGGACATCTTCGCCTACACCAGCAAGAACTCCCCCGACCTGCCTGGCTATATCCAGAAAACCACCCTGGGGGGGCTCCTCGCTGTGAGCGATGTGCTCACCCTGCACTGCCCCCTCACCCCCGATACTCACGAGCTCATTAACCGTCGTACATTAGGTTCCATGAAACCTGGTGCCTTGCTTATCAACACGGGCCGTGGCCCGCTGGTCAATGAGAACGATGTGGCAGAGGCTCTCGCTTCGGGCCAGTTGGGTGGCTATGGTGCCGATGTGATGTGTAGCGAACCCCCATCGGCCGCCAACCCACTGATAGCTCAGCCGGGTGCCTTTATAACACCTCATATAGCATGGGCATCGGTCGAGGCACGTACTCGGCTGCTTGAGGCGACTTTCCAGAATGTGCGCATGTACCTGGCCGGTACACCGCAGAATGTAGTCAATCCCTGACAGATACCCATTAATGAGGCCGGGGTACTTAGAGCATCTGCTCCAAGTACCCCGGCCGTTTTTATGTTTGCTGGCAGGGTTCTCTTTGGCCCTTGCCACAGTTTCCTCGTTACCTTACTCTCAGCCGGTCGCCTACGCGTATCTGGTAGTTGGCATCCAGGTGGTTCATCTTGTACAGGTTCTTCAGACGGATGCCGTAGCGCTGTGCCACGTCGTACATGCTCTCGCCCGCCCGTACCACATGGGGCTTGCGCTTGAACTCTTTAGACGCGCGTTTCTGCTTCTTCTTCAGATACACGATGTCGCCCTTATGCAGGCGGTCGTGCTTGTCGCGCTCGTTATACTTGGCCAGGGCGCGGTAGCTTATCCCTATCTCCTTGCCAAGTTGTTTAAAAGTCTCGCCTTCGCGAGCATAGATATAGTAGTTCTTGTTATAGTAGTATATGGGGTGTAGCCCCGGGTCGTCGGCCACTACGCGCTCCGTGCCAGAGTGCTTGGCTATAAAGCGGTCGTACTTGGTCGCGGTGTCATACTGATATAACTGGTAGAGCTCTATGATGTTGATGAGCTTGTAGGCATACAGCGGATTGGTAGCGTAGCCGCAAGCCTTCAGACCGTGTGCCCAGCCTCGGTAGTCCGTATTCGACAGCGCGAACAGCCGACTGTAGCGGGGGCTGTTAGTAAGAAATCGGCTGTGGTCCTCATAGCTTTCAAGTACAGAGCCATAGGCGCGGAAGCACTCGTTCTTCAGGTCGTCATCGTGATAAGTGGTGGCCCCTGTCCAGTTGTGGCACTTGATGCCGAAGTGGTTATTACCCTTGACGGCCAAGTCGCTCAGTCCGGCGTGGCTCTCAAAGAGCCCCTGGGCCAGTGTGATGCTGGCCGGGATGCGGTATTTGACCATCTGCTGGATGGCCAGGTCCTTGTATTGGTTGATATATTGTTGGTATTGGGTGTTCTTCTTCATCTGCCCGCATATAGGCAGGCAGATGGCGAGGATGAACAGCAGCGTGCAAACTTTTCTCATGATGAATAGTTTTGTCCCTACAAAATTAGAGATATTTTGTGTAAAATGTGAAGTCTTCTCTGATAATCGGCCCATGGTCGACAAAAAAATGCGGAAAGTGGCCCTTGGCACCAATATTTTCTTTATTTTTGTATCAGTATTCTTGCCTGGGCGGGGTGTACCGTCTGGGCGTATTCTCATAGACCGCAAACATTACTGATATGACGCTTAGCACACACAAGGTAATATTGGCCTTAGGCGCCAATGTCGATGCCACGGCCAACATGGCCCGTATGCAGCAACTGCTGCGCGGCCTGTACCCCTCGGTTCGCTTTACCCCGTCGCTCACTTCTGCGGCTGTGGGCATTGTGGCTCCGCCGTTTACCAATAGCCTGGCGGTACTACTGACGACCGATGATTACGGCACCCTTAACCAGCGGCTAAAAGGCATTGAGAGCCAGTTAGGCTCTGTTAGGGCCGACCGTCGTGCTGGCCATGTCGTAGCCGATGTAGATGTCCTGTCCTACGACGGCATCCGTTATCATACCTCCGACTGGGAGCGCGACTACATCCGCCGCCTGTTGCCCCTACTTCCTCCGTTGTCGGCGGCCCCTTAGCGCGAAGCCCTCAGGGCCGCCATAATGTCGTACCGCCGTTTCATCCAGCGGTTGTATATATTGCGTAGCCACCACTGGTGTGTAGCTATGAACACCAGTCCTATTACCATCATAGCTGTGTAGCCCACCGTGTCGCTAAAGGCCGACTGCAACACGCTTACCAGTATCATCGGTACCAGATATACGCCTATACCGGCCACTAATTGTACATAGTTGGTCTGCAGTCCCCCCTTGCCCACAAACTTGGTGTTCAGCGGAAGGGTCTGCCGGTTGTAGATGGCCATCTGGAACAGAATGAAATACTGGAATCCCGCCGTGAATGTACCATACGATACGAGCATGTAGAGGCTCCACTTGCCCGCTATGACCGTGGGCAGCATGAGCAGGAACGGCCACAGCAGGATGATGCAATACAGATAGTACTTGGTCTTGAAGCTGCAGAGCAGGTTTTCCTTGTGTATCATCAGCCCGTCGATGTAGTTGCCCTCGTTACTCATTATGCGCATTACGCCGATAGAGCCGAAGATAAGATAGTTGTACAGCCCCCAGAAGTTGGTGTACATGCTATTGTCGTAGATGTCGGTCGTGCTGATTATCAGACTCAGCACCAGTACCAGGGCTACGCTCATTATAAAACTCTTACGCGGATTCTTGTTGCGCAGGATGGTCTTCAGTTCCAACTTCAGATACAGGCCCGTCTCCCCAAACTTGTCCAGGGCTGCCATCTGCGACACCTTATGCTTCTTCGAGGCTTCGGTCTTTATGAGCTCGTTTCTTACATGGGTGTACTGTATCCTGCGGTTTATCAGCACCAGCACTGCTAACAAGGCCACGATGCTTATCAGTGGCAACGGGTTGCCCTGCTCGGTCTGTGTGCCTATCGTGCCGTATAGCTCGAAGAACTGATCCCATCCCTTGAGGGCTCCTAACTTCAGGATGATGGGCAGCCCCATCAGGGCGTACACTCCGGCAGGCAGCAACCACCACAGCAGGGTGTCGGTGGTCAGTGTCTTGCAGATAAGGAACCACTGGCTGTTAGCAAGAATCATCAGCCACCACATCAACAGGAACAGCAGGGCCATCCAGAACCCATAGGCAAACACGATAGACATGATGGTGTAGGGTACCAGCATGGCAAACCACACGAAGTTGTACCCTGTAAGCATGGACGAGGCTATGAGAGCGTCTACGCAGGTATACCGCGGAATGGGCATGAGCTGGTAGGGCTTAGCTATCTGTGCCGGAGTCTGCTGAGCTAAAAAGCGGGTGCCAAAGTCTAACAGCAGTATGATGGGGGCCGCCCCGAACATAAACTCCATGGGCGTGGTGCCCCGGCTGTCATTGGCTATCAGTGAGAGCATTACGGCTATGAATACCAAGTAGAGCAGCGTAAAACTGGCCGAGAACCATATAACAAACTTGGCGGCCTTGTTCTGCTCATAGTTCATGGCCCTGCGGTCAGAGAGTATGCGGTGGCGTCTCAGCGCCCTGAATAGTTGGTACCTGTTCATGTCTGTGTGTATGGCGATGGCTTTATCTCAGGTCTACGACCTCGGCATGGGGATAGTCCTTGGCGTTAAAGGTGAAGAGGCTGTTAGGCAACTTGCCCGTCTTGAGGTTTTTCACCGTGATGGTCGACCAACTGTTGCCGTGCCGCATCTTGATGGTGCTGGGATGGTAGTTCTTCTTGTTGATGAGGATGTAAACCTCCTGCACGCTGCGCTGTTTGTTCTGCGCCGTCAGGTGAACCCAGTAGCCCTTGCCCTTATCTGTCATGGACAGGTTGTATCCGCTCTGGTACATGTTGATAAAGCGGTACGGGTTCATGCTCATCTGCTTGGCCTCGTTGGGAGTACTTACGTTGACCTCCTCATTGGCTTTGAGATAGGTCCACTGGGTCTTGCCGTTGTACCAGATGATAGACTGGGGGGTAACAGCATGAAACATGCGGCCCTTGATGGCGAGCGAACCGTTAACAGTGCCCGTCTTGGTGCCGGTTATGGTAAAGTTGGCGGTAGCCCCGCCTTTGCTGCTTATCACGGCAGCAGTTCTGCCCAGTATTTTCCGCGCAGTGGCGGCATTCTGGGCATGCAGGCTGATGGTCATTGCCATCAGGAGTGTTATTGCTATGATTTTTTTCATTGCTGATGAGATAACATTGTATTCAGTTGATTTTCGTCAGCCACCAGTACATCGCGGCGTTTAGAGCCCTGGGCTGGCCCCACGATGCCAGCTCGTTCGAGCTGATCCATGATGCGGCCCGCGCGGTTGAAGCCGATGCTGAACTTACGCTGGATGTTGCTCGTAGAGGCTTGCTGGTTGAGTACCACAAAGTGGGCGACATCGTCAAACATGGGATCCCAGTCGTCTACGGTTTTGGCAGCTCCCGTAGAGCCGCCCCCCTGGTTGTCATCTGCCGGCTCTGGCAGTTCCATGGGCTCCGTGGGCCCAGGCTGATCGTCTATGAAGGCATTGATGGCCTTAATCTCGCTCGTATCTATAAAAGCGCATTGTACACGCACGGGCTCCGACCCGTTGAGGAACAGCATGTCGCCCATACCGATAAGCTGGTCGGCTCCCTTGCGGTCCAGTATGGTACGCGAGTCTATCTGTGCACCCACACGGAAAGCCATACGGCCTGGGAAGTTGGCCTTGATGTTGCCCGTGATAATGCTGGTGGTGGGTCGCTGGGTGGCTATCACCATGTGTATGCCCACGGCACGTGCCAACTGGGCTATACGGGCTATAGGCATCTCTACCTCCTTGCCCGCGGTCATAATGAGGTCGCCAAACTCGTCTATGATGACCACAATGTACGGCATAAACTCGTGCCCCTTTTCTGGGTTGAGTCTGTGGGCTAAGTATAGGGCGTTATAGTCCTTTATCTTGTTTACGCCAGCCATTTTGAGCAGGTCGTAACGATGATCCATCAGTTTGCAGAGCGACTTGAGGGTGCGCACCACCTTCTGCACGTCGGTAATGATGGGCTCGTCATCGTTCTCGGGCAGACAGGCCATGAAGTGGTCGGCTATCCTGTTGTAGGGAGTAAACTCTACCTTCTTGGGGTCTACCAGTACAAATTTCAGTTCGTTGGGGTGCTTCTTGTAGAGCAGCGAGTTGATGATGACGTTCAGCCCCACCGATTTACCCTGGCCCGTGGCACCGGCCACCAGCAAGTGGGGCAGTTTGGCCAGGTCTACCATAAACACCTCGTTGGTAATGGTCTTTCCTAAGGCCAGTGGCAGTTCCATCTTGGTTTCCTTAAACTTCTTGACCCCCAGCACACTCTCCATCGACACGATGTGCTTCTTCTTGTTAGGTACCTCTATACCGATGGTGCCCTTGCCGGGAATAGGGGCGATGATACGTATGCCCAGCGCAGCCAGGCTCAGGGCTATGTCGTCTTCCAGGTTGCGTATCTTGGCTATACGTGTGCCCGCACTGGGGGTTATCTCGTACAGCGTAACGGTGGGCCCCACGGTAGCCTTAATCTCGCTGATGCTCACGCCAAAACTGCCGAGCACCTTGACGATGTGTGCGTTGTTGGCCTTTATCTCCTCCATGTCCACCTGTGTGTTGTCCTCGTCCTCGTAGGTCTTGAGCAGGCTCAGCGTGGGGAACTTGTATCGGGTGAAAGGCTCGCGTGGGTCTATCGGTGTCTTGCGTATCTCCTCGGCAGTGAGCGCCTTGCCCTGGATGGTCTCGTCGCCCTTGGGTACTTCTACGGTTATCGGCCGAGGTTTCTCCTCAGCGTCCTTGACCTCTGGCTCTTTAGCCTCCGGTTCCTTTACCGGTTCTGGGGTTAGGTCTACCACCGTTGGCGACGGTTCCTGTACCTTGGGAGTACTTTCCTCCTCAGGTTCTACCATCTCGTCGGCTGGGGTTGCGGTCTGGTTGATGGTAACCTTGATGCGCGAGGTGATATAGCCTATCGGGTTTATCATCTTGCGTATTACGTGTATAGTCTCGTTGCTCAGGTAGGTCAGAAAGGCTACTGCCGTAATGGCTAAGACGGCCGTCAGTCCCGGCGGACCTATCAGATTTTCCAGGTGCTGTACACAGAAGAGCCCATGGTTACCTCCGGGATTGAACACTAAGTTACCTAAGAACGGGGTGAGAAACTTGGCAAAGGTAACCGAACACCACACCATGACCAGTGTCATGCCTAAAAACCATTTGAGCAGGTTTACCTGATAGGCGCGCATGAGCCGTAGTGCCACTAACAGTATGAAGGCTGGGATGATAAAGGCCGGAAAGCCAAAGTTGACCGATATGAGTTCGTAGGCTATGATAGCGCCCAGTGAACCACAGTAATTGGTAAACTGGTGGTCGCTGTTGAGCCACTCGCCGGGGCGCATGTCCTGGAGAACACTCTGGTCGGCTTGCCCTGTATTGAAGAACGACACCATGGCGATGACCATGTAGATGACAGTACATAGCACTACGATGCCCAGAATGAAGTCTACCTTCTCGTTACTCAGTAAGTTGACGAAGCCCACGGCCTCGCCTATATTCTTGGGTTTACGTTCTGTCTTTTTTCGTGCCATTTGTCAGTTCTTTGTTGGTATGTAGTGGTGCCGCGTCTACCAAGGCATGCCGCAATACCGCCTATTTTCTGCAAAAATAGTGCAAAAAACTTGAAATCGGTTACGATTTCAAGTTTTTTTTCTGCCCTCCTGTCTTTTGGCCATGGCATGGGGTGAGTGGGTGTATTCTTTATACCTATTTATTATAGTGCGTGCGCGCGCGTAAAGTGTTCTCTCTTCCATGCGTGAAACTCCTTCTTGGCAGCGAGCCGTCTTGAGTTTGCCTGTGACGACCTTTGCGATGCTGGGAGCCGTCATTAGAGAGCAGGAGGGTGTCTTTCTGATATTCTTGAACAACTACAGCCACGTGGCTAACTGCAGGCATATACACGGTACCAACAAAGGCAATGCCGGCGGCTGTAAAAAAAACAGTGTTATGCGCCCTTATTTCAGTTTTTATGCTTACCTTTACACCCGAACAGGAATATGGCAAAGTATCTGTTAAAAAAAAGGCGAATTACCTATGGTGTTAACTCCTCGCAGGGACGGGGGATGATCAACCAAATCAAGTTTTTCTATCGAAGTCTCGGCGACAAGGCCCGTCCGTTTATGTTGGAAAATCAACAAGGATGGACAGACATGTGTCTTTCATCGGTGGTAACTATGAGCAACAATTCTGTCTATCGCCAATATTCTTTTACCTACGATGACGAGTCCAATCAATCTGATGGCAAATGGGTACGCCTTGTATCGGTAGAGGAGAAAAACGGAAAGGGAGACAAACTTCCACCCGTTAACTTTACTTGGGAGAAGCTGCCTTCACCCATAATACGTGCATCCGAGTTGGATGTAGCGACCAAAGACAGTCACAAGTACGTGGAGGAAAGTGACCAGCATTTTCTATCGGTAGACCTCGACGGAGACGGCATCAGTGATATTGTTAGGGTCTCGCAGGTACAGACGATAAAAGGGGCTACCACCACTGATATAAGCTATGGACATTCCACAAATGTATATGTCTATAAAGGCAAAGTCACCGCTACCGGGGACATCACGTACGAGTTCCTACGAGAGTTGTGTCTTCCAGCGGGAGTAACCATAAACGATTACAAGGTGATACCGGGCGCAGTATCTGCCATGGATTTTGACGGAGATGGCTACAACGACCTTGTGTTACCCTATTTTGACACTTCCTATGGGTATAATCAGGCTATCTTTCATATTCTCAGCGGATATGATATCACCATGGGGGCTGGAGGCCCTCGCCAATTGCCGTCCATAAAGCTCAAGTCCACCAATCGGGTTCCCTTGTACGCCACTTATGATATGGATGGTGACGGCAAAGATGAAATCGTGTGTGTAGAACAGCAGCGGACAGATGGCTACTATCCCTGTACCATCGTACAATATACAGGAAACACATCCTCAAAAAGTACGGAAGTCAGGCTCACGCTCCCCCAGAACTCCGACAAGGAGATCGAAAAGGTGTTCGTGGGCGACTACAACAATGATGGACTACAGGATTTGATACTGCTATGCGATGGTGGCTACAAAATATACTTCAACAATGGTGGTACAGACATAGCCTCTCGGTTCTCGGAGAGCAACACCTGTTCGGGTACCGACCTCGCCAGCTCTTGGAGGATGCAGCAGGGGGATTTTGACGGCGACGGCCTGTCCGACTTTGTGTACAACAAGAAAGGGGAGTGGTGCCTTTGGATAGCGCACAACAACGGCGACGGCACCTTTACCCATACCCAGACGATAGACATAGGCGTGGCGGACCACACTTCCGCCAAGGATGACAGCCGTTTTTCGCTGTTGACCTACGACGTGGACCACGACGGGCGCACTGACGTGATGGTCTGCAAAGCGGGGTATGTACACCGTGGTTTCCCGAAGTTTGAGAACCAGTACACCAATACGCAGGTAAAGTGGTTCATCTCTACCGGCTCAGACATAGAGCTGCTAACCGGCTACACGAAAGGTCGGGAGGACGATGCATGGGAAAGCTACCTTTTCCTGGGTGACTTCGACGGCGACGGGGGGCTTGAACTGGCCAACTACGGAAGTCTGCTGAACAGTACCAACGATACGTTCAACGAGAAAATCAATATCTACAAGGTAGGAGAAAACCTGTCAAAGGAAGGGAAAATCACCGCTGTTTCCAACGGCATCGAGGAAAACGCCATCGAATACACAAGCCTTACCGACGCTTCGGTCTATACAAGAAAAATGGGAAGCGCCTACCCCGTAAACAGCTATACCCCGTCCCTATCTGTGGTGAAAAGTATCACGAGCAACTGCGGCTATTCTGGCTACCTGACGACACGGTATTCCTACGAAGACCTCCAGTTGCATATCGGTGGTCGGGGGATGCTCGGCTTCAACAGCGTGACCACATGTGACCTTACCCTTGGCACAAAAGAGACCACACGCATTACCCGGTGGGACGAAGACCTGTGGATTCCAGTGGAGACTCGGTCGGTCTATACCGTGGACACCGACACGAGTACTACGGTCTCGGCCTATGCGGTCTCCAAAACTGGCAACAACTATTTTGCCTATCTCTCCAATAAGGAAGTGACCGACTTGGATGGTAACAGGACCGCCACCGAAACGCACTATGATGTCGAGAAAGGTGTGGTCACGGACGAGACCGTCCGAAACGGCAACAGCGGTGATATGTACAAGAGGGTTGAGTACTCCGGCTATCAAGAGAAAGCCGGGATGTGGGTACCCACAATGCTGACAATGACGCAGAAACACATTGACGACCCTGCGCCCCATACCACCGTGACCACCTACAGCTACGATGACTGGGGCAATGTTCTGTCTACCACCGTACACAGCGGTACGGACATGGAACTCACCACCGCCTCCAGCTACGATGTGTACGGCAACGTGCTCTCTTCGGTCACCACAGGCAGCGGTGTGACGCCCGTTACCAAATACAACGACTATGACGCTTCCGGTCGGTTCATCGTTAAGAGTTACTCCGACCCAGAGGCTGCCGTTAACACCTATACCTACGACCTGTGGGGGAATCTGCTCACCGAGAGCGATGCCACCGAGCCGTCGAACATCCTGACCACGCGATATACTTACGATGGATGGGGACGGAGACTGACCGCCCAGCAAGCCAACGGCACACGGACTACCTACAAGACCGGATGGGGACACTCGCCAAAGAAGGTATATTATACCGAGGAGAACGCTATGGGAAAACTGCCCGTAAAGACATGGTACGACTGGAGAGGGCGTGAGACCTCGGTGGAGACCTATGGGGTAAAGGGACTGGCGGTGACCAAGGCCACCACCTATAACAGTAAGGGGCAGGTGTCGCGCGTGGAGAACAAGACGGGCAAGCTGACCCTCACCCGGGACTTGACCTACGACGAACGGGGAAGGCTAACCAAGGAGGAGCACAGCTCGGGCAAGTCGGTCGCCTACTCGTACGGCAACCGCTCGGTGACCACGACTACTGCCGGCCGCAGCTACACGAAAACCTACGACGCATGGGGAAATGTGACAAAATCGACCGACCCGGTCAGCGAGGTGACCTACCGCTATGGCTCCATCGGGAAACCTGTGAGCGTGACGACACAGGGGGCGACCGTGACCCTGACCTACGATGAGGCTGGCAACCGCCTTTCACTCACAGACCCAGACGCAGGCACCACGATTTGCACCTATACAGCCGACGGGACCCTGCTGACCCAGACCGATGCACGGGGCATCAAGACTGTCTACCGCTACGACGATTTGGGGCGTGTGGCTGCTACTCAAATCGGAGAAAACACGATAACCAATACCTATGGCACTACGGGCAATGCAAAGATGCGGCTTACCAGGCAGGCGATGGGCGACAACTCCATAGAATATACCTACGACCAATATGGGCGCGTGGCTACTGAGCGGCGACATGTAGAAGGAAAAGGAAACTATAGTTTCGCCTATGCCTACAACGACAATAACCAGTTGGCAAAGACCACCTACCCAGGTGGTTTGGAGGTGACCTACCAGTACGATAAGTACGGGTACAAGGCG
>JALEKD010000026.1 GCA_022769285.1 Prevotella sp.
ACGAAGGCCAGCACATGGTTCCAGTGCAGAGACTGCCCCTGAAACATGAGGTTGGCTATGATGGCAAATACCACCAGGCTGATACACTCCTGGATTACCTTGAGCTGTACCAGGGAGAAAGGCCCACCGTTGGCATCGAACCCTATCCTGTTGGCGGGTACCTGGCAGCAATATTCGAGAAAAGCTATGGCCCACGAGAACACGATGACACCAATAAGGGGCCAGTCGCGCGAGATGCCAGTCTGCTGTAGACGTAAATGCCCATACCAGGCAAGTGTCATAAACACGTTGCTTAGTATGAGCAGTAATACTGTGTATAATCCGTTCATCGCGATTATTCCCAGTGGGTTCTATTTGGCGGACGCGAGCCTCTCGGCCATGTTGGCAGCGGCTCGGCGACCGTCGCCCATGGCCAGGATAACCGTAGCGCCACCACGTACGATGTCGCCTCCGGCAAACAGCTCTGGACGGCTACTTTGCATCTTGTCGTTAACTACGATGGTATTCTTGCGGCCCAACTCCAGTCCGCTGATAGACTTAGGTACCAGTGGGTTGGGCGATACACCTACAGCTACTATTACCTGGTCGCAGTCCAGCGTTACTATTTCGCCCGTAGCCTCGGGGCGTCGGCGACCGCTGGCATCGGGCTCGCCCAGCTGCATTACATCCAGTACGGCAGCACGTACACGTCCGTCCTCGTCAGCAAGATACTCCTTCGGGTTGTGCAGGGTCAGGAACTTAATGCCCTCTTCCTTGGCATGTTTCACCTCTTCCAGACGCGCGGGCATCTCTACCTCTGAGCGGCGATATACCAACGTTACATCGGCTCCCAGACGCTTGGCTGTACGGCACGAGTCCATGGCCGTGTTGCCACCGCCCACTACGATTACCTTTTTACCTATATTGATAGGCGTGTCGGTCTTCTCGTTGGCAGCGTCCATTAAGTTTACACGGGTCAGGTACTCGTTAGACGACATGATGTTGATAAGATTCTCGCCCGGTATATTCATAAAGTTGGGCAGACCTGCGCCCGAGCCCACGAATATGCCGCGGAAGCCATTCTGCTCCAGCTGCTCTACGGTGATGGTTTTGCCCACGATACAGTCGGTCTGAAAGTGCACACCCATCTTCCGTAGGTTCTCTATCTCTACATCTACTATCTTATTGGGCAGACGGAACTCCGGGATCCCATATTTCAGCACACCGCCTATCTCGTGCAGTGCCTCGAATACATGTACCTCAAATCCATGTTTGGCCATTTCACCGGCAAAGCTGAGTCCCGAAGGGCCAGAGCCTACCACGGCTACCTTGATGCCGTTGGCTGGAGCCATATCGGGCAGCGCCATCTGTCCGCTTTCGCGCTCGTAATCGGCTGCGAACCGCTCCAGATACCCTATAGCCACAGCCGGCTCGTTCATCTTCAAGTGGATGCACTTGCTCTCACATTGTTTCTCCTGCGGGCAGACACGGCCGCATACGGCGGGCAGGGCTGAGGTCTGCTTGAGCACCTTGGCAGCGGCGAGGAACTCGCCCCGCTCGATGTTCTTGACAAACGATGGTATGTTGATATTAACTGGGCATCCCTCTACACATCCAGGTTTTGCGCAGTCCAGACAGCGCTTGGCCTCTAAGAGAGCCATCTCCTTGGTGAGGCCCTTATTAACCTCCTCCAGGCGGGTTGTGGCACGGTACTGGGCATCCAGTTCGGGCATCACCACGCGTTCTATCTGCTTGCGCTCCTTAGCACTCATACTCTTGCGAAGCTCTTCGCGCCAGGTGGCGTTACGGTCTGTAAGCGAGCTGGTATCGGTGTTTTCGTTCTTGTTCTCCTTTAGCTTCTGGGGGGCAGCCTGAGCCTCCTGGCACACAGAACCAGCCACGTGTTCGGCATAGTGGGCCATCTCTTCGCGCTCTACAGCCTTGAAAGTGCCCATGCGCTTGAACATCTCATCCCAGTCTACCTGGTCGCCATCGAACTCGGGACCGTCGATACATACAAAACGGGTCTTGCCGCCTATGGTGAGTCGGCAGGCACCGCACATACCGGTACCGTCTACCATGATGGTGTTGAGCGATACGTCGTTCGGAATGTTGTACTTGTGGGCCAGCAGCGAGCAGAACTTCATCATGATGGGAGGTCCTATGGCCAGCACCTTGTCTATGTGCTCGCGGTTGATAACCTTTTCCATGCCTACGGTTACCACGCCCTTTTCGCCCCACGAGCCGTCATCGGTCATGATGATTACCTCGTCCGAATACTTGGCCACATCATCTACCATGATGACCAGTTCCTTGGTACGTCCGGCCAATACTGATATCACACGGTTGCCAGCCTGCTTCAGGGCCGTAAGGATGGGCAGGATGGCAGCGATACCTATACCGCCACCGGCACAGATAACGGTGCCGTAGTTGTCTATCTTAGAGGGCGTTCCCAATGGGCCTACGATGTCGGCTATCTCGTCGCCGGGATTGAGTTGGCATAACTTGGTCGATGAGAGGCCCACTTCCTGTATGACTAAGGTGAGGGTGCCCTTGGCGGTATCGCTCTTGGCGATGGTGTAGGGTACACGTTCGCTGTTGTGGTCAACGCGCACGATGATAAAGTTGCCCGGTTTGCAACTCTTAGCTATCAGGGGTGCCTCTACTTCCAGACAGAACACCTTCTCTGAGAACTGTTGTTTGGATATCAGTTTGAACATGATGCAGTATGATTTGTTTTATAATAAAGGAGGGGCTGGGCCGTCTGGCCGCTACCTCTCCTTCTGTAGGTTATATCAGAAATTCTTGTCGTCGAGCATGTCGAAACCACAGTAGGGCACTAGTACGCGCGGTACGCGTATGCCTTCTGGAGTCTGGTTGTTCTCGATGATGGCTGCCACGATACGGGGCAGGGCCAGGGCCGAGCCGTTGAGCGTGTGGCAGAGCTCTATCTTCTTGTCGGCGCTACGGCGGTAGCGGCAGTGCAGCCGATTGGCCTGATAGCTCTCGAAGTTGGATACCGACGAAACCTCGAGCCAGCGCTTCTGGGCAGCGCTCCATACCTCGAAGTCGTAGCAGATAGACGAGGTGAAGCTCATGTCGCCACCGCACAGGCGGAGGATGTGGTAGGGCAGCTCTAACTTGATGAGCAGACCTTCAACGTGGTTCAGCATCTCGTCCAGGCTCTGGTACGAGTGCTCAGGGGTGTCGATACGTACTATCTCGACCTTGTCAAACTGGTGCAGGCGGTTCAGCCCACGTACATCCTTGCCGTAGCTGCCAGCCTCGCGGCGGAAGCAGGCTGAGTAGGCGCAACGCTTGATAGGGAGATCCTTCTCGTCGAGTATCTCATCGCGGAAAATGTTAGTCACCGGCACCTCAGCAGTAGGGATAAGGTACAGGTTGTCCAGATTGGCGTGGTACATCTGACCCTCCTTGTCGGGCAACTGGCCGGTACCGTAGCCGCTGGCCTCGTTAACTACGTAGGGGGGCTGTATCTCCAGGTAGCCGCTCTTGCGGGCCTCGTCCAGGAAGAACGCCTCCAGCGCGCGCTGGAAACGGGCCATCTTGCCGATGTAGAGGGGGAAGCCGGCACCGGTAATCTTGACACCCAGGTCAAAGTCTACCAGATTGTACTTCTTGAGCAGGTCCCAGTGACAAGGGGCGTCCTCGGGCAGATTGGGCATGGGGCCGCCCTCCTTGACTACCACATTGTCTGCGGCATCCTTGCCCTCGGGCACGTCGTCATTGGGTATATTAGGTATGGTGAGCAGTATGTCTGTCATGTCCTGCTGGGCTTTCTCCATAATTTCCTGGAGCGCCTTATCGGCACACTTTAGTTCGGCCACCTGCTCCTTTATGTTGTTAGCTTCGTCTTTCTTGCCGTCTTTCATCAGCACACCTATCTGCTTGGACATCTGGTTCTGCTGCTGCTTGTTCGCATCCAGTTTCTGCTGAGTTTCGCGACGCAATTTGTCGTATTCTAAAACTTTCTCGATAGCCTCCCTGGCTCCGTTAAAGTGCTTTTTCTCCAATCCACGTATTACGCGTTCGGTTTCTTCGCTGATGAGCTTTAATGTAAGCATAACGTTATACTTTATAATTAACTATGTATCTGAAAGCAAAGGTACAAACAATATTTGAAACTGACAAATTTTAAATTAATCATATTTGCCAGGCTGCCTTTCTCAGTGGGTGTCCCGCAGGCGGGCCCTTGCGCGCGCGTATGCATAATTAATAAGATGCAAGACGTGCCTGTAGATGGCGTGTAGGGGATGGTGGCTGTTGCTACGACCATCTTTAAACGACTAATGACGGCTCCGGGAACGTTTGGAGCCGTCATTAGATGGCTGGAGACCGGTCATTCTGCTTATAATGCCGGTTTCGCAATAGGGGAGTGAGGTGACAGGTGTGTTATAGTGGTGCCGACCGAGGCCATCGACCGTGTGGGTCAGAAGCGGAAGGACAGCTGCACGTCTACCAGGTTATAGTTGTGCTTGTCTGGGTTGTTTATGCTGCGGTCGTTAATCCGGGCATACTCGCCGCTGAGCTTCAGGTTGTACGAGAACACGTAATCAAGTCCTAACTCGTACTGCGTCTTCTGCTTCGAGGCATCGCCCGATGGCTGGTACATGTCGTAGCGTGCCTTGGCATGCAGATGGTTCTTGATGATAGGGGCGATGACCAGCGCGTAGACACCCTGGGCCTTGTCGCCATAGTTGCTGAGGGTGATGTCGTTGGCATCGCTGGGGGTCTGATAGCGGTTCTTGAAGGCCAGGCCGGTAGAGTGGGCGTACTCGGTGCGGAATGTCCAGTCGTTGACTACGTAGTCGGCCGAGAAAGCGTAGCGGCGCTGAGGCAGACGGCATATCTCGTTATGCGTTACGTTGGCCTCGTCCCTCCAACTGTACTTGCGGGCGTACGAGCCTGTCCACCCGAAGGCACCGATGCGCATGCCCTTGACGGGCATCAGCCACAGGCCGCCTATCAGGTCTTTCTGCTGGTCTACATCGCTTACATTGATGCCCTGCCCGTTGAATACACCCACCTGGTAGTGCAGCAGGTTGCGCCCGGAGGCGTTGGGCAGCAGGTCGCCCTGTACCTGGACACCTATGTCGCGGCCATTGCTGGAGTGGCCACCAGCCCGGTCAGTAAAACCGGCTATATTGTTGATAATCTGGCTGTAGCCCATAAAGCCCTGCTCGATGGGGTGCATGGGGTTCTCAAAGGTAAAGGGCCGCTTGAACTGGCCAGCCTTAACGCGGAAGTAAGTATATTTCTGCCATTCGGCAAAGAGGTCTACCACGCGTGGCGAACTGCCTAACTGTGAGGTGTTGCCGTTGATCTGTATTTGCGCTTTCCAATAGAAATCGTTAAGGATGCGCCCATCAAGGCTGATACGGGCCAGCCGCAGGTTGAATGAGTTGGCCTTGGCGTCGGTCTTGTCGCTGGCTTGGTACTGTACCATGCCGTAGCCCGACAGCTTGACATGGTTAATCCACGTGGGTGCTTTTTCCTGGGCACTGGCCCCTGTGCTGAGCAGCAGGGCCATGGCCGCTAATAGATGTCTTACTTTCATTTAGGTCTTTGCTTATTATATATATAATAATGTATAAGGGTCTTACTGACGCTTCTCAAGTAGCACCACGTTCTCTACATGGGGCGTATGGGGGAACATGTCGACTGGCTGTACTCGTGCCACGCGGTATTGAGCATCCATAAGCGCCAGGTCGCGGGCCTGGGTAGCCGGGTTGCAACTCACGTAGACCACGCGCTGAGGGGCAGCGTTGAGTATCACGTTGACTACATCGGGGTGCATGCCGGCACGGGGCGGGTCGGTTATAATCACGTCGGGGCGGCCGTGGCGGGCCACAAACTCATCGGTCAGGATGTCTTTCATGTCGCCGGCGTAGAACAGGGTGTTGTCTATATGATTTATCTGACTGTTAATCTTAGCGTCCTCTATGGCCTCGGGTACGTACTCGATTCCGATAACCTTGCGGGCCTTGCGGGCCACAAAGTTGGCGATGGTTCCCGTACCTGTGTAGAGGTCGTACACCAGCTCGCTGCCTGTAAGCCCGGCAAAATTGCGGGCCAAGCAGTACAGGTGGTAGGCCTGGTCGGTATTAGTCTGGTAAAAACTTTTCGGGCCGACCTTGAACCGCAGCTCCTCCATGGTCTCGAAGATGTGGTCGGTACCCTTGTAGAGTGTCAGATCCAGGTCGCCGAATGTGTCGTTACCCTTCTGGTTGTCTACATATAATATAGAGGTGAGTTGCGGAAACTTCTCGGCTATGTGGGCCAGCAGCTGCTGGGCTTTCTCATCATCGCCCGGCTCATCGTAATGAAATTGGAGGATGAGCATCCACTCGCCCGTGTTCGAATTGCGGAACACCATGTCACGGAGCAGTCCTACCTGCTGGCGTATGTCGTAGTAAGTAAAGTGGTGAGCCAGGGTATAGTCGCGTATCTCATTGCGTATCTGGTTGTGCAGGTCGTCCATCAGATGGCACTTGCTGATGGGATAAATCTTGTCAAAAGCACCCGTTATGTGGAAACCTATGGCCGGCTCGTTGAG
Source organism: Prevotella sp. (assembly GCA_022769285.1). Classification (GTDB taxonomy): domain Bacteria; phylum Bacteroidota; class Bacteroidia; order Bacteroidales; family Bacteroidaceae; genus Prevotella. The sequence continues at coordinate 6,557 of JALEKD010000026.1, forward strand.
ATTGCCCTCGCCCCCCTCTTCGCGCGGAGGCATCTGGGCTATCTCTTCCTTGGTGTACCAGCGCTTGTTGGCACAGCCAAATTCCAGTTTGTTACGGTATTCGCTTATCTTCTGTGAGCCCAGGATGGGCATAAACTCGGGCAACTCTACCTTGCCTATCCGCGACAATTGGTCGTACACCTGCTGCTGCTTGGCTTTCAGTTGCTCTTCGTATCTCAGGTTCTGCCATTTACAGCCACCACAGATGCCGAAGTGGTCGCACATGGGCCTGGTGCGCAGGGGGCTGCGCTCAATAATCCTTACGGCTTCGGCCTCACAGTATTTATGTTTCTTCTTGCGTATCTGCAAGTCTACCACGTCGCCGGGCACGACAAAAGGTACAAACACGGCCATGTCATTTACATGGGCCACGCATTTGCCCTCAGCCGCAACGGCCTCTATCGTTACGTTTTCCAGCAGGGGAAACGGCTTATGCTTACGAGTCATAATCAGTAATTTTTATGGGCAAAGTTACAAATAAAATAGCTATTTATGCTTTGTTTGCAATCAAAATTGCGGGAGCGGCCGCAAAAACGAAAAAATGTAATCTCTACATTGCATATTTTCATGGAAATGCTTGCGGGAATAGCAAAAATAGCCTATCTTTGCAGAAAGTCATACAAAATATTTTGAAACTTTGATAACTATGAATGAGAAAAGAGTCTATACTTTTGGCAATGGTAAGGCCGAAGGTAATGCAAAGATGAGAGAGGAACTCGGAGGCAAGGGCGCTAACCTTGCTGAGATGAACCTCATTGGTGTACCGGTTCCTCCCGGATTTACAATTACCACGGGCTGTTGTAACGAATACTATAAGGTAGGCCAGGACAAGATTAAGGAAATGCTGAACGCTGAGGTGACAGCTGCCGTGAAACACATCGAGAATCTGATGAACTCTAAGTTTGGAGATGTTCAGAATCCTCTTTTGGTGAGCGTACGCTCGGGTGCCCGTGCGTCTATGCCCGGTATGATGGATACCATCCTCAATCTGGGTCTTAATGACGAGGTAGCCGAAGGACTGGTGCGCAAGACCAATAACCCACATTTTGTTTACGATTCGTATCGCCGCTTCGTACAGATGTACGGCGATGTAGTGCTCGATATGAAGCCGGTAAACAAGGAAGACATTGACCCGTTCGAGGAGATTATCGAGAGCGTTAAGGCCGAACGCGGCGTTAAGTTGGATAAGGACTTGACGGTCGAGGAACTGAAAAAACTCGTGCAGCTGTTCAAGGCAGCTATCAAGGAGCGTACAGGTCACGATTTCCCGGACAATCCTATCGAGCAGTTGTGGGGCGCCATCTGCGCCGTGTTCCGCAGCTGGATGAATGAGCGTGCCATCCTGTATCGTAAGATGGAGGGTATTCCTGACGAGTGGGGTACCGCAGTAAGCGTGATGGCCATGGTGTTCGGTAATATGGGCGATACAAGTGCAACGGGTGTCTGCTTCAGCCGTGATGCCGGAAATGGAGAAAATGTGTTCAACGGAGAGTATCTCGTAAATGCTCAGGGCGAGGACGTGGTAGCCGGTATTCGTACACCGCAGCAGATTACCAAGCTAGGGTCGCAGCGCTGGGCTGAGCGTGCTGGAATTAGCGAGGAAGAGCGTGTCAGTAAGTATCCCTCTATGGAGGAGGCTATGCCCGCGATATACAAGCAGCTCAACGACCTGCAGGAGAAGCTGGAGAACCACTATCGCGATATGCAGGATATGGAGTTCACCGTACAGGAGGGCAAACTCTGGTTCCTCCAGACACGTAACGGCAAGCGCACGGGTACGGCTATGGTTAAGATAGCTATCGACTTGCTGCACGAGGGTATGATAGATGAGAAGACAGCTATCATGCGCTGCGAGCCACAGAAGCTGGACGAACTGCTGCACCCTGTATTTGACAAGCTGGCGTTACAGAAGGCTAAGGTAATTACTCAAGGTCTGCCCGCATCTCCGGGCGCTGCGTGTGGTCAGATAGTCTTTCACGCCGACGATGCCCAGAAGTGGCATGCCGATGGCCACCGTGTTATCATGGTGCGTATCGAGACCAGTCCTGAGGACTTGGCTGGTATGGCCTCGGCCGAGGGTATCCTCACCGCACGTGGCGGTATGACTTCACATGCAGCTGTGGTGGCCCGTGGCATGGGCAAGTGCTGTGTATCGGGTGCCGGCAGCATCAATGTAGACTACAAGACTAAGACCGTTGAAATAGATGGCGTAGTATATAAGGAGGGCGACTACATATCGCTCAATGGTTCAACCGGCCAGGTATATGCTGGCGAGGTGCCCACCAAGGCTGCTGAGCTGAGTGGCGACTTCAAGGAGCTGATGGACCTCTGTGACAAGTATACCAAGTTGCAGGTTCGTACCAATGCCGATACGCCACACGATGCAAGCGTGGCCCGTGCTTTCGGGGCCAAGGGTATCGGACTTACCCGTACTGAGCACATGTTCTTCGAGGATAAGAAGATTGTGGCTATGCGCGAGATGATATTGGCCGATAGCGCCGAGGGCCGCAAGAGGGCTTTGGACAAGCTGTTGCCTTATCAGAAGGCCGATTTCAAGGGTATTCTGGAGGCCATGGATGGCTGTCCTGTTAATATCCGCCTGCTCGACCCGCCTCTCCACGAGTTCGTGCCTCACGATTTGGCTGGCCAGGAAGTTATGGCTAAAGAGATGGGCGTAGATGTGGCTACTATTAAGCGCCGCGTTGAGAGTCTGGCAGAGAACAACCCCATGTTGGGTCACCGTGGGTGCCGTCTGGGTATCACATTCCCGGAGATTACGGCCATGCAGACCCATGCTATCCTCTCGGCAGCCTGCGAGCTGAAGAAGGAGGGCAAGCACCCTATGCCGGAGATTATGGTTCCACTTATCGGTACACTCAATGAGTTTAAGCAGCAGAAGGGAGTCATCCTCAAGGCTGCCGAGGAGGTATTCGAAGAGTATGGCGAGAAGATAGAGTTTGAAATTGGCACCATGATAGAGATACCGCGTGCCGCGCTTACCGCTGACCGCATCGCCGAGGAGGCTGAGTACTTCAGTTTCGGTACCAATGACCTAACACAGATGACATTTGGCTACAGCCGCGATGACATTGCCAGTTTCCTGCCTGTATACCTGGAGAAGAAGATACTCAAGGTAGACCCATTCCAGGTTCTGGATCAGGAGGGCGTAGGCCAGCTTATCAAGATGGCCGTGCAGAAAGGTCGCGCTGTGCGTCCTAACTTGCTTACCGGTATCTGTGGTGAGCATGGTGGTGAGCCCAGTTCGGTTAAGTTCTGTGCTAAGATAGGTCTTAACTACGCCAGTTGTTCTCCTTTCCGCGTGCCTATCGCCCGCCTGGCCGCGGCGCAGGCTGCTGTGGAGGAATAAGGCGTGTATGACTATAAAGAGAGGTGAAAAAATATTTTTTCACCTCTCTTCTTTTGCTATTGAATAAGTTTTTAGGTGTGAGAAAATTTGTATTTACGCTATTATTGACAGGGTTAATGCTGGGCCAGGCTGTGGCGGCCGACTTTCTGCCAGTTCGGTTCGGACTGCCAAAAGGTGAGGCTGTTTCGGCGTTTACCCAGTTATGGGGCTGCCCGGTAGAGACGACAGAAAATGCTATTACCTTTTATAATGTAGAACTTGATGGCTTTTGTTTTGACCGTGTCGTACTGGGTTTTGAGGATGCGGCTCATGGGGGATACTTTAATCAGGCTCGCCTGTTTATTACCCGCCCTGTTCGTCGGCAGGCTGTCGTTCAGCGCGACTCGCTGGCACGTAGGCTCAGTACCCAGTATGGCTATGGTATGACCCGCGATTATGAGGAAAACGGCAATAAGTTTTATAAAGGGGGTATTTCGCCCGAAGGAATAGGTTTTTTGTTTACTATCTACACGCAGCGTAGGCAGGGGCAGTGGAGTACCGAACTACGGTATGGCGCGTTTCATAAATTAAAAAGATGATATGATGAAGAGAGCTTTTTTAGTATTGATATTGGCATGGGCGATGACCGGAATGGCATCTGCCCAGTCGGTAAGGGACTTTTGGCTGGCCATGCCTGACTCTGTATTGACAGCTGTGAACCGTTCAATGCGAGCCGAACTGGTGGCCGCCAAGGCTCCGGCTATGAAGACCGAGGTGAAAAACGTACTGGAGGGAACTACGGTGCTCGATACCTTGACCAGCGATTTCATGGCAGTACACATATCTGGGGCTTCTACCATGCAGATACGTCGATTGGCTTATAAGGACGACACTATCTTTTGCGTAGTACGTACTTACATGGGACCTGTGGCTGATAGTAATGTATCTCTGTATGACAAGATGTGGGCCCCTATGGATATGAAGCATATCTATGATGGAAAGTGCATCAAGTGTGTGAAAAAATCGTTGGTAGAAAAGCCTGATACGATGACTCAACAACGCTTTGAGGAGGTCAGGGCTATGCTTGACCCTATGCTGGTGAGGGCCACGCTGTCTGCGGCTGATGCCACGATAACATTTACGGGTTCCGTGGATATGTTAAATAATGAGGAAAAGAAAGCTGTAGGTGCTATTTTTGTTAAAAAAACATTTAAATGGGACGGCGAAATATTTAAAAAGGTTATATAGTGGTGTTTTTTGCGCAAAAAAACTTGCATAAATACAATAAAAATATTACTTTTGCATTGTGTTTTTCATGGTATTAGATTATTAAGGTTTAGAAAGATTGGTTGTCGTGAGACAATCAATCTTTTTTTTGATGGTAAAGGGGACTGCGGGGAACTTAGAAGCCCGTTAAACATCGAATTTACTGATTTGGATGATTGCGGATATTCATCTTTGTATTGCTTCTGAATATCCTCTCTAACGTTAATTATGCTCTTTGGAGACGCAAAGCCTCTAAAGAGCATGGCAAACCTCCGCAGAGTTTTTTCATAGCTTTACGGCTTACGCCACACTGCGGAGTGTTGCACTTCTATTTGTGGAAATCACGTACTTTTCAAAATCTCTTTTACCTCGCCATTTATAAGGTGGCAAGCGGATTGTAGCCTTCGGTCAGGCCGGTTATGGTCTGCATCTGTTCCATAAGACGCTGGGTGGCTTTGTAGAGATGCTGCTTGGTAAGACGTTGTACCAGTTGCAGTTCGTCGTAGTCGGTATGGCGGAGCAGTTGGTACAACTGCGCGTAGTGACATAGTGGGGCGCGATGCTTACGAACCTCGCCCACCATCTGCTGGATGGCGCTGAAGAGCAGTGAGATGCTGTCGCCTTGCTCGGAGGGTAGGTCGCTTTCAGGGTAGGGGGCCACGGCATCGTAGCGGTCTATGGCATCTATCTCGAAAGGTGGGATGGCCAGGCCGAGACGGCTGGCTCCCGTGTGTAGGTATGGGGTGATACGCTCATCGTACGCGAAGAGCATGAGCATGCGCCAATCGGCATCGCCACATTGACCGGCAGCCTCGCGGATGGGGTTGCACACCTCTTCCTGATGCAGTAGGTTGGGGTTCAGACCTATCTGTAGGAGGCCGTAAGCCAAGTGGCGTAGATGGGCAGGTAATAGTCTGACGGCATTGGAGTCGATGACCTTCTGATAGAACGCCTGGAAGCGCCGGGCCATCTCCTCGGCTGTTATCGACTGGGTTACAGCAGCGTTGGGTATCAGTGTCACACGGCTGTTCCACCTCAGCGTGTCCAGGGTGTCCATCTCGGCCTCGCTCCAGGCATGGATGGCATCGGCTTGTATAACGGCCTCCTTGACCAGCAGGACCCGCTTGGCAGCCCGGGTGGGGTGGTGGTGGGTTACCCACGGCTGTAAGCAGCCTAATGGTGAAAAGACGGTGGCCACTTGCTGTCGTGATGCCCACCGCAGGGCCCTCGCCATCTGCAAGCCGGGACATCCTAAGAAGTGAACTAATGAATAAGGCTCTACTGATATCTCCCCACGGTGCAGAATGTGCGCCCCGTCAGGCAGCAGACTTACTAAATAGTCGGTCAGCTGCCTGTATGGTTCGGTCTGGTACAATGACTCGGAGATGTAGAGTACTATATTCATAGCTTATGACTGGTAAATTCGGTCTTGTCCGTCATACGGTGTCTAAGCCAAGTCAGGGCGTTGTGGCCCGTGATGCGCAGTTCGTAGAAAGGTGTCGCCCATAGCTTCATGGGGATATTCAGGGTGTGTATGGTTCTTCTTATCCACAGAAAGCGAACCACCACCGTAAGAATCAGCATCGCGATGGCTACGCCCATCATTACCCATCGCTGGGTGAGCGCGCCATACACGCTGATAGCTACCTGGAGCAGATAAGCTAAGTACAATGCCGTCTGGTCCAGTCGGTACACGGCGTGGTACAGGCCGCCATGGCCCAGGTGTCGATTGGTATCGAAAGTCCGAACCTGGTCTTTGCGCCATTCGGCGGTGGCAGGCTTACGCTGGGTGAGTCGTGCCTCTTTCTCCAAGGCGATGGCGGTAGCATGGGGAGTGGCATACTTGTTGACCAGGGTGGCATATTCGCCCCATAGCAGGTGCAGGCTACCTAAAAATCCCTGACCATCCATAAACTGATTCTTACGGAAAACCAGGCAGTGGGCGTTGGTACTATAGGCGCGACCACGCAGGGCGCGACCTATGTAGTAGAGGGCCCGGTGCAAACGCTCGAACTGATAAAAGCCGCGGCTCGCCTCATCATAGTACACGGGAACCATCGTCAGGTTGACCGTCTCTGGCTGGCAATGACTCATTATCGCCGTCAGGCATTGGGGCGAAGCAGGGCGACAATCGGCATCGGCTAAAAGTACCCAGTCGTGGCGGGCAGCCTTGACACCCAGAGTGACAGCTAACTTACGGCGACTCATGTAGCGCGAGCTCTGAGGAACGAAGGTGGAGTAAAGCCGGTGGCTGCCGCTGAGCCGCTTAATAATGTCCTCGGCCTGATGGTCACCCTCGTCGACCACGACAATTATCTGCAGGTCGGCTGCATATTCCTGATTGAGCCACAGGGGCAAACAGTCGGCTAACGCCTGGGTGTTGCCGTGGGTCATCAGTATGAGCGAGAGGGGCTGTGGGCCCGCGGGGCTTTCTACCGTAGCTGCCCTGAGCTTCCGCCTGAATGGGCTGCACCACAGCGACAGTACAGCCATGACTACGGCCACCGTTATGCCTATTATAGAGAGTGTATCTATAATCATAAATCTTCAGTAATATATCCCTTGGGCAGCTTACGACAATTGTACTGACTCGCCATAATCTCACCATAGGCACCGGCACTACGTATGGCCAGCAGGTCGCCACGATTGGTCCTGTTGAGGTCTACCGCCTTGGCAAAAACATCGCTTGACTCGCAGATGGGGCCTACAACATCGTACGTCTCGATGGCTTGGTCGCTTGTAATGTTCTCTATCTTATGATAGGCCTGGTACAGGGCGGGCCGTATGAGGTCTGTCATACCGGCATCGACAATAGCAAACTGTTTGTGGGTGCCCTGCTTGATGTAGAGGGTCCGGGTTATGAGCGAGCCGCATTGAGCTACCACAGCCCGGCCCAACTCGAAGTGCAGCCGTTGCCCATCGCGCAATTCCAGGTGATGTGCATAGCAGTCGAAATAGGCCTTGAAATCGGGCACGGGTACACGGTTGGGGTGGGTATAGTCAACACCCAAGCCGCCACCAACGTTGATATTCTCTACCTGAATATGGCGCTGTTCCAGTTCGCGCTGCAGGTCATTGATACGGTTGCAGAGCGCCTCGAAATCGCCCATATCCAGTATCTGCGAGCCTATGTGGAAGTGCAGTCCCTTGAACTCTACATGGTTCATAGCCCTGGCACGGTCTATCACGTCGTACATGTCGCCCATGGCGATGCCAAACTTGTTCTCAGCCAGTCCTGTGGTGATGTTGGCATGTGTGTGTGCTCCCACATTGGGGTTGATGCGCAGGCATACCCGTGCCACCTTGTTGGCCGCGGCACCCAGCTCATTGATAACTTCAAGTTCGGCCAGGCTCTCTACATTGAAGCAGAATATATCCTTGTTCAGCCCGAGCTTAATTTCCCAATCGCCTTTGCCCACGCCAGCATATACTATCTTGTCGGGGGCAAATCCAGCCTTGCAGGCCGCCTCTATCTCTCCGCCGCTTACACAGTCGGCACCCAATCCGGCCTGGCAGATAATGTTGAGTATCTTCGGGTTGGCATTGGCTTTTACGGCATAGTGTACGATAAACTGCTGATGCCTGCCCGCCTCTTCGGCTATGCTGCGCAGAGTTTTGCGCAGCAGGGCCGTATCATAATAATAAAACGGAGTCTCAATCTGCTGAAATTTCTCCGTTGGAAAAGTTCCTTTCACTGTATCCTGAATATTAGTTACGTCTTTTACTGCTGACGCGTACTGTCTTTTTAGTTGTTAAATAATACATTGCTCAGGCTCTGGAGAGCTCGCTTCTTGTCGGCTTCCTTAATGAGGAATGAGATGTTGTAGTTGCTGCCGCCATACGATATCATGCGTACAGGAATGTCCTTCATGGCATCGGTGGCCAGGGTCTCAAATCCTACATTGTTCCAGTCCAGGTCGCCCACTACGCAGATGATACACATATCTGAGTCGACGGTCACAGTGCCGTACTTCTTCAGCTCGTCTACTATATCCATGAGGTGCGAGGCGTTGTCTATGCTCATCGAAACTCCTACCTCGCTGGTGGCAATCATGTCAATGGGTGTCTGGTAGCTCTCGAATATTTCGAAAACCTTTCTTAGGAAACCTGTAGCCAGCAACATGCGCGATGACTTAATCTTGATGGCTGTTATATTGTCCTTGGCTGCCACAGCCTTGATCTTTCCGTGTAGGATAACGTTGTCTATGATAGTACCCGGAGCCTCTGGGTCCATCGTGTTCTTCAACCTTACGGGGATGCCAGCATACTTGGCAGGCTGTACACACGTAGGATGGAGTATTTTGGCACCAAAGTAAGCCAGCTCAGCGGCCTCTTCAAAGTTGAGCTGAGGGATGGCTTCGGTCTTATCCACTATTCGTGGATCGTTGTTGTGCATGCCGTCGATGTCAGTCCATATCTGTATCTCGTCGGCTGCTATCGCGGCTCCTATCAGCGATGCCGTATAGTCGCTGCCGCCACGCTGCAGATTGTCTATCTCGCCGTAGGCGTTACGGCAGATGAAGCCCTGGGTGATGTACACCTGGTGGCCAGCGTTCTCCTGCATAATGGCAGCGAGCTTCTCTTTGATGTACTGAGGGTCGGGCTCCACATTTTTGTCCGTGCGCATAAAGTCAAGCGCGCTGAGCAGGCATACGTCGATGCCCTGTTCCTGCATATAGTTGGCCATCATGTTAGTACTGAGTATTTCGCCCTGGGCAACGATGGATTTCTCCTCAAAGGAAGTGAAGAGATCCTTGGTAAACGAGCGGAGATAGTTGAACTCATCGTGCAGGAATGTGCGGGTCTTATCCTTGTACTCGTCTGTGCTGTAGAGACTCTCTACATGTTTCATGTAGGTGCTCTCCAACTGATTGATATGCTCATTGGCCCCTTCTGGGTTCTTCTTGTACAGGTAATCGCTAATCTCGACAAGACTATTGGTGGTGCCGCTCATAGCGGAGAGAACCACGAATACGGGCTCGTTCATACTGGTAACGAGCGAGGCTACATGCTTCATACGGTCGGGCGACCCTACGGATGTACCTCCAAATTTCATTACTTTCATAATACTTATAATTATGGTTATTGAAATGTGTTTATTGCCATTGGCTGTTGGCGCTTCTGTGCTGTTAGTGCTTGTCCTCGGCGTCCTCGCTTAAATCCATCTTGTTGTATTCGTTGGTCACGTCGCTTATAGCTCCGTCCTTACAGCGGTACACGATGCCTGGGAACTTGTCAAGCAGGGGGATGTTATGGGTCGACATGATGACGGCAGTGCCCGTCTGGGTGATGTCCTTCAGGAGCTTTACGATATTGTCGGCCGTTTCGGGATCCAGGTTGCCGGTGGGCTCATCAGCTATAATCACCTGGGGCTGATTGAGCATGGCCCGGGCTATCACCACACGCTGCTGCTCGCCACCCGAAAGTTCATGGGGCATCTTGTCTTTCTTGTCAGCCTGTCCCACCTTGGTTAGCACCTCGTCTATACGCCTGTCTATCTTGGCTCGGTCCTTCCACCCGGTAGCCTTGAGTACAAAGGCTAAGTTCTGGTACACCGTTCGGTCGTGTAGCAGCTGAAAATCCTGAAATATGATACCCATCTGCCTGCGCAGATTAGGCACCTCCTTGCGCCGTAACGTCAACAGGTTGCGCCCTAATGTCTCGGCCTTTTCGCAGTCTTCCTTATACAAGTCCAACTCGCAGTAGATGGTCTTGAGAAGCGAGCTCTTGCCAGAGCCAACCTTGCCGATGATGTAAACGAACTCGCCCTCGTCTACATGGAAGTTAACATCCTTGAGTACCAGATTGTCTTGCTGGTATATATTTACGTGTTGATAGTCTATCAGCATAGTGATAATAATGTATATAGTGTACTATAGAGTCTTGGGAATATCAGCTATTGGCCTTGGCGATGCGCCGCTTCTTGTCCCAGTTGGGGTCGTGCCGCTTCTGAAGTTCGGCCGCGATGTCCTCGATACGCAGCCCCTGGCTGGTAAGTAGCACGATGAGGTGGTACAGCAGGTCTGATGCCTCATAGACCAACTTCTCCTTAGATCCGTTGGTTGCCTCGATGATAGTCTCTACTGCCTCTTCGCCCACTTTCTGCGCCATCTTGTTGACTCCCGTTCTGAACAGGCTGGTGGTATAGCTGCCTTCTGGCATCTCCGTGTGTCGCTTGTCTATAAAGTCCTGTAGCTCTTTCAGGAAGAGCACCTGATCCATTGTGTTGGATTCGCCCCAACAGGTGTCTGTTCCCTTATGACACGTGGGCCCCATAGGATGAGCCTTAACCAGCAGGGTGTCGTTGTCGCAGTCTGCCTGAATACTCTCTAACTTCAGGAAGTTGCCCGAGGTTTCGCCCTTGGTCCACAGACACTGGCGCGAGCGGCTCCAGAACGTCACATTACCCGTTTCGAGTGTCTTGGCGTAAGCATCGGGATTCATAAATCCCAACATCAGCACATTCTTGGTAACGGCATCCTGTATGATGGCGGGTACCAGACCGCCCATTTTTTCAAAATCTATATTCATTGGCATCATTATATTCGTACATTAATTCCTTCTTGTCTCAGATATTTCTTTAGTTGCGGTATACCTATCTCTCCGAAGTGGAACACACTGGCTGCCAAGGCAGCATCAGCTTTTCCATAAAGGAAAGCATCGCGGAAATGCTCCATCTTGCCGGCACCGCCACTTGCTATAATGGGGATGGAGAGGCTGTCGGCCAACTGGGCCAATGCCTCATTGGCAAAACCGTCCTTGACACCATCGTGATTCATGCTGGTAAAGAGTATTTCGCCTGCCCCGCGTTCCTGGGCTTCGTGGGCCCAGTCAAGGAGGCGTAACGGGGTGCGCTCACGGCCGCCCTTGACGTAGCAGTACCATTCGCCGCCGTCGCAGCGGGCATCGATGGCACATACGCATACCTGCGAGCCAAACTTGCGGGTTATCTCGCTGATGAGCTCCGGGCGCTTGATGGCTGCCGAGTTAACGCTTACCTTGTCGGCCCCGGCATAGAGCAGCCGTTCCACGTCGCTCAATTCGTTAATGCCTCCTCCTACGGTAAAGGGGATGTTTATTTCTTGAGCCACCTTGGTTACCATGTCGGTAAAGGTCTTACGACCCTCTGCACTTGCCGTTATATCTAAGAATACGAGCTCATCGGCCCCGGCATCGCTATACGCCTTGCCCAACTCTACGGGGTCGCCAGCTTGACGGAGGTTCACGAAGTTGGTGCCCTTGACCGTCATACCATCCTTTACGTCCAGACAGGGAATTATACGCTTGGCCAGGCCACGGGGCAGGTCAAGGCGGCTGATGTCAATACGTCCTTCGTAGAACGCCTTGCCAAAGACTACGGCCGGAATACCCTCACGGTCCAGCTGGCGGATATCGTCGGCCGAAGACACGCCTCCGCTTGCTATGAGGTGGAGCTGGGGATATGCGCGCATGATGTCGCGGTAAAGCTCAAAGGCAGGGCCCTGCAAGGTGCCATCCTTGCTAATCTCGGTGCAGAGCACATTCTTAACACCGTGACGGATATACTTTTTAAGGAAAGTAGTTAAATCTTCGGTAGAATCTTCTTTCCACCCATTAATAGATACTTTCCCATTGCGTACGTCGGCTCCGAGAATGAGGCGGTCGGCCCCAAACTGCTCTAACCATGACAGGAATAGTTCCGGGTGAGTCACGGCTATGCTGCCCACGGTAACCATGGCAGCCCCGGCATCAAAAGCCTTGCGGATGTCTTCCTCGGTCTTGATGCCACCGCCAAAGTCGACGGTAAGACGGGTGGCCTGGGTGATGGCGCGCAGCACACGGTCGTTAACAATGTGCTTGGACTTGGCACCGTCAAGGTCTACGATGTGCAGACGCCTGAAGCCCAACTCCTCAAAGCGGCGGGCCACTTCTACGGGGTCATTGCTGTACACCTTCTTGGCATCGTAGTCGCCCTTGGTAAGCCTTACGCACTGCCCATGTATAATGTCTATTGCAGGAATGAGCTCTATCATAGGCTTAGAAAGTTATGTAATATCTGCTCGCCCACCTTACCACTCTTCTCGGGGTGGAACTGGGTTGCATAAAAATTGTCCTTGGACAGGCAGGCACTGAAAGGGTGAATGTAGAACGACTCAGCTGTAGTCCATGGGCAAGTGGGAACGTAGTAGCTATGTACAAAATAGGCGTATGGATGCTCGCCTAATCCTTTAAGCAGTGGGTTCTGCTCCTTGATGTACAGTGTGTTCCATCCCATAGCCGGCACTTTCTCTTCGTGCCGCTGTGGAACGAAACGCTTAACGTTGACGGGAAAGATGCCGATACAGTCGGTGTCTCCCTCCTCTGAGTGGGCACAGAGTAGCTGCTGGCCGATACAGATGCCCAAGACAGGCTGGCGCAACTGACGTATCACTCTGTCCAACCCATGTTGCCTAATATAGGCCATAGTGGTGCTGGCCTCTCCCTGACCGGGGAAAAGCACCTTGTCGGCAGAGGCTAACACATCGGCGTCGTCGGTGAGTATAGGCTCTACGCCGACCCGCCGGAGTGCGTTCTCGACCGAGAAGATATTTCCGGCATTATACTTTATAATAGCTACTTTCAATATCGTTACACTTTGGTTGTTTTAATAGTGCAAAGATACGACTTTCTTTTTAGAAATGGTAGTAAAGAGATGATTTTGTTATCGGTATGTTCCGATAATTGCTAATTGGCTATGCCTGAGTGTGTGCGATAGAGTGCGGGGGGCTTACTCTTCGCCGTCGGGGGTGCGCAGGATAATGCTGGTAGCACCGATGGTGAAGAGGGTGCCATTGGCAATGACGCGACGCTCGCGGTCGCCTAAAATCTCATTATCGACAAAAGTGCCCGTGTAACTTGGGCCGTCGCGCAGGACGTATTTGAGCCGCCCCCGCTTATCGCGCGACACGGTGATGACGCAGTGATGCATGTCAATACTTGGGTCTACCGTCTCAATGGGGCAGTTAATGCCCGAGCCTTTCATGTAGCGTCCTATTACGTTGTCGCCCATCTGGAGGGGAATAACTTGCTTGTAGTGGAATACGTTCTCGATGACTACCAGTGAGCCACAGGTGGCGTTAGCGCTGTTCTCGTCTGGATTTTCTTCGCGTTGGATATTGCGGAGCTTGGAGACACCCATACGTATGCCAAACTGCTTGCCGCACTGAGTACACTCAAATACAAGGGACTGACCGTCCTTGTACTTGGTCTCGTCAAACATGATATAACTATCACATTTAGGGCACTTTACACGCTTCATTAATCTATTACTTTAGTTACCCAGCAGCCGCTGACGGCGCCGCTTCTATTCATCTCGGCTGCCTTGGTGCGGGCTTCGCGCTCGGTATCATAGCGGCCCATGATTACCTTGGTATGGCGGCCTCGCGTAAGTACCTGGACACCTTTGGTGCCTTCGGCTGTCAACTGGTCTACATAGCGAGTAGCATTTTTTACCGTTACCCGGCTGCATAGTACCACAGTGTAGAAAGTGTCGGCAGGGGCGACCTCCTTGGTCTGAGACGCAGGGGCTGTCTGCTGAGCAGCGTCGGCACCACTCTTTGTTAAGGCGTGTCCTGGGATATTAGCGGGTGTTCCAGTGGGGGTGTTAGGCATTACGCGGAACAGCATATCGGTATTGATGCCCGCCTTCAGGCTACTGCTATTGGTGGTGCTGATAGGGGGCGATATGGTGAAGAACGCGATAATGGCCATGCAGGCTACAGTTATATTGCGCAGGGTGCTGACACGTATGCGTGGCTCGTCATCGGTGTCGTCATCAGCCTGTGTGATATCGGGTGCCGTGCGTATCATGGCAGGGGGCACAGACTGGTTGGTTCCAATGGTCTCGGCTGGGGTAGTCATGCTGCTGACTGTGGCCAGAGGTGCCATCTCGAATGAACTGAGTCCGTATAGTTCGGGTGAGAGGATACCTGCCTCGCAGGGCTCAAACTCGTACTTGCCATACTCGTTAAGGGTAATGGTGCCCAGGTCGTACAACTCGTAGCGCCTGGTGTTCTCCAGATGCTGTTTCAGCTCGCGAACCTCGTCGTTAATACGGCGTATGGCCTCGGGATAGCTGATGTCGTACGCCTCGATGTACGACTGGGCGAGCAGGGAATCATTGAGGGTGAGCTGAGGATTGAAGCCGATGGTACGCTGCGGCGGAAGAAACAGGTGTTCCTGTTCGTCGTAGCGGGAATCCACATGGTGAGCCATAAAGCCCCCAAAGCCAGGGACTATGACACAGTCGTTGCTCAGAAGGAGGATTTCTATATGTCTTTCGAGTTCAATCATATTGCAAAGTTACTCATTTCCGCCCGATAAACCAAGTAAACGGCGCTAAATATTTTGGAGGCTTTCGAAACCATTGTCAGTACGGATGGGGCGATGATATTTTGATATTTTTTAATGGCTCGGGGCACCAAATAGCACTTTTTCAATTTTTTTTTGAAAAAGTTAAGGATTTTATTTGGTAGCTTAAAAAAAACATGTATCTTTGCAATCGTTATCCTGAAAACAATCTTTTTACCTTAAAATAGCTAATACCTATTGAAGATTAAAGCGGTCGCTGTGAAGCAGGCCGCTTTTTTCGTCTCTATACCTCTGGTGGCAGCCGCCACAACCAAGTACGCCTTGTTCTGCTTTTGTTGGCTACATAGTGGCAGAACGTCGCCCAAGGCATGGTAATCCAGGGGAATATGTAGGGTAAGTTTATTAAATGGGGAAGTGAGGGCGGCCAAACGGTTAATCATTCTTTTGTTTGCGAAAGGTCGCTCTCTACGTTTCTATTGGCGCCCCCCAGTGAGCCTGTGACGGTCATTAGAAATACAGAGGCCGCTTTGGGTTGCATGGGGGAGGGTTTGGCAGAAGCTATTGATGGGAGATTGGCTATGTGTATGGCTATAGGGAAACCTTGGCAGCTTAAATTATACGCGCGCACGCGAAACAACCATGGGTGGTATTGTAGAGTGGGGCAGTGTGGTTGCCGATGGCGTGAAAAGAGGGAGGGACGCTATCAGAGTGTGAGGGACTGGAGTTTGGTTCCGTCTAACTGATACATGGTGATGCGGCCGTTTTCATAGATGGCCATCGTTGGCACGTTGCCACCCTTGGGAAAGGTGATAGAACCGGTGTTGCAGTACACGGTGCCATCTTCGCGCACCAGGTGCCATAGGTGGGTATGGCCCGTAAATATGGCATCGAACTTGCCCTTGGGCATCTTCGCCTTGTTATATATGTGCCCATGCGTCAGGAATAGACGCTTGCCCTCATCGACCACCAGGGCATAGTCGGCCATGATGGGGAAGTCGAGTAGCATCTGGTCGACCTCGGAGTCGCAGTTGCCCCGGATGGCAATAATCTTATCGGCCATGTCATTGAGCGTAGCGGCTATCTGCTTAGGGTCAAGCCCGGCCGGCACGCCGTTTCGCGGCCCATAATTCAGTATGTCGCCCAGTATGCACAGGTAATCGCATTGTTGCTGATGAAAAAAAGATAAGGCTTGCTGAAGTGTGGGAAATGAACCGTGTATGTCTGATAGTATCAAGTATTTCATTTTCCGATAAGTTTACTTGTTGGGAGTGGGTGGTGATGGATTCGAACCACCGAAGGCGAAAGCCAGCAGATTTACAGTCTGCCCCATTTGGCCACTCTGGTAACCACCCTGAATTGTTTTGACGGGTGCAAAGGTAAGGAAAAAAATCCTAATACACTAAGGTTTCGCCGTTTTTTTTATCTTGACAGATGCCATGCCCCCGTCTGCTGTGTCAAAATGGCAGAGAAGGTATGCCATTTTGGCACTTGTGGGGGCTCGGCATGCTTGTTGCATTTTAGTGGGTGCCTGAGGGCAGCAAGAAAGCCCAAGGACAACAATATAGATAAGTAAAAATTAAAATATAATTAGGAGGTAAAAATTATGATGTACCCTACAAATCGTAACAACTGGTTAGATACCGCTTTTGAGGATTTCTTTAACACTGATATGATGCCGCGCGTAAATACTACGGCTCCCGCTGTTAACGTAAAGGAAAACGAGAAAGCCTATATAATGGACATTGCCGCTCCAGGACTGAAGAAGGAGTTCTGTCGCATCAGCTTAGATAAGGACGGCAACCTGGTAGTGAACATCGAAAACAAGATGGAGCACAGACAGGAGGAGAAGAAAGAGCACTATCTGCGTCGCGAGTTCTCGTATGGTAACTATGAGCAGGCTTACGCCTTGCCCGATGATGTAGACCATGACAAGATTTCTGCTAAGGTAGAGGATGGTATCCTTACAGTTACTCTCCCAAAGATTTCTAAGGAAGAAACGCGTATCGAACGCCAGATTAATATTGGCTAAGCTATTTTATACGAATATAAATATAGCCGTGTGGGTGACTAATGGTCGCTTACACGGCTATTTTTTGTCTTTTGCCCGTATGGCAGGAATGGCAAGATGGCAGATAAGAAGTGCCGTTTTATTTTTCGGGGCGTATGGGGTATTCATGGCGGTCGGGCCAAGGGGTGCGGTGGGTATCGTACCAGGTGCCCTGTACGCTGACACCTATGCTGAAAG
>JALEKD010000047.1 GCA_022769285.1 Prevotella sp.
GTCCGGTAAAATGACTATCTTTGCTCATGGTTATATTTTATTTTCTCAAAAACAAAGATAACCAAAAGGGTTGATACCTCGTGAGAAGTGTCAGCCCTAATTTATTTTCTTTGCAAAAGTTTTACCGGACAGCAATAATAAAAAATAATATTGGATTGTTAAAAACGCAACATTATTATCTGAACCAGTATAAACCCAAATCCTAATGACCGATTTGGGCTTAAGGGGTGTGATTGACAAGAAGTTCTTTCTCTTTCGTATTGCTAATCTATTTGCTTATCCCCACTAAAAATCTACTGACCCTATATTTAGCAAAAACAAAAGTAACTAAAAGGGCTGAATTCCAAGCGAGGAATCCAGCCCTAATTTTATAGCGGACGAAAACTTTTAGCGGACAGCAATAATTTTTTTCTGTCATTATCTATATTCATTAACGGTCTATGGGGTTATTCGGGCGAGCGAAACTTGTCGCCAGTCTCCCTAACCAGTCGCTCGGCATACTTGGCCGGGAAACCCTCTCGCTTAACGCGGGCACCCAGTCCGGTCTGTGTACGCAGGAAGGCACGCCCCTTGGTAGGTTTGGCCACCATATCGTTGTATTTCACGATGAGGAATACGGCCAGGTCTTTCCAGGCACTCAGCATCTGCTGGGCCTTCTGGTTGCTATAGTCGTTCAGGTAACTCAGCGCCCGTTCCTTATCGGTCTGATACAGGCTCAGCGCATGTTCCTCGACCCCTTTCTGCAGGGCAAAGTAGCTACGCTCCAGGCTGTCGCGCGTCTCTCTGAGCGTGGGGAACATCTGACTGTAACGGGGATAGACCATATTGCTTACCCAGTTGCACACCCAGAAAGCGTTCTTGTCCGAGAAGGTTACCGCATCGGCTCCCGGCGTGTTGTAGCACTCGGGCTGAACCGTATTGCCACAATATATGGGCGTATAGGCCACCATGTTGCCATCGTCGTTGCCAAACCAGAACAGGCCGCCTATCTCACGTGGAAGCCATGAGCGCATCTGACTGACATAGCTGAACGATGTCTGCTGGGTGCTGGTGGGCCGCTCGTTGAAGTACTTCTTGCCGTTGACCGTATAAGACAGGGGCGTAGGCCGATAAGGCATCTGCCAGATACCGCCGCCCATATCGAGCGTATCGGTGGCCAGAGGGGTGCCCTCGTAGTGGTCGCGCATACAGGCCTGAACCTCCTGGACACTCACCTTATGGTCGGGCACTATCCACAGCGGCATGTCCTCGGCCTTGGGGTCCTTGCCAAGAGCCCAGGGCAGATAGCGGTCGAAGCCCTTGTCAAAATGGCGGAAGAAACTCCACACACGGGCATCGCAGAAACGGCGCCCGCCAAAGTCGGGAGCTGCATAGGTAGCTTTCCAGGAGAAGTCGGCATCGCGCCCGGTGTACCAGCCCTTGGAACGGGCAAACTTGATAACGTCCTTGGCGTAGAGCACATTCTTGCGGTCCTTCATATTGAACTTGCCGATACGGCTCTGGTTGGCATGGGCACAGATGGCATTATCGGGTATGCGCAGGGCCACCCATACCACGCCTTTAGAACTGGGCCCCTTGCCCATCATCTCCATAATCCAGGCCTCGTTGGCATCACAGATGGTAAAGGTTTCGCCACTGCTGTTATAGCCGTAAGTCTCGGCCAGCGATGTCATAACACTGATAGCCTCGCGCGCCGTACGCGACCGCTGCAGGGCTACATATATCAGGCTGCCATAGTCCATGATGCCCTTGGGGTCTATCATCTCCTCACGCCCGCCATAAGTGGTCTCGCCGATGGTAACCTGGTACTCGTTGATATTGCCGATAACGTTATAGGTTACCGGTGCCTCGGGTATCTCGCCGTGGTACTCGTTGGTGTCCCAGTCGTATATCTTGCGCATCTCGCCCTTGGCGTGTATTCCGGCCGGATAGTGGGCCAGGCCCATAAACATGCCGTAGTCGTCGGCATTGTAGGTACAGATAACCGACCCGTCGGCCGAGGCCCCACGGGCTACGATAAAATTAGTACAGGCCGAGGCATAGGCTGCCACCGTGAGCAGGGCCGCCGTGAGTAAAGTACGTGTCTTCATCATATCAGCAAGCCTTAAAACTCATGTCCAGCCCCTTGACCGAGTGGGTAAGCGCACCGACAGAGATATAGTCGACACCCTGCTCGGCATAGTCGCGTATGGTATCTATGGTGATATTGCCGCTCGACTCTACCTCATAGCGATGGCCTATAATATCTACGGCCTTCTTAGTATCGTGTACACTGAAGTTGTCGAGCATGATACGGTCTACCCCACCGCAGTCGAGCACCTTCTGGAGCTCATCGAAGTTGCGAACCTCGATTTCTATCTTCAGGTTAAGGCTCTTCTTCTGGAGATACTCATGACAGCGGTTGATGGCATTGGCTATACCACCGGCAAAGTCGACATGGTTGTCCTTGAGCAGTATCATGTCAAAGAGCCCTATACGGTGGTTAACGCCCCCGCCTATCTTTACGGCCTGCTTCTCGAGCATACGCATGCCCGGTGTAGTCTTACGGGTGTCCAGCACATGAGCCCCGGTACCCGCTATGCGCTCCACATACTTGTGGGTCATGGTAGCTATACCACTCATACGCTGCATGATGTTGAGCATGAGACGCTCGGTCTGCAAGAGCGACTGAACCTTGCCGGTAACTATCATGGCGATGTCGCCTTTCTTGACCTGGGCCCCATCGTGGATGAGCACCTCTACCTGCATCGTCGGGTCAAAGCGGTGGAACACCATCTTGGCTATCTCTACACCAGCCAGGATGCCGTCTTCCTTAATCAGCAGATGCGACTTGCCCATGGCATCGGCAGGAATACAACAGAGGGTGGTATGGTCGCCGTCGCCAATGTCCTCAGCAAAAGACAGGTCGATAAGCCTGTCTATCAGTTCGTGTACACTTAACATATTATATCTCCTTATTTATATTATATCAGTTTATTTTTATCTTTCCGGGTTCTGGCTTTAGCGGCCCCCTGGACTTCATCAGCCTCAGCCGCTCTCCCTGTGGGGGCAGCGCGATGGTCTTACCTGTATCAGTCGGTGCTGGGGCCGTCTGCATGGTGTCTGCCGTAGCACCTGGAGTAGCCGGCTTGTCGGTATTGTGCGTACGTATCAGCTGGATATTGTTGATAAACATCAGCTGCAGCGTGGTCTGCGACTCCAGTTCACTTTGGCTCTTGCTCAGCACGATGTAGCCGCGTATCTCCTTGATGCCCTTGCGGTCATAGTCTTGTACACACAGGCTCTGGTGGCCAGGCATGGACAACTGGACAAAGTTGGACACTATGCTGTCGTTGCCCAGACGGATAGCCATGAAGACACAGGCATTACGCGTACCATCCTGGTAGATAAAGTTGCTATCGAAACTCAGCATGAGGGCATCGCCGGCATGAAAGGCCGTATCGGTCTTGATGACAAAGCTATACTGGTTAAACGGAGCCTGAGGCAGCAGTACCAAGGAGCGGGCTTCGTTCCACACATTGGCCGTGTCGCCCTGTACACCCATAGATCCAAACTGACCGGCATCGGCAGCCGAAGAGCCCAAGGCCTGGGCCTCGTTCTTCAACCGGTTCTCTACATTCTCGTACAGCTTTTCCAGCTCCTCGGTATGGCGCATGTAATAGGCCAGCGAGCGGTCAAACTCGTCCTTGCTCACCCCATACTTCTGTAGTACGGCATCTTCGTACACGCGCTGACTCACACCCTGGTCGGCCACCCGACCGGCCATGCTCTGCGAGATGTGGTAGTCATAGAGGATGTCCTCCATCTGCCCACGCGAGATGATACCAGACGGGAGCGAAGGCTTGCACCCTACGGCCAGCAAGGCCAGTACCAGCCCGAACATCCACAGTTGTAACTTTCCTGTCATCTTACGATTGCCCATCATTAGTCTTCTCATCGTCCTTATTACACCGCGGGGTAAAAACCGACAGGTTCTCCAGTTCCTTGCGACACAGTATGAGCAACATAACCACGCCCACGCTGATACAGACATCGGCAAAGTTGAATACGGGCGAGAAGAAGATGAACTCGCTGCCTCCCACCACCGGAACCCAACTGGGCCACGTGGTGACGATAAGTGGGAAATAGAACATGTCTACCACCTTTCCCATCAGGAAACCCGCGTAACCTGTACCAAAGGGCACTACCGATGAAACCTCGAACGGTGTAGACGCATCGAACGTCAGCCCATAGAACATCGAGTCAAAGATGTTGCCTGCGGCACCAGCCATGACCATCGAGAGTAATGCTATATAGCGGGTGCGGGCCTGTAGCTTTACCTGGCGGTGTATGTACCAGCCTATGACTATCACGGCCACGATACGCAGCACGCTCAGCACAAACTTGTTGATAAAGGTCATGCCATAAGCCATGCCCGAGTTTTCTACGAAGTCTATGTAGAACCAGTCGGTTACATGTATGGCCTCGCCCAGGCACATGTGGGTCTTGACGAGTATCTTGATAACCTGGTCTATAATCAGCAGGGCTACGATGAGTGCTACCGCCAGCCGCCCGTTGGTCAGTATCTTTCTGAATTTATTCATTTTAGTGTTTGCGTGCGTTTTTAGATGCCACACTCAGCGTGGCATGCGGAACAGCACGGAGTCTTTCCTTAGGGATGAGCTCGCCCGTCATACGGTCTATGCCATACGTCTTGTTGCCAATCCTTACCAGGGCAGCTTCGAGACCCTGTATGAACTTCTGCTGACGTGCGGCCATGCTTACCAGTTCCTCCTTAGACTGGGTGAGACTCCCCTCCTCCAATGCCTTGTAAGTGGGAGATGTGTCATCGACATCGTTAGTATCCTGGTTCATCAGCCGCCGCATCATCTTGGTATAGCTGTCGCGGGCAATAGCCAACTTGTCATTAATGATAGCGCGGAACTCTTCCAGTTCCTCATCGCTATAACGTGTCTTTGTTTCCATGTAACTTAGCATTTAGGTTCCGCCTGCCGAATTAACCTCTAAGACGGCAGGCGGGTAATGATGTTATTAACTTTTCTCTATCTTGATACAAACCTTGAAATCGTCAAAGTCTACCTCGGCGCCGTCATTGGGAGCCACGGTGATGGCATCGGCCAGCACCTGGGCCTTGACATAGTCGCCAAAGGCAGCGATGGCAGCATCGGTCTTCTCGTTAGGAGCCACGGTTACCTTTATACGATCGGTTATTTCCAGTCCGCCATCCTTGCGCATATTCTGTATACGGTTGATAAGCTCACGGGCCATACCCTCGTTGCGCAGCTCGTCGGTCAGTTCTACCTCCAAGGCAACGGTCAGGTTGCCATCGTTAGAAACCAGCCATCCGGGTATGTCCTCACTGATTATCTCCACATCGGCAGCCTCTACGGTTACTGTCTGTCCCTCAATGTCGAACGAGAGACTTCCCTGGGTTTCTAACTGGCTTATCTCTTCCTGGGTCAGACCGTCCATGTGGGCAGCAACACTCTTCATAAGTTTGCCAAACTTCTTGCCCATCACGCGGAAGTTGCACTTCACTTTCTTAACCAGGAAGTCTGAGTTCTCAACAAAGTTGATGGCCTTGACATTAACCTCATTACGAACCAGGTCCTTAACGGCGTTGATGTGCTCGCGCTGCTTGTCATCCACAGCCGGTATCATCAGCTGGGCCAGAGGCTGGCGCACCTTGATATTGACCTTACGGCGCAGGGCCAGGGTCATCGAGGTAATCTTCTGGGCTATGTCCATACGGGCCTCCAACTCCTTGTCTATGGCAGCTGCATCGACTACGGGGAACTTCTCCAAATGTACGCTCACCAACTTGCCTCCCAGATCGTGGTAGAGCCTGTCAGCATAGAAGGGGGCAAACGGGGCGAGCAACTTAGCTACCGTCATCAGACAGGTGTAAAGCGTCTGGTAAGCGTGGAGCTTGTCGGCATCCATCTCCTTACCCCAGAAACGCTTGCGGTTAAGCCGCACGAACCAGTTGCTCAGGTCGTCGTTTACAAAACTGTCTATCAGACGGCCGGCGCGTGTGGGGTCGTAGCCATCCAGCTGCTTCTGAACATTCAGAACGAGCGTGTTGACCTTAGAGATTATCCACCGGTCTATCTCGGGGCGCTCTGCCAGACTTCCCTCGCCCATCATGGTCTCGGGGTCAAATCCGTCTACGTTGGCGTACAGCGCGAAGAAGCTATAGGTATTGTACAGCGTCCCGAAGAACTTGCGGCGAACCTCATCTACACCCTCTGGGTCAAACTTGAGATTGTCCCAGGGCTCGCTGTTGGTCATCATGTAGAAGCGAACAGGGTCGGCTCCGTATTTCTCCAACATCTCAAACGGGTTGGTCACATTGCCCACATGCTTGCTCATCTTGTTGCCCTTGGCATCGAGCACCAGACCCGACGAGATGACATTCTTGAAAGCTACGCTGTCAAATATCATCGTGGCGATGGCATGTAGGGTGAAGAACCAGCCACGTGTCTGATCCACGCCCTCGTTGATAAAGTCGGCGGGGAAGAAAGCGGGCGGTATGGGAGTTCCCTCATACTGCGAGTGTATCATAGCCTGCCGGTCGGCCTCGGTACCACGTGCCATAGCTCCCTCGAAGGGATAGTGCAGCTGGGCATAAGGCATCGAACCGCTGTCGAACCACACGTCGATGAGGTCGCTCTCGCGGTGCATGGGCTTGCCCTCGTCGTTAACCAGCACGACATTGTCTACATAGGGACGATGCAGGTCTATGCGGTCGTAGTTGGCCTGCGAGTAGTCGCCTGGAACAAATCCTTTGTCCTTCAGCGGATTGCTCTGCATAACGCCGGCAGCCACCGAGCGCTCTATCTCGTTGTACAGCTCCTCTATGCTGCCGATACACTTCTCATTGCGGTTCTCGTCACGCCAGATGGGCAACGGCGTACCCCAGAAGCGCGAACGCGAGAGATTCCAGTCGTTCAAGTTCTCCAACCAGTTGCCAAAACGGCCTGTCCCCGTAGACTCGGGCTGCCAGTTAATGGTCTTGTTGAGCTCTACCATACGCTCCTTGGCAGCAGTGTCCTTGATAAACCAAGAGTCAAGCGGATAGTAGAGGATGGGCTTGTCGGTACGCCAGCAGTGGGGATAGTTGTGTACGTGCTTCTCGGTCTTATAGGCCAGCCCCTCCTGCTTCAGTTCCATGCAGATGATGACGTTCAGGTCTTCGGCCTTCTCCGAGGCTTTCTTGTCCCATACCCCATTGACATTAAACCGTGGGTCATAGGCATTTTTCACATAGTCGCCTGCATGATGACTGTAGAGATCCACGTTGACACAGCGGTCTACGAAGTTGGCATCCAGCTCATCTATCACATAGAACTTGCCCTGCAGGTCTACCATAGGGCGGGTCTCACCCTTCTTATTAATTAGGTACAGGGCGGGAATATTGGCATCCTTGGCCACCTTGGCATCATCTGCACCAAAGGTGGGAGCTATGTGTACGATACCTGTACCATCGTCGGTGGTAACATAGTCGCCTAAGATGACACGGAAAGCCTGATCGGCCATCTCTACGAAGTGGTCGCGGCCATCAGCACTGGCAAACACCTTGTCGGGATGGGCCTCGGCATAGTCATTGACAAACTTGGGAGCCAGGTCGCCCACCTTCTCGCAGGGCTTTATCCATGGCATGAGCTGCCTGTAGCGCAGTCCCTCCAGTTCGGTGCCCTTCATGTGGTCTATGACGCGCCAGGGGCAGAGTTTCCTGTCCTTGTCAAAGGCAGGCAGGTCACCTTCCTTGCACTCCTGGTCGGCCTTCAGATACGAGGTTATCAGGCTCTCGGCCATCACCATCGTCATGGGTTCGCCTGAGTAAGGGTTGTACGACTCTATGGCCACATAGTCTATCTTGGGGCCTACACAGAGCGCCACGTTAGAGGGCAGTGTCCACGGCGTAGTGGTCCAGGCCAGGAAATAAGGCTTACCCCACTTGGCCCACTCGGCCTTGGGGTTCTCTATCTGGAACTGGGCCGTCACGGTCAGGTCCTTTACATCGCGATAACAACCAGGCTGGTTGAGCTCGTGACTCGACAGACCGGTACCGGCACCTGGGCTATAGGGCTGTATGGTGTAGCCCTTGTAGAGCAGGCCCTTGTTGTACAGCTGCTTGAGCAGCCACCACAGCGTTTCGATATACTTATTATCGTAGGTGATGTAAGGATGATCCAGGTCTACAAAGTAGCCCATGTCCTCAGTAAGTTCACGCCACTCCTTGGTAAACTTCATCACGTTCTCGCGGCACTTGTGGTTGTAGTCCTCGGTCGAAATATATTTATCAGAGTCGCGGTTGTCTATATCCTTCTTGGTAATACCGAGTTCCTTCTCGACACCCAACTCGACGGGCAGTCCGTGGGTATCCCAGCCAGCCTTGCGGTGAACCTGGTACCCTTGCATGGTCTTATAACGGTTAAAGGTATCCTTGATGGCACGGGCTAAAACGTGGTGAATACCGGGGTGACCATTGGCAGAAGGAGGGCCTTCGAAGAAGATAAACTGGGGGGCGCCCTCACGCTCGTCAATACTCTTATGGAAAACATCATTCTTTTTCCACTCAGCCAAAACATCCTTGTTGACCTCAACAAGATTTAATCCATTGTGTTCGGCAAATTTTTTAGCCATTTCTATATTTTTTATGTATTACCTATTTTTATTAATGCGGGCAAAGTTACATAAATTAGATGATATGGACAAATTCTAAAGGTTTTTTATGCGTTGCACAGCCTGTGACAAGTATTTTACAGTCACTGCCCCATTCTGCGCCGTAACAGCCCCGCTCACCGTGGTGGCGGCCCTATCTGTCAGAAAGTGCGCGAACAGGGTCGCTACCCTCTCTGCCGCCTTAGCGCATAGCTCCTATTGGCCAGCCATCGGTCGCCATGTTTCTAATGACGACTCCGGAAACATTGGGGGCCATCTTTGGCAAGCCCGAGACCAGCCTTTAGCGTTTCCGTGATTTCCAGCCATTTCGTGCGAGGTATGCCCCGTCAGCCTGTGGCCATGAAGAGCTACCCTATAGAAACAGAAAAATCGGTTGTCGTCTCGACAACCGATTCTCAAAAACAAACTACTTAAAAACTAATCTACTAAAACAAATCAAAAAATACCTTTGCCATATCCCATGGCTCCAATATCAAGTGCAAAGTTAGCTATATTTCCATTTGCAACAAAGAATTTTACGTAAAAAAAAGATAAATGATTAAGATTTTACGTGAAAAACAGTGCAAACCGAGAGCCATGAGCTTGCTCGGATGGCCGAGGCGCAGCCTGTTTTCAACAAAAACAGTGCAAACCGAACGCTATGAGCTTGCTCGGATGGCCGAGGCGCAGCCTGTTTTCAACAAAAACAGTGCAAACCGAACGCTATGAGCTTGCTCGGATGGCCAAGGCGCAGCCTGTTTTCAACAAAAACAGTGCAAACCGAACGCTATGAGCTTGCTCGGATGGCCGAGGCGCAGCCTGTTTTCAACAAAAACAGTGCAAACCGAACGCTATGAGCTTGCTCGGATGGCCGAGGCGCAGCCTGTTTGACACCAAAAGGCAGAACCTTGCTGGCCTGCCGTACTCTGATGGGTATCGGCAGACATAAAGCAAAATCCCGCTTATGGGTTTACGCCATCAGTTGTAATCAGTAGGCCACCGCCTCGTCGTGATCGTTAAGATATAGGCGCTGCATAGGGGCATAGGCGCTGTTGGCCACCGAATAGCGCAACTTGCGCTTTGGCGTTTCCACCCCCGCCATATCGAGCATGGTGTGAAAGGCCGACAAGCTGTTCTGTAGTTGCCTGTTACGGTTGGCCCCGAGCGCCCGCACCGTAGATGGATAGGCTTGCCGGTACGAGGCCGATGTCCACACAATAAACGGCACATGCAACTCGTACTGTGAAGCCTTGGGCGAAGCATGCAGGAACAGCTCCCGACTGTCGTCAAAGATATTCTCGCCATGGTCGCTGGTATAGAGCATGGCACTGCGGCCTGCATGGTGCTCCAGCCTACGGGCTACCGAGGCTAAGAGCCAGTCGGTATAACGTATGGTATTGTCGTAGGCATTAATCAGGTCACGACGGTTGGTCGCCTCGGCCTCGCTCTTGTCATCGGGTTTGTAGTAGGCCATCTGCCGGGGGTAACGCTTCCGATAGTTGAAGTGAGAACCATACGTATGGAGCACTATAAACTCACGCTTGCGTCCCTTGGCCAGCACCTTGTCCAATAGGGGCAGCAAGTCGCCGTCATAGCAGTTGGTCCCACGGCCGGCACGCTCCTTAACAAACTGCCACTCGTCGGCCTGTTGGCCCAGGAAGTCGATAAAGGAGTGATTAGGCAACTGGTTAGAGAGAAAGACGGTATGGAAGCCAGCCTCGCGAAACGCAGCCAAGATACCTTTCTCATGGAAGAGTTGCTCAAAGTCGACCGCCGATACCGCCGAGAGCAGCATGGGCACACTCTTATGCGTAGTGTTCGACTGCGTATAGGCATGGGTAAAGGACACCACGCCAGGAGTCTTCTCCAGCAGAGGAGTGGTATTGCGCTGATAGCCATAGAGCCCGAAGTTGCAGGCGCGGGCCGTCTCGCCTATCACCATGACATACACCTCGGTCGAGTCAGCAGGATGGGTGGCGTGGGCGTTAAACTTGAAATTGGCCGAAGCCTTGTAGTAGTTGGCCGAGGCATTATTGCGCTGCACGGCCAGTACCAGGTTGTACAACACGTTGACAGGATAGAGACTGTCGCGCAACCGGTAGCCACCCACAGTGGCATAGGCCAGGGCCAGACAGGCCAGCCCACCAGCCGTAACCATCATGGCATACCGCCGGTAAGATCGACGCAGCGCCATTGCCAGTGCCCCATGTGCGCGACACATAGATACCACGCCCAATACGAGCAGGGGCACATAGACCACCACCACCCCAAGCACTGCAGGCACCAGGTTGTCCAGCAGTTCCATGGTCTCGCCTGGGTTGGTGGTAACCAGGTTGAGAAACATGTCGACGGCGATTACACCCTGCCCGAAGAGGTAGAGCAGCACCATCTGGAAAGCAGCGAAGAATATCAGGACAAAAGCCCACCACACCATCTTGCCCACCTTGGCCGTAAGGGTCATCAGAGCCATGTACACACCCATGGGCAAGAGTACATTGGCAAGGCACGCCATAAGCGGCATACCCTCGGTGAAGCACAGGGCCACATTGGGCAGCGCTAAGGCAGCCACAGCATAGCTGTAAATTACTTTATCAGTAGTCGCAAACTTGATGGTGTTCATTGTATTGCTATTAGAAAGCCTCATTAATATTGAATAAGAAACCAGACTGGCCGGACTTGCCGAAACCATAGTCCAAACGTACGTTTACATTCTTCTTAAACTCCCAGCGGTAACCCAGGCCATAGTTGGGCAGGATATGCGAGCTACGGATGGCGCTAAACTTATCGAATACCGTACCGGCCCCAGCCCACACCGTGATGCCGTTGCGCCGCCATACGTGTTGCCGCAGCTCTACCTGGGCTTCTATCTTATGCTTGTCGCGATATCGCCCTTCATAATAGCCACGCATCGAGTTCGAACTGCCCAACAGCGCCATCATTCCCCACGACGGATTGCCAAAGTTAAACGTGGCCCGGACATCGCCAGCTATCGTGGCACCACGCCACAGATGCTGGTAGGTATTGGCCTGCAAGTCGGTGGTACTAAAGGCATACTTGTTGCCCATAAAGCGCGGGCGGAAGCACTGAGTAAGATTGAGATACCAGCCTCGGTGAGGGTTGGTCATCACGTCGCGGGTATCATAGGTAAGCGCCAGTCCCACCCCGATATTCGAGGTGCGCCTGTCCATACCCTCTAACAGCTCTGGGCGTTCTATGCGGTGCCCTATCACGTAGTCGTAAGAGAACATGGGGCCCATATACAACTGCGGAGCCACCCGGAAGAGAAAATTGGCCTTGATGCGCGCCTGCCATCGCTTCATGTCACTCTTATTGGCATCGTCATCGCCCATGTCGTAGCCCATTCCCCAGAAATCGCAGGGGAAAGAGTAGAAGTAGACCGTGTAGTCAATGCGATAGCGGTCCTGCGGAAACAGGTGAGTGCCGCGTATGCCCAACAGATAGAAGCCCACGGTACTTACATCGCTGAACAGCGACACGTTAGACGGGGCCAGGAGCGAGTCGGCACGGTCCGTGTGATACAGGCCAGCGGCCACCAGCCCGATGCCCAGCTTGGTATCGGTGCTATAGTGGGGCCCGCCAATGATGCTGAAATCAAACCACTTGTTGGGCTTGCGCTTGTTGGCGTCATTAAAGTAGTCGAGCAGTCGCGTCACTATCGACCTGCGAGCCACAGCAGTATCCACGGGCTCGGCGTTGGTCTCGGCATAGCCCCTGACCGTCAGGACAAGTAGCAGGGCCATCAGCAGGCGTGATTTCATCGTCATACATCAAGTTTTAAGTGTTACCATCAGTACACCAGCGACACATTGTCTATCCAGAAGGTGTTGCCCGGTGTGCCTACATAGGCTCCGCCATGGCTCGAAGAGAACTGGAGCACCAGGTGGGTAGGCGTTTCGTCGGCCGAGGCCCATCCCGTCTCGCGTACAGGAACGCTCTTGCCCTTGCTGTTGCGTGCGTAGTCGGTAGAGCGCAGGCCCATCAGCGAGGCGTCGTAACCAGCCATATTGCGTATGTCGCCATAGTGTATCTTATAGGTAGCGTTGTCTACCCATCCATTAGTCGATTTGCCGTACTTGACCACCATAGTACCTACACGCTTAGCGGTAATGTTGCCCTTGCTGTCCTCGGTACGCTTCTGGAGATAGAGAACCGTCACGGCATAGTCGTGGCCGGCCACGGTAGAAGCGCTGCTGAACCCGTTCTGGCGTATACGAGTGGGACTGTCACTGAGCAGCGTACGGTAGTCGTAACGCAGAGCCTTGGGGCGCTGATGGAAGGGAACACCCCAGTTAATAGCCTTGGGGCCGTCCTTGGTACTGGTGATGGGTTCGTGTACATCGCCCAGAAAGAGCGACCCGGCAGCCAGCACCTTGATGTTGATGAGTCCCAAGACCTTGACCTTCTCGATATGGGTAACCAACTTGGCACAGTAGCCGGCTCCGTGCTTGTCACGGTACACCGAGTTGTTGGTTTTGGTGATGCCCGACACCTTGGCCAGGACATTAGATGTGCCCCAAGGCGACTCGCCCTTGTTGGTGTAAGGCACGTTGCCCGTAATGGTCATCGAGGGGCCCACGGCGTAGACCACCTTAGTCTGGCCACCTATGATGGCCGACTCCTTGATGGTACGCACCACCCAATGATCCATATTACCATATTTAATAGGTACTACCTTCTCGCTGCCCTGAGCCCCAACGGTGACCGTACAGGCCAGGGCAAGCGCCATTACCATACTTCTGCATTTCATCATCATCCATAGTTTTAATATCCTTACCCAGCCCACCGGCCCAAGAACCATCGCCTATAGCTGCGACCATGCGTGGCTTAGGTGGTACAAAGGTAGAAAAATTTCTGATTACAAAAAGTTTTGCGAAGACAAATAATGTTAATGATTGCCATAATGAACACCATCAGCGCCATGGCTACCACCATCAGGAGTATAGCCTGCAGCCGTCGGGCCATGCCAACAGCCCTTGCCGCAGCAACCACCGGCAACGCTGTCACAGCAAGTCATAAAAAAAGGAGGATAACCAAAAGGTTACCCTCCCCTATCTGAATGTTGATAATCAGTCGTTACAAAATTACATCATACCGGGCTGAGCAGGCATGGCCGGAGCTTTCTCCTCGGGCTTATCTACGATGAGACACTCGGTGGTCAAGAACATGCCAGCGATAGAAGCTGCATTTTCCAGAGCTACACGGGCTACCTTGGCAGGGTCTATTACGCCAGCTGCACGCAGATCCTCATAGACGTCCTTGCGGGCATTGTAACCGTAGTCGCCCTTGCCCTCGCGAACCTTGTTAACTACTACAGCGCCCTCGCCACCAGCGTTGGCCACAATCTGACGAAGGGGCTCCTCGATGGCACGGCAAACGATATTGATACCGGTCTGCTCATCAGCGTTGTCGCCCTTGAGATCCTTCAGAGCCTCCTGAGCACGGATGTAAGTGGTACCACCACCTACTACGACACCTTCCTCAATGGCAGCACGTGTTGCGCACAGGGCATCGTCTACGCGGTCTTTCTTCTCCTTCATCTCTACCTCTGAGTTGGCACCTACATAGAGTACAGCTACGCCACCGGCCAGCTTGGCCAGACGCTCCTGCAGTTTCTCCTTGTCGTACGAGCTCTTGGTGTTGGCTATCTCGTTCTTAATCTGAGCCACACGGTCCTTGATGTTCTCCTTCTGGCCATGGCCATTCACGATGGTCGTGTTGTCCTTGGTCACGTTCACCTTATCGGCCGAACCTAACATATCGAGCGTAGCCTGCTCCAACTTCAGACCCTTGTCTTCGCTGATGACCACACCACCGGTAAGTACGGCGATGTCCTCGAGCATAGCCTTACGACGGTCGCCAAAGCCAGGAGCCTTGACAGCGCAAATCTTCAGACCACCACGCAGACGGTTAACTACCAGTGTGGTAAGAGCCTCAGAGTCTACGTCCTCAGCGATAACCAGCAATGGACGGCCACTCTCGGCTGCGGGCTGCAGGATGGGCAGGAAGTCCTTCAGGTTAGATATCTTCTTGTCGTAGATGAGGATGTATGGATTCTCCATGACACACTCCATCTTGTCGGCATCGGTCATAAAGTAAGGCGAAAGGTACCCGCGGTCAAACTGCATACCCTCTACCACGCCAATGTTGGTATCGCGGCTCTTGCTCTCCTCAATGGTAATTACACCGTCCTTGCTTACCTGGCGCATAGCGTCGGCCAGCAGTTTACCGATTTCGGGGTCATTGTTGGCAGATACCGTGGCTACCTGCTCTATCTTATCGTAGTTGTCGCCAACCACCTCGGCAGTTTCCTTGATATGCTCTACCACCTTGGCTACGGCCTTGTCGATACCACGCTTCAAGTCCATGGGGTTGGCACCGGCAGTTACATTCTTCAAGCCCTCGTTTACGATAGCCTGGGTAAGGATGGTAGCTGTAGTGGTACCGTCGCCAGCATCGTCGCCAGTCTTTGAGGCTACGCTCTTAACCAACTGAGCGCCCGTGTTCTGGAACTTGTCCTCCAACTCTACCTCCTTGGCTACGGTAACACCGTCCTTGGTAATCTGAGGGGCACCAAACTTCTTCTCGATAACCACGTTACGTCCCTTAGGGCCTAAGGTTACCTTAACAGCGTTAGCCAACTGGTCTACGCCCTGCTTGAGCAGGTCGCGAGCATCTGTATTGAATTTAATATCTTTAGCCATGATTTTATTCCTTTCCTATATTAAGTTAATTGTTGTCTTTTATTCCTCGGCAATAGCCAATACGTCACTCTGGCGCATCATCAGATACTTCTCGCCACCATTCTCTATCTCCGTGCCAGCGTACTTGCCATAGAGAACGATATCACCCTCCTTGAGTACCATCTCTTCGTCCTTAGTACCCTGGCCTACGGCGATAACCTTACCACGCTGTGGTTTTTCCTTGGCTGTATCTGGGATAATAATTCCACCTACTTTTTCTTCAGCTGGTGCAGGGAGAACCAGCACTCTGTCTGCTAATGGTTTAAGTTTCATAATTGTATCTTTTAAGTTTGTTATTTCGTTACCCTCTATTATGCGAAAAGCGTGCCAACACGGTCTCTGCGTCAAAAGTGTCATACCTGGCTGACACCGCGCGTGTCATTTCTGTCAGTTGTGTCACACCGGTGGCCCTGTATGTGCCCACTATCTGCCACCGGGTTGCCACCATCCCGCTGTCCATGGTTGCCGCTACCCTGCTGGCACCTCCTTTCGCGCGCGCGTATATATATTAAGGTATAGGAGCTGTGAGAGCCGGTCTGAAGGTAAAAAAGCAAAAGAGTAGAAAGGTAAAAAGCGCTGCTTGCGAAACTCTATCATCAGGCTAATGGGAAACAGGAGAAATAAAAAGACCGGTTTTTACGTTTCTAAAGACGGCTTCCAGCTCGCTAAAGACGACTCTGGGAAACGTAAAGGTCGGCCTCTGCGTTTTTAGAGACATCTCACGCTATTACGAAGCGTCTCCCCATCCCCGTGGTTTTGGCTTGTGAGCACACCCGCGCCACCAAACAAAAAAGAGGACGGGCCACGGGGTACCTGTCCTCTTGCTATAGAGTCGGGCAGAGCCTACTTGTAAGTAAGCTGAGCATCTTTATTCTTGCGGTACTTAGCGAAATAAGCGTCGATGGCATCGCGGTCTTCGGCACTCATGCCGCTAAGCTGGCGCATCAGCCTGCGGTAACATCTCTTGACCTGCACACGTATCTGCGCGCGGGCATGCTGTCCCACCGAATCGGTTGTGTATGGACGGTAGATGTACTCCAGCTGGGCGGCTATCACGTTTTTCACGCTGTCTACCTGCGCACTGGGCGCGGCAGCTGCGGCAGCCATAGTCGTAGTGTCGGCAACGGCAGTCTGAGTAGTGGCTGCCTGCGAGGTGGTATCGGGCAGGGCATACGAGGTGGTCTCCTGCATATCGGCCGTGTCAGACGAACCGAAGCCGTTCTTCACGAAGTACTGAACCACGCCAATGACCACTACCACGGCCACCACGGCACCCAGAACCTTGTACAGCTTGCTGCGGTCTACAGGCGGACGGGCGTCCAAAGCCCTCTTTACCTCCTCGGCGTCCATGAACCGGTCGCTGCGGCCCAGACTACAGCACTGGGCGACGACATGCTGGAAGTTATCGGGCAGCGTCATCAGCTTCAGTATCATTCCCAAGGCGTACACGTCCGACCGGGTGTCTACGCCCACCGTCTCGTCTTTCTGCTCTGGGGCCTGGAAGCGCGTAGTGGTAAAGGGTGCCTGTATCTCGTCGGCAAAGGCCGGGCGCAAATCTATCAGCTTCACATTATCGCCCTGCGCGGTGATGATAATGTTAGACGGCTTGAGGTTACGATGCAGCATAAAGTGTGCGTGGATGCTCTGCAGGGCATCCATGAGCTTTCGGGCCACGGCATCGTGCTCCTCTACCGAGTGGCTCTCGGTCAGATAGTCAGCCAGAGACCTCCCGGCGATGTACTCCTCCACGATGGCGCGTCCAAAGGGCGTGTCGTCGACCACCTCGTAGTACGTGGGCAGATAGGGACTGTGCAACTTGGTCACCGCGTCAAACTCCTTTTTCAGCAAGGTCCTGTACTGGGGCCTATCTCTGTGCTCTGGCTTCAGCGCCTTGACCATATACGCCTTATCTCCGTCAATATATTTTAGAAAGAGGAAGATGCCTTTTGAGGGAACCTCCACAAATTTCGTAGATGTAAAGTCCAAACTGCTCATTATATCTATTAGTACATTATATATAATACGGGGGCAAATATACGAAATGTTTTACATATATTACCACAATTATTTTGTTTTTTACAGTGGTTTGGGTAATTTTGTAGCATGATATTCTATTTCTCAGGTACAGGCAATTCAAGATGGGCGGCCAAGTATGTCGCCGAGGCAACGGCCGACAGGCTGCTATACATACCCGACGAGATGCGGGGCAACATGATCTACACCCTGCAGGCGGGCGAACGAATAGGATTTGTCATCCCTGTACACGGGTGGAGACCTCCGGTGTTAGTAAGAAATTTTCTTAGCAAGTGCCAGTTTGTCGCCACCGGTCCCGTGTACACCTACCTGGTCTACACAGCGGGCGACAGCATAGGCAAGGCCACCGAGATATTCGAGGCCGACCTGGCCCCACATGGGCTGACGCTCAGTGCGGCGCTGTCGCTCATCATGCCCGAGTCGTATGTGGGTCTGCCGTTCATGGATGTAGACAAGCCAGCCAAGGAGCTGGCCAAGAAGCAGCGTGCGGCCACCGAACTGAAGCTGTTTGTCACCGATACCATTCTCGCCGGGGCCACGGGCGTGCGCCAGCTGGTTCGCGGGCCTCTGCCCGCCCTGTTCAGCGGACTTATAGGTGGTTTCTTCACCCGACACCTAATCACCGACAAGCGCTTTCACGTAGACAGCGACCGCTGTACGCACTGCGGACTGTGTGCCAGCGTGTGCCCGGTACACGATATTAGCGGCGGCAAGGGCCTGGAGCCCGTATGGAAGCACCAGGGCAACTGCCTTACCTGCTTCGCATGCTACCACCACTGCCCCGTCCATGCCATCGAGTTTGGCCGTCAGACCCAGCACAAGGGACAGTACTATTACAACAAGAAATAAGGATTAAGGCCCTAAACGTACTTACTGAAGGATATACGGATACGCTTAGGGATAAGGCAGAGAATATCTATAGGCGCCAGGGGCATAAGCCATAGACAGTGGCGCAGGGCCATACTGGCCGTTTCGAGGCTTTTGAGCTTGCCAGGATGCCTGTAGGTTCGCCCGTACTTGCCAAAATTTCCCCCGGAGAGAATTTCGTCTTTGATACGGTCGCCCCACAGATGGTATTTGGTGGGGATGGCCATCGGCAAGTCGGCTTCAGCCATGCCCAAGTGGCGCACCAGGAACGCCCCCATGGCCAAGAAGGCTTTGTAGTAACCTATCTGGTGCAAGGCAGCGGCCAACTCGCTCACGGAGTAAGCTCCCCGGTAGCGGCGCAGCATCAGCATCAGGTCGCAAACCTGTCGCAGCCCCACCCCCTCGACTAACAGATGGTTAAACAGATGCTTGAAGATAACAAGTATATCTACTAAGGGCGAGAACACGGCCACCTGAGCACCACCGATGGTCTGGGTGGTTACGCGGTGGACAGTTACATCGCCGAGGGCAAGCGTGTCAAACCTGCGCTGGTGCCTGGCGCTGCCAAAGGTTTCCACCCGATGGTGCATCTCGAACCGCGTGCCGCCAAAGGCAAACTCGCAATGTTTATCCAGGTGGTCGTCGGCGATGGTCACCCCCATTTCGCGCCCCACCACCTCCTTGGCCTGCTCATAGTAAACCGGCGGCACGTAGAAGTCTACATCGCCCGTGCTCCTGAGGTACGACCGGTCGTAGTAGCGGGCCGCCACCTGCCCCTTGAATACCGCGTAGGGTATATGGTGGGTGTTCAGCAGCGTAGCCAGTGTGGCCACATGGCCGTCCATCTGCGCGGCATGGCGCTGGTGGCTCACCAGAATGGCCATTATCTCCATGGCCCCGTCGTCATTGACCTTTACATTATGCTTCATCAGACACGCGGCCACCAAGGCCGATACAGCCTGCTCGCGGGCCATTCGGATAAGCACCTTGAACTCTTCGGGGGTATAGCTGGTCGACGGCACCTCCTGGCCGCATAGTTCGCAGCGCAGCAGCGACAGCAACTCGTCCTCAACAGTCTGTTTCATCTTGCTTCCTCATTGTTATAAATTGTGGAATCTTCCACGCCATCTTCATAATCTTCATCATTCGGCCCGGCAAGCCCATCGAGCGGTACACGGCCACGTCCTCGCGCCACATCTCGTGCCGCCGCTGCGAACTGGTAGACAGTCCGCCCATGCTCATCCGTACGATATAGCGCGGCATATATACTGCCGGTATGCGGGCCCGGTACAGATAGCGTAGCAGCAACTCAGTATCGGCCGCTATGTGGTATCGCTCGTCGTACAGGCCCCATTGCTCTATCGCCGTCCGCCGCATATAGCATGTGGGATGCAGCGGCAGCCAGCCCATCCGCAGTTTCCAGCGGTGCACAGGCCCACTCACCCAGTTGCGCACAACGTGACCGTGGCGCAGGTACACACCATTACCATACACCATATCGGCCCCGCTGCGCTGCAAACGGCTCACCACGTCCGAAAGGACATGACGGTCGTAGAGCTCATCGTCCGAATGAACCAGCCCCACCACCTCGCCGGTAGCCAAGCGTATGCCCTTATTGATAGCCTCGTACATGCCGCTGTCGGGTTCGCTCTTGAGCACCGCCAAGCGGTCAGCGTAGTGGCGTATCACGTCCAGGGAACCATCCGTGGAGCCTCCGTCTATGACAATGTATTCTATATCGGGAAAATCTTGAGCCAGTACACTCTCTATGGTTTTTCCTATAGTATTAACGCGGTTCAGGCAGGTCGTAACTATCGACACTTTCATATCTGTAATCTATCTTGGCAGAGGTCGCAGGACTATCGGCTCATGGCATCGAGCCTGCGGTTCACCTCCTGTATTATCTTGTTCTCGTCCCAGTGGCAAGCCTTCTTGAGTTCGTACACTTTGGCATCGGCAAGGGTACGGTACCACCAGCCCTGGAGAAAGTGCCAGAGAAAACCCTCCTTCCCGTCGAGGAAACCGAGGCGAATAAAGTAGCGGTAGATAAAGAAGGCGAAGCAGCGCCAAAAGAGAGGAAGCCGGATGTACTTCAGCTTGCGGGCGCGAACCTTGGCAGAGTTGGCGCCAGTGTTATGAACCAGCGACTCGTCATTGATGCCATACTCAGTACAAAGCATATCGAGCGCCTCACGGTCGGCATATCCATTGTGCTTGGCTGTCCACTCGGCAAGGGTTATCAGGCTGTCGTCATAGAAGGCTCCACGCAGGCTGACCACCGTTCCCTCAGTTACATAGAGGTGCTCGTCCATCAGCTTGGCTTCCATCCGAGCCTTGCCCGTACGAAATAGGCGCAGCAGGATAAGCGGCACGATGCCATGGCGTATCTCGCGCCCCATAAACTTACGCAGGCAGGGCATGGTGTAGCCCGTTATGGTAGGGGGAGTGGTCGGTAGCGTGCCCTCTATCTCGGCTATCAGTCCATCGGTCATATACTCGTCGGCATCTAACTTCAGTACCCACTCCGTGGTGATGTCTAATGTGTCTAAAGCCCACTGAAGCTGTTGCGCATGAGTAACAAACTCGTGCTGGAAGACTCTCGCGCCATGACTCTGAGCCAACTCTATGGTGCGGTCTGTACTGAAACTATCGACCACGAATATCTCCTTGGCCACCTTGCGGGCATTTAGTATAGCCCTAACGATGTGGCGCTCTTCATTCAGTGTAAGTATAATGACTGAGATGTCCTGCATAATGCTCAAGGGTACTTAGGACTGCAAAACTCGTTTCTTGATAAACCGGGCGGGGTTTCCGCCTACCACCGTCCATGGCTCCACATTGCTGAACACGCAGCCACGGGCTCCCACGACGGCTCCCTCGCCTATGGTGACCCCCATGCCCACAAAGCAGCTGGCTGCTATCCAGGCCGAGGAATGGATGGTGATGGGGGCGGTTATCATGGGATGGCACGCCACGGTAATGTCGTGCGAGGCAGTAAACAGCTGACTACGCTGTGATACCACCACATGGTTGCCGATGGTTATCTTATCCTTATTATATAGCTCTACATGGGGCCCCACACAACTATATGCTCCTAAAGACAGGTTCCAGGGAGCCCAGATGACGCAGGAAGCATACACATTGGCCGTGGGGGCTATCGCGGCACCAAACAGCCGGAGCAGGGCCACCCTTGCGGTACGCAGGCAGGGCAGCGCCAACCATCTGAACAGGGTGCAGTTGACCGCCCGCCACAGCAGTTGCTTCCTGTGGTGCGGCTTCGGTTCGCTGTAATGCGACAAGTCTACTTGTTTCATGCCTATCTGTTTATGGGTTTGATGACCCGTGTGTACATATCTACCATCATTTCGGCCACATGGGGGGCTGCGTACTTGCGCTCTACCAGCGCCCTGCCGTTGCGGCCCATCTGCTCCAGTTGGGCGGCCGTCTTGCCTATCATGGTTTCCATCGCATGGGCTATGGCCGCCGTACTGATGTCTACCCACAGGCCACATGCCTGCGTAACCAGCTCCTCCCAGGGTGCCCCAT
Organism: Prevotella sp.; assembly: GCA_022769285.1. GTDB lineage: Bacteria > Bacteroidota > Bacteroidia > Bacteroidales > Bacteroidaceae > Prevotella. Next base: position 21,876 of record JALEKD010000047.1, read on the forward strand.
TGGTCGTTATCACCGGGGTGCCTACTGCCAACGACTCTACCACCACCATACCAAAGTTCTCAGTATTGGTGGGCAGCACTAAGAAGTCGGCCGACCGGTAGAGAGCCCACTTGGCTGCGCCTGTCACATTGCCCTTAAAGTCCAAGAGGTGCGCTATGCCAAGGCGGCGGGTCATGGCCTGAAGCAAAGCCACATAGGCGGGTTCGCCGCTTCCGGCTATGATGATACGGTAGCCTGCCAGGGCTGGCCGGAGGGTCGCCACGGCCTCTAACATACGCTCGATGCCCTTAACGGGGTGCAGCCGCGATAGGTAGAGTATCTTGCGCTTCACGGCCCAGTCTGTTTTCAGGCTGATGCCGTCCAGCTGGATGCAGTTGGGTATAATCGCAACCTTGGAGTTGTACCCTAAGGCCAGAAAGTTGTCTCGCTCATGGGCCGAGGTGGCCACTACCCTATCGGCAGCCCGCAGCGCCCGTCCCTGGTAGACAACCAGCGCCGGAACCTTACGCATCCAGTAGTGGCGGCGCATGATAAACGGCTCCATCATACCATGTAGCGTATAGATGGTCGTGTATCCACGGCTATGAGCCCACAGCAGACTATAAGAGTCCATGGGCTCCCAGCAGCTGTTGGTATGTACCACATCAGGAGCCACCTCGGCCAGTATGCGGATAAACTCGCGCTTGCTGGCCCACGGAAATAGTTGGCTACCGGTAAGGAAGTGGAGCGTGCAGTTATCCATCGGCAACATATTGGCCGACCGATGGGTCACCACATGCAGCTGCACCAGTTGGCCCAAGTGTGCCGCCATCTGTTGCAGGCAGCTGCTCACGCCTCCGGCTGACACATCTATACTGGGCGTGTACCACAGCACACGCAGTTCATGCCTTGACTGTGTCATCTGTAACATACCCATACTTGCGGGCCAACTCTGGATACTGCATTACCTTATATATATAGTAGAGGGTGGCAAAGTAGAGTACAAACTGGAACCGCACGGTCGAAATGGGCGAGAACAGTGTGTCCCACACCATGTTGGCTAAGGTACAGACCACCAGGAAGACAAAAACGTTCTTCGTGCGAAGTGTCGTGGCCCCTCGCCTGAAGAAAAACCATATAATGGCCACTATCAGTAGTACCGAAAAGATGCCATTGTACACCGCGTAGCCCACAATGACCGAGTGGGTGGGTATAGTCTCTGAAAAGAATTTGCGCTTGTCCATCCGCTTGCCCTGTATGTAGCTCTGTAGCGCGTTAAACTTCAGTCCTGGGTCGCGCGGCCATGCACCCCACCCTATCCAGGGCGACTCCGTGAAGGCCAACACACCCACATAGACCTCGGTACGACCCAGTTTGAGTAAGTCGAAGACATTGTAGGGATTGTCGGCAGAAGCCAGCTGGTTCTGCGAGTTACCACTATTAATCTCGCCCGCAAGCACGCTGTCCACATAGGTTTTGTATCCATAGCCCGCAACCATGGCCACCAGCACCAGGCATACGGCTATGCGCTTGCGGTTCCACTTGAACTTATGGTATATCAGCAGGGGAGCCACACCGGCTATCAGCAGTATCAGACCGCTACTGCGGGCACCCAGCACGATGGTAAGCAGACCCACCGCGGCCAGCACCCAGGCAAAGCGAATACGCTTGTAGTAAATAGAGGCCAGTATCAGCGAGCTATTGATAAGCGGGCTAATCTTATACTTGAAGTAGGCCATGGTCAAGCCCTCTCCCATGGCAATATCTTCGGACTCTACATCCATCTTGCCCAGTCCGAAGAAGTCATTGGTACGGAAGAAGAGAATATTGGCTATCAGGGAACCCAACAGGAATATCGCCAGGTTGCTCTTGTTCCTGAAGAACAGGCCCAGCAGGAACAGAAACTTGACATAGCATACCACCGTGACGCCGATGCCCTTGGCGGCATTAGCCAGAGAGTTGCCTACCAATATCTCGCTGACTATCTGCACCACCACTAAGGCTGCGAACAGTTTGGATACCGTCCGTATCTCCCTGTCGCGGGCAAATATACCCATACCGCGGTTCTGTATGATATAAAGCATGGCATATATCAGTACAAAGATGTCTAAGAGCGAGACCAAGCCCCCCAGGTTGATACGAATCTGGTCCGCTATACAGAGCAACAGTATGAAGAAGAAATTTATCATTATTTCGAGTCAGCTTCTTATATGTTTTATATACCCCCAGAGCGTGGCGCGCTCAGCCCGGTTCATGCAGAGCGCCAGGAAGAGGGTCGGCACGATAAGGACGATGCCCACCAGCACACAGGCCAGCCCTCCTAACGAGTCGCCCACCCCAGCGTGAACAGCCCATACGGCCACATAGGCCACCAAGACGAACACCACCAAACTGCTCACCACCCGATAAAAGTAAGTGGTAACAGATACGTGCAACTCCTTAGCCATAAAATAGGTACGAACCATCTGGGCCAGGGCGAAGACTATCGCGAGCATTACGTAGGCACTCTCTGGCGCGCCCCCTAAGGCAAAAGCCACATAAGTGAGCGGAAATGCCAATAACAGAGCTACGGCCTCGGCCACCTGGTAGGCCCGTACCCGCCCCGTAGCCTGAATGGCTGTGTTAGCAGGCATTGCCAACGCATTGATAACCGATGCCCACATGATAAGGCGCAACATGGTGGCCATGTGGGCCGGCACCTCAACCAGCCAAAGGCCCAGCAGATAGTCGGGCATTACAATAAACGGCAGGGCGACCATGAGCATGATGAGTACCGACAGCTTGGAACTATAAAAGACCAGCGACTGCATAGCCGCGACCTGCCCCTCGGCATAGTACTTGGTTATCTGCGGTCTGGCAGCCATCATAAAATTAGCGCTGAAGGTAGACAGCGAGGCGTTGACCTGCTGGGCAAGCGCATTGGCCGCATTGACCACCGGCCCGAAGAACAGGTTAAGCAGAATGGGTATGCCCTGCATGTAGGTAACGTAGGCAAATGAGCCCGTAAGCGTCCACCCGGAAAAGGAGAGCATCTCTCTGAACAGGGTGCGGGTCACCCCACTGAGGGTGGCCCTGATGGCGAAGTGGCGGGCGCAGTACCAGCCGTAAAACACTCTGACCAGCACCATGATGACACATGACAGGATGGCATAGGTAATGAGCCTGTCGCCCGGCAACACGGTGAGCGCCCAGGCTGCCAACAGGGTGGCCACCGACTGCGCCACCGACACATAGGCAAACACGCCCATACGCTCATAGGCTATGATGAGGGCATTGTAAGGCAGGCTGAGCACGTCAATGAGCGAGGCTAAGATGGTAAACTGAAGCACCACGTTGGCCGCTGCCCTCCGCTCGGGCGGAATATCGAGCACCCAGTTGACCACAGCCACTCCTACCGTCTCGCCCAGTACCAGTATCAGTACGGCCAGCAACATAAAAATGTACACGCTGGTCGAGAATACCCGGTTCAGGGTTGCCCGGTCGCCCCGGCCCATATAGAAATTCAGAAAGCGCTGCGTCCCGTTGGCCAAGGAAGCGTTGAGAAAGACAAAGAACGTCACTATCCCGCCCACTACGCTGTACACGCCATAGTCGGTTACTCCCAAGGCTTCGAGCACCAACCGGCTCGAATAGATGCCTATCGCTATGGTCAGAAACATACGCGCACAGAGTGCTGCGGTGTTCTTGGCGATACGCTTATTATTGGTCTGGATAGTAGTGTCCATCGGGTAGATTGTAACTGATGGCCCTGCCGATATACCAGCCTGCACCATGAGCCGGGCACAACTCGCTCTCCCTGCCGGGGTCATCTGTAGTTTCCCGACAGGGGTCTCCGCCACGGGGGCGGATGGCCTGCCCTGCAAATGGTGCCGCCTCTGAGCCCGCCGAGGACTCGCAACGCCTTTTCGCAGCTGTATATCGTACTGACAGGTGTCATGGTGGCTGGCACCATGCACGCAGGGCGTCTCCGGGGAGACAGCCCTAAGGGCCTATCGCATACAAAGGTAATATAATATATTGACAAAAAATTACTTTGGGTAACTTTTTCACTCCGCCATTCACAACTATTTTGGTTGTTTTTAGTACCTTTGTCCGCAAACTCATGCACATTATGGACAAGAAAACACTTAGGATTATATTCATGGGCACCCCTGAGTTTGCCGTAAATTCTTTACAATCGCTGGTAGACGGCGGCTACAACGTGGTGGCCGTAGTAACCCAGCCCGACAAGCCCGTAGGCCGTCATCAGGACACCTTGCAGGCTTCAGCAGTCAAGAAATATGCCGTGGAGCACCACATCCCTGTGCTGCAGCCCGTCAAGATGAAGGACGAGACGTTTCTGGAGCAACTGCGAAGCTACCGTGCTGACCTGCAAGTGGTTGTTGCGTTCCGCATGTTACCAGAGGTGGTGTGGGCAATGCCTCGCTTCGGCACATTTAATGTACACGCGGCGCTGCTGCCCCAGTACCGCGGTGCCGCGCCCATCAACTGGGCCGTCATCAATGGCGAGACACAGACGGGAGTTACCACCTTCTTCTTAGACCACGACATTGACACTGGGAAAATAATAGACAGAAAGACATTTGCCATTCCCGATGACGCCGATGTAGAGTATGTGTACGACGGGCTTATGCGCCTGGGTGCCGAGCTATGCGTGGAGACGGTAGACCGCGTCATCGCCACCGACGGACAGGTGCCCGCCATGCCCCAAGCTAACACGGCCGATCTGAAGGTGGCTCCCAAGATATTCAAGGAGACCTGCGAGATAGACTGGACCCTGCCGGCCAAGCGAGTGTACGACTTTGTACGCGGGCTGTCGCCCTACCCCGGTGCATGGACCAGGATAGACCAGACCGAGGGAGCCACGGCCAAGAGCGAACTTACCCTCAAAGTGTTCCGGACCACCAAGACTCAACTGGTCACCACCGAGGCACCCGGCACCATGATTATTAAGGGCCGGCAGCTGTACATAGCCTGCGCCGATGAATGGCTGAGCATCGAGGAGCTGCAGATTTCGGGCAAAAAGCGTATGGCGGCAGCCGATTTCCTGAACGGCATGCGTGCCATTGTAGACTACCACTGTCTGCCTAAGCACGACTGAGACAGCCGCTACCATCGCGGCCACGGCATTATACATTTTTAGCACATGCCCATGCAATGATGGCATGTCCTTTGCATTTACCTATATAGAACGAAGGAGTGGCCCCACTCCTCCGAACGGTCAAATGAAAGGAAAATGATGATGAAACGGATATTCTTACTGATGGGCCTGATACTGGCCCTTGGTGCTACGGGCACCATGGCACAGACTGCCAACACACAAGAAGTAGTTACTAAGGAGCAGAGGCGCATGCTGAAGCAGGAGCGCAAGGCGGTACAGGCACAGATAGACAGTATGCTGGCCGCCGAGGCGCGGCAGGCCATAACCGATACAGCCTTTACGCTGGAGGCCGACCAGGTGACGTTCAAGGATGGCTCCATAGCCTACGTCAACTCTAACACCAACTTCGTGTCGGTCAACCATGGCGATGCCGTGGTTCAGGTGGCGTTCAATGTACCTTTCCCGACGCCCAACGGTATCGGCGGCGTTACGCTGTTAGGCAAGGCGCAGAATATGGAGGTGACTACCGACAAGAAAGGGTCTGTCAACATTCGCATGAACGTGGTAGGCATCGGCATATCGGCCCAGGTATTTATAAATATGTACGCGGGAACTAACCGAGCCTCTGTTGACATCATACCCAACTTCAACTCGCGCCGGCTCACACTGAAGGGCACGCTGATGCCCATCAAGAAGAGTTCGGTCTACCAGGGCTGGGGCATTTAGAGCCACCTGCCACGGCCCGGCAGCCCTGCCGGCCCCCATCCCACTCACCGCTCAATGTCCAGGAGCTGTGGGTGGGAATTTTTTTGTTAACTCCCCTGAAAAAATCATAAGCTTTATTTGGATTTTAAGCCACGATGGCGTATATTTGCACACCAGATAGCAGTGCACAGGCAGCCATGGCCCCCGCCGTGATGGTCGCCCCACGGCTATCCGTACTAAATAAATCAGGATGAATCAAGCAGAAGACATTAAGAACGCCGTCGCAGTGCTCCGAAAGGGCGGCGTCATACTTTATCCCACTGACACCGTATGGGGCATAGGCTGCGACGCCACCAACGCCGAGGCCGTGAGCCGTGTATATGCCATCAAGCACCGCGATGACAGCAAGGCTCTGATCTGTCTGGTAGACTCTGACGCGCGGCTGCAACGCTATGTGCACGACGTGCCCGCCGTGGCATGGGAGCTGCTGGACGTGGTAACCAAGCCCACCACCGTAATACTGGACGGAGCCGTGAACCTGGCTCCCAACCTCATCGCCGACGATGGGTCGATAGCCCTGCGCATCACGCAGGAGCCTTTTTCCAAAGAATTGTGCTACCGCTTCCAGAAGGCGTTGGTTAGTACCAGCGCCAACATCAGTGGCGAGCCGGCTGCGGCTAACTACTGCGATATTTCGGACGACATTATCAACGCTGTCGACTACGTATGCTTCAGCCGTCGCCAGGAACACAAGCCCCACACACCATCGAGCATCATCAAGCTCAAGGCCGACGGCGAGGTAACCATCATTAGGAAGTAGCCCATGCAGCCTGTAGACAGCACCTCAGTGGCCGACCGCTCGGCCATAGTCCGCTTTGTAGCCTGGAGCAGGCTTCATGTATCCGAGCGGCAGACTATCCTTATCCTCTCGTTCTTCATCGGCCTTTTTGCCGCCATTGCCGCCTTTGTGCTGCATAGCCTTATCCACCAGGTACAGCTCTTGCTCACCACCGGGTTTACCATTACGAGCTACAACTGGCTCTACCTGCTGTTCCCGGTCATAGGCATATACCTCACGTCGCTCTTTATTAAATATGTAGTCAAGGACAACATCTCGCACGGTATCACCCGGGTGCTGTATGCCATCTCTACGAAGAAGAGTCACCTCAAGTCGCACAACTGCTGGTCCTCGGTCATCGCGTCGGCCATCACCATTGGTTTCGGCGGTTCGGTGGGAGCCGAGGCGCCCATCGTGCTTACCGGCTCGGCCATAGGCAGCAACTTGGGGCAGCTGTTCCATGTCGAGAAGAAGAACCTGATACTGTTAGTGGGCTGTGGGGCTGCCGCGGCCATAGCCGGCATCTTTAAGGCCCCCATCGCCGGACTGGTATTTACACTGGAGGTGCTGATGGTAGACCTGTCCATGGCCTCTCTGCTGCCCATCCTGATATCGTGTGTCACGGCGACGTGCTTCTCGTACATCTTCATGGGCGGCGAGTCGCTCTTCTCCTTTCACGTAGACAACGTGTGGGGACTGGACAAGGTTCCGGCCAACATACTGTTAGGCTTGTTCTGCGGCATGGTAAGCCTGTACTTCATGCGAACCATGACGGCCTGCGAGAACGGGTTCGCCCAGTTGGCCAAGCGGCCTTACCTGAGGCTGCTGGTCGGTGGTCTGGTGCTTAGTCCGCTCATATTCCTCTTTCCCTCGCTCTACGGCGAGGGCTACAGCGCCATCAACATTCTTCTGAACGGCAAGACACCGGCCGACTGGAACACGCTGATGAACAACTCTATTTTCTACGGTCACGGCAACCTGCTTATCGTGTACGTGGGCCTGGTCATCCTTACCAAAGTGTTCGCCACGTCGGCCACCAATGGCGGCGGCGGTTGTGGCGGTACCTTCGCCCCCTCGCTCTTCATCGGCGGCTTCAGCGGTTTCTTCTTTTCACGGTTGTGGAACACCTATCAGGTGGGTGTATATATACCCGATAAGAATTTTACGCTGCTGGGCATGGCCGGGGTGATGGCCGGGGTGATGCACGCACCGCTCACGGGCATCTTCCTGATAGCCGAACTTACAGGCGGGTACCAGTTGTTCATGCCACTCATCATCGTGAGCGTGGTATCTACGCTCACCATCAGCATATTTGAGCCTCACAGCATCTACGCCATGCGTCTGGCCCGCCAGGGCAAGCTGCTTACCCACCACACAGACCGCTCCATCCTCACCCTGATGACCCTGAGCAGCCTGATAGAGAAGGAGTACACCGCCGTGACACCCGATATGCCGCTCAACAAGCTGGTGAGGGCTTTCAGTGACAGCCACACCAGCTTTATGCCCGTGCTGGACAAGGCCGGAACCCTGCTGGGCGAGGTAGACATGACCCGCAACCGCCACATCATATTCCGCACCGAGCTATACAACCGCTTCAGGGTAGAGCAGCTGATGAGCAAGTGTCCGGCCACCATCGGCGTAAACGACCCGATGGACGAGGCGATGCACAAGTTCGAGAAGACCAACGCTCAGTACCTGCCCGTGGTAGATATGAGCAACCACTTGGTAGGCTATATAGACCGCACGCGTATGTACTCGATGTATCGCAAGATGGTGGCAGACTTCTCAGCAGAATAGCAATTGCTCCCCCGACTGAGGAGATCGGTCGCCACAAGGCGCAGATGCCATTTTCACGAGTTTATGCTTTGCTGTTTTTATATAAAACAGGCTGCGCCGTGGGCATCCGAGCAAACCTGTGGCGCTCATCTCGCATTGTTTTTGCGCCCGTAGCACGCTTTGCTCATGGTGGGACTATACCTGGAGCGCTACCCTGGCTTTATACTGCTGCGCTTGCAGCGCGCACTGCTTGCGAGAGAGCCTACATCCAACCCGGAATGACCGCAAATCTCTTTGTAGTATTTGCAGGAAATGACAAGGGTGCCCTTCGCCTTCCGAAAGACCGACCTTTAGACCTCTAAAGACGGCTCCGGGAAATGTAAAGGTCGGTCTCCGCTATTTCGGTGACAGCTATTGGTATGCAAGAAGCCCTCGCCAACGCACGGGGAGCGCTTTTTACTTTTTTACTCTTTTACTTTTTACCTTTCAAAGGTGCTCTTTTACTTTTTTATCTTTTTACTTTTATCTCCCTTAGCCACTGCCCCATCACCCAAAGTATCAAAAATCTTCGCAGCCACAAAAAGTATTGACGGAACATGCGCTTTTCTATACATTAATTATTACCTTTGCATGGACAGCGGTTCTGCCGGCTGCCAAACTAATAGCATACACCCTCACCATAACTATGGATACAGGTACTATCATTAAGGGCCAAATAGACTTTGGGCCCGTGGAAGACACCACGCGCAACATTATCAAGGTAGTGGGCGTGGGCGGCGGCGGATGTAACGCCGTGGGCAACATATATAGGGAGGGCCTGAAAGGCGTAACCTTTGCGGTATGTAATACGGACAGCAAGAGCCTGTCTGTGAACCCCGTTCCCACCAAAATAATGCTGGGCGAGAAAGGCCACGGCGTGGGCGGCAATCCTGTACGCGGACGCGAGGAGGCCGAGAAGAACCGCGAGGACATACAACGGCTGTTTAGCGACAACACAGAGATGGTGTTTGTAGTGGCCACGCTGGGTGGCGGCACCGGCACAGGGGCTGCCCCATTAGTGGCCAGCATAGCCAAGGAACGCGGACTGCTCACGGTGGGCGTGGTGACCCTGCCCTTCTACTTCGAACGGAAACCCAAGATATACAAGGCCCTCAAGGGACTTGAGGAGATACGCAAGAATGTAGACTCGCTCATCATTATCAACAACGAGCAGATAAGCAAGGTGTACACCGATGCCGACATCTCGGTAGACGAAGCCCTGTCGCGGGCCGATGCCGTGATAGGCAAGGCCGTGCGCGGCATAGCCGAGATAGTGCTGCTCCCGGGCAAGATACAGACCGACCTGGAAGATGTCAAGACCACCATGACAGACGGCGGCGGGGCCATCATGTCCATAGGACGGGCCTCGGGCGACCACCGACTGCAAAACGCGATACTGGATGCCCTCAGCTCACCGCTACTCTACGGCAGCGACATCAGCAAGGCCACTCGCATACTGTTCAACATGTACGCCAGCAGCGCCCATCCACTCAAGGTGAAAGAAACGAGGGAACTGGCCGCGTTCATGGACGACTTGCTGCCCGACATAGATGTGATATGGGGTATGGCAACCGATGACACATTAGACGAGGACGTCAAGATAACCATTGTGGCCACGGGCTTTGACAACTCGATACCCATCGACACGCTGCAAGATGCCAATGACCTGGCCCTGAACGACATTATCGTCAAGCTATATGGCAAGAAACCGCGCAAGCGTTCGTGGGGACAGCTACCGACCACGGGGGAAGCTCCGGGCACAGCTACACCAACCGGCACAGCTGCCCCCAGCAAGGCCGAAACACCCTCTACATCCCCCATAGGCACAACAGGGAAAACCACAGCCACCGTTCAGCCTGCCGAGGAAGAGTTTGTTAATCCGGCAGAGACCTTCTACCAGCGGGTGGCCGCAAGTATCAAGGCAGGGCTGGCCCTCTTGGTGTCTGATGACAATGAATAAAATACTAACAGATATGTGGAGAAATAAGAAGACTATTAGTGTGATGGCCCTGCTGATGCTGGTACTCCAGCTCTTTGCCCAGGGCCCCAACAACAGCGGCACGTACTATCAGGCAGCCAACGGCCGGAAGGGAGCAGCGCTGAAGACAGCGCTCTATACCATCATAAGCAAGCACACGACCATAAGCTACGATGGGCTGCTTACCTATTACAAACAGACCGACTGTCGGGCCGACGGCAAGGTGTGGGACATGTACTCTAACACGACCAACTACTCCTTTACCGACAACAACGGCTCGTACAAGAAGGAAGGCGACATCTACAACCGTGAGCACTCGGTGCCCCAGAGTTGGTTTGGCAAGGCGTCGCCCATGAAGTCAGACATCGTGCATGTGGTGCCCACCGATGGCTATGTCAACGGGCGGCGCAGCAACTTCCCCTTTGGCGAGACCAAGAACCCCACCTATACCTCTAACAACGGTTTCAGCAAGTTGGGGCCATGCTCAGTAGAGGGCTATTCGGGCACAGTGTTCGAGCCAAACGATGAGTACAAGGGCGATTTTGCCCGCATCTACTTCTACATGGCCACTTGCTACGAGAACAAGATAGCCTCGTGGAACCAGGCGGCCGTGTTTGCTGGCAACGCATACCCTGCCTACAAGGCATGGTTCATCAAGATGTTGCTGCGGTGGGCCAAGGAAGACCCGGTAAGCCAAAAGGAGATAGACCGCAACAATGCCGTGTACGGCTGTCAGCACAACCGCAATCCCTATGTTGACTACCCTGGACTGGAGCAGTACGTATGGGGCGACAAACAGGACGTGGCCTTCAGCTACGACCACTATGACAGTGCCAATCCTAACCCCGACCCGAATCCTGACCCTGACCCGGATCCCAATCCAGACCCAGACCCCGATCCAGACCCCGACCCAGCTGATGGCGTTACCTTTGTCAAAGTTGCTACTCAGTCTGACGTGGCCCCAGGCAACTACTACCTCTTGGTCTTTGGCGGCAACGTTAAGGTTGATGCCTGCGCGCTATCTGATTTGACTGGTGGCAAAAATTACTACACGAGCGCCACGGTGACCATAGGGGCCGATGGTCGGATAACGACCGACGTAGACACGAAAGACAAGCCCCACCAGCTGCTATTGGGTGGTACGGCTGGCACCTATACGCTATATGATGGCACCGAGAAGGCTTATCTGACGCTGACGGGCAATGAGAACAAGCTATATACCACCACCCAGGCCAACTCTGCCCAGGCCCAGTGGACCATAACCGTATCGGGTGGGGCCACACATATATATAATAAGAGTTTTACGACCCGCGAGATACAGTTCAATGCCAGCAACCCGCGCTTTGCCTGCTACACAGGTAGCCAGCAACCCGTTATGCTCTACCGCAGGGCGGTGACCAATGGCATTGACGCTCCCACATCAGACGCAGCCACCAAGGTGAGCGTGTACTCGCTGACGGGTGTCATGGTGCGCCATCAGGTAGATGCCGCGACTGCCTTGGACGGTCTGCCCAAGGGCGTGTACATACTCAATGGCCGAAAGATGGTTGTGCAGTAGCATCCCGCCCAGCGCCCTCAGCCCCCACCACCCCAGGGCTGATAACAGCAAGCCCGACTCTGATGATGGTTAGAGTCGGGCTTGTTCTTTCTGTATTATTGCGGTTGAAAACTATTAGCGGACAGCAATATATCTCAATGAGTTCTGTTATAAGTTCAACTGAAGATATTTCGGCTTTCGCCTTTTTGAAAGATAAGCATCGCGTGCTTGTGTCGCATACCACATTATATTATTGGCATCTTCCGCATTACGGCAAATCAATGCGCCACCGCCTGAAGTTGTTATCATCTTGTTGCCATTAAACGACAATACGCCATACTTGCCGAACGTACCAAGCACCTGTCCATTGAAGCGTGAGCCCATACCTTCAGCAGCATCTTCCACTACTGGAATGCCATATTTATCGGCTATCGCCATTATCTCGTCAATGCGGTAAGGCATACCATAAAGCGCCACTGGCACAATAGCCTTAGGATATTTGCCAGTTTTTTCTTTGCGGTCAATAATCGCTTTCTCTAAGAGAGTAGGATCCATGTTCTATGTTTCACCTTCCGAACCTACGAACACAGGTTTGTCTCCAAGATAAGTAATAGGGTGTGAAGATGCACAGAATGTGAAGCTCTGCACTAACACTTCGTCGCCAGCTTTCACGCCACAGCCAATCAAGGCCAAGTGTACGGCTGCGGTACCAGCAGAGAGGCATACAACTTTGCGGTCAAGCGATTCTGTACCATCGAACTTACTAGTATAAAAAGCAGACAAATCCTGTTCGAATGCATTTACGTTCGGTCCCATTGGCACTACCCAATTTGTGTCGAATGTCTCTTTCACATATTTCTGTTCCAAACCAGCTTCACTCATGTGGGCAAGGCAGAGATAAATTGTTTTTCTTTCTTCTGACATTGCTTATTATGTTTATTCAAATTAAAAATTCATTCATCAAAGGTTACCATGCACCTATCAATTTCAGAGAGTTTTCTCTGCTATAAATATCATGGGAGTCTAAGAAATCATTTACCGCTTTCAAACTTTCTATTTGTGATAAATTATACTTCCTCTTCTGCAAACTTTACCTTGAAGCCCAATACCGTGGCGAATATCATTTCAATATCTTTCCAGAATGAATAATGGCGATAATAGTAGCAGTTCAGGCGTACCTTGTCTGGATACATCACCTTATCATTATATTCAATGGCTATCTCTTGCATCGAACGTTTATCACCCTCTGCATGTTTCTTTGCCACATATTCTGAAATCATTTCGTCTTCTAACCTGTACTTCAACGTTGCCGGCCCCGTTATTCCTGGTCGCAACTTCAATACATCTCTGTCATCACCTTGCAGTTTGTCTGCATAACCTGGTACATCAGGACGTGGACCAACAAACGACATATTACCTATCAATACGTCCCACAGTTCTGGCAACTCGTCTATCTTATAATGGCGTAGTTTTGCTCCAAACGGAGTAATTCGACTATCCCCTGCAACTGATACAGATGAACCATCATGCTTAACTGTCATCGAGCGGAACTTGTGACAAGTAAATAACTTACCATCCCTACCCACACGTTTTTTACAGAAAATAAGATTGCCGTAGTTGTGAACCTTGCAGCACAGGCAGGTGTGCGTTATAGCATAACAAATCCTGATGCTTATATACAGAGTAACCTCATTGGTTTCTACAACATCCTTGAAGCATGCCGTCATCATGAGGTGGAGCATCTTGTATATGCCTCTTCGTCATCAGTTTATGGCAGCAACAAGAATGTGCCTTATTCTACAGAAGATACGGTAGACTATCCTGTCAGCTTGTATGCCGCCACGAAGAAGAGTAATGAGTTAATGGCCCATGCTTATTCGAAACTATATAATATTCCTTCTACAGGATTGCGTTTCTTTACGGTTTATGGTCCCGCGGGGCGTCCAGATATGGCTTATTTCGGCTTTACCAACAAATTGGTGAAAGGTGAAACAATAAAGATTTTCGTGGGTGGAAACTGCAAGCGTGATTTTATTTACGTCGACGACATTGTGGAAGGTGTAGTGCGCATTATGCACCATGCTCCAGAGAAACAAAACGGTGAGGACGGTCTACCTATACCTCCATATAAGGTGTATAACATTGGCAACAACTCTCTTGAAAACCTCCTTGACTTTGTTACGATTCTGCAAGAGGAACTTGTGCGTGCAAGTGTCTTGCCTAAAGATTATGACTTTGAGGCACATAAGGAACTTTTGTCTATGGAGTATAGTGATGTGCCAGTGACCTATACTGATACAAGCAATTGGAACAAGACTTTGGCTTTAAGCCCAGTACTTCGTTGCGTGAAGGACTGAGAGTGTTTGCGGAGTGCTATAAGAGATACTATGGAGTGAA
>JALEKD010000003.1 GCA_022769285.1 Prevotella sp.
TATCTCATCGCGGGGAAGCAGGTCCTCGATGCTCACCTCCCTCATCTGTATCTTCTCCTTGGCATCGCGGTGCAGGTTCCACTCCTCGGCGTTCTGGGCCACGTATATCTTGACACCCGCGTTGATAAGCATGTCCTGGAAAGCCCTGTTGGCAAGAAACATCTCATGCTTTAAGGGGCTCACCATGACTGCCTGGATGTGGTGGGCCTTGATGATGGCCGTCAAGTCTTCCTGGGTAGAGTACACGGGGCGTCCCATGAGTCGCTCGGTATAGTGTGGCTTGCTGTCGCCTATATATCCACGCACCAAGTAACGCGTGGGCTTAGTGTTGCGTATGTCGTTAGTCATGGCGAGGGCTCCGGCGTGGGTACCGTATATGAGTACGCGCTGGGCCGACTTTCCGACGAGGGCACTCTCGAACACCATTTTAATAAGTACGCGCGAGCCGCACAGCAGGGTGCCCGTGGCGCAGAAGATGACTATGAGCATGCGGCCGGTGAACACATAGAACACGTCCTGGAGACCCAGGGGCTCGATGGCGAAGTTGAACGCCAGGGCCAGGACAAAGGCCAGCAGACTGGCGTAGGCTTCGCGCGCCAGGTCGACAAACTGGGAATAACGCAGAATGCCCGAGTAGGTTCTGAAGACCCTGAACCCTATCAGGTTGGCCACCACCAACATGACCAAACTATGCCACAACGTGCCCCATGAGCTTACTATCTCGTCAATGGGGTGACGCAGCAACAGGATGAACAGCGCACCGAGGAAACACGCCACGGCGTCGAAAATCACAATGGCCCAATAAGGCAAGGCAGACTTCTTGAAATACCAGTTAAAGACTCTTCTGAAAATTGTCATTATCTTTTATGTGCTAAAGTGGGAACGCGGGAATACAGGCCATCACGGGCCCACAAAGTGTTACAGTTATTGGCTTAAATGCTCGTAGCTAAAGCATTAGCAGTGCTCGGCCCGTCCATCAGTACTGACAGCTCGGACACCTACCACTCTCATTGCTTCGTTTGCAGAGCATGCAAAATTAACATTTTTCCCCGACCTAACCACACGTTTCCGCTTTTTTTTTACATTTCCTCACCATTTTCTTGCCCATGCGCAAGGGCCATGGTGGTCGCGGGACAGGCCGCTAAACATGCCCTAATCACAGCAGGGACAGCGGGGACAATATGGGGAAGTGGAGAAAGAAAAAGGCCAAAAGGGGTGGGCAGTAGTAAAAAAATGGTTAATTTTGCAGCGTGGATGGGGGCTACTCCCCCACCCTGCAGACATACAGACACTTAAACAATAGGACAAGATATGAAGAAAATAAGTATCACCCTGGCGCTGACGGTTCTGATGGCTCTCGGCGCCTGCTGCTCGCACTACCAGCTGACCCAGGTGAGCCGCACGCGGGTTCTGATAGACGGGCGCTATGACCGCCCGGGCAGTGAGGCAGAGGCTTTCTTAGCTCCCTACGCCCACAAGGTAGACTCGCTGATGAGCCCCGTAGTAGGAACAACGGCTCGCTACATGGCATCGCACCGCCCGGAGAGCGAGCTGTCCAACTTACTGAGCGACATACTCGTCTGGGGCGCAGCGCGCATGGGCGAGCGGGCCGACTTTGCCGTCTACAACATGGGCGGCATACGCGCGGCGCTGGCCAAGGGCCAGGTTACCATAGGCGACGTGCTGGATGTGGCGCCATTTGAGAACAAACTATGTGTGCTTACGCTAACGGGCGACAAGGTGACCGAGCTGTTCACCCAGATAGCCTCGGTGGGCGGAGAGGGGGTAAGCCACGGGGTGGCCCTGACCATCAGCCGTGACGGCCGACTGCTCTCTGCTACCGTAGGGGGACAGCCCATAGACCCCAAGCGCAGCTACCGTATAGCCACGCTGGACTATCTGGCCCAGGGCAACGACCGCCTGGTGGCTTTCAAGGCCAAAAGCCAGGTGGTGGCTCCTCAGGGGCAGGATAATAATATACGCTATATCATCATGGACTATTTTAGGGCCAAGGGCAACGTTGACGCGCACACCGAAGGCCGGATAGTCATCAAATAAAGAACGAGTATGAAGAAGACCATCATCATGGCGGCACTCATGGTGCTGACGCTGACTGCCGCCGCACAGAAGACTAAGACCATAACGATACTGCACACCAACGACACGCACAGCTGCATACTGCCCCTGAACCCCAACCTGGCCGACACGGCGCTGGCGGGACGCGGCGGATACCTGCGCAGGATAGAGATGATACGTCAGGAGCGGCAGCGCGACCCTGACCTGCTGGTTCTGGACAGCGGCGACTTCTCGCAGGGGTCGCCTTTCTACTCGCTATTCAAGGGCGATGTAGAGATAGGGCTGATGAACCGCATGGGGGTGAACGCCACCACGATAGGCAACCATGAGTTTGACTTCGGGTTGGCCAACATGGCGCGGCTGTTTGGCATGGCGCAGTTTCCTGTGCTGTGTGCCAACTACCGCGTAACGGACACCCCGCTTGAGGGAGTGGTAAAACCCTACACCGTGTTCCACGTTAAGGGTGTAAAGGTGGGCGTCTTCGGGCTAGATCCTAAGTTGGACGGACTGGTAGATGCTAAAAACTACGGCCAGGTGGTGTACATGGACCCGGTGGCCACAGCCAACGAGATGGTGGCCACGCTGCGCCACAAGGAACACTGCGATGTGGTTATCTGCCTGTCTCACTTAGGGTGGACTAATAACGGCGTGGGCGACCAAGAGGTGATAAGCCACTCGCGGGGCATCGACCTGGTATTGGGCGGCCACAGCCACACTTACTTCCAGACGCTACGCTACGTGAAAGACCTGGACGGGCGCGAGGTACCGGTCGACCAGAACGGCAAGCACGGCATCTACGTGGGCAAGATAGAGTTACAGGTAAAGCGGTGATAGGCCAACTGGCCGAGAGAAGTCACCACGGCAACCTCTGCCACCCCTCGGGGGCGCCCCCTACACCTTATTATATATATAGAACAATCCCCGGACGGCACACGGACCGTCCGGGGATTGTCTGTTTAGGCCATCTGGCCGACTACTTACTTCAGATGCTTCTTCAGCTGCTTGCCTAACAGGGTGTAACCCTTCTCATTAGGATGCAGGCCGTCTTTCTGAAAACAGGTGGGGTCTATCTTGCCAGAGCCATCGGGCAGCACCAGACACTGGGTAAGGTCTACCAGCTCGGTCTTGGCATCGGTCTTGAGCTTCTGCTCCAACAGCTCGTTGATGCGAGCCACCTTGTCGCGGCCGCGAGCCGGATATACCTTGAGCACATGCAGCTGGGCCTGGGGCTGGCGCTTACGGATAAGCTGGGCCAGGTCGCAGATGCCCTGGGCTATCTGCTCAGGAGTGTTGACATAGTAGTTGTTAATACCTATGAGCAGGCAGATGTGCTTGGGCTTGCAACCCTCGAGTTCGCCGTGGTAGATGCGCCAGAACACATTCTCGATGCGGTCCCAGCCGAAGCCCATGTTAGTAACGCGGCGCTTGCCGAAAGTCTTGCCCCAGGCAGCCCCACCGTTGTTGACGCTGCATACAGGGTTGCCGCCCCAGAAGTTGGTTATCGAGTTGCCAATGAGCAGTATCTCGGGGTTAGTGGTATGGTTGAGCCGGATAACCTGGTTGTGGCGCTCGCGCCACTCGTAACAGCCGTCGCGGCGCTGGGTTACGGGGGGGAACACGCTGTTAGGCTTGTCCTCAGCGAGCATCTCGCGAATCTTCTTCTCGTAAGCGTCGGCATACACGCGGCAACCGAGGTCGTTAGGATGAGACCCCTCGACCATATAGTCCTCGCCGAAGCGGATATCGCTCTTGCTCAGGTAGTACAGGTTGGTGACACCGGCAGCACGAAGTTCGTCGTAGGCACGGCGCAGGGCCACGTTGCCACGATCGTACTTGGCCTTAATATTGGCACGCATCACGCTGTCGGGCGTGGGGTGGCACTCGCAGAGCATGATGGGGGCCAGGCTCTTAGCACGCAGCTTCATCACGCCCTCCTTGGCACGCTTGATGATTTCGGTGTCCTGCAGGTTGAAGCTGTTGGGCATAGCGTCGATGATATAGGCACGGGCATCTATCTCGCTGAGCATGTCAAACATGGCCGGCTCCATACGGGCCGAACCCGAGAAGCCCAGGTTGATGACCGGGTACTCCAGTTCGCGCTCCACGATATTGGTGATGGCCATGCCGGGACGCGAGGGCGATGCTCCCTGGATGATAGATGAGCCATAGACCACGATGGGGCGCTCTGGCGACTGATGCAGGAACTGGAAGTGAGAGCCCTCGTCGACACCCACCTCGAGCCACTTTACTCCATTATAGTTGGGCAGATAGAGGGCAAACTCAGCCCCACGGCCCTTATTGGCGTAGGTGAGGTTCTGCCACTCCATACGGGCTGTGTCGGCCTGCATCTTCCAGCTCATGTGAGTGGCAATCCAGTGGATGTCGCCGTCGGGGTTCTTGCCGTAGAGGTCTACACCCGACTTATCAATGCCGGTCATGTTAAAGCCGTTGTAGTTGTTAGACAGGCAACCGTAGCGCACGCGGATGGTCTTAGAGTTGGACACAAAGCGCACGATAACGCCAGCTGTATGGGCCTTGAGGCTCCACACGTTCTTGGGGAGGAGTTTCTCAAAACGGTCGGGCAGACGGTCGTAGGCACGGCCCATCTCCTTGTTCCACGCGCGGCCACTGATGTAAGGCTCGTCGCCGTCCATGGGATTCATCCATTTGACCTGCTGAGCGGTCGTGGTCATACTGGCCATCAGGGCCAGCGCCATTAAGATAATGTGTTTTGTCTTCATTGGTTTTATAGTTGATTTACTTATTCGTATATACTGCCCCGAGGGGCACCGCTACTCGAAGTAGAACGTCAGCACTATCAACTTGCTCTGCGTCTGGCTCACGGCACGGGCGTAGGGCTGCAGAGTAGCGTCTTTGAGCTTGTCGGGATGGGTAGTATCCAGGCTGTTTATGAGGCTGAACATAAACTTCAGTTCGGGCCGCAGCTTGAAGTAAGGCAGATAGAAGTCGCACCCCACACCCAGCTCGGCGTAGGTATCGTAGCGCTTCAGGCGTACGATGGCCTCGTCGCTACCGCTGAGGTTTACCATGGGGCTGATACCGGCCATGAGATAAGGGCGGTGGTTGTTGAAGCGTGGGGCAGCGCAGATAAGGTCGACGGCCGACGACACGTAGATGCTCTTCAGGTCTTGGTGCTTTACCAGGGCGTGGCCGCCATCGTCAGTCTGGCTCTGATTGCGGAACGTAAGCCGGCGGGTACCGAAGTAGAGCGCCGGGGCCACACGCAACTGAAAGGTGCTGCTAAGCCTGAACTCGCCCAGCACGCCCACGTTGAGTCCCGCGTCCCATCGGTCCTGGTCGGCCGATATGAGTACCTCACTCTGGGTACCGTCCTCGTTCGTAATGACCTGCGGGCCCACGTTAACCATCTCCATATCTTGCAGGTGGGTACCCACCAGTATGCCAAAGTGGAAAGGCCGGAGGTCGGTATAGGGCCTATTCTCCACCTTTCGCTCCTGGCCCGCGGCTGTCTGGGCACACAGCGCCAGCAGCAAGGCCACCCACAGGGGACGTATCGTCTTCAGCATTAGCAACAGTTTAGTCTATATATATTAAGGTATAGGCCAGTGGGGCACATACCGTCTACAAATTTACGACAAAAAAACTTAATGGTTGCCTTTTTAGTCAAAAAAGTTCAAACAGAGTACTCTGAGTCTGCCATAGCGGCCACGGCCACACCCGTTTTCATGCCAAACCGGCCCACGAGGGTTCGCACTATGGCCGCGGCACCCACCCAGACAGCCGCGGCCATCGCCAAAATCTATTTCGACAACATATAAATTGCAAAAAATATCCCTCATTATTTGTAGGTATATCAGAATTAAATTGTACCTTTGCAGCAAACATTTGTAGGTATTCTACAATGCTGAGAAAATAGTATTAACAATAAAATAGATTAAGATTATGGCTTACGTAATTGGTAACGACTGCATCGCATGCGGTACATGTATTGACGAGTGCCCCTCTGGCGCTATTTCTGAAGGCGAAAAGTATTCTATCGACCCCGATGCCTGCACAGAGTGCGGTACATGCGCAAGCGTTTGCCCCAACGATGCTATCAGCCTGGCTGAGTAATCGCGACGCAGACTAAGAGCAAATACAGGGCACCACTCTCCACACCATAGGAGGGCGGTGTCCTTGTCGTTATAGGCCCACCTGGGAGGACGGGGAGATACAGGGGCTACAGGGCGACTGACTAAGTGGGCGATGTGACTACTGGGACAAGGCTGGCAACCGCTGGGGCTGGCGATGCGACCACCGGGGCAAACCTGACGACTGCTGGGACATACATCCGAAGTCTTAGAATGTACATTTGGAACCACCAGACGGCCATCCATAACTTCTATACGTACACTCCATACTTTACCCGCCTGCCTGCCATCGGCTACCGGGAACCAGCTCATCATTTTAGGATATATTTTCTGATGGCTCTATCCTATTCTGCACCACAATCCACACCGGCAAACGATTTTTCGGCTCCACCATCCATGCTTATTCGCCGCTTTATTGTATCTTTGCAAAAGATAGGCGGCACCTCGGACGCCTCATCGAGCTTAGCGGCTCGCGCCCTGCCCTATCGCCACAACATACAGAACCATCAACGAAAAAATAATTACTATGGATTTTCTACAACTCACCCTACTACGCTCGTCGGTTCGCCACTATAGCGACACGCCTGTGGCTCAGGCCGACATAGACTACATCACGGAATGTGTGCGCATGGCTCCGTCGGCCTGCAACAGGCAGCCCTGGCAGTTTGTCATCATCGAGAGCCCTGAGGCAAGGGCACTGATACACACCTGTTATACCCGCGAATGGTTTGCCACAGCTCCGCTCTACGTAGTGTGTCTGAAGGACACCACCGAGAACTGGGTACGCCCCGACGACCAGCATCCCCATGGCGATATAGACGTGGCTATAGCCACCGAGCACCTCTGCCTGGCTGCCGCCGAACGCGGCCTGGGCACCTGCTGGGTATGCAACTTTGACGTGGAGCGCACCCGCCAGCTGTTTGCCCCCGAGGGTTTCGAGCCAGTGGCCATCGTGCCCATAGGCCACCCGGCCGCCGACTATGTGGCACCTGAGAAGAAGCGCAAGGACATGGCCGACATCGTGACCAGGCGCTAACTCTGAAACACAAAGCGACATCTGCATCTATGGATATTATCTACATCATTATAGCCCTACTGGCTGCCGTGACCGGAGGGGCCATAGGGTGGCTGGCAGCACGCAAGGAGGTGGCCGGGCTGTCGGCGCGCAACGCCCTGTTAGAGACTGAGATAGTCACCCGCAAGGCAGCGGCCGAGCAGGCAGCCCAACAGACTGAAGCACTACGCCAGGAGGGTGCGCAGGCCACTGCCGACCGTGAGCGGTACCGTACCCAGGCCGAGGTGCTGGCCACCCAGGTCAAGGAGATGCGCGATGATTTTGCCCGTCAGACGGCCGACCTGCGAGCCATGTACGAGCAGCAGCGAGAAGAGCTGACGCAGCGTCACCGCCAGCAGATAGACGAACTGCGCACGCAGCAACAGCAGCAGATGGAGCAGCAGGCCCATCTGATACGGGAGCAGATAAACACGGCCTCGGAAGAGATACTCCGCAAAAGGTCGGACGAGCTGTCGACCAAGAACTCGGAGCAACTGTCGGCCATACTCAACCCACTACACGAGAACCTGCGCCAGATGCGCGAGGCCGTGGAGCGCAACGACCGCGACCAGGCTGACCGCATGGTGAAGCTGGATGCCACCATCAAGGAGAACCTGAGACAGGCGCAGGAGGTGGGCGAGCGGGCCGACAAGCTGGCCCAAGCGCTGACGAGCGAGAACAAGGTGCAGGGAAACTTCGGAGAACTTCAGTTGCGTACACTCTTGGAGAACATGGGGCTCGAGGAGGGCGTGCAGTTCGAGGAGCAGACCACCATGCGCGATGCTGAGGGCCGCGCTGTACACGAGGGCGACGCGGGGCACCGCCTGATACCCGACGTGAT
>JALEKD010000029.1 GCA_022769285.1 Prevotella sp.
GACATCATGCACTTCCGCTTTAACGTATAACACGCTGTGTGCCATGACCTACTTACTCAACTTCATAGTATGGAACCCGTCGACCACGGCCCTGCACATGGGCCCGCTCGACGTGCGCTGGTATGGGCTGTGCTGGCTTACTGGCCTGGCGCTGGCCTACTTTATCGTCAAGTGGCTCTATAGCGACCAGCAGGTCAAGTCTGAGTACTTCGAGCCCCTCTATCTGTACTGTTTCATAGGCATCCTGGCCGGGGCAAGGCTTGGCCATTGCCTGTTCTACGAGCCGGGCTATTTTCTGACCTCCTGGCAGCACTTCGTAGAGATGTTCCTGCCCGTTCGGTTTGTCTATGGCCCACCCACGGCCAACGGGGGCTGGCTGTACAGCGTTACGGGGGGTGCCGTGGCCTTTACCGGCTACGAGGGACTGGCCTCGCACGGGGGCACATTAGGTCTGATGATGGCCCTGTGGCTCTATTACCGCCGTACGCATATGAATCTATGGCAGGTGCTCGACGATATAGCCATAGCCACCCCCATTACGGCGTGCTTCATACGTCTGGGCAACCTGATGAACTCTGAGATAGTCGGTAAGATTACCGAGGTGCCATGGGCCTTTATCTTCGAGCGTGTAGACCAGATGCCCCGTCATCCCGGGCAGCTCTACGAGGCCATAGCTTACTTCATCTTCTTCTTCGTGGGCCTGTATATCTATCGTCGCCACAAGCAGTGGGCCGGCACGGGCTTCTTTTTCGGCCTCTGTCTGACGCTCATCTTCACCTTCCGCTTCTTCATAGAATATACGAAGGACGTGCAGGAAGCTTTCGAGCAGCACATGGTGCTCAATATGGGCCAGTTGCTCTCCATACCCTTTGTCATTATCGGCATCGTGTGTATGCGCAGGGGACTGGAGAAGAGCAAAAAAGTAAAAGAGTAAAAAGGTAAAAGCGCTGGGGTGGTGACAAGCTGCCGCCAGTTACTTACTATAGACGCTGTAAGGGCAGATAACAACCCTTACAGCGTTTTTATTTTTTGGGTTGACGCTCTCAGGGCCACTGCCACAGGCAGCAAGCCGCTGTGTTCATGGTCTATGAAGCGGTATTGGTTACCCCTCTGTATCAAAAAAATCGAAAAAACAGGCTGGTGGTAATCAAAAAAATGGTATCTTTGTTAACTATAAACTAAAAACCGTATGAAACAATGTATTCTTACCGTGCTGGCGCTGGCGTGGGCCATCAGTATGGATGCGCAGGGCATCATCCGTCATCAGACTCCGGTGAAGCCGCCAAAGGCTAAGACCGAGCGGCCCGCCAAGGCTAAGGTTAAGTCGGCCCCGCGGGCCCAGAAGAGGGTAGAGCAGACGGCGGAGCCTAAGCCCGAACCTCAGGCACCGGTAGCTATAAAGAGTCAGGTAACCCAGGTGGAAGACCCGCCCGTAGTGGAGATGACGCCTACGCAGGTAGTAGAGAAACTGATAGCCGACATGGTGTATATTCCCGGCGGAACATTCACCATGCACGACCGCAACTTCTATCCTGGTTATGATAGCCATTGTCCGGCATCGTACAGCACCACGGTGGCCGGCTACTATCTGTGTCGGTATGAGGTAACACAGCAGTTGTGGCAGGCTGTGATGGGCTCCAATCCCTCGCAGCACGCTGGGGGCAACAGGCCCGTAGAGGGTTTCTACTGGGACGAGGCTCAGCAGTTTATCTATCGCCTTAACCAGATAACAGGACTCAAGTTCCGCTTGCCTACCGAGGAGGAGTGGCAGTGGGCTTACGATGAGGGCAAGTCGCCACGCCGTTATAAATACAGTGGCAGCGATGACTGTAAGGAAGTGGCATGGACCGACTGGAACAGCGGCCACCGTCCGCATGCCGTGGGCATGCTCAGGCCCAATGCCTTGGGTCTCTACGATATGGCAGGCAATGTAAGCGAGCTTTGTACAGGTCACAGTGGGGCCGAATACCTGGATGCTGAACGGCAGAAGAGCTACCGTGTGGCCCGTGGCTGTGCCTACAACAATACAGACTTGGGCAGTGGCGAGCGCACAGGCTTCTATATCAAGGACGATACCCGCCGTCCTACCGGAACGGGCATCCGCCTGGCTCTAAGTCAGTTGCCTAAGCCTGTCAGCATCCATCTGGACACTGCCCCACAGCCATCGTCCCGCAGCGAGTTGATAGCTAAGTTGGTCAGCGACATGATACAGGTGCCCGCAGGTACCTTTACTATGGGTTTTGTCTTTCCCGAACTGCGCCAGTACTATATACCGCCCGAGGAGATGGCTCCCCACCAGGTAACGTTAGACAGTTACTATCTGTGTAAGTACGAAGTAACCCAGGCATTGTGGCAAGCCGTAATGGGCGTGAACCCTTCGGAGAACCAAGACGATGCCAGCCAGCCTGTAACTAATGTCGGCTGTAGCGACATCAAGCTGTTTATCAGTAAGCTCAATGCCCTTAGCGGTCAGCAGTTCCGTTTGCCCACCGAGGCAGAGTGGGAGTATGCGTGTATAGGTGGCCGGGCCGAGCCTGTAGAGCGCTATAGTGGGCACGAGCAGGTTGACGGCTCTGCCAAGGTGGTTGCCTGGTGGGGCGACAACCTGCGCCATCCACAGGCTGTGGGTCAGCTCATTCCCAATGTACTGGGCCTGTACGATATGACGGGCAATGTGGATGAGATATGCAGTGATATATGGCGCACATCGCACAGCAAGAAGGCTCAAGTTAATCCACAGGGCCCTAATCCATCGCCCTGTGTCAGCAATAAGCCCAACCATAGGCATGTAGTACGTGGCGGAAACTTCAGGCGTCTCAGATGGTATAATGGCCGTGACTATTGCGCTCAGGCCAATAATCTGACAGGACTGCGGCTGGCTGCCTCGCATATACAGCGATGACGGGCAGCGTACTATACGCCAAAATCCCATACCTTGGAAGTAAGGTATGGGATTTTGGCGTATGTAGGGGGCGGGCAGTTACTTCCCCTTGAGTATCTTCTTGATGTCATTGAGCTTGTTGAGGGCCTCGACAGGGGTGAGGTTGTTGATGTCGAGCCCCAGTATCTCATCGCGGATTTGCGAGAGGACAGGGTCGTCGAGCTGGAAGAAACTGAGCTGCATGCCCTCGCGCTCGGCCCCTATCTGCTGCACGTTAGCCTTGTCGCCGTTGCCCACGCTGGCCCCGTCGGCCTCGAGCTGCTTGAGGATAGTCTTGGCTCGCCGTACAATACTCTTGGGCATGCCGGCTATCTCGGCCACGTGGATACCAAAGGAGTGCTCACTGCCACCCGGCACGAGCTTTCGCAGGAAGATAACCTTGTCGCCCACTTCCTTGACGCTTACGTTGAAGTTCTTAATGCGGGGCATGTGGCGCTCCATCTCATTGAGCTCATGGTAGTGGGTGGCAAAGAGCGTGCGGGGGTTGCCCTTGGCGTTGTCATACAGATACTCTACGATGGCCCAGGCTATGCTGATGCCGTCGTAGGTAGACGTGCCGCGTCCCAGTTCGTCGAAGAGCACTAAGGAGCGCTCTGTTACGTTGTTGAGGATATTGGCGGCCTCGGTCATCTCGACCATGAAGGTCGACTCGCCGAGTGATATATTGTCCGAGGCACCCACCCGGGTGAAAATCTTGTCTACCAGTCCTATGTGGGCACTCTGCGCGGGCACGTAGCACCCCATCTGGGCCATCAGCACGATGAGGGCTGTCTGGCGCAGCAGCGCGCTCTTACCCGCCATGTTGGGGCCGGTAATGATGATTATCTGCTGCTTGTCGTCATCCAGGTATATATCGTTGGGCACAAACCGCTCGCCCACGGGGAGCTGTTGCTCTATCACGGGGTGGCGCCCCTGATGGATGTCGAGTACCAGGCTGTCGTCTACTACGGGTCGCACATAGCCATAGTCGGCCGCCACCTTGGCAAAGCCCATCAGACAGTCGAGCTGAGCCACCAGGTTGGCGTTAATCTGTATCTGTGGGATAAACTCCTGCATCGCAGCTATCAGCTCGGCAAACAGCTGCGTCTCCAGTTCTATGATTTTCTCGTCGGCGCCCAGTATTTTCTCTTCATAGGCTTTTAGCTCCTGCGTAATGTAGCGCTCGGCCTGAGCCAGGGTCTGCTTGCGTACCCAGTCGGCGGGCACGCGGTCCTTAAAGGTGTTTCGCACTTCGAGATAGTAACCGAATACATTGTTATAGCCTATCTTGAGCGAGCTGATGCCCGTCTGTTCTATCTCGCGCTGCTGTATCTCCATGAGATACTCCTTGCCATTGTGCGAGATATTGCGTAGGTCGTCGAGCTCGGAGCTGTAGCCAGCCGCTATAACACCGCCTTTGGCCACCAGCTGGGGTGGGTCGGGCTGTATCTCGTGCTCTATACGCTCGCGCAGGCTCTCACACAGGTTAAACTGTTCGCCTATGCGCTGTAGGGTGGCGTTATCGGCATGGAGACAAGCCTCCTTGACAGGCGCTATGGCCTGCAGGGCATTTTTGAGCTGTACCACCTCGCGTGGGGAGACACGTCCCACGGCCACCTTGGACACAATGCGTTCCAGATCGCCTATGCGGTGAAACTGGTCGTTGACCAGCTCCATAAAATTGGGGTTCTGCATGAAGCACGTCACCATGTCGAGCCGCTGGCTGATAGGCTCTATGTGGCGCAGGGGGAACACTGTCCACCGGCGCAGCATGCGGCTGCCCATGGGGGTTACGGTGCGGTCTATAACGTCCAGCAGCGAGGAGCCATCGTCCTGCATGGGCTGTACCAGTTCGAGCGAGCGGATGGTAAAGCTGTCGAGCCTGACAAACTTCTCTTCCTCCAGCCGGGCCAGCGAGGTGATGTGGCCTATGTGTGTATGCTGTGTAAGCTCCAGGTACTGCATGATGGCACCTGCGGCTATCACACCGTTGTGCAGGTGGTCTACGCCAAAGCCCTTGAGCGACTTGGTGCCAAAGTGCGACAGCAGTTTCTGGCGGGCTGTCTGCTCGGTAAATACCCAGTCATCGAGTTCGAACACGCAGTAGCGGTTGCCAAAGTGGCGCTCGAAGTCGGCCTTGCACTCGCGGTCATAGAGCACCTCCTTGGGAGAAAAGTTGCCCAAGAGTTTCTCCACATAATCGTAGTTGCCCTCACCAGTAAGAAACTCGCCGGTAGAGATGTCGAGGAAACTGACACCACAGGCCGACTTGCCGAAGTGGACAGCGGCCAGGAAGTTGTTCTCCTTGTAGTTGAGCACATTGTCAGACATGGCCACACCGGGCGTTACCAGTTCGGTGATGCCCCGCTTCACCATTTTATCCATCTCCGAGAGTCCTTTCTTGCCCTTTAGCATCTCCCGTTTCTTCTTGGGATCCTCTAACTGGTCGCAGATGGCTACGCGCTTGCCGGCGCGGATGAGTTTGGGCAGGTAGGTGTCGAGTGCGTGATGGGGAAATCCGGCCATCTCGATACTCGACGCGCCGCCATTGTTGTTGCGCCGTGTGAGGGTGATGCCCAGTATGCGCGAGGCGGTAATGGCATCGTCGCAGTAAGTCTCGTAGAAGTCGCCACAGCGAAACAGCATCAGGGCCTCGGGGTGCTTGGCCTTGAGCGAGAAAAACTGCTTCATCATCGGGGTAAGCCCCTTGTCGTCCTTTGCCATGGCGTTACTTTACAATACAGCCTACAGGGTTACGCAGGCCCCTCATGTTGACCAGGAAGGCCTTGGCCGCGCCGAAACGCAGGAACATGTCGAGCCGCACGGGCACATGGTTGTCGTCGTCAGAGACATAGAAGTCTACGATGCGTTTATACTTATTGTCTTCCTTCTCCAGGTACGACAGTTTGAGGCAACGGTACTTGACACCGGTGTCGGCCTTGATGTTGACCTTGCCGGCGTAGCGTAGCCGGGCAGGATTGACGTGTCTGCCGTCAGCGATGGGGAAGTCTATCTCGTGACCGTTCTTCCAGCCAGTAGGGTTAAAGGAGCGGGCACGCATGAAGATGTTGAGCATGTCGTACACACAGTAGTTCACGTTGTTGTTGGTCCACAGGTGTTCGCCGCTGCTGGTTATCTGGTGCTGGCGCAGGTGTGCCTTGCCGTTGTTATAGGTGTAGAACACCTCGTCTACGCCGTAGCGCTTGCCTTCACGGGCACCCTTGCGGAAGTAGAGCGGCTTCATGTTGAGCGAGGAGTAGCAGAGCAGGGTGTCGCGCAGCACGAACATCTGGTCTACGCGGTTATTGCCACGGGTGGTGAGGCTGGCACGGTAAGCCGGACGGCCGTGATAGCTACTCTGTACGGTGTACATAGAGGCCGTACCGGCCTTGACCCATACAAACTGCCAGTTGTAGTAGAGGTTGTAGGTAAGAAACTCGCCCGACTTGAAGGCGGTGTTGCGAAAGGTGCACTGAGCCTGGGCCACCGATGCGGTAACCAGGGCTGCTAAGAGCAGCAATGACTTTATCTGTTTCATTGTATTATCCTGTTTTAGGGGTTGATGTTATCGGGGTAGGTTATGCCCATGTTCTTGGCGCGCTGGACGTTGCGACCCTTGAGGTTGCGGCGGCGCTCGCTGCGCTGCTTGACGAGCAGGGCGGGTTTCTGGTTGTCCAGACGCTGCTGGGTGGGGTTCCAGGTCTGGGTGACATCCCACTTGGCGCGGCACTCTATCTGGCTGGGATAGTAGTATACCATCTCGGGCTGGCGGTTGGCATCGTAGTCGCCGGTGTCCCACTCGCCGTTGTCGTTGTCGTCTACTATCAGCCGCATGTAGTACTTATCGGGCTGTACATAGAAGAATTCGGCCGAGCCGGTCGACGTGCGTACCTGGCGCACCACGTCGTCCTGCGAGTTGAGTAGCTGGCATATCACGGGGTGGCCCTCCATGCCTGTAAGGGTCATAAAGAGCGAGCTGTAGTCGTCGAGCGAGTGTACCTTGAAGCCCACCTTGACAGCGCCCGACGGTGTACCGTATATATCGCAGAACGCCAGGCTGTCCATCTCTAAGCTGTACTCTATCTCGGGCCGCCACTCGCCCACTATCTCGTACGTGCGTGGCTGGTCGGGTACTTCGCGCAGTCGGAACCGTGACTGGTACCACGTGGTGTCTATCTTGGAGTAGAGGTGTATGAGCGCCGTGTCTACGCGTTGTAGCGGCGTGTCAAACTGCAGCCGTATATTCTGGTCGGGGTCTATCTGCGAGAGCGAGCCTAAGTTCACCGGGAGTGTCTCGGCAGGCATCTGCTCCTCATAGGGTTTGCCCTTGCGCTTGGCCTTGTCCTGGGCTTTCTTCCACTCGTCTATCTTTTTCTGCTTATCCTTCATGCGCTTGGCATAGGGTTGCTTGGACAGCAGTTCCAGGGTATCGGTCTGTAGCTGTAGGGTGCCTGTGGTGTCGGTCTGTAGGTACTGAACCTGTAGGCGCAGGGTGTCCTGGTTGACCAGGGCGGTGTCGCGCAGCCAGTAGTTGATGGTGTCGCGCTTGGCGTTAGGTTCAACAATAAGCGACTGACGCTCATCGAAGTTGAGGCCCTTGATGACAGGCAGTTGGGGGTTACCATAGCTGAAGTAGAGGGTAAAGTGGTTGGCCACGGAGCGGTCGGTCTTGACCAGGTAGCGGTCGGTAAGGGTGGTGGTAAAGGCCCTGAGCACTATATCGTCGGGCAGGAAGTGGGTGTACTTGACTGGGATGATAGAGTCGATGTGCAGCGAGTCGCGCCACACGGTGTCCTGCCGTATATCGTCCTTGAATGTGGGCACGATGATGTCGTGGCTGAACGCCATCTTCTCACTCTTCTGGTTATAGATGAAGTTGCCGTCTGCATCCTGTAGCGCGTAGATGCGGTACTTACCTGCGGCCACTCCCTTGATGACAAATCGGCCTGTATCGTCGGTCCGGGCCACGCGCAGCATGGGCTGTGTGCGAAAGGCGCTGTCCTCCAGGTTGGCATACAGGCCCACCAAGATGCCCTTGACGGGCTCCAGATTCTGGGCATCGAGCACATGACCGGCAATCTCCATCGTGTCGATGGCCGAGCCGGTAGAGAAACTGTAGGTGTAGTTTCCCAGCGGATTGCCCTCATTGTTGTCGGTTATGGCGTCCGAGAAGTCTATCGTATAGGTGGTGTTGGGCTTCAGGGAGTCCTTCAGGGTCACCACGATGCGTTTGCCCTGGCTCTTAATCTCGGGTGCCTCTATCTGCGGAGGCGACACGATGACGTTCTCGGTGGCATTGTCTATCTTGATGTACTCGTCAAAGTTGATGTACACCTTCTTGGCATGTACATTGACCGACTTGTCGGCCGGCGAGGTAGACACGATGCGTGGCGGAGTCTCGTCGTACCATCCGCCGTCAGGCTGGCCCATACGGGCGCAGGCCGCTAAGAGCACGAGGACGGCCAGGCCGCACAGGGCGGCTACCGCGTGCCTGCTGGGACGATGATGGGTAGGGTTGTTCATTGCTGTATATCCTGTTACCTTAGCACTCAGACGGTTACTGGCGGTTCATGTCCAGCAGTTCGTCTATATTCTTACGGCTGTTGCTCAGCCGGGGCACCTTGTGCTGACCGCCCAACTTGCCCTTGGCCTTGAGCCAGTCGTTGAACAGGCCCTGGCGGGCCTCTATCACCTCAAGGTGCTGCAGGGTGATGTCATGGAAACGCTTGGCCTCGTAGTCGCTGTTGAGCTGCTGCAGGCGCTGGTCGAGAAGATGGGCGAAGCGTTCCAGGTCGTCGGGTTGGCGACTGAACTCGATAAGCCACTGGTGGCGGCACTTAGCCCGGGCATCCATATAGACAGGGGCAGCCGTGTACTCGCTCACTTGGGCGCCCGTCTGTTCGCAAGCGTAGGCCAGGCCTTTCTCAGCGTTGTCCATGATGAGCTCTTCACCGAAGGCGTTGATGAAGTACTTGGTGCGGCCGGTAATGACAAACTTGTAGGGGCGTACGGAGGTAAACTGGACGGTATCGCCGATGAGATAGCGCCACAGTCCGCACGATGTAGAGATGAGCATGGCGTAGTTGCGGCCCACCTCGACACCGCTCAGGGGTACCACGGTGGGGTTGTCGGTGCCAAACTCGTCCATGGGCATAAACTCGTAGAACACGCCGTAGTCGAGCATGAGCAGCATGGAGTGGTCGGTGGGGTCGTTCTGGATGCCGAAAAATCCCTCGCTGGCGTTATAGGTCTCCATATAGTGCATGCCGGGCGAGGTGATGAGCTGCTGGTACTGCTGGCGGTAGGGGGTAAAGGCTATGCCGCCGTGGAAGAATACCTCGAGATTGGGCCACACGTCGTTGATGTGCTGCTTGCCGCTCAGTTCGAGCACGCGCACCAGTACCGAGAGCATCCAGCTGGGCACGCCCGATATGTTGGTCACGTTCTTGTTCATCGTTTCGCGTGCTATGCGGTCGCGCTTCACCTCAAAGTCTGACAGCAGCGCGGTCTGCTTACACGGCACGCGTATCAAGTTGGCCAGGGGATTGATATTCTCTATCAGAATGGCCGAGAGGTCGCCCACCAGCGAGTCAGACACGTTGTAGTTAGGCGAGTGGCTGCCTCCCAGAATCAGGGAGCGGCCGTCGAAGAGTCTGCTCTTCGGATTGTTGGCCAGGTAGAGGGCCACCACGTCCTTGCCGCCTTGATAGTGTATGTTCTGAAGGCCCTCGTGCGACACGGGGATAAACTTGCTCTTGTCGTTGGTGGTTCCCGACGACTTGGCGTACCACTTTACCGTGCCAGGCCACAGCACGTCGGCCTCGCCGTGGCGCATGCGGTCTATATCGTCTTTCAGCTCTTCATAAGTGTTTACTGGGATATTCGTGGCAAAGTCGGTATAGTCCTTCATAGTGGCAAACAGATGTTTGCGGCCATACTCTGTGTTCTTTCCCTTGTTTATCAGATAGGCAAGTACCCGTTGCTGCAGCGCCTCGGCATCTGTAAAATGGTGTTCCAGACTCTTCTGCCGTGGCAGAAACGCTTTGCCAATAATACTGGTCAAACTCATGTGTATATTATTACCAATTTATCATACAAAGGTAGCCTAATCTTTCAGAAAATCATGCTAATTTACTAATTTTAACCCACTCTGTACCTAAAAAGATAACGAATGTTTTGCTCCTGTTTTTCGCAGCTTGGCTCCGGGTTATCGCCAGTCGTTGGCAGGGGCTGACAGTGGGTGGGCTGATGGTGGCTCTGGCAGACGGAGTGCTGCGGGTGGGGTAGGAGAGGGTGGATATAAATTTTAGCCCGGCAGATAGTGCAATCTGTCGGGCTAAAACAATGTCTGTAGGGCCACTGGTGTGGCCTGGGGCCATGGTGGCGTTCTTGTTTGCAGGGTCGGAGTCGGTTCACCGCCGCTCGTGGGTTTTGTCCAAAGACTTGGAATGTGTGTCTGACGTTACCGAATGTTTGTCAGAAGACTTGCAATCTACATCCCTAATCTCTGTACCGGGGTGGCGATGGCTGCTGGGCTACCTGCCATGGTTCGCCGAAAGGCGGTGACTGTAGGCTGTCCGCCCATTACTGATCGCCGAAAGCCTGCGATTCTGCTGCGGCTATTATCTCTTCGCGGCTCATGGCACGGGCGGTGATGTGGCTCAGGTCGAACTCATCAGCATCCTTCGCCTTGTCCTCGTGCTTGTCGGTTTTGATGTCCTCGCGCTCCTCGGGCTTGTTGTGTTCTATCACCTCGGCCAGTCCGTCGGGCAGGTCGCGCTTAGCCTTCTTGCGGTTGGTGACCGGCTCTTCGGTCATGGTTCCCTCGATGATAAAGTCGGTCTTGACCTCGGTATCGGGAACCGTCAGCACGGGTTCCTCCTCCATCTTGGTGCGGTTGGTCTTAGCGGCGAAAACCTCATCGATAAACTGCGGTTCGCGGCGCAGCCGCTGCAGGGTGAGCTTTGAGGCCATCTGCTGGCTTTCCTTCTTGCTGTAGCCTTGAGCGTTGCATCCCTTGACGCCCTCTAACACCACTTGGTAATCAAAGATGGGGCTCCCGTTGCCGTCCACTTTCTGTTTGAGCAGCTCGAAGTTTGCTTTGACGCGGTTCTTCTGGCTCCACTCTAAGAGTTTGCTCTTGAAGTTGACCTCCTTGTATGCTAACTTGTCGATATTAATCATTTTAGACAAGATACGATGCTGCATAAAACGCATACAGGCATCGTAGCCGCGGTCAAGGTAAATGGCACCGACCAGGGCTTCAAAGGCATTTCCGCCCAGGTAACTGTTGTGCGACGAGCTATGCCCATTGGACAGGATGAGCTGGTCTATACCCATCTCCTGAGACAGTTTGTTGAGCGTGTCGCGCTGTACCAGCTTGGAGCGGGTATTGGTGAGGAAACCCTCGCGTTTGCCGGGGAAGTGGTGATACACTATATCGCCAACGATGGCATCCAGGATGGCGTCGCCAAGAAATTCAAGCCGCTCGTTGTTCACAGGCTTGCCTTTCTTGTTACGGTGCATGATGCTCTTATGCATCAGGGCCATCTTGTAGTAACTAATGTCGTTGGGGTAGAAACCTATAATCTGGTATAAAGACGAATAAAGCTCTTTATCCTTACGGAAAGAGAGCTTTATTCGGTCTATAATATTATTCAGCATATTTCTTGAAAATAACGCAGGCGTTATGGCCGCCAAATCCGAACGTGTTGCTCAGAGCGGCACGCACTTCGCGCTTCTGCGCCTTGTTGAACGTGAAGTTAAGTGTATAGTCAAGCTCCGGATCCTCATCACCCTCTTCGTGGTTGATGGTGGGGGGCACTATATCATTTACTACGCTCAGCACACAGGCCATGGCCTCTACGGCACCGGCGGCACCCAGCAGGTGGCCTGTCATCGACTTGGTCGACGAGATGTTCAACTTGTAAGCGGCATCGCCGAATACGTCCTTAATGGCCTTGGCCTCCGATATATCACCGACGTGTGTAGACGTGCCGTGTACATTGATATAGTCAATGTCCTCGGGCTTCAGTCCGGCGTCATCGAGAGCAGCTTGCATTACCAGCTTCGCGCCCAGTCCTTCTGGATGT
Organism: Prevotella sp.; assembly: GCA_022769285.1. Taxonomy (GTDB): domain Bacteria; phylum Bacteroidota; class Bacteroidia; order Bacteroidales; family Bacteroidaceae; genus Prevotella. Next base: position 12,013 of record JALEKD010000029.1, read on the forward strand.
GAGGCGGTGATGTGATAAGCATCTGCACTCTCGCCCTCGCCTACCATTTCGGCATAGATCTTAGCGCCACGTGCCTTGGCGTGCTCCAGCTCCTCAAGGATGAGGCAGCCGGCACCTTCGCCCATGACAAATCCGTCGCGGCTTGCGCTGAAGGGGCGCGAGGCGTGCTCTGGGTCGTCGTTGCGGGTAGAAAGCGCCTTCATGGCGTTAAAGCCACCCACGCCACAAGCGCAGATAGCGCTCTCGGCACCACCACTTACTATCATGTCGGCCTTACCCAGACGGATGAGGTTAAAGGCATCGGCGAGCGCGTTGCTCGACGAGGCACAGGCTGATGTAGTGGTATAGTTGGGGCCATGGAAACCGAAGTGGATAGAGATATGGCCAGAAGCGATGTCGGCTATCATCTTGGGGATAAAGAATGGATTGAACTTAGGGCCGGCCTCCTTGTGCAGACCGTAATAAGTTACCTCGTCCTCAAAAGTCTTGATGCCGCCGATACCCACGCCGAAGACAACGCCGATACGGTTCTTGTCAGCATGCTCCAGGTCAAGCCCTGAGTCCTTTACACCCTGCATGGCAGCGATAAGAGCCAGCTGGGTGTAACGATCCAGCTTACGGGCCTCCTTGCGGTCTATCCAATCATTGATGTTGAGACCCTTTACCTCGCAAGCAAACTGGGTTTTGAACAGAGATGCGTCAAACTGTGTAATAGGTGCGGCGCCGCTCTTACCTTCCAGCATGGCGTTCCATGTCTCCTCCGGGCTATTGCCCAGCGGTGTAACGGCACCAAGACCTGTTACTACTACTCTCTTTAATTCCATTTATTTTGCGTTCTCCTCGATGTAGCTAATAGCGTCGCCTACAGTCTGGATAGTCTCAGCCTTGTCGTCAGGAATAGAGATACCAAATTCCTTCTCAAATTCCATAATCAGTTCTACGGTATCAAGAGAATCAGCACCGAGATCATTGGTGAAGCTTGCTTCGGGCTTTACTTCAGCCTCATCAACACCGAGTTTGTCTACGATAATTGCCTTTACTTTGCTTTCAATTTCTGACATAATTGTAACTTTTTAATTGTTTAAAATTCGATTTCAGTAAAATTCTGGCTGCAAAGGAACAAATTTTTATTCATTCTGGCAAATTTTTTATGATAAAAACGACTTCACTATGCACACTCACCATATATCTGTGCATTATTTCAGCATTTCTACTGATAATTAACCATCTTGTAAATGGGGCTGTCAGTATGGCCATTCATTATGTGGTGGGCATGGGGGATATGGGCTGCCTGGCCGGAATGAAAAAAAATATGTCATTTTGCTTTGCACTGTCTCTAATTTACACTACCTTTGTCGTGGTAAGCGCTGCCCGGGTGCCGGTAACCTGCATTGGGGCGTTGGCGCGTACCGCTGCTTGTATATACATTATTAATATATGGTGCAGGGGCCCTGCGGTAAGTGGGGCCGGTTAACAAATAATTTTAATAAATAACACAACGACTAAAAACATGGCTTCTTTTACTGAACAGTGTAATCGTATATTCAACCAGGCTATCTGCGATTATCACATCAAGAACGATGTTGATACCCCTATTAACAACCCGTACGACAGAGACTCTGTCGAGAACCGCCTGTACCTGAAGTGCTGGATAGATACGGTGCAGTGGCATCTTGAGGACATCATACGCGACCCGCACATTGACCCCCTGGAGGCCCTGCAGCTCAAGCGGCGCATAGACCGCAGCAACCAGGACCGTACAGACCTGGTGGAGCAGATAGACTCTTACTTCCGTCAGAAATACTCTAATGTGCATGTGCGGCCTGATGCTACCATCAACACGGAGAGCCCTGCCTGGGCGGTTGACCGTCTGAGTATTCTGGCCCTGAAGATTTACCACATGCGCGAACAGGCTGAGCGTACCGATGCCGATGCCGACCACCGCGCCAAGTGCCAGTCCAAGCTCAACGTGCTGCTCGAACAGCAGGTAGACCTTGGCACCGCCATCGACCAGTTGCTCGATGACATAGCTGCTGGCCGCAAGTACATGAAGGTGTACCGTCAGATGAAGATGTACAACGACCCCTCGACCAACCCTGTTCTGTACGGAAAGAAGTGAAGACCGACCATATCCTTATCATCCGTTTCTCGGCCATGGGCGACGTGGCGATGACGGTGCCTGTGGTCTACTCGCTGGCCATGCAGTACCCCCATCTGCGCATCACCGTGCTGAGTAAGCCTTTCGCGCGGGCCTTCTATGAAGACCTGGCGCCCAATGTGGGGTTTATGGAGGCATCGACCGACGAGATGGGCAACATCAAGGGGCTCAACGAGCTATACCGTAGGCTCACGGCCAAGAAGTTTACAGCCATAGCCGACTTTCACGATGTGCTGAGATCCAAGTATCTGCGGCTGAGGTTCAATGTGGACCAGTTCAGGGTAGAGCACATAGACAAGCACCGCAAGGGAAAGCGCATGCTGGTGAGCCAGCAGGCCAAGCAGCTCGTCCAGCAGCCCACGTCGTTTCAGAACTATGCCGATGTACTGGCCCGGTTAGGCTATCACGTCACGCTCAACTTCAAGTCGCTCTTTGGGCCTGAGGGAGGCGACCTCAGCCAGCTCAGCACGGCCATTGGCACCAAGGAGGCCGACACTCAGTGGATAGGTATAGCCCCCTTTGCCGCACACAGGGGTAAGGTGTACCCCATGGCCCACATGCGCCGTGTGATAGAACTCCTTACCCAGGGGCATGCGGCTCGCCGCCTGTTCCTCTTCGGAGGTGGAAGCGAGGAGCGGGCCATGCTCGATGACATACACAGTGCCAATCCGCAGTGTGTCAACGCCTCGGCCATGCTGAACGGCCTCAGTCAGGAACTGATACTGATGAGCCATCTCGATGTGATGCTCTCGATGGACTCGGCCAACATGCACCTGGCCTCTCTGGTGGGCACGCCGGTAGTGAGTGTGTGGGGTGCCACCCATCCGTATGCCGGGTTTATGGGATGGAACCAGTCGGCCGACAGCGCTGTCCAGGTAGACCTGCCCTGCCGTCCTTGCTCCATCTATGGCAACCGCCCGTGTCTGCGCGGCGACTACGCCTGTATGAACAACATTCGCCCAGAGGATATTGTCCGCAAGATAGAGGCTGTGATGGGTTAGTCACAGCCTCGCCACCCCTTTTCCCTTCCCCTTATTCTCCTCTGTGTTTTTGGCGACCGACCTTTACGTTTCCCGGAGCCGTCATTAGAAACGTGGCGGTCGGTCTCCACAGTTTTAGAAATTGTTTTTACAGTCCTCATGTTGGCTGTGGTTTTCACACTTGCCATCTTGCATCTCCTTTGGTGGACTTATGTATTACCCAACGTGTCCCTTTACGGGCGTAGCCATGACGGCAGGCTTGGCCCCGGCCATAGAAATAAGGGCGATTTATTTTGTATTTCCCTCGGTTTGCACTAACTTTTGATAAGGTAGGCTTCGCCTCGACAATGCAAATTGTAAAAAACTTCGTTTTTTCCTTTGCATTGTCTTCGGCTTGCACTAACTTTGTACCATATTATAATAAATAGCTATGGTAAGGCATCCTCTATGGTCCGACGAGTACTGGCTGCTGCTCATGCAGCTCTACCTGCGCAAGCCCGTAGGTCTGAAGCCCCTCTACTCGCAAGCGCTGGTCAGTCTGGCGCTCGAACTGCACATACCGCCGCAGTATCTACATACCCAGATGTTCCGTCTGCGGCAGCTCGACACCCCTCTGATACAGCAGTTGTGGGACAAGTACAGCCACCGGCCCAAGCGGCTGCAGCACGAGGCCGAACTGCTTAGGCGGATGAATGGTTTCGGCCAGCCCGAGGAGTTCTACCAGGGTGTGGCCGTCAACGAGTCGTGGGAGAAAGACTTCAAGCCCATTCCCGGCACGGTCTTCACGCCCGTCAAGCTGGTCATGGTGCTCGACCTCTACTTTCGCCTCACGCCCATCACCATGGTGCCCGAGACCCCCGAAATCATAGAGCTGGGCCGAGTCATCCATGCCACCCCCGCAGCCATCTGCCAGGCCATGGAGGTGTTTCAGGGACTGGACCCCTACCTCAGCCGCGAGGCAGTGGCTGACAGCCCCCTCGCCGCCCCCTGTCAGGCGCTGTGGCAACGGTTCGGCAACGACGGCCCTGAGCCTCTGGCCATCTTTGCCGCACAAGTCAAGGACTACTTCTTATAATCAGTACATATCATGGAACAGCGCTTAGTTCAGGAACAGATACAGAAACAGGTACAGCAGCAGCGACTCACCCAGCAGCAGATGATGCTGGTGAAGATGCTGGAGATGCCCCTTAGCGAGATGGAGGAGAGCGTCAAGGCCGAGCTGGACGATAACCCCGCCCTGGAACGTGTGAGTGAGGCTGATGATGCTTCTGGCTCAGCCGACATGGACGAGGGCGACACCCCCGATGACGGCTACGACACCCCCGATGAGCGCGAGGAGCGCAAGGATGCCCTGGACGCTGCCCTGGAGCAGATGGGCGGCGATGACGAGATGCCCCAGTCGCAGTACGCTTACACCGATGCCGCCGAAGCCGAGGAGCGCGTGTACGGCGACACCACCTCGTTCTACGATCGCCTCAAGGAGCAGATGGGCATGGAGGATCTGAGCGATACCGACCGTGATATCATGGAGTATCTGATAGGTTCGCTCGATGAGGACGGGCTGCTACACAAGCCCATCAGTACCATCTGCGACGAGCTGGCCATCTACAATAATATCGACGTGGCCGAGGCCGACATAGAGCGCGTACTACACATCCTGCAGACCTTCGACCCGCCCGGCGTGGGCGCTCGCTCGCTCCAGGAGTGCCTCTTGCTCCAGATAGAGCGCCGTCCCGATGGCCGCATGAAAGACTTGATGCGCAGGGTGATAACCAGCTACTTTACCGCCTTTACCCGCAAGCATTGGGACAAGATACAGCAGGAGCTACAGCTTACCGACCTGCAGGCCCGCACGCTGATGGGCGAGCTGGTCAAGCTCAACCCCAAGCCCGGGGCATCGCTCGGCGAGACCGAGGGCCGCAACCTGCAGCAGATAACCCCCGACTTTATCATAGACCCTGTCGACGACGAGGGGCACATCAACTTTACGCTCAACCACGGTGACCTGCCCGAGCTACGCGTGTCTCCCACGTTTGCCGGCATGATAGATGCCTATAAGAAGAACAAGGCGAGCATGAACCGAAAGGACAAGGAGGCCCTGCTCTATGCCAAGGAGAAGGTAGACAAGGCCCAGGGTTTCATCAAGGCCATCAAGCAGCGCCAGCACACCCTCACCGTCACCATGCGGGCCATCATAGACTGGCAGCGTCAGTTCTTCCTGGACGGCGACGAGAGCGATCTGCGCCCTATGATACTCAAGGACATCGCCGGAGTTACCGGGCTCGACATATCTACCATCTCGCGCGTGGCCAATGTCAAGTATGCCCAGACACAGTGGGGCATCTTCCCCCTCAAGTTTTTCTTCAGCGACGGCTATGTGGGCAGCGACGGCGAGGAGACCTCTACCCGCCGGCTACGCATTGCCCTTAAAGAGTTGATAGACCACGAGGACAAGTCGCGCCCACTCAGCGACGACGCCCTGGCTGAACAGATGAAGAAGCAGGGGTTCCCCGTGGCGCGCCGTACGGTAGCCAAGTACCGCATGCAGTTAGGAATACCCGTAGCACGATTACGAAAATGAACACAAAGAATATCATTCTGGTTGCGCGGATAGTGAGCATGGTGTTCACGCCGTTTTACCTGCCGCTGGTGGGCCTGGCGGCGCTGTTCACGCTGAGCTACCTGTCTCAGCTGCCATGGCGCTACAAGCTGGTGGTCATGGTTATGGTCTATCTGTTTACCATCCTGCTGCCCACGCTGCTCATCCACCTTTACAGAAGGTACCAGGGATGGACCCTCATCGAGATGGGACTGCGCGAGCGCCGCATGGTGCCTTACGCCGTGTCCATTGTGTGCTACTTTGCCTGTTACTACCTTATGGTGTTGTTCCACATGCCCAGCTTCATGGCCCGCATACTCATGGCCGCCCTGGTCATCCAGATACTGTGTGCCATTATCAATGTATGGTGGAAGATTTCGACCCACACGGCGGCCATCGGCGGTGTCACGGGTGCCCTGCTGGCCTTCTCGTTCCTTTTTGCCTTCAATCCGGTATGGTGGCTGTGTCTCACCATCCTCGTGGCCGGCCTGTTGGGTTCCAGCCGCATCATCCTGCGCCAGCATACCCTTCCCCAGGTACTCACCGGCTACGCCATCGGCCTCCTGGCAGGGTTCTTCATTATCTTATGAGGCATGGCGACGGTAAAGGCTCTTAGAGGGCGGTGTAGTGTATGTAGTAAGATTGCAGTAAATTAGAAAACCATAATGATAGGTATAACAGAAGACAGAGAACGTGCTATCCGGGCAGTAGTCAGGCAAGCCATAGTCAGCTTTGCGGACGGCTTTGCCAGCAAGCGCATTGCCGAGGCCGACCATGTAGATGGGGTGATAAACCGCAAGATACACAATGTGTTCATTGCATCCCTGAGTGCCGACATACAGTATTATTCTGCTCTCTCGCGCTCGCTCGACAGTAGTCTGGGCAACATGCTGGAACGAATGGCCATCAACATAGCCTCTATGGGCTATGAGGTGACCCAGCAGGTCGATGGGGTTATCTATCAGGGACAGACAGACTATATCGCCGAACTGTTAGAACGGTATCAGAACACGCGTGGCGACAACCATATCGCACCCCATATAAGCGACTATCAGGGTATGGGCAGCAGGCAGTCGGGCGCTCAGCATCATAAGCCTCATAAGAGCGATTACCATCTTATAGACAGGGCCACAGGTATGCACTATCTTATCGAACTGAAGATAGGCGGCGACCTTGACACCAAGAAGGCACGGTCTGAAAAAGAGGCTTTGCTGGAACAATATTGCATCCTGGCCAATTCGCTGGGTTCAGAAGATGCCATTAAGATATTTTTTGCTACTGCCTATAATAAATATGGTGAAGGCCAGCCCTGGAAACAGCATCAGGTGTGTCAGTTCTTTGCCGATGATGAACTCCTGATAAGCCGCGATTTCTGGAATCTAATCTGCAAGTCTGACAATGGGTACGACATCGTCCTGGGCGAGTATCGCGCCAATGCCCATGTCATCACCGAGGCCCTGGCCCGCATCAAGCAGGTCTATATGTCTGAGTAGAGGAGTATGAGAGACAGCAACTGGCGAAAATGTGTAATCAATGCTGATAGCAGAGATGTGCTGAGGCACATCCCTGACCACTCCGTTGACTTTATCCTTACCGACCCGCCTTACAATTTAGGGCAGCACTCTACGGGCAACATCCCTTTACCAGGTCGGTCGGCCATGAATAACGACGTGGCCACATGGGATATGGTCGACTTCAACCCAGAGGAGTGGGCCGGAGAACTCGTCAGAATACTGAAGCCTACCGGCAATCTGTTCATCTTTACCTCCTATAACCAGTTGGGCCGCTGGTACAACTGCCTGGATGCTGTTTTTGATACAACTAACTTCATGGTGTGGCACAAGACCAACCCGGCCCCCAAAATATTCAAGGCTGGCTTTCTAAACAGCTGCGAGATGATCTTCACGTGCTGGAATAAGCGTCATACGTGGAACTTTATCTCCCAGAAAGAGATGCACAACTTCATAGAGAGCCCCATCTGTATGCGGCCAGAACGCCTGGCCGACCCCAAGCATCCTGCCCAGAAGCCTGTGGCCATCTTGAGGAAGATGATAGAGATAGCCTCTAACGAGGGCGACATCGTTTTTGACCCATTCATGGGAGTAGGCTCGGTAGGGGTGGCTGCCCTCGGCCTGAACCGTCGCTTTATAGGTGTAGAGATAGATAATAGTTATTTTTGTGCGGCTAAAAGGCGCATAGACGATATAATAAACCGAGAGGAAGAACCAGATATGAAGACATATAGTGCCGTAGAGAATACCGAGGCCGACATGGCCCGAGAGCCAGCCGTAACCACGGCGCTACCCTTGGCCGATATAGATACATTCTTTAATTATAAGAAGTCACAGCAGGCTCTCCGTACTCCCATTGTCCCTATCAACAGGGCTTCAGGGCTCTCCCCTATTATCAAGTGGCCTGGCGGCAAGGAGAAAGAGTTGAAGTACATTATTCCTAATCTGCCCCAGTTCAGGCGTTACTATGAACCATTTGTGGGTGGAGGGTCGGTATTCATGGGCATACAGGCCCAGGAATATTTTATTAACGACTTCTCATCAGAGCTGATAGCCCTGTATAGGCACATAGCCTCTTCTGACAGCCGGTTCTTCGGTCTTGTCAGTGCCATAGACCAGTCGTGGCAGAACGCTGCTTGCTTCTTCCGGTCCCATCCATCACTTACGGATACCTATTATCAATATCGGTCGGGCCAGTTAGACTCGGCGGCACTCAGAGAGTGGGTTCATGGCTTCTGTATGGATAAGGCCGATGAGTTACAGGCTATCCTCACGCCTGAGTTCAGGGCTTTTCCGGGTGTATTGGTCAGCGAGGCTGAGAAAAACCTTTGCCGCAAGATGACCCGCATGCGCGAGCTGGAAATCCAGCGCCACAAGCTGCCTGCCAGCGATGTGGATGACAATATTGAAACAGCCATCAAGAGTGCTGTCTATATGAACTACCGCCATCTCTATAACGACAGCGGTATAGCCGATAGTAACCCCGATGTCCATAGTGCCCTGTTCTTCTTTATACGCAACTATGCCTATAGTGGCATGTTCCGATATAGCAGCAAAGGTGACTTCAACGTGCCTTATGGCGGTATAGCCTACAATGGCAAGTCGATGAGTAAGAAACTGGAGTACTATCTCTCGGAGCCTGTATTAAGCCATTTTGAGCATGCCCATATCTGCAATCTTGACTTTGAGAAGTTCTTAGAAGCCCACGAGCCCTCCGAGGACGACTTCGTGTTCCTGGACCCTCCCTATGACAGCGAGTTCAGTACGTACGCACAGAACGTCTTCTCTCGGGATGACCAGGAGCGTCTGGCCGACTATCTTACCACCCGCTGCAGGGCCAAGTGGATGATGATTATCAAGAATACGGAGTTTATATACGGTCTCTACAACAAGAGAGGCATCCATATAAGTACCTTTGACAAGGAGTATCTTGTTAGTTTTATGAACCGTAATGACAAGAAGGTTACCCACCTGCTTATAACTAACTATGAGCTGCCTGGGAATTAAGAATATAGATTTAAAACATATAAGCGTTATGAAACCAATGGTTAGCATTATCATGGGCAGTACCAGCGACCTGCCCGTCATGGAGAAAGCATGTAAGTGGCTTAACGACCACAAGATACCCTTTGAGGTTAACGCCCTGTCGGCCCACCGCACGCCCGACGCCGTGGAGACCTTTGCCAAGGGAGCCAAGGCTCGGGGCATACGGGTCATCATAGCTGCGGCCGGCATGGCTGCGGCCCTGCCTGGAGTGATAGCTGCGTCGACCACGTTACCCGTTATCGGCGTACCCATCAAGGGTATGCTCGACGGACTGGATGCTATGCTCAGCATCATACAGATGCCGCCGGGCATACCCGTAGCTACGGTAGGTGTCAATGCTGCCCAGAACGCCGCCATACTGGCTGCCGAAATGATAGCCCTGAGCGACGACGAGGTGGCCCGTCAGGTGGCCGAGTGGAAGGCTGGCTTAGGGGCCAAGATAGAGAAGGCCAACAAGGAACTGGCAGATATACACGATTATGAGTACAAGTGTAATTGACCTGTTTAACTACCGCCGCCGTGCCGCGTCGGTGGTACACGTCGGGGCCATTGACATGGGTGGCGACAACCCCATACGCATCCAGTCGATGACCACTACCAATACTAATGATACCGATGGGTGTGTGGCTCAGGCTGAGCGCATCATCCGCGCTGGTGGCGAGCTGGTGCGTCTGACGACCCAGGGTTCGCGCGAGGCCGAGAACCTGAAGAATATCAATGCCGGCATACGTGCCGATGGGTACGACACGCCCTTAGTGGCCGACATCCATTTCAACCCCCATGTGGCCGACGTGGCGGCACTTTATGCCGAGAAAGTGCGCATCAACCCCGGCAACTACGTAGACCCTGCCCGCAAGTTTATCCACCAGGAGTACACCGATGAGGAGTATGCTCAGGAGCTCCGTAAGATAGAGGAACGTTTTATCCCGTTCCTCGACATCTGCCGGGCCCATCACACGGCCATTCGCATAGGCGTTAACCACGGCTCTCTCAGCGACCGTATCCGCAACCGTTATGGCGACACGCCCGAGGGCATCGTAGAGAGCTGCATGGAGTTTCTGCGCATCTGTAAGAAGCAGCATTTTGACGATGTAGTCATATCTATCAAGGCTTCCAACACGGTGGTGATGGTCCAGTCGGTACGCTTGTTGGTGGCCCAGCTGGACAAGGAGGATATGCACTACCCTCTGCACCTCGGTGTTACTGAGGCCGGCGAGGGCGAAGACGGCCGTATCAAGAGCGCTGTTGGCATTGGTGCTCTTTTAGCTGACGGTATCGGTGACACTGTACGTGTGTCGCTCTCTGAAGAGCCCGAGGCCGAAATTCCCGTGGCCCGCCGGCTGGTAGACCACTTTACCTGTCGCGAGGGTCACCAGCTTATACCCGGCCAGATGTACGAAGGGTTCGACTGGCTGCATCCTACGCGCCGCAAGACACAGGCCGTGGGCAACATAGGTGGCAGCCAGGTGCCCGTGGTGATAGTGAGTCAGAAGGGGGACGTACCCCAGGGCGACACGCGGTCTGACTATATCTATGTGGGAGCCACGATACCAGACGAGATAGACCCTACGCAGGGCTACATAGCCGACTTTAACATCTACGCCGACATGAAGGCGCGTGGCGCAGCCCGCTGCTACCCCATATTCCCCACCAATGCGATGCCTTTCATGGGCATGATACACAGCGAGATGAAGTTCCTGGTGCTGCAGTTTGGCACCCCGGCCGAGGAGTACCTCTCCTGTCTGCGCGCACATCCCGAGGCAGTAGTAGTGTGCATGAGCAACCACGCCAACCGTACCGGAGCCCAGCGCGCGCTGGTTCACGAGATGATGGCTGCCGGCGTTACCAACCCCGTGGTGATGGCCCAGATGTACCGCACCGACAGCAAGCCCGACCTGCAGCTCGACGCTGCCGCCGACATGGGCGCGCTGATGATGGACGGACTCACCGATGGCCTGTGGATTATGGACGACGGAGCCCTCACGGCAGCCGACATGGCCGATACAGCCTTTGCCATCCTGCAGGCGGCCCGTCTGCGTGTGAGCAAGACTGAGTACATATCCTGTCCGGGTTGCGGGCGCACCCTCTACGACCTGCGTACCACCATCGCACGCATCAAGGAGGCCACGAACCATCTCAAGGGTCTCAAGATAGGCATTATGGGCTGTATCGTTAACGGCCCCGGTGAGATGGCCGATGCCGACTACGGCTATGTGGGTGCCGGCGTTAACCGCGTGTCGCTCTACCGCCGCCAGGAGTGTGTCGAGAAAAATATCCCTGAGGACGAGGCCGTAGACCACCTGCTGGCCCTCATCCGCAGCGACCGTCAGCAGGGGGAGGCACAGCCATGACCCTGCGCAGGATAACTACGGTCGTGGTGGCGCTGCTGTTGCTGACTGCTGCCACGGCCGACGCGCGCCGGCTGATAAGGGTGCTGGCCATAGGTAACAGCTTCTCGGAAGACGCGGTCGAACAGTATCTCTACGAGTTGGCTGCGGCGCAGGGCGACAGCCTCGTTATCGGCAACGCCTACATCGGGGGCTGCTCCATAGACCGCCACTGGGTCAACGCGCAGGCTGCCAAGCCCGAATACCGTTACCGCAAGATAGTGGGAGGCCACACCACGACCCGCAAGGACGTGGACCTGGCCACCATCATACGCGATGACGACTGGGACATCATCACCCTGCAGCAGGCCAGCCACTTCTCGGGTCTGCCCTATACCTACGCCAATCTGCAGCACCTCAAGGACTATGTGCTGGCCACCGCTACCAACCCGCGGGTGCAGATGGCCTGGCACCTGACGTGGGCCTATCCGGCCAATAGTACGCATGGCGCTTTCAAGTACTACGGCAGGAGTCAGCAGCGTATGTATAGCAACATACTGCTTACCGCGGGGGAGGTTCTGCCCCGCGTGGGCATCAGCAGGGTCATCCCCGTGGGAGTAACCATCCAACTGGCCCGTCAGAAGATGGGCGATGTGCTCAACCGCGACGGCTTCCACCTCCAGTTGGCTTACGGCCGCTATGCTGCTGCCTGCACCTGGTGCGAGTTTCTTACCGGCCACAGCGTGGTGGGCAACCCCTATCGTCCTGCAGGTGTCGATGCCGCCACCGCTCGCCTCATGCAGCGTATGGCTCACCGAGCTTTAAAGGTGAAAATATAAGAAACAGCGGCCCCCAAGCCCCTCATGGGTGATGTAAGATGGCAAGCAGGGAAACGGTAAACGCCATGATGATAGGGTGGAATGACCTTTGGGCTCATGGCGACCGTCCCCACTGGGAAAAAGTAAAAAACAAACGGGTAAAAGAGTAAAAAGGGCAGTCTAAACATGACTCTTGCCAAGCCAATGACCATCGTGGGAAATGAAAAGGGGGCTCCCAGCGTTCTAATGACTATCATTAGCATGCTGGGAGCCCTCTTGGTGTATGGGGCAGTGACCATGTCAGGGCCGGCCGCCGCCACAGAGTTGTTAGTGTTGTCCGGTGACCTGCTGTCAGTCTACGGGGCTAAAGTCTTCCTTGCCTACACCGCAGAGGGGACAAACCCAGTCATCGGGGAGGTCCTCAAACGCAGTACCCGGTTCGATACCATTGTCGGGGTCGCCTACGGCTGGGTCGTAGATGTACCCGCACACATCGCATACATACTTCTTCATTGTCTTATAGTATTATTAAGTTCTGCCCGGAACTATTCGCGGGCAGTGGGCTCACCCCTCGCGCCGCTGTAGACATATCAGTCCTTGGCCTGCTCGTGGTGAGCCGTATAGGAGTTTATTATCTTTATCGAGTCTTTGGCTATCAGCGTGGGCGCCATGAATATCTTGGACTGCAGCTGTTTGCCCTCCTTGAGGCAGTTTATCATCATCTTAACCGCTGCCAGGGCCATGTTCTCCGTAGGCTGGGCCACGCGCGTGATGGCAGGGTTCAGGTAGTCCAGGTACACACTGTTGTCGAATGAGATGACCGATATGTCGTCCGGAATCTTGAGCCCCTGCTCGTTAATGGCCTTGATGGTGCCCAGCAAGATGTTCGTACTCATGGTAAAGATGGCCGTGGGCATGTTGGGCTTCATCAGGGCCACCTTGGTTTCGGTATATCCGTTCTGAATGGAGAACTCGTTGCCGTGAATCTTGAGCTTGCAAGGCTCGCCGAAGTCCACTATGGCCTGGCGGCACCCCTTGGCCCGCTCCTGGGTGGTCACGGCACTCTCCGGGCCCCTTATGCAGAGTATATTGCGGTGCCCGGCATTGAGCAGAGCCCTTGTAGCATCATAGGCCCCCTTGAAATTATTGGTAGAGACGTACGGCAGATACGAGTCTTTGAAGTATCGGTCCATCAGGATGACGGGTATGTTCTTGCTGATTATCTCCAGCAGGTCCGGAGTCTCGGAGCAGGGCGCGATGATGATGCCGTCGACCTGGTATTCCACCATGGCCGAGATACACTTTTTCTCTATGTTGGCATCTTCCTGCGTGTCAAAGAGCATGACCGTATAGTCGTGTTTCTTGGCCTCGATGGTGATGGTGGAAACCAGCTGGGCGAAGAACGGGTTGCTGATGTAAGGCACTGCGATACCTAAGGTGCGTCCCTCGGCTTTGCGCAAAAATTGCGCAACCAGATTGGGCCTGTAATTGAGCTCCTTGGCCACACTGATTATTTGCTCGCAGGTCTCCTCGTTAATGCGAAATTCCTTGCTTTTCCCATTGAGAACCCGCGAAATAGTGGTTTTCGAGAAGCCGGTTATCTTGGACAAATCCTCCAGTGTTTCCTTTTTCATGCTACATAAGGTCTATATTGTTTACGGTGGTTCAAAGGTACGTTTTTTTTGTTTCCTCGGAAAAAAAAACATGAATTATTTTGATGTTGATTGATTTTTTTTTACTTTAGCACAATCAAATTGCATAATTTAACCAGTTTTACCATGATAATGAAAGAAAAGAAAACCATTCTTGTAGTAGGTAGTGCCAATACGGACTTGGTTATATCGGCCGAGCATTTCCCACTACCGGGCGAAACCATGTTTGGACATGGGTTTATGACTAACCACGGAGGTAAGGGCGCTAACCAGGCTGTAGCAGCAGCCCGCTTAGAGGGTAAGACCGTGTTTATAGGTAAGTTGGGCAACGACCAGTTTGGGCAATCTACCGTAGAGATGCTCAAGGGTGAGGGTATCGACGTGTCGGCCCTCACGCTGACCGATGAGGCCCCTTCGGGCGTAGCCGTCATTACCACCATCAGCAGCGGCGAGAACAGTATAGTGCTCGACTCGGGTGCCAACGCGCTCCTGTCAGCAGCCGACATCCTGGCTGCCGAGCCCCTCTTCCGCGAGGGCGGCATTGTGCTCATGCAGCTTGAAACTCCAGTCGAGGCGCTTATCGAGGCGGCCGCCCTGGGCAAGAAGTATGGCGCCTATGTGGTTCTCAACCCAGCCCCAGCCCCCAAGGAGCCGCTGCCCGAAGCCCTGCTCAAGAATGTAGACCTCTTGATACCCAACGAGACCGAGGCTGCTTATATATCGGGCACAGAGATAAATACCGAGGAAGACATGGCCCGCGCCATGGACGAAATCCAGAAGTTGGGGGTCAAGGATGTCATTATCACCGTGGGCAGCAAGGGCGTATGTGCCCGTGTTGATGGCCAGCTCATACGTGTGCCGGCCTTCAAGGTTAAGGCCGTAGACACCACGGCGGCCGGCGACACTTTCTGTGGAGCCCTCTGCGTGGCCCTGTCCGAGGGTAAGACCCTGGAGGATGCCATCCGCTTCGGCAACAAGGCATCGTCTATCTCGGTGACCCGCCGCGGCGCCCAGATGTCCATGCCCCATCTGTCAGAGATAGAAATCTAATAATTAAATAACCCTTTTAAAATTTTATCGAATTATGTTTATAGTTAGCAGTTATTCACTGGCCATCGTGCTGTGTGTAGTTACAATGCTCTGTTGGGGCTCGTGGGGCAATACTCAGAAACTCGCTGGCAAGACTTGGCGTTATGAACTCTTCTATTGGGACTATGTAATAGGTATTTTGCTGTTCTCGCTCATCATAGGCTTTACTCTGGGAAGTATCGGAGAGGGCGGCCGCAGCTTCGTGCCCGACTTGCTGCAGGTGTCTACCGCCAGCGTACTCTCGGCAGTGGCCGGCGGTATCATCTTCAACCTCTCTAACATCCTGCTCTCGGCCTCTACATCACTGGCCGGCCTGTCTATCGCTTTCCCCTTGGGCTGTGGTCTGGCACTGGTGCTGGGCGTGCTCAACAACTATATCTTTGTAGGTGGCGAGCAGGGCAATCCCGTGCTCATCTTCGGTGGTGTGGCCCTCGTCATGGTGGCCCTTATCCTCAATGGTATGGCCGCTGCCAAGAAAGGCGACAAAACCGAGGTGATCGAAACTAAGGACAATGCTTCGTCGACAGCCAAGAAGGGCATTGTCCTGGCCATCATAGCCGGTGTACTCATGTCTACATTCTATGCCCTGGTGGCCAACGCCATGGATAACACCAACTTTGAGAACCCCGCCGAGGGCAAGGCCACTCCTTATACGGCTTTCTTCCTCTTTGCTGTGGGTATCTTCGTGAGCAACTTTGTGTTCAACACCGTGGTCATGAAGAAACCATTTGAGGGCGCGCCGGTAAGCTATGCCACTTACTTCAAGGGCAAGCTGTCTACCCACCTCGTGGGTGTGTTCGGTGGCTGTGTATGGGCATTGGGTACGGTGCTGAGCTACATCGCCAGCGGCAAGATAGGTGCCTCCATTTCTTACGCACTGGGCCAGGGAGCCCCCATGATAGCCGCTTTATGGGGTGTGTTCATCTGGAAAGAGTTCAAGGGCAGCCGCAGCATCGTCAACATTCTGCTGTCGCTCATGTTCGTCCTCTTTATCGTGGGCTTGTGCATGATAGCCATCGCTAAGAACTAATATACATTATTATATGACCATGAATAAAACTAAGATTTTCGCCTTATCATGTGCCGCCATGCTCGCCATAGGTGCCTCGGCCAAGACCGTCACCATGAGCAAGGCCACACTGTTAGACAAGATTAAGGGTGGATGGGCCGGACAGACCATTGGCTGCGCCTTTGGTGGCCCCACCGAGTTCAAGTACAACGGCCGGATTATACCCGATGACACCAAGATAGTATGGGACGACAGCCGCGTCAAGTATTACTACGATACATTCCCCGGGCTGTACGATGACCTGTATATGGACCTCACCTTTGTCGACGTGTTCGAGAAGAAGGGTCTTGATGCATCCATCAGCGACTTCTCTCACGCCTTCGCCAATGCAGAGTACCAGTTGTGGCATGCCAACCAGAGCGCCCGCTACAACATCCTCAACGGGGTCGACGCTCCTGCTTCTGGCCACTGGAAGAACAATCCTCATGCCGACGACATCGACTTCCAGATTGAAGCCGACTACGCCGGACTGATGAGCCCAGGTATGCCCCGCGCCGCTGTTTACTACAGCGATGCCATTGGCCACATGATGTGCTATGGCGATGGCTGGTATGGCGGTGTGTATGTGGCCACGATGTACTCGTTAGCCTTTGTCTCTAACGATGTCAACTACATCGTTACCGAGGCCCTCAAGGCCATCCCCGCCCAGTCTACCTTCTACCAGTGTATCTCGGCTACCATCGCTGCCTGCAAGGCCAACAAGGACTGGCGTACCACTTGGAAACAGATCCAGGAGAAGTACGGCGAGACCGACCTTTGCCCAGACGGTGTATACCAGGCGTTCAATATCGATGCCAAGATTAACAGCGCCTATGTTGTCATGGGCCTGCTCTATGGCAACGGCGACTACAGTAAGACCCTCGACATCGCCACACGTTGCGGTCAGGACTCCGACTGTAACCCCTCTACCGCCGGCGGTATCCTTGGCACCATGTTGGGCTACAGCAACATCCCCGACTACTGGAAGAACTCGCTCAAGCCAGTCGAGGACATCCCCTTCAAGTACACCGACATCTCGCTCAATAAGGTTTACGAACTCGGCATGAAGCACGCCCTCCAGGTGATAGCCAAGAATGGTGGCAAGGTGGCTGGCAATAAGGTTAAGATCAAGACTCAGTCCATCCAGACCGTCCGCCTTGAGCAGAGCTTTGAGGGACTTGTCCCCGCCGTTAAGCGCGGCCTCGGCAACAAGCCTATTGATAAGGTTGCGCCCTTTAAGTTTAATGGCTGCGGCATTGTCATCCGTGGCAGCTTTACCAGCGATGACCCCAACTACGTGGGTCTGGTCGAGGTGATCATTGACGGTAAGAAGATGCCCGTTATGAAGTTGCCCGGTGGTTACCATGGTCGTTCCAACGACATCTACTGGAACTACGACCTGGAGGATGGCGAGCACACCATCAGCCTGAAGCGCCTCAATCCTCAGGACAACGTGAAGAGCAATGTCTATAGCTACATAGCCTTCAAGAAGAAGAGCAAGTAATAGCGCTGCGATACCCACCCTGCCGGTGGGTGTATAGGCGAGCGGAGTGTTACCCGTAACGGCCCACACAGGCGTTAAGAGTTACACTCCGCTTATTGTTATCAGTTTACTCATACACTTAGATAATCATTACACGACAATGACCAAGACACGATTTTTAGCCCTGGCGGCAGCCGCCGTGCTGGCCCTGGGCGCACAGGCCAAGACGGTAACCCTGAGCCGGGCCACGCTGCTCGACAAGATTAAGGGTGGATGGGCTGGCAAGACCATAGGCTGTGCCTACGGTGGCCCCACCGAGTTTAGGTACCCCGGCCGCATGATACCAGACTCTACCCACATAGCCTGGAACGATACCCTGGTGGCCCATTACTACAAGTACCTGCCCGGACTGTACGACGACATCTACATGGACCTCACTTTCGTAGACATCTTCGAGAAGAAGGGGCTCCACGCACCCGTCTCCGACTTTGCCCATGCCTTCGCCACTGCCGGCTATCCCCTGTGGGCGGCCAATCAGGGTGCCCGTTACAACATCCTCAACGGCATCGAGCCACCGGCTTCTGGCTACTGGAAGAACAATCCTCATGCCGACGACATCGACTTCCAGATTGAGGCCGACTACGCCGGACTGATGAGTCCGGGCATGCCCCAGACCGCTGCCCACTATACCGACGGCATCGGCCACATCATGTGCTACGGCGATGGCTGGTATGGCGGCGTGTATGTGGCCACGATGCTCTCGCTGGCCTTTATCTCTAACGATGTCAACTACATCGTTACCGAGGCCCTCAAGGCCATCCCCGCCCAGTCGTACTTCCACAAGTGTATGGCAGCCACCATTGCTGCCTGCCGAGCCAACAAGGACTGGCGCACGACGTGGCAGCAGATAGAGAACACCTACGGCCGGCACAAGGCGTGCCCCGATAACTTCTTAGGAAAGTCCAGCATAGACGCCACCATCAATAGCGCTTACGTGGTGATGGGCTTGCTCTATGGTAATGGCGACTTTGGGCGCACCGTGGACATCGCCACGCGCTGCGGACAGGACTCAGACTGCAACCCCTCTACCGCGGGCGGCATACTGGGTACCATGCTGGGCTACAACCGTATTCCCGACTACTGGAAGCGGTCGGTTAAGCCTGCCGAGGACATCCCCTTCAAGTACACCGACATCTCGCTCAACCGCGCGTACCAGCTCAGTCTGAAGCATGCCCTCCAGGTGATAGCCAAGAACGGTGGCCGCGTGTCGGCCACCACGGCCCGCATCAACGTGCAGCCCGTTAAGCCCGTAAGGTTCGAGCAGAGCTTCGAGGGGATAGTCGCCACGTCTAAGCGGAGCCTGGGCAACAAGCCTATAGACCGCGTGGGCGACATCAGGTTCAATGGCTGCGGCGTGGTGATACGTGGCGACCTCAAGGCCGATGACCCCCAGTATGTGGGTCAGGTTCGGGTGACGGTCGATGGCCGTATTGAGCGTATCGTAACGATGCCGGCCGACCAGCACAGCAGGGCCAACGAGATCTTTGCGATATTCGACCTGCCCGAGGGCGACCACGTTGTTAGGCTGGAGCGGCTCAATCCGCAGGACAATGTACAGACACGCGTCTTCGGCATTGTCACTTATAAGAAGAAGGGTAGCAAATAGCCGCTTGGCCACTCTCTCGGCCTGTCCATACGGGGCGTGCCGCCTGGAACTCATGTCCGGGCAGCGCGCCCTTTTAATATATAGCAGTAGGGCGATGGCTGCGCCTATCAGCCTGTCGGTCACGGCCGGTGCAGCGGCTGTCATGCCGATGGTGGGGGCCGTGGCTGTCTCAGCGAGGGTGCTTTTATGAAAGTAAATGGGCTGTTTCTTGGTACGTATGGCCTAAAAGCAGTACCTTTGTGGTTATGAAAGAGTTACTATGTGTATGCTTAGGTAGTTTCGTGGGCGGAGGCCTGCGCCATCTGGTGGCTCGGTGGCTGCCGCTGGTGGTTCCGGCTGCCGCGTTTCCCTATGCCACGTTGGTGGTTAATGTCGTGGGCTGCTTTCTGATAGGCGTGTTCACCACGCTGTTTGGCTCTGGCGTGCTGTCGCCCACGACTCGCGCCCTGCTGGTTACCGGCTTCTGCGGCGGACTTACCACCTTTTCTACCTTTATGAACGAGAATGTGCTCTTGGCCCGCGATGGGTCGCTGCTCGCTGCCGCCACGTACACCGTGGTCAGTCTGATACTCGGTATGGCCGCCCTGGTCTTAGGCTGCCATGTGGCCAGGTGAGCAGTGATAACAATGGATGGCCCCCAAGCCCCCCAAGGAGGGAATGTGAGCTAACAGACGATGCCTGAGAATAGCCCTTGGCAAATCAGCAACCATCGGTCGAAATGAAAAGACTGGTCTTTAGACTTCTAATGACGGCTCCCAGCTCGCTAAAGACGGCTCCCAGGATAGAAAAGGTCGGTCTCTGTGAATTTGGTGATGCCACCTATATTTTACAGAATAACCATGGCCACCACCGTGTGATCCGTGTGCGCTGTAAGGACGCTCCCACTCCTCATGGCGCTTATCGCCCCATGTATGCGAAAAATACTTTGTCTTTTTCTTTGCAGTCTCTTCGGCTTGCACCTTTACGGCTGTCGCCGTGAAGGTAGTCTGCGCCTCGGAAATAAAAATAAATGGGATTTATTTTGTATTTCCCTCGGCTTGCACTACCTTTGCAGTTGCGCCACCCCATATCTGCAATTACTACACGATGATGAATGACATTTGCTGCATAGGCCATATTACCCACGACAGGGTCATTACGCCTGCCCAGACGGTAGAGATGGCCGGAGGGACTTCTTTCTACTTTGCATGGGCCATGAGCCAGTTGCCCCAGAAGACAGACTACTTGCTGGTTACCAAGGTGGGCGACGAGTCGATGGACGAGATAGAACGTCTGCGCCGTGCCGGGGTCAACCTGGTGTGTCACCACAGTTCGCGCTCGGTGTTCTTCGAGAATATCTATGGCGACAATCCCAACGACCGTACCCAGCACGTGCTGGCTAAGGCTGAGCCTTTTACCATCGGCGAACTGGAGCCTCTGGAGGCGCGTGTATTCCACCTGGGGCCGCTGTTGGCCGACGATTTTTCGACGGGGGCCATCGAACTGCTGGCTGCCAAGGGGCGTGTGTCGATAGACGTACAGGGATTTCTGCGTAAGGTTGACGGGCAGCAGGTGCTTCCCGTAGACTGGAAGGATAAGCGCACGGTGCTGGCGCTTACCGATGTGCTCAAGGTGAACGAGCACGAGATGGAGGTGATAACCGGCCTGACCGACGCCCATACCGCGGCCCGCGCCATAGCCGACTATGGGGTGCGCGAGGTGCTGGTAACATTGGGCAGTTACGGCTCCGTTATCTATGCCGACGGTACCTATTATGACATACCGGCCTATGCGCCCCGCCAGGTGGTCGACGCCACGGGCTGTGGCGACACCTATGCCGCCGGTTACCTCTATGGGCGTGCCATCGGTATGCCCTATGCCGATGCCGGCCGCATGGCGGCTGCCATGTGTACCCTCAAGCTGGAACACTCAGGCCCCTTTGACCGCTCCATGGCCGATATAGAACGGCTGTTGCGCCGTTAGCGTTGCAGCAGCTGGGCTATACGCGCCCTTACCACGGCAGCGGTAGTCTTACAGATAGTATGCTCGTGTATTTCGATGAGATTGTCGGCCATGGCGGCGGCAATCTCCAGGTCGTGTGTGCTCATCAGTATCGTCTTGGCCTGTGTGGCAGCCAGATGGCTCAGCAGTCGCATGAGCGCCACCTTGCTGGGAAAGTCCAGAAAGGCCGTGGGTTCGTCCAGCAGTATGACGGGCGTGTGCTGGGCCAGTGCCCGGGCCACCATGACCTTTTGGCGCTCGCCGTCGCTCAGCGTGCCTATGCGCCGCGTGGCCAGGTGGCTTATGCCCACCATCTCCAGCGCCTGGGCCACCATCTGTCGGTCGGCAACGGTGGTGGTTTCCAGCAGGCCCGTGTAGGGTGCGCGTCCCATGGCCACTATCTCGGTCACGCAGAGGGCCACCGCGTCTATGCGGTCTGTCAGTACCACGCTTACCGCCTGCGCCCGCTCGCCCACGGTAAGCGTCTGTAGGTCGCGGCCGTCTATGAGTATGCGCCCGGCCATCGGGGGCTGATAGCCGGCCATCGTGCGCAGCAGGGTAGACTTGCCCGCGCCGTTGGGGCCTATCAGGCACGTCAGCGTGCCCTGCGCCAGGGCCAGGCTGATGTCGGTGAGCACCGCGCGGTGCCCATATCCCACGCTCAGGTGGTCAGCTATGATAGGGTGGGTGGCCGGCATGGGTGTATCAGTACTTTATCTTGCGCTGGGCGTTCTTGGACTCTATGATTTTGGCGATGGCTATAAACCGGTAATAGGCATCGAGCGAGGCATTGATAAATCCCGGTACTCCCTTGAGGCACTCCCCCTTGAACAGATACGCCCGGATGAAGCGCCAGGCAGGGTCGGCCACCAGCTTGAAGGCACCGTAGTGCTTGTGGCGCTTCTTCTCGACCTCGTTGTCAGTATATTCGTTGGTCTTGTACACACGGGTACGTATCGAGTCGTCAGCTAGGTGTATCAGGGCCAGCTCGCGACGCTTACGGGGGATGTACTCGATGCGCCCCTCGACCTGGGGGAAAGTGTGGACATAAGGAGGCCACGTGGTGCCGTCGCGCACAAAGAAGCGGAGCTGGTAGTCAGGATAGGCGAAGAGCCTGTGCATGAAGTAGCCCTTACGGGGAATGTAGAGGCCATGAGGGCAGTCGGGCTCGGAGATACGCCGGTACAGGTAGTCGTGCAGTTGAGGCGTAACGAGTTCGTCGGCGTCGACCACCAAGACCCACGGCCACGTGGCCGACTGTATGGCGAAGGTGCGCGCAGGCTCTGCGCTCTTGTGGTTGGCCTTAGGGAAAGTCACCACGCGGCACCCCATGCGCCGGGCTATGGCCACGGTGTCGTCCGTGCTCTCCATGTCGCACACCAGTACCTCGTCAAAGTGTGCTACGGCCCTCACCACCTCCTCCAGGTGCTGGGCAGCGTTGTAGGTGTTAATTACTACCGATATCTTAGCTTCGTTGGCCATGGTCAGAGGGTTATAGGGTTAGTGTGTAAGCCGTTTCCACAGCATCTGCAGTTTCTCGCCTACCGACGGGTGCCAGCTGTGGGCACAGTAGTGTATGGCGTACGAGGCAGGGGTAACCTCGTGGCGGTTGCCGGCAAACACTTCAGAGCGGTATATCATAATGCCGTCGCTGAGCTGCTGGTCGCGGTCCACGTAGCGGAAACCGTACTTCTCGGCCACACGTGCGTAAATCTGGGGCGAGAGTACATCGGTGGCCAGCGAGCCGTCGGGCTTCAGAAAGGACTTGTCGGCATACCAGTCCAGCACGTCCTTGATAAACTGTGAGCCAGGCTCGGCTCCCATCACGGCGGCCTGTATCTGTATGCCCGACACAAAGCCGTCGCGCACGCGTACCCCCTCGCTGTTAATCATGTCCATGGCCCCGTCGCGGGCTATCTGCGTGGGATGATACTCTAACGAGGAGAAGAAGGAGTGGCTCAGCAGGTCGTCAAAAGGCTTCAGCACCATCACATCGGAGTCCAGGTAGATGCCCCCCTCCATGTATAGCGCGAACATGCGTATGTAGTCGGCCGCAAAGGCCCACTTGCGCTGCTCTATGGCCTCGCGCACATAGTCGGGAGCCGCCTCTACGTCAAAGTTGTCGGCGTTCCATAGCTTTATCTCATACTCGGGCATTACCCGGCGCCATGAGTCCATGCACCGTTGTATCTTGGCTGGATACGGGTCACCGCTCATCCAGCAGAAATGTATCTTCTTGGGTACCATTGGCTGTTGTTGGGTCTGTAATGGTGGTTATGCTTATGCTTACTGTACAGGCCGGGCCACTCAAGGACCACACCTATCTTGCAAAGCTACACTTTTATTTTGATAATAAGGCTTAAAAAACGGAAAAATGCAGCCGCACGCCCAAAATAAGGTATCGCCAAGGGGCGTATTACAGCCGTTATTTGTAATTTTGCACCTGTATATGACCCAGTTATCACCTATACAGTCACTCCAGCAGCAGCGGCTCTTGCTGCGGGCCGAGTACGAGGAGGAGAAAGAGAGTTTTCGCCGGCAGACCGAGGCCCGTGGAATGGCCCGGCTGGTCAGGCGTGGCGACGCGTGGTTCCCCCTGCGGGTGGGCACCACTTTCTACAACTCGCTCAACCAGCTGGCTGTCGAGGTGTACCGCACGGCTAACGCCGAGGTAGAACACAGCTTCGAGTATGGCCGTCCGGTGGTGTTCTTCACCATGGCCCAGGGTACCGACGGTGCCCCTGCGCAGCTACACTACCTGGACATGACCGGCACGGTAAGCTATGTAGATGGCGACCGCATGGTGGTAACCCTGCCCGATAACGGCCGGGTCAGTGCGCTGCTCACGGCTACGGCCCAGGTGGGCGTACAGCTCTTCTTTGACGAGACAAGTTACCGGCTCATGTTCGAGGCCCTCGACAGGGTCATCGCGGCCCGCGGCAACAGGCTCGCCTACCTGCGCGACCTGGTCTACAGCACCACACGGCCCGCCCGCTTCAGCTTCGGGCCCATCAGCCTGCCGTGGCTCAATGCCACCCAGCAGCAGGCCGTCAACGAGGTGCTCTGGGCCAAGGACGTCATGGTGGTACACGGCCCTCCCGGAACGGGCAAGACCACCACCCTGGTAGAGGCCATCTACGAGGTGCTCAGGCGAGAAAGCCAGGTGCTGGTATGTGCCCAGAGTAACATGGCCGTAGACTGGATAGCCGAGAAGCTGGTAGACAGGGGCGTGCCCGTGCTGCGTATAGGCAATCCCACGAGGGTCAATGACAAGATGCTGGCCTTTACCTACGAGCGGCGGTTCGAGTCGCACCCCGACTATCCACAGCTCTGGGCCATCCGCAAGGCCATCCGCCAGTTGCGCGGTCAGCGCCGCCGTACCGATGGCTATCATCAGAAGATGGAGCGGCTGCGCGAGCGGGCCACGGAGATAGAGTTGCGCATCAACAGCACGCTCTTCGGCGAGGCCAGGGTCATCGCCTCGACCCTGGCCGGTTCGGCCAACCGCGTCATGGAGGGCCAGAAGTTTGGCACGCTCTTCATAGACGAGGCCGCGCAGGCCCTGGAGGCAGCCTGCTGGATTCCGGCCCGCCGGGTGAGCCGCATTATCCTGGCCGGCGACCACTGCCAGCTGCCCCCTACGGTCAAGAGCCTTACGGCGCTTAGGGGCGGACTGGGTACCACGCTCATGGAGCGTATCGTGGCCAACCACCCCGAGGCGGTGAGCCTGCTACGCGTGCAGTATCGTATGAACGAGCAGATAATGCGCTTCTCGAGCGACTGGTTCTACCACGGCCAGGTGCAGTCGGCACCCCAGGTGAGCCACCGCGGCATCCTGGACTATGACAACCCTATCGACTGGATAGTTCCCGACAAGCCCATCGAGGGCGAAGACGCTGCCACCGTGTTTCGCGAGCAGTTCGTGGGCGACAGCTTTGGCCGCATCAACAAGGGCGAGGCCCGCTACACTCTCGATGTGCTCCAGGACTATATTAATAAGGTGGGCGGCCAGCGTATGATAGACGAGCGCATCGACGTGGGCATCATCTCGCCCTACCGGGCACAGGTGCAGTACCTGCGGCAGCTGCTGCGGACGCGCCCGTTCTTTAAGCCTTTCCGCCAGCTGATAAGCGTTAACACCGTAGACGGGTTCCAGGGACAGGAGCGCGACATCATCCTCATCTCCCTGGTGCGCTCCAACGATGAGGGGCAGATAGGCTTCCTGCGCGACCTGCGCCGCATGAACGTGGCCATCACCCGGGCCCGCATGAAGCTCATCATCCTGGGCAGCGCCGATACTCTGACGCGCCACCCCTTCTACCAGCAGCTGTGGCAGTACATCCAGGACATCAAGGGCCATGACAAGGAATGAAAGAATGACGATATGCTTCAACGCGACTATTATCTGAGGATTATAGAGGAGTTTGGCAAGGCACTGGCCAACTTCTTAGAGAAACGCTACGACGGCCCGCGGCGCGAGCATGAGCTGCGCGACCTGTACCGCCAGTACGTGGGGCCTTACGATGTGCTCTGCCGGCTATCTACCGACGAGACCCTGGACTATGCTGTCCGTGAGTGGCCCGACAGCGAGCGCCTGGAGCGACTGGCCATGCTGGCCGAGCTGCTCTACGCTGAGGCCGGCTACAGCCAGGCACCCCTCTGCACGCTGCTCTATGAGCGCGCCTACTGGCTCTACGACTACGTAGAGGCCAACGGCACCACCTACTCGATAGATCGCCATCGCAAGATGGCAGCCATACGTCGCCGGCTCCATCCGGAGACTTAGAACGGCGGTGCTGAGCCCCGGGACTGCTGTACGGAGGTTGTGTATCTGCATCCGCCGTCATCCCATGGGGCCACGGGCCACCACTGGGCGCCGCCAAGGCATCCAGGCCCACGCCGCCACGATTATAACACAAAAGATAGTTTTCACAGATATGGGTAACATTAACGACATGACAGTAGGGGCGCCCGCCAGGGGCATCCTCAAGTTCGCCCTGCCCCTTATCTTCGGGTATATTCTTCAGCAGATGTACCTGGTCATCGACGCGGCTATCGTGGGCCGCTGGGTGGGCGTTAATGCGCTGGCCGCCGTGGGCGCCAGCTCGTCTATTACCTTTCTTATCATGGGATTCTGCAACGGCTCGTGCGCCGGGTTTGCCATCCCGGTAGCCCAGACCTTCGGGGCCAAGAATTTCTCCAAGATGCGCGCCTACGTGGCCAACTCGCTGCGCATAGGGGCCGTTATGGCGGTGGTCATTACGATGCTCACCTCCATCTTCTGTGCCCGCATCCTGCGGGTGGTCAACACCCCGGCCGACATCTTTGACGATGCGTACGTGTTCCTGCTGCTTACGTTTCTGGCCATCCCCTTTACCATCGCCTACAACCTCCTGTCGGGATTCATAAGGGCCCTGGGCAACTCGCGGCAGCCCTTCTACGTGCTCATAGCTTCTTCCTTGCTCAATATAGTACTCGATGTGGTGCTCATCCTGTGGATGGGCATGGGGGTCGAGGGCGCCGGCATAGCCACCATGCTCTCGCAGGCTTTCTCGGCCACCCTGTGCTGGCTGTACATACGCCGCAGGCTACAGATACTTATCCCTACGGGTGCCGAGTGGGAATACCATGACAACATGACGGGCCACCTGCTCAACAGTGGCGTTCCCATGGGGCTGCAGTTCTCCATTACAGGCATAGGTATCATCATGCTGCAGAGCGCCAACAATGCCCTGGGCACCACGTACGTGGCGGCTTTTACGGCGTCTATGCGTATCAAGTACCTATTTACCTGTGTGTTTGATAACATCGGTGTGGCCATGGCCACTTACTGCGGGCAGAACGTGGGAGCACGTCAGCCCCACCGCATAGCTCAAGGTATCAAGGCCTCGCTGTACATCATGCTGGTGTACTCGGTACTCACCTTTGCCGCCATATTCCCCTTTGCCGACGATATGATGACTCTCTTCGTCGACGGAGGCGAGCGCTCGATAGTAACCAATGCAGCCATGTTCATGCGGATAAACAACTACTTCTACCCGATACTCGGGGTGCTCAGTATCTTCCGCTATTCTATCCAGGGGATGGGCTACAGCAACCTGAGTATGATGAGTGGTGTCATGGAGATGATAGCGCGTAGCGGCGTGAGTCTCTGGCTGGTGCCTACCTTCCACTTTGTGGGTGTATGTTTCGGCGACCCGTTGGCCTGGGTGGCTGCCGACCTCTTCCTGATACCCTGCTACCTCTTCGTGTATTCCCGCCTGCGCCGTAAGTTGGCCGCTGCCTGAGTGGAGGCCACCACGTCAGTCGTTGGACTTGAAGAGCAGTCGGGCCAGACCGTAGACGTAGCGGCGGAAACCAGGGCGGTAAGCCAGCAGATGGTCGAACCACCTGAGGTGACGGCCCACCATGCGCACCACTATGCCCACATAGACCATGGCAAAGAGCGTGCCTATACCCACGATGTGCCACTGCCATGTGCCGAAGAACACGTAGCCGGCCACTATGGCCAGGACTACCAGCGTGGTGTCTACACCTATCTTCACCTTGGCAAACTCTATCCCTGTCACGGCGCTTATGGCCACCGGGAACCCCTCGCCAGGCATAGTGACCGATCCGCACCTTACCTCTAACGCTATACCTAACCCGAGGAGGGTGCATCCGGCCACCTGGGCCACTATCTGCATCCACAGGGTGGTGGGCTCCAGCCAGGTGGTGAGCCACATGTTGATGTCAATGAGCGAGCCGAAGACAAAGCCCACCAGCAGCTGGAAGAGCTGGACGGCCTCGAAGCGGCTGCACAGTACACACAGCTGGCCTACCACTAACAGGGCGTTCATAATGTAGGTGTACTGGCCAATGGTAAGGCGTGGCACGCCCGGTATCTGTCGGCCGGCAGTCTCGAATACATAGGGTAGGGTACTGATAACGCTCGACCCGAGCATGCTGCGCACGCACACGGCCACACCGACGGTCATAATAAAAAGAGAGATGAGTAGCAACACATGTTGCCAGAAGAATGATATTATCCTGTCTTTCTTATTCATACGTTGCAAAAGTACTGATTTTTTGCCTCATGGCATTGGCAAGATAGATATTTTTTAGGTTTATACCTTACGCTGTACTTAAGCCCCAATAAAAGTTCAAGATCATAATCTGCCCAATAGTTAGTACACTCCCGCGCAAAAGCCATCGGCCTTTGGTATTGTCCACGCAAATGGAGTTCCACAGCATAATAGTATAGGAAGTAAGGATTGCAGCCTTTCACGATATAAAGTGATTCGTTCGAGTAACATATTCTTTAGAGAGTTATAGCGGAACATAGAAACTAAATAATTGGTTTTAGACATAGAGATACTTCTACCTAATTGGGTTGATGCGGAGGAAAATAGGGCTGAACTCCATGTAGGAAATCCAGCCCTATAATTTATGGTAATTATATCTATGGCAGTTCTAATAGGACATTATCTAAAACTTCATCGCTTCTTTCTTTGAAATCTTCTGCCCTATAAGTAAGTACTCCATGTAATATTCCTTGCAATACATAATGCCCATTTTGGATGCCCAACTTCTTTATGTCTCCGAAGTCATCTGGAGTCTTCTGGGGACTTAGAGTCGTGGGTCGTTTATAATAATTTGATGGACTATCGCTCTTGTTTAGCTTTATTCCTGAATGAGGGCGATAGGAAACGGGAGCCCCAGACAAACTAAAACCTTTACATGTATAGTCTATTACTTCTGCACTATCTTCGTGCTCCACATAGGTTAGTTCTATTTTGACATGAGCATCATAGTTGTCCAATTGAGAATGGGCTATGAAAACTGCCTTGGATGTATCTCCTTTACAACTATATATAGGTTGTATGGTATGGTAAATACCTACAGGTAACATAGTTCTTGAAGAAAAATTTCCCTTAGGTTTCTTACCGTTATACTTTGCCCACGGAGACGGAAGTTTTTCAGATTTTATTCTCTCTAACATCTTGTTTATTTTGTCACGATTCCACGCGATAGATTTTAGCTGATTCCATTCTATCTCATCATACTCCTTGGTAAAATCTTCTATCATTTTTATCTCTGATGGAGATAAAATCTCTTTTGTCCACCTCGGTGCTTTCTTCTGAATTTGTGCCTGCAACTGAAGGCTAAAGACACAAAATGCCACCATCATTATTAATACTTTCTTTTTCATTTTTCCTTAATTTTAATTTGTTAATATATAGTTATTATTTAAGATAAATTTCATTTCACTTTTTATATCCTCCACATCCGCAGATGGAACTTTTACTTTCTTCCGCAAAATCTGAAGAGCCAGCTTCCTTGCCTCCTGTTGCAAGTCTTGTTTCTGTTTCACTTGTACCAACTGATAGAGAGGTTCAAAACGCGATGGACACATATTGTGGGCTTGCATGAGGCATTGCTCTGCTTGCACGTATTCTCCCAACTCTATATAGTTAAGCCCCAACAAGAGTTCAAGGTCATAATCTGCCCAATAGTTAGTACATTCTTGTGCAATGGCCATCGACCTTTGGTATTGTCCATGCAAATGGAGTTCCACAGTTGTATCTTTAGCAATGTCCGCCATCTCTGCCTGTTTTTCAAAAGTGTGGCGATATACCTTGGGAAGTTTATGGTCGGGGTGGAAGCCGAAATGGTCACCAAGACGTTCATTTAGTCCGAAAGGGAGAAAAGTGTTGTCACCCGTAAAGACTACTCCCCACGAGTGACCCATAGAACTATTACCCCACTGGGGGACGAAATCGATGGTAGACGGAATACCCA